>CALEUQ010000054.1 GCA_937920495.1 uncultured bacterium | reverse complement strand
AATATAGATTTAGCCTTGTATGAAACGTTTTGTTCACTTATAGATGATGCACGCCTGCTAGATAAACTTTACATACCAACACGCTATCCCAATGGTCTGCCTGATATTACTCCTGACCTTGCATATTCGCAAAAAGATGCTGAAGAAGCTATTATAGTAGCAAAACGAATTCTAGAAAAAGTTGAAAAGTATATAAACTAATATATAGTTATTGAGTTGACTATTTTATTTTTTCTGCATTACGTTGTTGTGTTCTAAACTATTATCATCTTGATTAAAACGCATACTGTATCTTAAGCCAAAAGCCATGCAAAATGTTTCTTCATCCAGTTCTTTTTTTAGATAGTTGACTGCGCTACCACCTTCCTGGAATAATTCATTTGCAATCAACGTGGTGTTAAAGATTACAATGTATATAAGGATTAATTTGAAGGTGTGCTGTGATTTCATGATGAGTACCTCCATATATTATGTCGATTATTATTACTATATTTTGTAAATATACTATCTATAATTATTTATATATGAACACTTATTAATATAACAATAACTATTATATATTTATTTCATTCGTTCTGATGAATGTGTAAAAATTCTTATTTTAGGTGTGTGATAAATTAAAATAGATTGAGAAATAATTATTTTTTGATATTATTAAATAATATTGAAGAGGAGGTGCATTATGAATCAACAATGTGAAGTTCCTGCATTTAATCCGGAAGATAGTGAAATAAAACAAATCCTGAAACAGTATAAAGTAGTAGCTGTTGTTGGGCTGTCCGATGATCCTTCTAAGGATAGTAACAGGGTAGCACAGTATTTGCTTGATCATGGGTATACTGTGGTGCCGGTCAATCCTACAAAAGAGACAATACTGGGACTTAAAGCTTATCCCGATTTAAAATCAATACCATTCCCGGTTGACATAGTGGATATATTCCGCAAGCCTTCAGATGTACCGCCAGTTGTGGATGAAGCCATCGCAATTGGAGCAAAGGTTGTGTGGATGCAGAAAGGAATTGCACATAATGAAGCAGCACAAAAAGCAAAAAATGCAGGTTTAAAGGTGGTACAAAGTAAGTGTATAAAAAATGAGCACACGCACTATTTTGGCACGGGACAGGAAAACGTTTCATTTAATATTAGTCTAAATCAATAATCTTGTGGGGGTTTAAAATCCCATTAGGATCAAAGGCTTTCTTCAGGCGTTTGTAAAGCGATAGCTCCGGTAACGATGCAAATTGTTTTAATGCCTCTTTGCGTATAAAACCGGTTCCATGCTCGCCGGTGATTGTTCCCCCTTGAATGTAGGCTTGCCTGTAAATAATCTCTTTAAGCGATGGCACCAAAGCCTTGAATTCATCATACGGCATATCGTTTTTTAGCACATCAATATGTACATTACCGTCACCGGCATGGCCAAACATAATTGATTGCAGGCGGTATGGGGTCAGAGCCTCTTTTACTCCTGTTAAAAATGATACTATGTTTGAACGGGGGACAGAGCAATCTTCAGCTAAAAATACAGGGCTTTTTGCCTGGATTGCCTCGCGTATACAGCGCCGTGCTTTCCACAGGCGCTCTTTCTGCTGGGGTGATTGTGCTACCAGGATGCTCTCGGGGTCAACTGCGCTCAGGGAAAGGATTTTATTTAAGGATGCGTCTATTTCCTGGTAACTATCGCCATCTAACTGGATAAGCAGATGAGCCCGTGCCTGCGGATGAGGCATTTCCTGCCCTATATAGCTGGCAGCAAGGGTCAGAGCATCCTCCTCCATAAATTCCAGCACCGCAGGCTGTATGCGATGTAAAAGCAGCGTATAGACAAAGTGTGTAGCGTCGTGAAGGCTTTGAAACGGTATGAGCATATCAAGCGTATATGCTGGCGCAGGTATGAGCTTGCAGTAAATTTTGGTAATCACCGCAAGCGTGCCTTCTGAGCCAATAAGTACGCCGGTGAGGTTGTACCCGGTGGCATTTTTTATAAATTTTCCACCATGCTGTATAATACTGCCGTCAGCAAGGACAAACTCAAGGCCGGTAATGTAGTCCTTTGTGGTGCCGTATTTTACTGCGCGCGGCCCTCCCGCACCTTCAGCAACATTGCCGCCAAGTGAGCATGAGTCAAGGCTTGCTGGATCCGGTGGATACATAAGGCCATGCCGTAGTGCTTCTTTCTGAAGCTGCCCGGTGATAACTCCCGGCTGGCAGACAGCTATCATGTTTTCAGTATCTATCTCAAGTATGGTGTTCATTTTTTCTAGCGACAATACCACGCCACCTGCCACCGGCACAGCACCGCCGGTAACGCCTGTGCCCGCTCCGCGCGGTATGACCGGTATTCTGTATTCGTTGCACAGTGAAAGTACTATGCTGACATCTTGTGTGCTTTTTGCATATACCACCAGCCATGGATTCCCTTTAAGGTCAGAGGTTTCATCCATGGCGTATCTTTCAAGTATATCAGGGTCATCAGTAACGGCAGATTGGTGTAGTGCATTTTGTAATGTGTTTTTTAGCTGTTGTAGTTCTGTTTTCATATGTAATTTCTTTTCGTATTCTGTATTCAGAGTTAAGTATTATCGTAATGTACAATATCTATTCGATAGTAATGTGGAAAAAAGTGCAATAACAATTACCAGTGTCAGGCCGCTTATAATATAAAAAGCCCAATTCACAGTAACTATCGCACATAATGACGACATGATAAGTGGGCCCACAGTTTGTCCAATTCTCAGTCCCATACCGTTGAGTGACATGATGGCACCGCGGTATTGTGAAGGAGCAGCCGAGGTTAAAAGCGATAGTAAACTGGGATTGTTGATTGCATTGGAAGCGCCCCCGATGATGATTGCTATAGTGAGCCAGAAGTAATTATGGGCAAAACCAGCAATGACAAACGATATGCAAAGCCCTATAAAGCCGTACAAAATGAGATTTTTTTCTGAGAATCGTTTTGTCAAAATTTGTAGCTGCGATGATGTAATGGCAGTCACTACAGACATGAGCGACATGAACAGTCCAATTGTTGCTGAGCTTCCTTTGAATTGGTATGATATGATATATGGGAAATAGGTGATAATTGGCCCATATAATAGAATGAATGTCAGTACGGTTGTAGATATAAGCCCAATGACGTAAGGGCTTTTTACAATGTTTACTATGGCTTGTAAATAGCTTTGTAAGGATGAGGTGATAACTGGCTCCGGATTGTGTAAATGAAATAGTGCACACCAGGCTACAACAAGTGCCAGTGCAGACAACAGAAAGGGATAATTCCATCCCACGATGCACAAAAAGCCGCCAATGGCTGGATAAATGGCAGTGCCAATATTTAGTACGCTGGCATTGTATCCAAAAGCAATGGTGCGGTCTTTGCCTGTAAACATATCGCCGATTATGGTTGCATTGATTGCTCCTAATGCAGAAACACCAATCCCCTGGATAAACCGTAATATGACAAGCCAGGTAAAGTCTCGGATGAAAAACATGATAATACCGCTAAAGCCAAATAGTATAAGTGACGGGATGATAATAATTTTTCTTCCAATGCGGTCAGCAAGGATGCCTAAAACTGGCGTAAGTAGTATACCAGGCATGGTAAATACAGTTACAAGCAGTGTAACGGATGAGTAGGGGATATTAAAGTATTGTGCTATTGCAGGCAGCGCAGGTGTAATATTGGTAACGCCCATCACTACAATGAGTGTTATGCCAAACGCAATGAGCAGATTTGTGTCAGTGTAGAGTTTTTTTTGATGTTCCATGGCATTGTAAGTGTTGTATTTTTGGCTGCATATACAATATAGACTAAAGATGTATCATATCTAATGAACTCAGCAGGCATGGTTTTAATTCAAGCATAAAAAATAAATACCCTAAATAAAATTTGTGAACATAATAACCATAGGGTTCATCACCGCCGCCTTTGGCGGCGTGGGTGTACACCTTTTGTTTAACAAAATATTTTTAAGGAATTATTATTGAAAAGTTTTATAAAAAAATTTTATGAAGGTTCATAAAAATCGTTGACAATGAATTTTTAGTTGACTCATAATTGAACAATAGTTTGATTGAATGTTGTAAAATGTCATACAAAAATTTGTATATTCAAATTTATATTTAAACAAGTGAGAGGAGGATTGGATGGCACAGTTTAAGTCAGAAACTATGTCAGCTGTTTTTCAGGAGCAGGCTGCAAAGCTTGGTAGCAAAGCCTGTGTATCATATAAGAAAGGCAACCAGTGGGTGGATATCTCCTGGGCCGATATGAATACTATGGTACACAATATGGCTTATTATCTAATGGATTTTGGAATTAAGAAAGGGGACAGGGTTGCTATCTTTTCACCAAATAGATGGGAATGGTGGATAGGGAGTTTGGCAACTACTTCAATTGGTGCAGTGAGTGTACCAATTTATGCAACTAACTCACCAGAAGAAGCGCAGTATGTTCTGGAGCATTCCGGTTCTTCAATTTGTTTTGTAGGAACTGAAGATCATGCTGACAGGGTTTTAAAAGTTATCAAGAAGTGCCCAAAATTAGATCAGGTAATAATTTTTGATGATCTTTCAAAGAAAAAGCAGGGAGTTGTACCATTTAAAGAAGCATTGGAAAAAGGTGCAAAGAAAGCAAAACCCGCTGAATTTGAAAAGCGTTTAAATGCTATCAAACGTGATGATGTATCAACAATCATCTATACATCAGGTACAACCGGGAATCCCAAAGGTGTAATGCTTTCGCATTATAATTTCTTTTCCAATGTTAAAAATGTTATGGCAGATATGGGTAAATTTTTTGGGCCGGATGATGTATGGCTATCATTTTTACCTTTGTCACACTCACTGGAAATGACTTGTGGTTTTTACGGTCCCATCTGGGTTGGTGCAAAAGTTGCATTTGCCGAAAGCATTGAGAAATTGCTGGAAAACTTTACAGAAGTTCGTCCTACGGTGATCATCAGTGTACCGCGAATTTATGAAAAGGTCCACGCTGGTATCCTTGCCAAGGTTGCGGCTGCACCAGGATTGAAAAAAGCAATTTTTAACTTTGCACTTAATACAGCAAAGAAGAATCTGCCGTATGTATGCAGGGACCTGCCACGGAAAGGATTGTTTGCATTCAGGTATAACCTGGCTGATAAGCTGGTATTTTCCAAGCTAAAAGCTGCAATTGGAATGGATAGGTTACGTTATGCTATTTCCGGTGGTGCTCCGCTTTCAGTGTCTGATGCTGAGTTTTTTATTGGTATGGGTATGAAGATATTAGAAGGATTTGGCTTAACTGAAACAACTCCCGTATTAACGTATAACAGGCCCTGGTTTATTAAACCAGGTACTGTGGGGCAGGCAATTCCTGAAACAAAACTGAAAATTGCTGATGATGGTGAAATACTTGCCAAAGGTCCGCAAATAATGTTAGGATATTACAAGAATAAGGCTGCTACTGAAGAGGTTATGACTAAGGATGGTTATTTTAGAACAGGTGATATTGGGGTGATTGATGAAGATGGATTCTTGAAGATAACCGGGCGTATAAAAGATATTATTGTAACGGCTGGTGGCAAGAATATCTCACCTCAGAATATTGAAAATAGCATAAAGACATCACCTTATATTGAGCAGATAGCAGTTATTGGTGATAAACGTAAATATTTGAGTGCGCTTGTGATTCCAAACTTTGAAGCATTAACAAAATGGGCAAAACAGAAAGGTATTAGCTTTACAAGCAATGCAGACCTCATCAAGAATGAAGAGGTAAACAAGCTTATTGAAGGTGAAATAGCAAAATATACCAAACAGTTCTCCCGTGTTGAGCAGATTAAAAAATTCACTCTCCTTGAAGCTGAATGGACACAGGCAACAGGTGAATTGACACCAACACAGAAGGTTAAACGAAGAATTATTGAGCAGAAGTACGCAAAAGAAATTGATGCCATGTATCCGCCTGATATTGAGTAACTTCAATAGCAAACGATGAGTTCTAAAAAAGGGGCAATCGTAAAAATTGCCCCTTTTTTTATGTTAAAAAATTTTTAAAAAAGCTTGAAGTTATTGTGTAAACATATCCAATATAATATAATAAGGAACAAAGACTATATGATGTATGTAATAAGGGGGTTGTATGGTTAAGAACATTTTAAAAATTTTAGGTATTCTTATACTTGTTTTCATTATAATCTTAGTTGTTAAAGCTATGGTAATTTCTTCAAAACAGGTTGATGTAAAAGAAGCTATCCCGTATAAAATTGACAGTATGACTGCAGCAGCGCATCTTTCCGAGGCCATACAGATTCAAACTGTATCCAATCAGGAACAATCTAAAACAGATGTAAAGCAATTTGAGCAATTTCACAAATTTCTGGCAAACACATATCCATCGGTACATAAAAAGCTAAAAAAAGAAGTTGTTGCAGGATATGCGCTTCTTTATACCTGGAAGGGCTCTGACCCATCCCTGAAACCAATGTTACTTATGGCACACCAGGATGTTGTTCCGGTGGAGGAGTTAACAAAAGATCAGTGGAAGTATCCAGGGTTTTCCGGTACCATTGCTGATGGGCATGTGTGGGGAAGGGGAGCACTGGATATCAAAAATCAATTAATAGCCATAATGGAGGCGGTTGAATTTTTGGTTAACAGGGGATTTGTACCAAGGCGAACTATATATCTGGCATTTGGCCATGATGAAGAAGTTGGTGGCCAGGGCGCTCAAGCTATCGCAAAACTGCTGAAAGACAGAAATGTTTCACTGGAATATGTTCTGGATGAAGGTGGCGCTATCATGGAGGGGATGTTGCCTGGAGTGGAAAGCCCTATTGCACTGGTAGGTATTGCCGAAAAAGGTTATTTAACCATCAAGCTAACTGTAAAAGGCGAAGGCGGGCACTCATCCATGCCTCCACATCATACGGCCCTTGGTGTGCTGGCAAAAGCGCTTGTCAGCGTTGAAGAAAACCCATTCCCTAAAAACTTTGACAGCCCTGCACGTCAGATGTTTGAATATGTTGCTCCCCACATGAAGTTTCCTCTGCGCATATTGTTTGCTAATATGTGGTGCTTTAAACCACTCTTGAAATGGCAATTTGAAAAATCCGAGTCAACCAATGCCATGATCCGAACTACTGCAGCGGTGACAATGGCAGGTGCAAGTGAAAAGGAAAATATATTGCCAACACAAGCCTGGGCCATGATCAACTGTAGAATCCTTCCCGGTGAAACTATGGATACCACTATTGCGTACCTGAAAAAAGTTATAGGCAATGATGCAGTAGCAATAGAGGCAACACCGTGGTCTAATGATCCTTCACCGGTTTCGGATATAAGTCAGGGCTCGTTTACTGCGATAGCAACTATCGCACGGCAAATAAATCCTGATGTTATTGTGGCACCGTATCTGGTATTAGGAGCAACAGATTCACGGCATTACAATGCGTTAACCAATCAGATTTATCGTTTTTGTCCTGTTAAATTAAAATCGGAAGATTTAAAAACCATGCACGGCATAAATGAACGTATTAGCATTTCTGACCTGGGAAAAAGCGTGAAATTCTTCATCGCATTGATTGAGAAAACACATATGTAACATGTGTGGCAGATTTGCACAGATTGAACCTGTGGATGTTATAGCAGAGCGTTTGCAGGTTAACGAAGTAGATATACAGCATAGAGCACCGCGCTACAATATCTGTCCGGGTGAGGATGTTGTGGCGCTGGTGCAAACACCTGATATGAAGCTTACAGAATTACGATGGGGCCTTATACCTTACTGGGCAAAAGACCCTGCTACTTTTAAACCACTCATCAATGCACGGGTGGAGACAGTTACTCAAAAACCAAGCTTTAAAAAAGCTTTTCTCAACAACAGATGCATAGTGCTGGCATCCGGTTTCTATGAATGGAAAAAGGAGGGTACCAAAAAGATACCCTATTATATTACACTGGGAGATTTTTTTGGATTTGCGGGCATTTTTGATAGTATAACTTTCAATGATATAACAATAAACACATGTGCAATACTTACCACTGTGGCCAGCCAGCAGATGAGCAGTATACACAACCGTATGCCAGTCATTATAGGGCAATCTGAATTTAAAGAATGGATAAATACACGCACACCAACAGATGTACTGGTAAAGCTCCTACAGCCTTTCAATTACAAACTTATTATATATCCTGTATCAACAAAGGTTAATAATCCCGCATATAAAGAACCTGATTGTATTGTTCCTGTGTAAATTCACTGTGTATTCCTGAACGATAATTGACAAACAAGTTATAGGATAAGTACCCAATCTACGATGACGGGGTAAGCACTTTACTATATAAGGGTTTTACTTTTAGTTTTATGTGTTAAGCTGAGATAGAAGTTGTGTGAGTTCGTTAATAGTAAAAGGCTTTCGCAGGATTGCATCAAAGCCATATTCCTTGTAGTTGGCTATTATTGGTTCATTGGTGTATCCGGTTGTTGCAATCAACTTACAGGCAGGATTACGTTTTCGTAATTCGGTAACTATCTCAACCCCGCCTTTACCACCTTTTATTGTAAGATCAAGGATTGCAACGGTAAATGGTGTATTGTTATGTGTAGCATCAATAAAAGCTTTTAGGGCATCATCACCGTTACCTACAGTAACAACAGTACATCCCTGCAATGAAAGCATTTCAGTAAGTGATTCAGCTATTAATGCATCGTCGTCCATTATCAGTATGTGTGATTCTGAAGGTGTAGGGCAAAAATCATTAACTTCTTTGTCTTTGGGTTTGTCTGTGAGAGCAACTGGAAGATAGATGGTAAAGGCTGTTCCCTGGTTTGATGAATCAACGGTGATGTGGCCATCATGCTTTTTCACTATTGAGTATGCAATTGAAAGCCCAAGGCCATGCCCCCCTTCACGAGTGGTAAAAAATGGGTCAAAGATATATGGCATGATTTCAGCAGGAATGCCACCGCCAGTATCGCGGATTGATATTGCAATACAATCGCCTTTTATAGGAAAATCCATGTTGTTAATAGTTACATTCTTTGCAGTGATAGTGATGGTTCCCTGCCCCTTGATTGCCTGGCGGGCATTGAGAATGATATTGTGAATTACCTGCGAAATCTGAGTTGGGTCAACAAGTGCATTGTTGAGATTTTCTTCAAATTCAAAATTGCACTGAACGGGTGAGCCACTCAGCACAAAATCAGCCGTATCCTTGATGATATTGACAAGAGATGTAGATGTTTTAACCGGAGCACCCCCTTTTGAAAAAGCTAAGAGTTGTGTGGTAAGATCACGCGCTTTCATAATGGCTTTCTGTGCTCTGCTGGTTGCCTTTGCTATACGTTCATTATCAGGAGAAAGTTGTTCAATAATTGAGACATTGCCTAAAATAGCACCAAGCATATTATTAAAATCATGTGCTATGCCACCGGCAAATATGCTCAATGATTCATATTTGGCGGTTTTTATCAGCTCTTCTTCATAGCGTAGAATGTCTGTTATATCTCGAATATCAACAATGCAACCATCAAGAGTAGTGCCAACATATAAAGGAGTGCAGATGATGTGTGTGTGGTATACATTTTCATTATTGCGTATTATTGTATTGCGAAACAATGCTATTGATTCTCCCTTTGATAAAACGTGAGATACTGGATCATCATAAGGTTTATTAGTTTTCGTGTTAACTATCGTACAGTGCTCTTTGAATGGTTTTCCTACTACATTGTCATGTATTCCAAAAAACTTTCGTGCGGCATCATTAATGCTGGTTATATTTCCTTCAGAATCAGTAACCACTACTCCATCTGCTATCGATACAAGTATTGCCTGCAGCCGTGCAGTTTCTTTTTGAAGATTTATGTTACTCTGCAAAAGTTCCTGTTGGGTCTGCTCAAGCTCTTCATTAATTGCAGCTAATTCTTCATTCATTGCTTCTAATTCTTCATTGGTTGCAGCTAATTCTTCATACTGGCGCTGTATCTTCTCTTCTGCTTTTTTGGCATTAAGTATTCCAAGCTTATGAATTGAGAAGATTATATACGAGATAGCTGCAACAAACGTCAAAGCCAGCGCAGAGTCCATAAAATATTCAATGGCTTCCCATCGCTGTAGACCCAGATGGAATCGTGCATATAATGTAAAAATAACAAGCAACATCAGATTTGCAGAGTAATAAAACCATATCCCCCTGCGCCGTTCAATAAAAAGCAGCGGTGTATATACAAGGCTTCCAGCAATTAATGTAATGGTGTCAAGGCGTTGCAATACAGGACCCTGCTCAAAAAACATAACCAGCCATAGTGCTACCTGTACGCTTGCAAAGGATATATTGGCTGCTAACTGAAAATGTCCGGTTCGTAAAAGAAATAATGAAATAATTGATGAGATAATGACAAAGGCAAAAGGATGCAGGATTGCCGGATCGGTGGTTCCCCGGGCTACAAAATATATGCCCATAATAGATATTACAAATATCAATGAAAAATCAAATATCAAGGCTGCCCATGCTTTAAGCTGCAGCACAATGTCTTTGTTTTTATATGATTGTAAAAAATAACTATCAGGCAGATTCATAGCACTCCCTCAGTTCATATAACGGCAATATATGAACAAAACATGATAATTTTGCGCAACTAATTGTTGCCTGTTTTTATCGCCAAAAAATAACTATATTTTTTGACCATTATTTTTTTAACAAAATACAAAACTTGTATTGACTAAATATTTGTTTAGTATATCTTTGTCATTAGAGTTTTGGTAGTACCAGGGACGATGCAAGGATGCAGGATGCTACTGTTCAAACTGATGACGATGTACATCCAGGCTTGATTCGGGAGATTGTACACAATAAGCCATGCTGAACTGGATTCAGCATCTACACATTACATGTCATCCTGAACTCGATTCAGGATCTCAATTAAGGGAGTAGATTCCAAATCACGCACGGAATGATCCCGATTGTCATCGGTCCAGATTCTTGCATCATAGTGTAGATGAGATTCTGTTTTAATTGGGGGTTATCATGGCACTACATCTCATTCATTGCAGCATGCCGTCACTGCAGGCGCCTTTATACCTTACGGCAATCAAGGCTGGCTTTCCGTCACCGGCGGATGACTATGTGGAAAAGACACTGGATTTGCATGAGCACCTTATACGCCATCCCGCTGCCACCTTTTTTGTGCGTGTCTCGGGCGATTCCATGGCACCGCTGATCTGCCATGGCGATATTCTGGTGGTGGACAGGGCTCTGACCCCATATTCAGGCAGCATTGTCATTGCAGCAGTAAACGGCGAGCTCACTGTCAAGCGCCTTGTTGAACGGGACGGTATCACCATGCTGGTTCCCGACAATGAATCGTACCAGCCAATTGCTCTGACCCCGGAGGTTGATTGCACGCTGTGGGGCGTGGTGGTACATATCATCCGTACGGTGGCATGACGGTGTGGTACGCACTGGTTGACTGCAACAACTTCTATGCTTCGTGTGAAAAGGTATGTAATCCGGCGCTGTGGAACCGCCCTGTGGTGGTGCTGTCAAACAACGATGGCAATGTCATAGCGCGCTGTCCGCTGGCAAAAGCGCTTGGCATAGCAATGGGGGCGCCGTTTCATCAGTGTAAGGAAACAATTGCGCGTCACCATGTTGCAGTGTTTTCGTCCAACTATGCGCTGTATGGCGACATGTCGCGCCGTGTCATGGACACACTTGCAACCTGTGCGCCGTACGTAGAGGTGTATTCAATTGATGAGGCGTTTTTATTATGCGATGTGCCGGTGGCAGAAGCAGAAGACTATGCGCGCTCAATTAAGCAAAAAGTTTTGCAGTGGACAGGTATTCCGGTTTCGGTTGGGATGGGCGCCACCAAGACGCTGGCAAAGTTAGCAAACCACATCGCAAAAAAGCGTACGCACCACGGTGTGTTTGTTATGGCCGGCGATAGTTACTGTAAATCTTTGCTTGAAACAATAGACATTGCAGAAGTTTGGGGCATTGGTTTCCGCTACGCCCGCATGCTGCAAAGCCATGGAATATACAATGTGTGGCAGCTGATTAATGCTGATGACAGCTTCATAAAAAAGAAGATGACGGTAGTGGGGCTTAGAACCGTGTATGAACTGCGCGGCATTCCCTGCATTGGATGGGAAGATATACCGCCGCCAAAGAAGGCAATAGTAAGTTCACGCTCGTTTGGGAAGCCAGTTGAAAGCCTGCATGAACTTACACAGGCGGCAGCTCACTACAGTGCCATTGCTGCAGGTAAACTCAGAAGGCAACACAGCGCTGCGGGTGCAGTTACCGTGTTTGTGTCAACCAATCCGTTTAAGGATGAGCCACAGTATTCGAGCAGTGCAACAGTTGTCCTTGACATGCACACAGCGTACACACCAGATATCATTGCAGCAGCGCACGCAGCATTGCATACAATCTACAGGGAAGGGTATCGCTACAAGAAAGCAGGTATTATGCTTACGGATATTGTTCCTTCACAGGAACTATCGCCCACACTTTTTATGCACATGCAAAGGTATGAAAAACGCCACCAGCTTATGCAGACACTTGACAGCATAAACAGTAAATATGGTCGCGGTACCGTGTATTTTGCTTCAGAAGGGATAGCGCGCCCGTGGTCCATGCGCAGGTGCTACCTTTCGCCGCGCTACACTACGCACTGGGATGAGCTACCTGTGGCCAGGTGATATATTATCGCTGCATGATCTGCCAATTACTTCACGTGCGGTAAATCCTGTGATGGCCTCAGCTGCTTTGTTCCAGAATAGTATTGTTCGGTGTTGGTTGAGTATGTAAATGCCATCATTGAGTGAATGGAGTAGTGATTGTGTGTATTCATCTATGATCATAGTGTCATGCCTTCATCATTTATCAGTACGTTTTTGCTAAAAGATATGCTGCATACGCTTTTGTTAAAAATAGTGCATATTATTATAGTAGATAATGCAGAGACAAGCAAATATTTTTTTGTGCATAATTGTTATTTTCAACTTTCTTCTTTTGTCCGTGAGGATAGTACTTGACAGTGTATGTTGGTGCAATGTAACTTATGTAAAAAGAGGCCACTATGTATGATTCACTACGAACACATCCCTGAAGATATTTTTACGTGTATTGAAGAAGCAAAACAGGCTTTGCTGCGTGATACAAATGTTGTCTTTGCGTATCTTTTTGGTGGGCTGGCACAAGGTGTAAAAAATCCGCTATCTGATGTTGATATTGCGGTGTATGTGAATAACACACATAATCTACCTGGATATACCATGAATCTTTTTTTAACGCTTTCTGATATCCTGGCTACATCTGAAATTGATATTGTTATTTTGAATACTGCACCTGAAAGTATTGCTGGGCGTGTATTGCAGCATAAAATGCTTTTAGTTGATAAAGAACCTTTCCGGCGCCATGAATATGAATCAGTGACACTGAGGAAGTATTTTGATTTTTCAATAAAAGAAAAACAGATACTCTACCGGAGGTATGGCATTGGTTGATACGACACCCATTCTTTGTAAAATTTTGGAGCTTGAATAATATT
>CALEUQ010000053.1 GCA_937920495.1 uncultured bacterium | reverse complement strand
TTGTGACGTGATAGGTTAGGTTTGGTGCAATGAAGCGTGGTTTACGCATAGTGTTTCCTCCAGATATAAGAATAAAAGTGTAAGGTTCTGTATATAGATACGCACGAAGGTAAAAAATTAAAAAGAAGAGAGGATTTTTTTGCAAAAAAGTTAAAAAAAGGTGTCAGAGCAACATCGTTACTCACGCGTAAAGAGAATCATGTAGCATTGGGTGTCAGAGCCTTTAATCTCTTTGTAAGTGAGCGCACTTTGCGTGTATGTGGTGGTATGTGGTGTCAGAGCAAAAGAAGATATAAGGCAATAGGAACAATTGCCAGTAACTATCGCCGCAATAAAAGGTGTCAGAGCAATTAAATTCTTGAAAAAATCACCCATCACATATCACTGGTAAATATGGATACAATCTATCACAATAAGCTCTTGCATCTGATACTATCTCTTGGAGTTATATTTGCTATTGTTGCAGCTATTGCAGCATATGTCAATGCGTATGAGGGATACAGCCATTTTACGGATATCCCGGGGTCAAAGAAAATACGCTTATCATTATCTATAGCGATAGGGGCATTTTGTGTCATTTTTACAGGTATTGTCATTGCAGTATTCTTTTTGAAGTAGGCAACGCTAAAACCTTTTACTGCAACATAAACAAATTGTTGACAATTTATTGCTATTTCTATTTTTTGTTTTGTGATTATATGCTATACTATTTACAAGTAGTTATTTTAATTTAAGGTGATGGAGTTCGCCTTAAACCGCCCTGATGGGCTGATAACTCCTGTTGTATACAATATCAATACCAGGAGGTGTCGTATGGGCGGTAATTCAGAAATACAGATTAATATAACCAGCCATAAATTAACCCAAACGCTACATGATCTTATCCAGCTAATAAGCCAGATGGGAGATGAGTATGAGCTGTACAAAAGCAAACTGGAAGAGATAGCACAGCGGTATTCACAGGGTAAAATTCATTTAGCGGTACTGGGTCAGTTTAAAAGAGGCAAAAGCTCTTTATTGAATGCCCTGCTGGGTGCGCAACTACTTCCTACTGCTGTTATACCATTGACGTCGGTGCCCACATACATTCGATACAGTGAGCAGCCGTATGTACATGTCAGCTTTGAAGGCAATAAAGCAGGTGATACGCTATCATCAAAAGATCCAGTAGAAATTCAACAATTTCTTTCAATGTATGTATCAGAAGAGGCTAACCCCAATAATTCATTACATGTTGAAGGTGTGGAATTATATTATGATGCTCTGATACTTAAGAAGGGGGTAGTGCTCATTGATACTCCCGGGATTGGATCAACACATCGTCATAATACCGAAGCAACACTTAACTTCCTTCCACAATGCGATGCTGCGCTTTTTTTAATGTCGGCTGATCCACCTATTACAGAAGTTGAACTGGAGTTTTTAAAGCAGGTTAAAAGCAGGGTTAATAAAATCTTTTTTATACTCAATAAGATTGATTATCTCAGCGCAGAGGAGCTGGAAGAAGTGCAGCGTTTTATTTTACGAGTAATCCGTGATAAAGCTGGCATAAAAGACGATATCGCACTTTATCCTGTATCCGCAAAACAGGGACTTGAGGCAAAACATTCCAATAACACAACGTTGCTATCCAGAAGCAGGCTTGATAACCTGGAAGATCATATTGTAAGCTTCATGTCCCAAAAGAAAGAAAAGGTGCTACAGGCCAGTATACCACGAAAAAGTTTTGATATTCTGACCGACCTTGAGATGCAACTTAGGCTTTCCCTGAAAGCGTATACCATGCCACAAGAGGAATTGCAGCAAAAACTTAAGGTATTTGATGAAACCATTACGCAGGCACAGCAGCAGAAAACGTTTTCAAGCGATATACTGGCCGGTGAGCGCAAACGCCTGCTGGCACTTCTTGAAGAGCAGGCAGAAAATTTGCGCAAAAAAGGGCGTAACTATCTGGAATCAGTGGCAAACAAATGCCTGTATGAACAAAACACCATAGAAGAGAATGCTATAACACAGGCACTTGCGGAAGCCATACCGGGATTTTTTGAGCATGAACTGGGGGAAATGTCACGCTTTTTTGATAACCATGTAGCACAGGTTATTGCAACTCATCAGAAGCGTGCTAATGACATTATTGACTCTGTGCGCAAGGCTGCATCAGATTTGTTTGATATCCCGTATATACCTCATACACCCATCAGCGGCATGGAATTTACCAAGGAACCGTACTGGGTAATGCATCAGTGGCGATATTCCTACATGGCTATACCGGAAGAGCTTGTTGATAAACTATTGCCAAAGAGCATGCGTATCACGCGTATCAAAAAACGTATTGACAGGCAAATTCACGCACTGGTTCTCAACAATGTTGAAAACTTACGGTGGGCAACGGTGCAGAACTTAGATTCTACATTCCGTACCATTATGTTGAGTATTGATGAGCAGTTTACTCATGTTATAACCATTACCCGAAAAGCAATCGATGTTGCTATAGAAAAAAAACAGACATACACTGCTGAAGTTGCAGGGGAGGTTGCACGCCTTGAACAATTAATTGCTGCACTTCAAGAGCATAAAAAGCACATTGCATCGTTTATTAAAGACTCTGAAGTGTAATTCAGATATGCACAGCATTGGTTTAATATTTGGGCGATAGTTTATGGCAATCAGTCAATTGCCCGTAACTATCGCCCTATGTGCTCATGTTACTGTGTCCTTTTTACGAGCATTTCTGCTTCTTTACGCACTATGATACTTTCGTGCACCAGCATTTTTTTTATAAAACGCAACGACTGTGGTGTGCCAATTTGGAAAAGGGTATCCAGTATTGCTTTCTGTATATATGGGTCATATGTTTTGTTGAATAATTCTTTTAGTGGTTTTACTGCCTTTTTACTCTTTAATTTGCCCAGTATTGTAATTGCAATATTTACAGTTTCAGGAATTGGGTGCTGTAGCGCATGTATAAGCTTGTGCTCAAAATTGTGCGCATCATACATACTTATATCAACACCACAGAATGGGCACACAGCAGTATCGCAAGGTATTTCTTTAAAGCAGTTCTGACAAAAATATATCATGATATGGTAAACCTATAGTATAGATGCTGTGTCAAGAATAATATAGCATTCGCTCCTGCAATTTAAATCCACATAGAAAGTATATTGGTACAGTTACTGTATCATATCTTTATCACATGTAACTGCTGGCTGACTTTATTGAAAGTTTTATTAATGGTAAATAAATCAAAAATAATAAGTATGAAATTTTTATTGACAAATACAAATTAAAATATATATAATACAATATAATGATTATACAAAATAGGAGAGCAAGATATGAAATCGCTCTATGCTTCTAAACCATGGTTACAACACTATGATCCAGATGTGCCGGCAACAATACAGTATCATGAAACACCGTTGCACAAAATGCTGGAAAATAGTGCCAATGAATTCCCTCATAACACTGCGCTTATCTTTGAAGGCTATAGAGTAAGCTATATTGAACTTTTTGTCATGGTAAAGAAATTTGCATCATTTCTTGACTCAATTGGCGTTAGGAAAGGGGATGTTGTTGCAATTCTGCTTCCCAATATGATCCAAACCGTAGTGGCCTACTATGCCACAATAAGCATAGGGGGCATAGTTGCAATGTGTAATCCACTGTACAGTGACAGGGAGCTTGAGTATCAGTTTAACGATTCGGGTGCTAAGGTTCTTGTGTGCCTTGACCTTCTTGCCAACCGCATGATTAAGCTTAGATCTGTTACCAGCATACAGCACATCATTTATGCATCTATTGGTGACTATCTCCCATTCCCTAAAAATATTCTTTTTCCCCTTGTGGCGCGTAAAAACAATATGAAAGCAGATGTGTACCCTGCACCTGATGTCTATCATTTTACACACTGCATCAAGGTGTCAGAGCCCAATCTTGCGCAAGTGAAAATTGCCTTTGATGATGTAGTTGCCTATCAGTACACAGGCGGCACAACAGGTGTGTCAAAAGGAGCCATTTTAACGCACCGCAATCTTGGTTGTATGGTGCAGATGTATGAGCAGTGGTTTAAAACAAACCGTGGTGAGGAGATTGCAATGGCTGCGCCCCCCATATTCCACGTGCTTGGCATGTCAGCTGCAATGAATCTGCCGTTGTATATGGGCTGGACAATTGTGCTGATACCAAAGCCGCAGCCTGAGAACCTGCTTAAAGCAATCAGGCTTTACAGGCCTACAATGTCGCCGTTGGTGCCCACCATGTATGTTGGTATGCTGCAGCACCCTGATTTAAAAAAAACCGATATGACCTGCTTTAAGCTATTAACATCCGGTGGTGCGTCATTACCTGTTGAGGTGTTGCAGGAATTTAAAAAGCTTACTGGCGTAGAAATAAATGAAGGCTTTGGAATGACTGAAACCTCACCGCAGACGCATCTTAATCCGTATAAGGGCAAGAAAAAGCCGGGCAGCATTGGCATTCCGTATCCCGACACCGATGTAAAGATCGTTGACCTTGAGACCGGGACAAAAGAGGTGCCGGTAGGCAAACCCGGTGAAATGCTCTTTCGTGGCCCCCAGGTAACAAAGGGCTATCTCAATAAACCTGAAGAAACCAAAAAAGCATTTACCAAAGATGGATTTTTAAAATCCGGTGATATTGCCTATATGGATAAGGATGGCTATTTCTTTGTGGTTGATCGCAAAAAAGATCTTATCATTTCAGGCGGATATAACATCTACCCACGTGAAATTGAAGAGGTGCTCTACCAGCACGAGAAGATAGCAAAGTGTGCAGTTATTGGTATCCCTGATGCAAAACGCGGGGAAAGTGTAAAAGCGTTTGTTGTTTTAAAAGAGGGTCAGAGCACTACCCCTGAAGAGTTGCTTGAGTTCTGTAAACCACGACTTGCCAAGTATAAATGGCCGGTAGAAATTGAAATCAGAAATAGTTTGCCCGAATCAAATGTTGGAAAGATTCTTAAAAAGGAGCTGCGTACTGAGATAGCAAAAAAGAAATAATTTAAGTTTTCTGAAACACTCCAGCAAACCAGCCCTGGCTGGTTTGCTCATCTTTTAGTATGCAGCCGTGATGCAAGAAAGCTTCAATAACTTCATTTTTCCTTTCATCGATGATACCGCTTACAATGCAATATCCTTCAGGCATAAGTAATGAACTTAGTATAGACGTATTGGCAATGATAAGTGCAGTCATAAGGTTTGCGGTGATGATCTCATACTTCCTGCCTGGATTAAAATTCTGTATATCAGCGCAGGTTACCTGTATTGGAAATTTACCTTGAACATTTTTGCGGGCGCACTCAAAGGCCTGAATGCTTGCATCAAAGGCATCAATGTGTTTTACACCCATAACTGCTGCAGCTATCGCCAGTATTCCCGTACCAGTACCCACATCAAGCAGGCTAATTTCATTAATATCTTTTTTAATGCCGGTGTGCAGTGTTTCAGCAAGCAATGCCAGGCACATATATGTGGTGGGATGCCTGCCGTTGCCAAATGCATTAATATAGGGCAAGCTGAATTCATAGCGGATAACAGGCTCGTGCAATGCCAGTACAAAATCTATGGCAATAGAATCGCCTGCGACGTGTATGTGAGCTTTGTGGCTGCCGTAGACTGCTTGCGGAACTATCGCCTCAAACTCTTCTTTTATTGAATCAAAATATGACAATTCGGTAAACGCCGTAGCGCTATCAGGATCAAAAAAATGAAACATAGTGCACCCTCATGCAAACTATTTTGAAGACACCATAGTTTGTAATATACAATTCATCAAGAATTTTGTGCGATAGTTACTGTGCAGCAATTGCACGTCTTAGTTTGAAATGCAACATTTCTATGCTAATGAAATAACTCATGAGGAGTTTTCCACTTTAGTAATTTCTCTGCTCTATTATTACTAAATGTGGTAATATCTTCATAGGGAAATTTGTAAAATAATTTTTAAGGATATTCCCTTCTAATCACATAAATAGCTAAAACAGCTTTTTTGTAAATATGTAAATAGCCTCATAAGAGCTTTCTTTGATGTTGTAGTGTTGGCACAATGATGTTGACTTTAATACCCTTCTTATGAGGTTATATTTTTTTATTTGTGATGTATGTCGTTCTTGAATGTATCTGATTGAGTTAAGAAGTATTTATTTTTCTTACTATCATATGGTCTATTGTAGACTGTGGTACTTACTTCTTTTTTTTACTACAAAATTAATTATAAGTCTATTTCTAAGCCTCAATAATCTTACCCACAGCATACGTAAATAGATAGGAAAATAGATAGTTAACATTGTAAAACCTACAAACAATGCAATTTTTATTACATACACCAGAATTACAAATATTGAACCTTAGATAGAAATCATATTATTATCTCCTGTATGCATTTAAAAATATGTTTCATAAGCGTACGACATTTGTATTTTCTACGTTAATCATAGTGGAGCACCAAAGATAATATACTTAATAAAAAAGTAGGCTATAAGACAAAGACATGGCATATAGCCTATTACATAACAAACCGCAAATTGTAATGTTCCTATAGCCAGAGCACGTCCTTTCATATCTTGCAGTGTTGGTTTTATGGATGCATTGTTATTTTGTATATTCTTCTTCATAATAGGAACTAAGAAATTTACGTAGTATAGTCGAATTTGATATTTAGTCCATCCTTTAAAATGGTCCAGTTCATAGGTATCTTTTAGTTTCAAAGCCTGATATGAACTGTATAAAGACCTATCAGAGTATGGTCCTGCTGCTACACCATATTTAAACCTTTGTATGATATTCATATGTACCTCCTCATTTATATAATTGTTATGATTACTTTTATAACCAAGTAAGTCATAAATGCTACAAATAGTAGAAACGAAATAAGAAAGATTATAAGCGATTTTAATAACGCATTCTTAATGCCTGTGCAGAAACCATGGAAGTATTCACTTTGTGTAATCCTATATACAACTGAATCAAGCGTATCAAGCACTGAGTTAACTACATGCTTGCCAAGATATAAAGTGTAGCCTGATTTGTGTGGTTTGTAATTAACCATAACACACCTCCTTGTTTAATATATGCAGTCATGGACAAAGGAATAAATACTAGTAACTATATTTAATCATTAAATACAAAAGTGTCCAAATGATATGATAATGAGTTGAAAGTATTAGATATGGAGTCTGTAGGATCATATACTTCCTTATATGTATCAATGAGATATTTAAGGGCATTCCTCACCCTTTTCATCTTTTCGAGTTCATTACGTGAATGAAATACATCCAAGTTGCTTTGCAAGGTCATTAACATATCAGTATTTTCAGATATTATGTCTTTGTAGAGATCTCTCCTGCTGTTACAGTGGTCAAATAATATGCATAAGAAATGGTGAAGACATTCAGATGATTCAAAGTGAAATGGCAGCGAATTAATATAAAGAGAATATTGATACATTCTTTGCCTCCTTAGTTTAGATTATTTAATGAATAAGTATATTAAGCAAGACCATGTAAAATCCGACTGCGGATTACATTGTCAATGTACGATTTTACAGGGCGAACGCCCTCTGATGGGATGTAATAGTTAAGAGCTTCATTGGAAAGGGCATCAATGTTAAATGCAGAAATGTCGAAATTAAGCGATTCTATAAGTTCTTTTATCAATTGGGAAGCAATAGTTCTTATATCCTCTATCGATAGGGGACTGAAATGAGCGATGAAAGTAAGCCTGCCAACAAACTCTGGAGGGAAGTGGATGGCAAGCTTTTCTCTTACCATACATTCACTTAAATCAAATGCAGTGTGACTGTTACCACAAAAACCAATTTGCTTTTTGCTATAATCATACAGTTTAACATTTGAGGTACAGACAAACAAAAAGTTTTTCAAATCATATTCATTGCCGGAAGAATCAATTACTTTACCTACATCAAACCATTCCATAAACTGTTTTATTACAGTAGGATGTGCTTTTTCAATTTCATCAAGAAGTATAACTCCTTTTGATGAATATTTTATAAAAGATAAAAATGCTGTAAAATCTCCATACCCAATGTAGCTGGGCGGTGCACCTATAAGACGGAGAGCGGTATGTGATTCGGTATATGTATTCATATCTTCTTTGTGGTAACGGCCATTGAAAAATTCTTGAGCGATTATTTTTGCCAGGTGCGATTTGCCAGTACCACTGGGGCCGAAAAAGAAATAAACGCCAAAATTTGGTCGGACGCGTTTATGCTGCATTGTAACAATGTATGGCACAATGCGGTCAATAACTGCATCCTGGCCTACTAAATGCTGACGTAATTTTATTTTTACTTCATTGCTATTAAAAATTTGAGGCTTAGCAATTCCTGTAACCGTATCAACAAGCCTATCAATCAACGATTCCTCAAAGGAGACATCTACAGAGCCTATAGTAGACTTTTTGCAATGATCTAACAAGATAAGAGGATGAGTATAGTATTCGAGTATATTCTTAATCATTTTGTAGCGGTACTTGGTAATACCGCGGGAAGCGAGGGCATTAATGATATGCTGGATAGTATTGCTATTAAATGAGTAATTATTAATAGTAAAACCGCTGAATGCAATGAGAAGTTCCTCATCATTTAATTCAGGAACTGTAATTATTATATGTTCATTACTATCAAAAATGCTTTCAATATATGGATTACGTATTTTGCTTTGAACTCCGCTACTAATGGTAACTATGAAGGCAGTACTAACTTTATACTGATTACGCAATTCTGTTTTTCTGAAATTGAACGAGTTGAAATGTTTGGGATATTCTATATTGCCATAATCAAGAAAGCATACTTCTATGTCATCGCTTATTTGAATATTTTCGCTGTCGAATATGTGGTATTTTATGCCGGTATATACCAACGCTTTCTGGATATAATTGATAATGAAATATTTGTCTTCTGCTCCCTCAATAACTATTAATTTACCCTTCTGATGTGTTTTGCATATAATGATTTCCTGAAGAACTTTATAGACTACATCCTGTATATTTGTGCAAGAAGACGGTATAAAATGACACAGTTTATTTCTTATTTCTGCTTCAATTTTCTCAATGTCCTTTGAAAAGGTTACGTTAACGATTTGCTTTGGTAATGAAGACTGAATCTTATTGAAAACTGATGCAATATGTTTTTCGGAAGCAACGCTTCCAGATAACGAACACGCATCATTTGTGTTGGCTGATACATCTGAAACGGAAAAGTCATTGTCGATATCTGTGTCTGTGTCATATTTTGTTATCAAATGATAGAAAAACTCATACTCATCGTATGAACTGCTGATGGCAATTTCAACCTTTTCAAGAAGGATTTGTTTGTCTTCTATAGAAGCCCAATTAAGAAGACGCTTACCCAAATCACCCAATAAATTAGAAATGCTCAGCAAAAAGGCATCGATATCATGATCTTTACTGAATTTTTCAATAATACGATAATACGATTCACTGTATATTTTCATTACGCCCTCCTTAAATAAAAGGATTTAGATATAGAAATAAAGTATAACCTATTGGGAAAAATTATTTAAATCATTAACGTGAAAAATTGAGAAAATAACTAAACATATGTAATGTTATATTTGTTGTGCAAAAATGGGCTTGAGTTCTATGCAAGGACTTTTTTTAAGTTAGCAATTTGCGAATGATAATGAAATCGCAGATATCTCCAGTTTTAAACATCTGATGCATAGATGGTACAGATTTCATACCTATTTTGCTGATATGCACAATGCCACACAAAACCGTATCAAGATTAGCTAATGCATAGCTGTCGGTTACTTTTGAGATTTTACCTTTAACAAACATTCCCGTTTTGTACTGTTTAAAACTTTCATTCATTGAGTAATTAATGTAAAAATCTGAAGAAATTTTACTATGGATACGCATTAAATTTTTCGCATAGTTTTTATACATTTAAAACCTCCTTATTGTTGATTTTAATTGTATTTCTAAGCTATGAAAAAGAATTAAATAAATTAAAATGGGAAAAATTTATAGGAAAGAGACATTATTGTGGGTATTGTTGAGAGGAGTTAACCCACCACAAAAGCTGGTTACATCAAAAATACAGGATACATATAAAAAACTGCTTTTAACACTAAAATTTAAAATCAAAAAAGCAGTTTTTACATAATAGAAGTGCCCAAAAAGGGACGTTATTAAATTAATAAAGTGAATTGTTTAAGTTCCCCAAAGATATCTATAGATAAATAAGCAGAAGATTATTTATTGTTATGGCAGATATTTTTATGAAAAGGTAATTAAAAAAAGGAGTATAGGGAATAAATATAATTTGTATATACAAATTTGTATAATAAAACTATATAACAAAACGCTTTTTTAAACTATTTGTTTAAAAAAGAAACAATAATACCCTACAAAGGGACAGTTTTTAAAAATTAAACTTTATCCCTTTTTAAAAGGATAAATTGAATAAAAAATATTCACTACCTCCAATTGCTGGTAGGTGAATATTTTTTATTGCAATCAACCGTTACTGTTATATAAATCACAAATTTTGATTTATATAACGACATTAAAGATACTAAATAAAAAATAAAAGTCAAGAAAATTTTTTAAAAAATTTTAACATTTAAAGAAAAAAATAAAATAATTGAAAATGCTCATTTAAAACTATGAATCAAACTTACTTTACTATTTCCTTACTATTATGCTTTATACCGTATATACTGCCGTATATATCGAACAATACATCAATTGATTTTATTATTCTTGACCGTTTTGGTTTGCGATTTTCAATTGGAAATTCTTTATAAATCTTCTTTAATTGCTGATAATTTTCATTAATAATATTGTAAAATAACTGACGTCTATTATCGCAATGATCAAAAATAACTGTATAAAAATCCTTAAGACAGTTTATTGACTCAAAACAAAATTTCTTATCGCCTATATATAAGATATAGTTATACATATATAACCCCCAACAAAATTATATTTAGGCAGATTATACTATGTAAAAAATAATTATACAACTGATTAAACAACGAAAATTGTTACTTAACAGTACAAAGCGTACATACTATCGGCCACTCATATAACACCATATAATATAATCAATCAGACGCGGAGTTATCTTAGGATATTGTTCTGAGAGCAATTGAGCGGTTCTTTGTATTAATTGAGTAACTTCTTAAGGCGTTGAATGTGTCCCCGTAGAGGTTTCTATCAATCTTAGTATTATGCTATCTGGAAGCTTTACTTAAAATATTTTTTAAATTTTTTTCTTGAATAATTTTTTATTTCATCTATTATTTTCCAAATTTTAAAAGTTATTTAAGCTATTTATATTTAGTAATTTTATATTAAAAATTAGGATATTGGTTGACTAATATCCTGACTATTACATTAACCTATTTGTTTACATTTAATTGTTGGTAAATTATAATTTAAAAATGTTTAGGGTATTAGTAAATATTTTGCTTGAAGAAAGTTGAGAAATGATACTAAAGTCCAAATATTTGCAGTGGAATAAAAGAGTGTTTCCACTACAAAGATGATCGGGAAGGTTACTCTTCGTCATAGTATGTAGTCATCAAATAAAAAAGTGAATATTTATGTTATTGGAAGAAAAAATAGGTAGTTTAAATATATATACTATTGGAGATACTACAACAAGAGAATTCAGGGCTGTAGAAGAATTAAAAAATATTTTTAAAGCTGCATTAAAAAACGAAACGGGTAGACTCTTTTTTGTTTCAAATTATTATGGAAAGAAAGAAATTGATATAATAGTGATAGGTGATTTCGATAAAAAGTTTAAAAGATTATTAAAGGTAAAAAATAAGAACGAAAATGTTAATTTTGATAGATTTATATTATTAATTGAAGTCAAGGATAATCCTAATATACGTTTTGAGGAAGCTACACAAAGTATAACAGTAATTTATCAAAGTAATAAAGGTACTGTCAATAATCAAGTAATGTTTCAGATGAAATGCTTAAAAGAAGATTTATTGGAAAAATATGGTTTAGAGTGTTTTATAGCAACCTACATTTGGTTACGTAATTTAAAACAATCACAAGCAGATAAATTTAATAACGGTGAAAATAATATAATTGCAAATATGCCATCTTTTGATATGATCATGCAAAAATCATATTTAAAAAAAAATTTAAAGAAAATTAATGGTGGTTATTGTTATGATGCGGTATATCCTGATAACTTAAGAGCTTTTAAAGTTATGTGTAATTCAATTCTTCAGCAGGAGGAAATCTATTCTGACCAAGAACGCAAAGCAATAAAAAAGAATATATCTTTATTATCAGCTATTATTGAAGCAGGCGAAAGGTTAAATTGGGATGTCTTTGAAAAACCTTTTTCTCCAAAAGATTTGGGAATAGATTCAAGCAAATATGGTTCATTCAGTGATTATTGCAAAAGCGGTACTACAAGATCATCTAAGTGGAATAAACATGAAATATTAGAGCCTGTAGAATTTGATAATTCCGGAAAACCCAAAAAGTATTTATTAATAAGTTCATATAAAGACTGGATTAAAAATTAGAATTTATTTAAGAATAAATAGAAGATGATTATATGACAAAAAGAAATAAACAAAGAAAAACGGAAAAATGTAATGAATATTAAATATTAAAAGATCCCTTAATAAATTTTTCATGGGATATAAATCAATTGTATATGAATTAGATAGAATGTGTAAAAAATTTAATTGTGAGAGTGAGTTATTAGATTATTTTGATGAAAGATCAAAAACCGATAGAGAATGTTACAACAAAATACTCCCCGAAGTCCAAAGAATTGTTCCCTTAATAAGGAATGGAGAAATAAAAAAATTTCCTATAAAATTACTTATTGCTATAATGTATTGGAAATTATATTCTCAAATTTTTACGAGCCATGCTTACGTGCTATTGACATGGCGCTTTGGGTAAATAGAGGAATTTAGCTATATATATTCTCTTGTATAAATGAATTACATTCTTCAATTTACATTATACATTTTCAATATTGCAAAACTATCCCCACCTTTTTACATCTCCACCTGGCATCTATTCCTGCCACCTTCTTTGGCACGGTATAAAGCGGCATCTGCGCGTTTCAAGAATGTTTCTGTGGTATCATGTGGTCTTAATGTGGTGATGCCAGCACTCAATGTTACAGTAATTTTTTCACCTGACCTGGTTTCAAAGGCGGTTTGGGCAAAACGAGTTCGTAATCTTTCTGCAATAAAGGTTGCTTCTTTTATATCTGTGTTCAGTAGAATTACTACAAATTCTTCTCCGCCATACCTGCAGGGTATGTCATTATTCCTTGTCATGGTTTTAAGCATTGACGAAAAAAACGATAGCAACATATCCCCTTCAATATGTCCGTACATGTCGTTGAACCGCTTAAAATAGTCAAGGTCAATCATTATGAGCGATATGGGGTGTGTATCACGGGATTTTTGGGTTATTATTTCTGATAATGTTTTGTTCATATAGCGTTTGTTATAAAGGCCTGTGAGGCTATCGGTTACTGATAATTTTTCAAGTTCAATTTCTTTGCGTTTTAGTTCTTCGCTTTCTTCGCGTATCAATTTGATTCTGTTGCCAAGGGCAAAAGACAGTACTATTGATTCAATTGCTGAACCAATAAAGATAGCATAATAGGTGGCTGGTGTCTGAGGAAGTATTCCAAGACCTCTGAAAACAAATATCATTGCACTACCTAATACAAAAATCCATGCTAACAGGAAATATTTTGCAGGTGTAAAGCCAGAATGGAGTGCCGCAATCCCTGCAGTAAATATTAATATGTCTAACACCAGCACAATGTAATACAGAACAGTATTTGTGATGAAGCGTTGTTGAAAAATGGCAAGCACAAAAATAACTAATACCGGTATAGTCATAGACAGCATCAGTTTATAGTGTATAGGAGCATAACGCCGTAAATTGAGAAATGAAACAACGAATGATATCATTGCAAAAAGCAACAATGCAACGATTAACGTAATGTATGAAAGTAAAAAGCATCCTATTTCATTATTAATATATCAGAATTGTCCTGTTGTTGCACTCTGATACATAATCATCATAAAGACATAGATTATATATTTTAAATAGTTAATGTCCTTTAAAAAAACAAATATTGTGGAGTTGTAAAGAAACATTGATAGTAACACGCCTAATGCTACGCTTAAAACAAGTATCCGGGACATCCCGGTTATCATGAAATTATCGGGTGAGCGCAAATAACACCCGGTGGTAGCAAGATAGGGAGTGTCAATACGTATAAAAAGGGGCTTTGAATCATCGATTTCAGCAGGCAACCTGAATGCGGGACTCATAAACGGTATTTCCTGGCTTACACTACTTTGCCATCCACCCTTTAAGCTGATATACCCACCAGGAGCATGTGGGCTGGGGCAGTATACTTCCACTGTGCCTAACGCTGCGTTATCAAATTCAATGTAACGCGGCAGCTGCAGTGTGCCGCCGGCTTTAACCATAAAGCGTATCCAGAAGGCAGAGCGTTTTGGGCCAAACGCAAATGATGGATGAGTATTGGGAGTAAACGTGTAATTACCGTAGAGTATATCTTCAAGGGTAAGTGAAAACGTTTTGTCTTCAAGATACTCTGACTGAAGAGCAACATTGGCAGAGGTAAATGGATCAGCAATATCAATTGGTTCAAGTGCGTAAATCCCGGATGAAAAAAATACAAGTAAAAAAGCTAATGGTGTAAGCAGTATATATTGTTTCATTGTAAATAGCCATGGTATATTGTATAAATTGAAAAATAATAGATTTTTCCACATCTTCTATGACGGCATTCCTCTAGATGTGATGGTGTATGCTTCATCAGTCGTCAGGTAATTTTAAGAAATACTGTATGAGAGCACTTTCAGATTAAAACAATTGTACATAATAATTGAATACATAAAAACAATCAATTTTTATTTCAAAAAAAGATGAAAAGTAAAAAAATCATGAATAATGTATTTTGCGGATGTTGGTGCAGAGAGTATTTTACATTTTGTCAATAGATTTTAGTTTTAGGAAAACATAAGGAAAAAATCTTGACATTTATATGCAAGTTCATTAAGTTGGTTGGTGGTAATACCACCAACCAAATTGTGGGGTTGCTATGTTTTTAGAACCGCTTAAAACTGATAGCCTTGTAGAGGCTTTTGTAAAGCGCTTTGAAGAGCTGATTATATCCGGAAAACTTACCATTGGCCACAAGATACCATCCGAACGTGATCTGGCAAAAAAATTAGGTGTCAGCCGTCCTGTGGTGCATGAAGGGCTTATTATCCTGGAGCAGAAAGGTCTTGTGTCAATACGTCCACGCCATGGGGTCACGGTGAATGATTACCGCATGCACGGATCTCTTGCCATTTTACAATCGCTTATCACCTACAGCAGTGGACAGCTTGAGCCGCATATTCTGGAGAGCCTGCTTGCTACACGCATACTGATAGAGACCGAAACAGTAAGGCTGGCAGCTATCAACCGAACCGGCCAGCAGCTTGAACAATTCAGGGCGATAGTAAATGAAGAAAAGACACTATTGCCGTCACAGACGCAGGCAATCGTTGATGTGGATTTCAGATTTCATCATCTTGTTGCTCTTGCAAGCGGCAATGTTGTCTATCCGCTGTTACTCAATTCGTTTAAGCAGGTGTATACAAATCTCACCTACCAGTTTTTCCTTAATCCTTTAGTGGTTGAGTTTGTGTTTGCACATCATGAAAAACTTACCGGAGCTATCGCCACAAAAAATAGCAAAAAAGCCGTAACAATAATGAAGTCACTGCTAGAACACGGAGAACAGCATTTGAAAGAATACATTAAACGTAGTAATCAGAAAAGTTAATAATAGCCTGATAATAAGGCTGAATGTAAGATGAACCCAACCACCCCTCTCCTTGTTAAGGAAAGCGGATGGGAATAAGGTAAGAAATAATATTTTTCAAGGAGGCACTATGAGCCAGATATCACCACAACAGAAAGTAAAACAGCCAAAGAATTTATCGCCGCGCATTCAGTGGTTGCGCGATTACTACTTCAAAGGTGCTGAAAGGAAATGGAACAATGAATATAAAAGCTTTACTACAGGAACACCGTGGGATGCACAGTTTAATGAAATGAGTTTTTATATTGTACCTGAAACCTACATGCTGATGCAGACGATGTATCAGTCATACAGGATGGCAGCGCATAAGGTTGAGGTTCCCAAAGATTTTTTCAGGTGGAGCATTCCTGAACGACGTGCGTGGTTTAATAAAGAAGTGATGGTACATCATCTGCCGCATGAAATATTGCCGGGGGATTTAATTGCTGGTGCTCGCTTCAACATTCAGACATCCATGTGTCTTACCAAAAGCGAAATGAAAAAGCGCACAAAACGTGTGATGGGAAAAAACGGGGCACGTGCAAAGATGAAGTGGTTTCACGACCACGGGTTTGGCAACGCAGGTGCAACCAGCGGTCATCTTATACCTGATTATGCAAAGGTGCTGAAGATTGGATTTAAGGGCATTTATTCGGAGATAGAAGGGTATTACAATCAACTATCGCCCAAAGAAAAAAAAGGCGCAAAGGGTGCACAGCTTAAAGCCATGATGATAGCTTCCACCATGCCACGCGATGTAGCGCTGCAGTATGCAAAAGAATGCACGCATCGTGCTAAAGAAGAATCCAACTCTTCACGCAGAGAAGAGCTTTTGCAGATGGCTGCCAATTTAGAGAAGGTTCCGTGGGAACCAGCCACCACATTCTGGGAAGCAGTGCAGGCGTTGTGGCTTGCCCATATGCTTGTCATGAGCGATGAAAACTATCCAGGACCCGGTGTGTCATTTGGCCGCATAGATCAGTACCTGTATCCATACTGGCAGTACTCTCTTGCCAGAGGGATGGACCGTGAGTTTGGCAAAGAGATATTGAAATGCTTCTTTATACACTGTAATACGGCGTATGATGCTATGATACGCACCGGCAATCAGGGGATAACATCAGGCTTTGGACAGCTTATTACGCTGGCGGGATTGGGAAAAGACGGCAATGACATGGCAAATGACCTGACTTTTGCATTTCTTGAAGTCATTGATGAGATGTCGCCCATACTTGAGCCAAAGCCAAATATAAGGCTACACCGTAAGAGTCCTGATGCACTGCTTGATAAGGTTGTTGATATGATTGCATCCTGCCAGGGTGCGCCGTTTTTGCTCAACTTTGATGAGCGTTCGATGGCAGGGATGCTTCGTGAAGCAAGGAAGGCAGGGTTACAACATTTAATAAATGAAAGTAATGTGCATGAGTATGCCCCGGTAGGATGCCTTGAAAACACCATGGTGGGCAATGACCGCTCAGGCACTGTTGATAATAACCTTAACTTAGCAAAAGCTGTTGAACTGGCATTAAACAATGGAAAAGATTTCTTCCCGTTTGTTGACCCGGTCACAGGCAAGGTTGAACCTGTGACACAGATTGGGCCAAAAACAGGTGATGCCCGAAAATTTAAAACATTTGAAGATTTCTGGAAGGCCTATGAAATCCAGACAAAGTTTATTATTAAAAAGATAGTTGAGCTATATGAGGAGTCCGAACGCATCCGTGCACTGTATCATCCAACGCCATACCTGTCATGCCTTGTAAAAGGCTGTGCTGAAAAAGGGAAAGATATCACGCAGGGTGCTGCTGAAATCAGCTTCACAACGCTTGAGGCAGTAACGTACGCCACCACTGTTGATTCGCTTCTGGCGATTAAATATATGGTGTATGATAAAAAAGTATGCAGCATGGATGAGCTTATCAAAGCACTAAAGGCTAACTGGGAAGGATATGAGTACTTGCACACAATTGCAAAAAATCGTGCGCCAAAATACGGCAGGGATGATGATGAAGCTGATGCCATGGGGCTTACGGTGATGCAGCTGTGGGCTGAAGAGACATGGAAGTATAAAACAAAGTCAACTGGCAGACAGTTTAGACCCGGTATGCTTTCATGGAATTACTGGGTTGGTGATGGATATATCTTGCCTGCAACCCCCGATGGCCGCAAGAAGGGGCAGTTTTTGTCCAATGCAATATGCCCTGTCAATGGTGCCGATATACATGGTCCTACAGCAAATGCAAATTCGGTTGGGAAGGTATTGGGTGGCAAGGACAATCCTGGCGATTTTGCAGGATACGTGAACCTGCTTCCCAACGGTGCAAGCCACACCATTACGTTTAATCCTTCACTACTGAAAGATCCTGAGCACAGGCACAAGTTCAAGGCATTTTTGCGCGGGTATGCAACCAATGGGGGTACTGCGTTGCAGATTAATATCCTGGATCCGGAGATGCTTAAGGATGCGCAAAAGCATCCGCAAGATTACCGCCACCTGCTTGTACGGGTAACCGGATACAATGCATACTTTGTATCTATTGGCAAAGAGTTGCAGGATGAGGTTATTGCGCGGGTTTCACATAACAGGTTTTAGGTGATAGTGATGGGTAATGATGTAACTGGCATAGTACTGGAAATACAGCGCATGTCAACCGAAGACGGCCCTGGGATACGCACTACGGTATTCATGAAGGGCTGCCCCTTACGATGTGTCTGGTGCCACAATCCTGAAAGCATCAATCCACAACCACAGGTGCAATGGATTGGTGCTCGGTGTATTGGTTGCACGATATGTGTCAGGACCTGCCCCAACGGTGCATTGACCTTTGATAATGGAATACATATTGATCGCACCAAATGCAAAGGATGTGGTAGGTGTACTGAAGCCTGTCCGTCAACAGCCATGGAACTTTTGGGAAAACGGTGGCAGGCTGATGCGCTTGTTAGTGAGCTTTTAAAGGACAGTGCATATTTTGCTACATCCGGTGGTGGTATTACCATATCAGGTGGCGAGTCTACATTTCAAACTCGCTTTGTGCAAAAGGTGCTTGAGGAATTAAAGCACAATGGTATTCACACTGCAATTGATACCTGCGGGATTTGCAACCAGCATGCACTGGATATGGTGCTACCATATGTTGACCTGGTTTTGTATGATATAAAAGAGATGGATCCTGACAGGCACCAGGAATTTACCGGCAAGTCAAATGCGCAGGTATTACAGAACATACAGTATATTCTGAAATTCATGAAGGATCATCTGTTTCCCCGTGAGGTGTGGATACGCACACCGCTTATTCCCGGAAAAACAGCCAGGGATGAGAATATTGTGGCCATAGCCCATTATATAAACCAGTTACTTACCATACATCCAAAAGCCATTACCCGATGGGATCTGTGTGCATTTAATAATCTTTGCAGGGATAAGTATACACGGCTAGGACTACAGTGGGAATTTGCACAGACACCGCTTTTAACAAGACAGGAGCTTGAACATTATGGTGCGATTGCCAAAAAGCATTGTAACAACCCGGCGATAGTTAACACAAGCGGCTCAACACGTATTGAAGAAGATGAGATGCAAGTAACAAAGCCAAAGACAACGTTTGGGTGTTAAGTATATGATACCCTTCGAAAGGCAGCGCAGGCAGGAGGTCCAAGCGTACTATGTTGCGTGCCAGGGCATAGACAGGATGGTGTCCGCAGCACGCTGGCAAAGGAGAAATATGTAATTAGGAAGAAGGCGTTTTTCTTTGGCACTATCTTTTGTTGCAGATTAGACAAAAGAAAGTGCATAAAAACGATAAGTAAATGGCAACTTCCTTTAAAAAATGGATATTAGTGTAATGTAATTATATTTAAGGAGCAACAGAATGAAAACACGAAAATATTTTACCATTGATGAGATTGCAGCATTAAAGCCAAATGAAAAGATTGCACTTGTTGCAACAATAAATGATGAGGGTCTGCCGCATGTCACATTGCTCACATCACTGCTGGCACTTGATGACACCCACATGGCGTTAGGTGAGTTTTCAAAAGGTGTAAGCAAGGAATATTTTAAAAAGAATACCAGCATTGGCTTTTTAATTCTTACCATGAAGATGGACATGTGGCGCGGCAAAGCTCGCTATACTCATAGCGCACAGCAAGGACCCGAGTATGAAATGTTCAATGAATTTCCCATGTTTAGATACAATACATACTTTGGCATTAACACCGTGCACTTTTTTGATTTGATTGAGGCAAATGAAAAAGAGAAGCTTCCTTTAGGAGCTATCGCAAAAGCTACCATTGCAACACTTGCTTCAAAGTGGGCTGCCAGACAAAAGAAGGCGGAAAAACCGCTGGGGATTTTTGCTTTTGAGCTTTTTAACAGAATGGATGCGCTTAAGTTTGCTGCGTGGATTGACAGCGACGGTTTCCCTAAAATAGTGCCGGTACTACAGGCAAAAGCTTGTGATCCTGCTACGATAGTTTTCTCGCCCATGGCATACGGTGGAGAATTATTGCAATTAAAAGAAGGCACACCTGTTAGTTTCTATGCGCTGACAGTGAAGATGGAGAATATACTCACCCGCGGTACATTTAAAGGCTACAGGCGATATGCGGGTGTACGCCTGGGTGTGTGCGATATCAACTGGGTGTATAACTCCATGCCGCCGGTACACGGGCAGATTTATCCACAGGTGCCGCTACAACCAGTGCGCGAGTTTAAATGAGTTGTTATTGTGATCAAAATTATTCATTGATAAATATAAAATTATATTTTATATTAGCATATATAGTAGGGCACAATCTTGAAATACCTTGTACCCATTTACCACAAATGAACTTTTCTTGGGTTTGCTGGATGCTTCAGTGGATGCTATCTTTAAAATTAAAAAAGAAAATGCATATTATATATGGAAATATATTTGAAACGTTTATTGTTTCGGAACTTTATAAACGAATAGCACACACTGGCACTATACCACCACTTTATTTCTGGCGTGATAGAACAGGTAATGAAGTAGATCTGTTAGTAGAATTTGGGCAGAATATCCTTCCCATAGAAATAAAAGCAGCCCGCACATACAACCCTGAATTTGCAGGTGCCGTCAACAGGTTTTTGGCTTTGAGCAATGCAAAAAAAGGATTGGTGCTGTATGCAGGTGAAATGGCGTTTGGCATTGATGCAAATGTTCCCACAATTCCCTGGTGGATGCTATGAGTAGCATATTCAGTATTATTTGCGAAACGGATTTAGCAGGGCAACACCACAGCCTTCAAAATCCCTGATATTGCGTGTTACTATTGTTAATGAATGCTCAAGGGCTGTTGCGGCTATAAGCATATCTGCCTGCGTACGCGTTGCACCTTTTTTTTGGAATTGACCTCGTAGAATGCCTGCCTTTTTAGCTATTGATGAAGTAACGGGTAGTATTTCAGTGTGTTCAGCTAAAAATTTTTCAATATATTTCTCTATTTTTGCATTTGGCTTTTTACTTAATCCGTAGTAAAGTTCTTCAACAGTAATGATGCTTAATCCAACAACGTTAACCGTTGAAGCCCACTCAATGACACCAGAATCAGGTTGTTGTTTTATTAATTCACTTATAATATTTGTATCACACAGGTGTTGTATCATTAAAACTGAGCCTTTCGGTTTAACCGCCTGGGAATTTCTAGTGTATAATGTTCTTTACTGCATGCTTCTTTAAATTCATTAAAAAAATCAAGTAGTGTCTTTTTATTTTCTTTATCCTTTATGGCCTTTATATGATTGTATTCTTCAGCGCTTACAATAACAGCAATCAGCTTATCACGATTGTAGACAAGTTGTGGTTCATTCTGCACATTTCGTATTAATTCAGAGAATTTATTTTTTGCACTGGCAATACTCCATTTCATAGGGTACTCCTTTATAGCTATAAATAGTAGATATTGTAGCTATAATATATAGATAAGTTAGGAATTAATCAAGAAAAAATTAACAAAGACCTGATGGCAATAACATTTATACATTGACAATTCTAAAATCTAATTGTACGTTAATGTTGTTTTTACTCTCAATTCCCTGGTGGATGCTATGAGTACCGATGTTATCGTTAGGCACAACCCCGCATCGCTTTCCATAATCCTTAACAGGCCGCAGGCTATCAATAGCCTGACCATACCCATGATTGATACAATCACGCAGGCGCTCAATGAAGCAATGAAGGATGCATCAATTCATTTTGTGCTACTCTATGCCTATGGTCAAAAAGGATTTTGCGCGGGTGGTGATATAAAGAAGCTGTATCAGGCTTCATTAGTGGGCGATAGTAACTATATAAAAGAGTTTTATTCTAAAGAATATGCGCTTGATTATCTTATTCACACGTATCCAAAGCCAATCATTGTGTGTGCACACGGCATTACGATGGGTGGGGGAATGGGGCTTGCTGCAGGTGCAGCGCGGGTTGTGGTGACAGAGCACACAGTAATGGCAATGCCTGAGTCCCGCATTGGGTTTTTCCCTGATGTAGGGTCAACGGGGTGGCTTTTTACTAAATGCAAAAAAGGTTATCCAAAGTATCTGGCACTCACAGGTGATGAGCTCCGTGGTGGTGAATGTGTGCATGGCGGTTGTGCACATGCTCAGATACTATCGCACACGCGTATGGAATGTATTGAAAATCTTGAACAGATAGTGCCAGGCAAAAAAACTGTGTTGCAGGCAGTTGATGAAATTATACAACAATATGCAATACCGCTACAAACAGCCGACAATGAAAAAGACCGCTGGGTGGAGCAGTACTTTGATACCGACAGGCCGCTTGAAAGTATATTGGAGGTGCTTTCACAATGTGCAACTGAACACGATCTATGCAATGGTGTCTTCACACGTATTGCTGAGCGCTCTCCCACCTCGCTTGTCATGACAGAGCTTTTGCTAGATGCAAATAAGGGAAAGCCGCTTGAAGAAGTGTTTGCGCGGGAGCTTTCCGCTGCCATCTTTATGACACAGCATCATGATTATCGTGAAGGGGTCAGAGCCAGGATAATAGATAAAGACAACAAGCCGCAATGGCATCCGGAAAAAATAGAAGATGTTGATAGAGCTTTGTTACAGAAAGTAATTGAAAGGATTTAATAATTACTAATAACCATGCCCAGCGTTTTTACCATTGTGTTGATGTTTTCCATAGAAACACGCTGAAGGTTGTCCTTAATACTGTGCAATCCACTTACGTCATATTCTTCCTGCGCAAAACCAACGGTGATAGCAGGTATACCTTCGCGCATAAACATAATGGAATCGTCGGTAATTTTTGGCAATGAGCCAATATTCTTTTGTGTTACAGAAAAATATGCATTGGCAAGCCTTTGCTTCAGGTTGCTATCGGCACCATAAAATTTGAGCATTACACCGGCTTTTTGCCAGTACACCATGTTGCCAGGCTCCCCAACCAATTCCAGGTTTATGACCGATAGCTCCTGCGCCATTTTATTTGCTAAAAGTTTTTTAACATACCATTTGGCACCCTGCAGATTAATTTCTTCACCGGTGGTAAATACAATTTCAATATTGAGCGATTTGTTGACCACTGCACCTTTTTTGATGTTATTGGCAAGCCCTAAAAGTGCAACCACTGATGAAGCGTTGTCGATAGCTCCGTGTGATTGCTGTTTTATAAAAATAAATCCACCCATTGCAACAGCTACAAGAAGCCACTCAATGATGAATAACACGACAATTATCGCAGCAAAGCGTCTCAATAATGGTTTTGATAGTAACGTGAATTTTTTTGACAACGCTAACCCACTCAGGACAAGTAATCCAACAAGAATACCTGGAACAATGAACTGGTATATTTTGGCTCTGTCTACATGGTCAAATATGTCGGTTTTGGAATCATAGTGTGCAACAAGAACCAGCGTATGCGTTGCATGAGGTTGTGGGAATGAAACAATTATATTTTTGCTTTCTTTTGGCACAATCCATGAAACAACAGGTTTTACTATCTCAAATTCAAAGATGAGGATAAACGGAATAGCTAAAAGAAACACCAAACCAGGCAAGGTCTTTTGTTTTTTAACACACCATGCAAAAAGCAGCGCAAGAAGTAGACAAAAAATCCCTGCAATGAGCATGATGTACGGGTAGATGGTAACATGTTGAAGCTCAAACGGGATATCGTGCTGAGTAAGTATATCCTGTATATAGCGGGAAACCTTATCCAGTGTGTCGCTGTGGTTGGGCCGTGGTAGGGATATATGTTTTAAAATTTCATACAGGTTCATAGGCATATTGTAAGTATATAGAATTAATAATGCAACAATTATTTAATTTACTCAATAACTCCGCACTTAATCTCTAATGTGGCAGTCTTCCCTTTAATTGTAGTGGGTGTGTCTGTTTCAGGATAATAACTTAAAGGAGCTATCTGTTTGATAAGTACTTTAATAGGACCATTTTCAGCCCCCGTTTGTATCTCAGTCATGTTATACTCAGATGAGGTAAATTCCTCAGATGTTAATAAAATACCATTTTCAATTTATGCATCTTTGAAAACCACAGTTTCACCAGTACTTAGATTCAGTACAAGGTCTTTGCCTTTAATTGACCATGTACCATCGGTAAATAGCCTGCCTCCTAAATACGCAGCAAATCTGTGTTCATTACCATAGACTGTAAAACTCACTTCCTGATATTCACCCTTGATTGCTTCCCAATCACCAAGTATGTCTTTTTCTTGGATTATAGTTTTAGTACAGGAAGATAAAAGTAAAGTGGCACATAGCAAAATGTTGAATATAGTTTTTGATTTCATATTACCTCCATAAAACATAGAATTATTTTTTAACCTCAACTTACATGCTGTGTTATAAGTGGTCGTTAAGTCTAAATTACTTTAAAGTAACTATCGCCAATATACTCTATAAATGTGTGGATTAACTGATTCTTTGATAGTGAACAATACTCAAGCGGTGAATGCAAGCCCCAAACCTTGAGAGGCAGACAATCAACATGATACAGCACCTGCGGTGTGATGAATACATTTGTTTTGTTTTTTTTATCCTTACGCAATGTATTCACTACAGTTTGCTTTTCAGTTTCTGTTATACTCACCTCTGAGTTGCCATTGATATTTAACTTATATACCTGGTAGGATCTTCGTTTGCCATTCCATCCAGCAGGAAACATAACATAGAGCACATTATTTTGATGTAGCCATTGTGCGGACAAAAGGTTATGACTTCCGGCAGCGCCATGGGGAAAGATAAGCTCATAAATTTTTACAAGTGACTCATTGGGAATTGTGTACGCATAAAAAAGTAGTAGCACACTTAATGCAAGACACATTCCACATGACGTACCGCGATTAATTGTAAGCATGTACTATCTCTCCTTGAAATTGTGGGAAGGGGCAGGTAAAATTTTTGTTGACCGATAGCTCCTAAAAAGTATATTTACTCTGCAATCAAATCCACAAATGTAAACTTCACAGCATCAACCAGACCACGGTTGCTAAGCCTGAGTTCTGGTATGACAGGAAGCCCTAAAAGTGCCATGGTCATAAATGGCGAAACAAGCGCACATCCCAGATCCTTCCATGCCTGTTCTAATTGTGCAACCTTTTTTTGTACTATGTCAACCGGCTCATCAGTGAGTAAGCCTGCCACAGGAAGCTCTACCAGTGCAAGCACCTTGCCATCAGCAACTGCTATCATGCCACCGCCCGCTTTAATAAGCTGGTTACCGGCAAATGCCATATCCTCTTCGTTTGTGCCCACAATCAAAAGATTATGTGAATCATGAGCAACAGTTGATGCCACAGCTCCTTTGGTAAATCCAAATCCTTTGACAAATCCTACGGCCTTTGTGCCGGTGGCTTTGTGGCGTTCAAAAATGGCTGCTTTTGCAATATCTTTTGATATATCCGGTGCAATGTTGCCATCTACTACTTTCAATGTTTCAACAATGTGTTGCGTGATGACACTTGCTTCCTGTATCTGTATTACGCGTACCTTTACCTGCTTTTTATCGCTTTTGAGTATAAAATCATTGTTTGTTAATGGTTTTCCCACATTCACAGTATTTTTTGACCATTCAGGGTAGGTTACCTTTTTTGCAGGGGTAAGTAGTGTACCCTCTCTGGCAACAAGATTACCGCCGATGATGACAGCGTGAACTGTGACATGATAAAGATCAGAAAGCAGTACAATATCAGCTACTTTTGAAGGCGACACGCTGCCAAAATCTTTTGTCATCATGAAGCATTCGGCAGTATTTAACGTAACCATTTCTATTGCAGTGATAGGATCAACACCTTCTTCAATAGCACGTTTGACTATATAATCTAAATGTCCATATTTGATAAGTGTGTCAGGATGGGTATCGTCACTGACAAGCACTGCAAAGCGGCTGTTAATTTTATGTTGTGTTATAGCTTTTATCACTTCTTTAAGGTCATGCCATGCAGAGCCTTCGCGTATCTTTGCATACATGCCAAGGCGCATCTTTGCAAGTGCATCCTGTGCGCGTACTGATTCATGGCATGAGCGCACACCGCTTGCAACATAGGCATTGAGCATGGCACCGGTATCAGGAAGAGCAAAGTGTCCGGTTACAGGTTTACCGGCTTTCAGCGTTACTTCTATCTCCTTATGAACTTCCGGTACACTGTTAAATACTCCGGGGAAATTCATAAGCTCGCCCAAACCTGCAATACCATCCCACTTCATTGCCTCAGCTATTTCATCGGGACCAATCACAGCACCAGCATCCTCAAGCCCCGGAGCTGCTGGAACACATGAAGGCACAGTGGCATATACACGCAGCGGTACATCCCTTGCCTCATCAAGCATGAGTTTGACACCTTTGAGCCCCAGTACATTGGCTATCTCATGTGGATCCATGAATATGGCAGTGGTACCGTGTGGCACTACTGCGTTGCTATACTGGCTTACCGTGAGCATACTGCTTTCAACGTGGATATGTCCATCCATAAATCCCGGGGCAATATATAAATTGGTTGCATCAATAATTGTGGTTGTGTCACCAATACAATGGCTGGCATTACCCACCAGTGCAATTCTGCCTTTGTATATAGCAACATCACAATGTTCCTGCAGTTCTTTTGTATTCACATTTACTAAGGTTCCGTTTTTTATTACCATATCGGCTTTGCGGCGCCCCATGGCAACATCGGCCAGTTCAGCGGTAATGTGTTCAAGTGGTGTGAAGTCCATTTACATTCCTCCAAAAAATATATTAATGTCGTTTAAAGAGACTTTATTTTATCAGAATTACCTGTAGATCTTGTTGTAATAAAAGTTCTTCACCATCTCTTCTGTTTTCAGATAACAATCCTGCCTTAATGACTTTATTTACAGCTTCACCAATAATCTCAAACTCCCTGATAACTGCATTCCAGGAAATAAAATCATTGTATAAGTCTTTGGCTGACATAAATAAATAAATGAAGAAGTGATTTTTTTAATCTTTACTATTGCGATGATAATATCAAATAAAAATAATTCAACCTGTCTATTTGACATAAATCAATTCTTTTTTAACCCTTTTCTTAATAAATGGTCGCAAGTCATCATATAATCCAATATCTACCGTTTTGCCTAAATACCCGGTTAGATATCGTTTTGCTCTTACCAAAAGTAAGCCATTTTTTTTCTTCATTTTCAATATTGCAATATCACCATCACTGTGTTCAGTATAATCTCCCGTAGCGATTGAACCAGAAACGGCCAATTCCTCTATGCCAAAATCGTTAGCAAGTGCTGGCATTACTTCTTTTAATTTGAATAATATATCTTTTTTCATTTTTATTACCTTAATAAATGATATTATCCATGAAAATTAGCTTAAAAGTGATATGGCCATTATTTATACCACACCTACAATCAGTAAAGATAATATATTACCCATTTTTTAATAGATCTTTATGAATATGAAACAATGATTCTAAATATAGAATAAATAGTCCTGGCTGTCAATGGTATTTCAATTTGAAAGGTATAGTTTTCTTGTTATCATCACTAATAATTCCTTAAAATTATTGTGTGAATAAAGATGAAGTGCATCCCCGCTGCCTAAGGCTACAGGAATATACAATATAAGGGAACTTCTAAAAATTAATTTTTAAGGAAGTTTCCTTTTGGGCACATATATAAGCAAAAACTGCTTTTTTGGTTGGTTGTTAATTTTAATGATAAAAGCATTTTTTAGATGTGCCCATAATATTTTATATTATGTTCATAAAATTTTATTTCAGAAATAGATAGTGTGTTATCCTAATAAAATCTAAGTACTTTTACCCAATTCTTTGAAATGCCTTTGTAAGAAGTTCTTCCGATGGCTTTTTGGTGAATATACTTACAAGCGGAACCACCACAAAAGGCACCAGCATGCCTGCACCTGACGCTATGGGCGAAAGGTTTGCTCCCAGATAGAAAAACAAACCAATAGAAGTTATAAGCCCTGCAATCATGCCTGCATACACTCCAGCCAGAGTTGTGCGCTTCCAGAAAAGGCCGTACAGGTACGGAGCCATAAATGCACCTGCAACAGCTCCCCATGACAGTGACATAAGTGTGATAATTATGGCAAATTCATATCGTGCAATAAAATATGAAATAATGATAAATAATGCACTTAAAAAGCGCATCATGGCAACAGAGTTTTCTTTGGATATTTGAGGGTTGACATGACCTTTATACAGGTCAATAGCTATGGCGGAAGATGATACCAATACAAGCGATGACAGTGTGGACATGGATGCTGATAATATCAGCAGTAAAATGACCGCCATCAGCGGTTCGGGAAGATGTTGAGTTAATAGATCCGGTATAAGCCTGTCAAATGCAGGTTTGCCATCAACAGCGGGTACTGAATCGTAAAAGATGTGAGATAGTGAACCGGTGTAATATGCACTGACCCCAATGATGATGGCAAAGATTCCGGTAACTATCGCCGCTTTTTTTATTACATCTTCACTTTTTATGGCATAGAACTTTTGCACCATCTGTGGCAGACCCCATACGCCAAATGAAGTCATAAATATAAGTGCACCTAAAAGCAGCCATCCGGGATGCTTGTCTGCAGGGATGTGTAATGGATATTTTTGGATAACCAATGATATGCTTTCAGTTATCCCACCGCTTTTTGCAGAAAGCACTAACACCATGGTGATAGCTCCAACAATCATTATGATGCCCTGTATAAAGTCTGTAAGTGTTATGGCAAAGTATCCTCCAAGAACCAGGTATATGCCGGTGATTCCAATCATGATGATAAGCGCCACATCATAGGAAATGTTGAAGTTAACTTCAAAAAGGTGCCCCAAACCTTTAAATACAGACGCAGAGTATGGCAATAAGAATATAAATATGATGATTGCTGCAAACATCTTGATGTATTTACCGTCAAAGCGCTCCATTAAAAACTCAGGCATTGTCATAACATCTAAATTCTGAGTCATGATACGTGTACGCCTGCCCAATACCAGCCATGCTACAAACGACCCAAACAGCGCATTGCCAACGCCAATCCAGATGGCATCCAGGCCAAATACCCAGCCCAGTTTGCCAGCAAACCCAATAAAAAGCACAGCTGAAAAATATGAAGTGCCATACGCTAATGCTGATACCCAGGGGCCTATACTTCTTCCACCTAAAAAGAAATCACCAAGCGTAGAAGTCTTGCGCATGCCCCAGACTCCAATAATAACCATTAATACTAAAAAGATGGATAGCAATGAAATTGACCACATTGCAGACTCTCCTTATATGTGAGTTTTATACTACATAAAATATGGCAATATTAAAATGGTTTTAAGGGATAATTGCCTGTGTCAATGATAAAAAGATATGAAAGAAATTTATTTATAGAATTATGTTGGTTGAAATTAGTATGAAAATGTTGACTTTGTATGCCGTTTTATTTTTTATTGAAACAAGAAAAATTTAGAATAACAGGGGCGCCCGTAAAGGCGCCCCTGTTATTTTCTATCTATTCATTCATTGTGTACTGGCCTTTGAGTGCATACACGTGGTCATTCCATACCGTGTTAAAGTTTGCATCATCAAGCACCGGCTTTTTAATCATCTTTAAGATAAGCTCATCCTGCTTTGCACTGTTCTTCTGACCGGTGTAGAGTCGTGTGGCATAGGCAGAAAAATCGCTTACAATGAACTTGAAGATTTCATCGATGATTTCATCTTCCACATTGTAAATCTTCTTGTTTTCGCAGATAAGCTGTGTGTAAGGGATAAGCGTGAAAAGCTCTCCAACGGTCAGCATGTAATCAATATTCTTGGTTTGTGTTTCATCCGGGGTTCCCTTGATAAGGAAGTTTTTGAAGGCGTCTATCTGCTCCATAAATACTTCCAGGTTTTTACTCTTGATGCCTTCGTATGCTTTGCGGTAGTCATGGAACTGTATGGATCCCAATCCTTTTGTTGGACCCTGATTGAATAAGAAGCTGTCGTTTGCGGGGTCATCGCGACGCGGTACTTCCGGATAGTCTTTTGGATTAAACATAAAGTTTTGCAAAAATTTTACCACCAGTGCCATGTTAACGTGAGTGGTACCCTCAAGTTTAGGAAGCATGCCAATATCTCTGATTGCCATCTCAAAATAGGTTTCCTGCTCAAAACCACGTGCAGCAATAACTTCATGTAACAGCCCTATCACTTTTTCCCCTTCCATGGTCACTTTCATCTTCTGGATTGGGTTGTACAGTAAATAACGGCGGTCATTTTCGTTGGCGCTGCGCATGTAATCACATGCACGCAGAGCAAAGAGCTTCATGGCGGCAAGCCGTGCAAATGCTTCGGTGAAAATCTTTTTGACATGCGGAAAATCAGTGACATACATGTTATAAAGGTTACGGTTAGCGGCATGGTCGATAGCTTCATAGAACGCATGCTCGCAGATCCCAATGGAAGCCCAGCCTAATTCATACTTGCCAACATTCACCGTATTGAGCGATGAATCCCACGCGTGATTACCACGAGACAGGATGTCGGCCTGGGTTATGGGATAATCGTGGAGAGCAAACTCGGCCACGTAGGCCTGGCGTACACCGGATGTGCTTATCTTTTTGATGCATTCATAATTTGGGTGTTTTGTATCTACAACAAAGAATACATATTCGCCAGTGTCGGCCATTTTGCCAAAAACTGAAAGCAGTGCAGCTGCGTTGCCATTGCCAATGTAATATTTGTCGCCGCGTGCCAGATACGTGCCATCACCTTTTGGGTAGAGCATCATATCGGTGCTGTAGATGTCGGCTCCGTGTTCTTTTTCAGAAAGCCCAAATCCAAAGATGCCGCCTTCTTTTAAAAGCTTTGCAGCTTTGTGCTTAACCTCCTCATTTTGTCCCATCCAGATTGGGCCCAAACCTAAAATAGTAACCTGCCAGGTATACCAGTAGCACAGGCCGTAAAATCCCAGGATTTCATTGAATTCCTCAATACGCCACATATCCCAGCGCGAATCAGGATCACCATAGCCAGAGGGAGTAAGCAGTGTGGCAAACGCCTGCTCCTTCTTGATGAATTCCAGAAAATCATCATACCAGATAGCAGCCTGGTCATCTTCTTTGATCTTTTTTAAGCCTTTGTTTTCAAAAAACTCAATAGTTTTAAGCATTAAGTTTTTTGTCTTCTCGTCAGCATGATGACGGTTATACTTTTTTGGATTAAACAGTAACATTGTTCCCCCTATTCAATTTTAATATAAAATACAAATTAGTATATAATTTATTGTAGTGTTATTGTTTAATATAGCACTACATTGTTATTGTTGCGTCAATAAAAAAAAATTTGATATTTTTTATGCTACGTATTCATTAATCAAAAGCAAAAATAAGCGATAATTTTGTAAAAATGCAATTGCAGGCATGCAACCAAAAACTATAGCGATAGTTACCGATAAGCTACAGCTTGAAAGCAGGGAATACATAATTAAAATGGGGACAGGAATTTCCGTATCTAGCTGAAAATGAATATTTTTCTATGCTGGCACTGAATAAGTGTATATTCTTAAGCCAGAAAGAATGCCAGAACATCATTGATGAATGCAAATCAGCTGTGAAAGATACTATTACAGATTTGCGAGAATATATACGTAGTAATGATACCTTTGGAGCTGTTGGTGGAAAAATAATTGATGTGTGGGAGTTCTCCCTAACACAAAAAGATACTATAAAGGAACTTCCCGATGACATTATACAAACTTGGTAAAGAGATTAGGAAGCTTAGAAAACAAAGAAAAATAACACAAGCATCGTTATGCACTATTGCTGGCATAAGCAGGCCAACATTGTCAAAGATAGAACAGGGTCAGTTTGCCAATGTGAGTGTCAGAGCGCTTGACAGGATTTTAACGGCATTGGGATATGAGCTTTCCCTGCAGGCTATAAATATTGCTGGACTGCCGCCTTTACGTGATGAGTAGTTAGTGAAAATTTAATTTTGTACTTGCAAATTGTACCATATTGCATATGCTAGCACCATGATTGCGCGAGTAATTGAAAAAATCCTGCGAGAGCGTGCACAACAATATCCGGTTATTACGGTAACAGGGCCACGGCAGAGCGGAAAAACAACGCTATGCAGATATGTATTCAAAGATAAACAGTATGTCAATCTTGAAGCTCCGGATATCAGGCGATTTGCCATTGAAGATCCAAGAGGTTTTCTTGCCTATTATGGCACAAATGTGATACTTGATGAAATTCAAAGGGTTCCTGAGTTACTATCGTATATACAAACGATAGTAGATGAAAATCAAGAACCAGGTCAGTTTATATTGACAGGCAGCAGCCATTTTGGAATATCACATTCCATCAGCCAATCATTAGCGGGGCGTACCGCAATTGTCACATTATTGCCGTTCAGTTATGAAGAAATAGAGCACGTAGCAAGTTCTGGTATTGATACATTGCTGTATACCGGCTATTATCCGCGCATTTATGACAGGAAATTAAATCCAACTCAGGCGCTGCGAGATTATGTGGCAACCTATGTGGAAAGAGATTTACGACAAATGGCTGCAGTAAAAGATCTGTATATATTTGAAAAATTTTTGCGCTTGTGTGCAGGCAGAGTGGGACAGATTTTAAATATGCAGAGTCTGGCAAATGATGTGGGGGTATCGCATACTACAATACGTGCATGGATTTCAATTCTTGAGGCAAGCTATATTGTTTTCCTGTTACAACCATGGTACAAAAATGTATCAAAACGTCTTGTGAAATCACCAAAGTTATATTTTTATGATGTTGGCCTTGCAAGCTATCTTCTGGGTATTGAGAATGAAAAACAGATGCAGCGGGATCCGCTACGTGGGAGTCTGTTTGAGAACATGGTGATAGCTGAAATAATAAAATACAGGTATAACCGCGATAAAAGGGGTAATGTGTATTTTTACAGAGACAGCAAAGGCACCGAGATTGATGTGTTGTATGAGCAAGGAAGCCAGGTGTTTCCAATAGAGATAAAGGCAGGCGCAACAGTGGTAGATGAATTTTTTAAGAATATTACTGAATTCTCAAGGTACTTCAGGTGTAAACAAAGTGCAATAATATATGGTGGCGATAGAGTTCAGACAAGGACAATAGGCAAGGTTGTGCCGTTTAAGAATATTTCTGCACTTTTGAAAAGTATTGATGAACAATAACTCGTGCGTGCACTGACATTATCACATAACTTTATTTTAAAGTTTTGAATACATAGCCACAAGCCGTGTGCACCTGGTAGTATTACACGGTTCTGATACTTCACGCCATTGTGTACCTTCAAAAAAATGTTATTGCACAATAGCGGTATACTATAGTGTATTACTTTAAATGATGCACCGTGTACTGTTTTGACGCTGTACTTTAACACATAGGGGATAATTATGAAGCGAGCACTTATTACAGGTATTACAGGGCAGGATGGCGCATATTTAGCAGAGCTTTTGTTACAAAAAGGATATACCGTAATTGGCGGGTTCAGGCGTTTGAGTACACCAAACTTCTGGCGGCTGGATGAGCTTGGCATAACCAATAAGATTGTGCTGGTGGAAATAGATATGCTTGATGCAGGCAATCTGGTGAGGGTGATTGAAAAATATAAGCCCGATGAGGTATACAACCTGGCAGCACAGAGCTTTGTGGCACACTCGTTTGCAAATCCTGTGTTAACAGGCAATGTCACAGGGCTGGGTGTTACCAATATCTTAGAGGCTATACGCATTGTAAACAAGGATATTAAGTTTTATCAGGCTTCCACTTCTGAGCTTTTTGGTAAAGCGCAGGAAACACCGCAGAAAGAAACCACGCCATTTTATCCACGCAGCCCGTATGCTGTAGCAAAGTTGTACGGGCACTGGATGACCATCAACTATCGCGAATCATACGGTATATTTGCTTCAACCGGGATTCTTTTCAATCACGAATCACCATTGCGTGGCATTGAGTTTGTAACACGAAAGATCACGGATGCTATCGCCAGAATATATAAGGGTAAGCAGGATTATTTTGAAATAGGCAATCTTGAAGCTAAACGCGACTGGGGATACGCAAAGGAATTTGTGGATGGCATGTGGCGCATATTACAGGCAGATAAGCCTGATAACTATGTGCTTGCTACCGGTGAGGCGCATTCGGTGCGTGAGTGGGTTGAGGTGTGCTTTGCGTATATTGGCAAAACAATTGTGTGGGAGGGCAGCGGTGTGTATGAGGTTGGCAGGGATGCCAAAAGCGGTAAGGTGCTGGTGAAAGTAAACCCTGAGTTTTTCCGCCCGGCCGAGGTGGATTATCTGGTGGGTGATGCATCAAAAGCAAAACGGGAATTGGGCTGGCAGCCACAGGTAACCTTTGCACAGCTTGCTGAGATTATGTTGAAGAGGGATATTGAGCGCAATGAATAAATGGGTAAAGTTTTTTGATTTGTGGTGGATGGTGGTTGGTGGATGGTGTCATTGTGATCGCGGCCTCGTCTTGAAAAAATCACGACGGAGTCCCGGCAGAGTTGGGATAAAATCGGGAGAAGCAATCTTTTTTTTGCTGTGTAATGGGATTGCCGCGTCGTCCCGATTTCATCGGGACTCGCCTGTCCGCGACGAAGTCGGGACAATGACGGCAGTTGCCGCGTGGCTGCGCTTCTTGTAATGACGCTATATGCTGGCGACTATCGCAAAAATATAAAAAATCCTTGACAAAATTGAGTAGTGAAATTACTCGTTATATGTTCCATCGAAGTGCTTGTTCATGAATGTGGTGGCGATAGTTACTGGTAAAAAAGATCTGGGCAGGAAGTACTCCTGTAACTGAGAGGGCGAAGCTTTTGCTTGGTGGGTGGTGGTTGGTGGATGGTGAAAAGCTATAAAGATTTAGATGTCTGGAAAAAGTCTATTGAGCTTGTGAAAGATGTTTATATTCTTGTAAAGTACCTGCCAAAAGAAGAAATATATGTATTGTCAGATCAGCTTAGGCGAAG
>CALEUQ010000052.1 GCA_937920495.1 uncultured bacterium | reverse complement strand
TTGCCCCCATTGCCCGCATGGCGTTTATCCAGCCCACTCTTGTTGCTTCAAATTCATCCGACATTGGCAATGAATCATCAACCACATGGCAGAACCGCAACAAGTTGCTACCCATTGTTATTGCCCTGGCAGGCGATCTGCATGAAAAATCATACTACGAAAAACCTTCCAATGCATATGATCCATACACAAAACTTGGGGTCAATGCATGGTACAATTTCAGCGGAAAGCATAAATATCCACTTAAAAGCTTGCGCGACCTTATTGCAATGCTTGATAGCCCTATGATGTGGTATTACAAAACGCCATACACGGGTGCACCAAAGGGATGGTTTGTACCACAGATTAAAAATACAAATGGAAAAGGAACATATGCATTCTTTACACCAAAACCTATAGATCCATACGTTAAATTTGAACCTACCGATAGTTTGCGTTCGGTGGTGTCTGTAATTACTGAAAATACTCCAGCTGCTACTGATGGCCTGATACCAGCACTTGCCAATACAAAGATGGTTACAAAACTTATGGCGCTTTTACAAATGATAGGCCAGTATGGTGATAGTGCACTTCCATTGTATATTGATGAAGATAAGACAAGTAACCAGTACACACAATGGGGTGCACGGCGAAAGATATTCTATGGATTGGAGCAGATACTAACACGCATTAAAGCATCTAAATCCATAGAATTGCAGCGTGGCTATTACAATGTTGGCTATCCAGAGTGGATGTTTACTATAAATGGAGAAGATGTGAATCTTGACACTGCACTTAATGAGCTTATTGGTAGCTCGGATAATGATGAAACACCAGAAACAGGTGAAAAAGGCTTAGCAGTATTTGTTGATGGAAGAAGTGATAGTAATCCTGATAGAAACTGGAACAACTATTATAAGCTTATGAATGGTATTGCTGAACTAATAAGCAATCAGGGTGTAACTTACGGTCAGTACAATATTACTGAAGATTTAATTAGCGTACTGGATAAATCGCTTACCAGTTTCAGAGCAACTGATGCACAGCTTAAAGCACTGCGCCACACATTAGGTGCGGTATTGTATTACTATGATGGTACTCAGTGGATTGTTCCCAATGAGTTGAATGATGTGCTCACAACAAACCTGCCAAAAATTTTAAGTGGATTTAGTGGCCATTACGCTAATCTTTTAACTGTTGCAAACAATATGCTTGTTGATGATGGATTTATGGAATATTTCATGACTCACCTTTCATCAAGCTATCCATCACAGCAGGTACTTGAAGAGCTTTATGCATTCCTTGGCACAGATTTAATAGCAAATCCAGATTCGCGTCTGTGGGATGATATAGCTGAATTGTCAATTGCGTTTGCCAGCATGTTAAATGATACACAGCAGCGTTCATATAGAGCAGCAACGTTTGAAGATTATGCAATACCGGTATATTCTTCCCCAGCTGAGTATCTGTACAGTGATCAATTTGATCCATATTCGGGATTGGGACAGATTTTAAGTAAATAGCACACGGGGGCAATCCTGGAAGTGATTTTTCGGGGTTGCCCTGGTTATATAAAGTAAGCGTATTATCATGAACTATCAAACAAAAAAAAGTGAAGGGTGTGGGATATTACATAATATTACAAAACAATGTTTTAGTATGGAGGTTATAATGCATAGATTGTGTAACAAAGCGTTGTTAGTTATTGTGGCGATAGTTACTGTGCAAACACTTGCGTATGCTAATTTTGCCGATACGTATGGATTTTCTGCAATAGGTATCTCGCGCGGAAACGCAATGGCTGCTGTAGTGAACGACTGGTCAAGCGTGTACTATAATATTGCTGGGTTAGGTAGGACTAAAGGTGTGGAAATAGCACAGCCCCAAGAAGAAAAAGAAAAGCTGACATTACAGCAAAAGGGCACAAAGGAAACACCGGAAGTGGTTGTAAATCCCTATGATCTTTTACAATATAAAGATCAGCTTGCAATTAATTATATGTACACACAGCCTCAAATGACTATTGACATACCACGCACTGATATTGTTGCAGATAAAGAGCTTAATTTTGGTACGGTGACATTGGGGCTGGTGCTGGATTTGAATCATTTTGTAAAGATGCCATCATTTATTTCATCAAGCCGTTTTGGTTTGGGTTTGGGTGTGATGCAGGACGGCTCGCTGGTTAAGGTATACGATATTGATTTGCGTACGCACGATTTTGTTCGGTATGGAAAAGAAGCTGAACGCGCTGTCATTTTGGCAGGTGTTGGATTTGGTTTTATGGACGATGTATTTGGCGTTGGTGCTGGTGCTAATGTATGGACAGGCGGGAGAGGTGCGGTTAACCTGTCACAGGTTGAATTAGGTCCTGGCGAACAAACACCAAATGCTGAGGTTCAGATGGAACTTACGCCAACAATAGCTCCTGTAGCTGGAATTTATTTGTCACCGGGTAAAAAGATACAGGCATTACGAGGGCTTGATATAGGGATTACGTACAGGGGTGAAGTATATATGGAGGTTGATCCATTTTCCACAGCTGCTGAATTATATATAGCTGGTGTAACACTTAATATGGCTTTGAGTATTTTTGATTACTATACTCCACATATAATTACCGGTGGCATTGCATACACATTTTTACCGGTAAAACCCTTACGCGGACTAACCTTATCGGTTGATGTTGAGTATCAGATGTGGTCAAAGCATAAGGTTTCCAGATCAAAAGAAACATTTTGGGCCAATAATGGTGTAACAATTCCCAAATTTCAGGATATAATTGTTCCAAAAGTTGGGTTAAGTTATAACTTTGGATGTCTTTCGCCAAAGATGCAGTGGTTAACAATGAATTTAGGATATGCATACCGGCCAACGTATGTTCCTGATGATGCTGTGAACGACGTGTCATTATTTAACTTTATGGATGCTAATACCCATATTGGTTCAGCTGGATTAAGCTTTACCATACCAAAAATTGGCCCAATGGTTGCTCCAATAGTCATAACGTTAGCAGGACAGGTACAGATGCTTCAGGATCGCCAGGTTATAAAGAACAGGGTTGCTATTAAGCAAATTTATGATAATTTTGATGACAAACCAGATGAAGATTATACGCAAGCTGTAATTGATGCTCTATACCCTGATTATTCATTTGGTGGTATGGTTTACAGTGGGTTTGTGGAGGTAACATTGCGCTGGTAATAATACTAAAGATGGCTTTATTTTTATAAAGCGCCCCATATCTATAATATATTATTTAGCGAACATAAGTCCTCTTTTTATGTTCGCTTTTTTTAATGCTCTGACTTTTACAATATTTTTTTATTTGACAACTCTTATATCGTACTCCATATAAAGTATTCTACAATACTTCACCTACACATACATACTACTATGGGAGGAAACTATGAATATTGAAACTACTACCTGTATTTCCGTGGAACACTTAGAACTGATGAAGTTTTATTCCAAGCACTACAATATCTCGCAACGCACATTTTTATCCGGACTTGTGAGCTTTGCCGCGCAATTGGAAAAGGAGGAGGTAAAATCATTCAAGCAGCTTTCCTATCGTAAAAAAGGAACA
>CALEUQ010000051.1 GCA_937920495.1 uncultured bacterium | reverse complement strand
CATAGATACCTCGTTGTATAAATAAAAGCATTTTAAAATAAACAGCTGCGCTATCAAATGCAGTGCTACTGAACACATGATGCTTTTATATATACATACGCTTGAGCAGGAAAAAATTTAAAAAATTGTGGAAAAATTTTTAAAATTTTTGTTTATCATTTTTTTTTTATTACTACCATGAATTAACGATAAAACATCAAATAGTGTTTATTTGTACGTACCAATAAATAGTATATTTTTTAATCCATATACAAAATTTTTCTTGAACACTGTAATAGTGTAGATATGCTATGGATAAGAGGTTGAACCACTGAACCACTTATACAAGGAGAATAGTTATGGCAAAAAGATTTATACCTGATTGGACCGAAAAAGCACCTGAACCGTATTCATATCGTTCTATTTTTAAATGGGGTGATCCTCATACTTTTAAACACCCAAATCCAAAGCTTTATGATGAACTAAAACAAATATTTAACCTTGATGACAGTTATTTTGACAAAAAGAAAAATGAAGGCCGTGAGGTAGTAGGTTATAAAAAACCAGTAAAATTGACTGGAACTCAACTCAAAGCATTAGCTGAAATCGCAGGATATGATAATATAAGCACCAAAGAATATGACAGATTAAAATATTCAACTGGAAAAACTTTAGAAGAAGCTTTGAAACTTAGAAAAGGAGTAGTGGAACGTGTGTCGGATTGTGTAATTCATCCACGAAGTGTAGAAGATATACAAAAGATAGTAGCATACTGTAATAAATATAAAATCCCTATTTATGTATATGGTGGAGGTTCATCGGTTAATTTTGGATTACGTCCATCAAAAGGTGGAGTCACACTTGTATTGTCTACTCACATGAATAAAATATTAGCTCTTAATGAAACAAATCAAACTGTTACCGTACAGGCTGGTATACTTGGACCTGCGCTTGAGGAAGCATTAAATAATGCTAAAAAGCTATTTGGAACAAAATATAATTATACCTGCGGTCATTTCCCACAATCCTTTGAATATTCTTCTATTGGGGGATGGATTGTTACACTGGGATCAGGCCAGGCATCTAGTTATTATGGCGATGCGTATGATTTAGTTATAAGCATGAAGTGGGTTACTCCAGTTGGTACTTTTACTACAAAGGACTATGCAGCTACAGCTACAGGTCCCAAGGTAAATGATATTATGAAAGGTAGCGAAGGCACCTTTGGTGTACTTGTTGAGGTTACATGGAAAATCTACAGGTATATGCCAGAAAACCGAAGAAGGTTTGGATTTATATTTAAGACCTTTGAAGATGCTGTGAACGCTTCCCGCGAAATTTCACAGGGTGAGTTTGGGATGCCTGCAGTATTCAGAATATCCGACGAAGAAGAAACCCATATTGGTTTAAAATTATATGGTATAGATGGTACAATTTTAGATAAGATTATGCAAATGCGGGGATACAAACCCATGCAGCGCTGTCTTTTTATAGGTTCAGCCGAAGGTGAAAAACATTTTACACGTAATATAAAAAAGCAGGTGAAAAAAATTTGTAAAAAATATGGTGGTATGTATATCACCGGTTTGCCAACTCGTATGTGGGAACCAGGCCGATATAAGGATCCATATATACGGGAAGATTTGAACGACTATGGCATTTTGATAGATACTCTTGAAACAAGTGTGAAATGGGATAACATCCATAATGTTCATAAGGCTGTGCGACAGTTTATAAAGAATAGGCCACAGACTGTATGTATGACCCATGCATCACATTTTTATCCGCAAGGTACCAATCTTTATTTTATTTATATTATGAAAACAGATGATATTGATGAGTATATAAAATTTCAAGACGGCATTATAGACACTATCGCAAAAAGCGGTGGATCATTAAGCCATCATCATGGAGTAGGAAGAATGATTGCACCCTGGTTAGAAGAACATATCGGTAAAGAACAGATGGCAGTACTCAGAGCAATTAAAAAACATTTTGATCCCCATAATATAATGAACCCTGGTGGACAGTTAGCGCTTGATTTGAAGGATAAAAATTGGCGGAATATCAAATAAATGAAAATTTAGTAGGGGCAAATGAAAATTTGCCCCTACATTTGTATTAGAACGTATGGTTAAAGTTTACTGATATTGATGTATCTTCTTTGCTCATACCATAGTAAAAGTGTATAATTGTAGCCATATTCCATGCTATGACTAAACCGCCGCCATACGCATGTTTGTAATCACCCCACCGTGGTTCAGTAAATGGATCTTTAGCTTTATCATATACATTTCCTACATCATAGAATGCAGTAAGTTTAAACTGGAAATTCTGATTCCATGGATTGGCTTCTGCAAATTTCCATCGCAACTCAGTATTAGCAACTGTCATGGTAGGAGCAACAAAACGCTGTTCTTTGTAGCCATGGATTGTACGGTTGCTACCGTTACCGGTTCTGCGGTTAAGTGCAAATCCAAAATAACCCATTTCAAAGAAAGGTGCATCATTGTCTGTATCAGTGTACCCTGCACGCAATGCTAGCGTAAGGCTTGTCATTAATGGTACATAGTACTGCAACTGTACGGTATTGCGTTTGAAATCATAATCAGAACCAAGTGCATTATCAGAAATTTCAAATGCATAATCAATGAAGTATCCTGATTTTGGATCCGGTTCATAATCACGGGTGTCATAGTATATGCCTATACGGGCAAAGTTTGACCAGCCACCTTTGTAACCTTCAGGTTTCAATTGTTCTAATAATGTTGGTCCCTGTACATTACCATCAAATTTTTCACCATCCCATGTATCAATAGTAACTTTCTTTACTTCAAAACCAACCAGCATCTTTAAGTTCTGAGTCAGGTCACGGTAGACATTAAGGAAATAGCTTGGCTTGGTATACTGATAATTGTAATATTTTTTAAATGCTTTATTATCATCAGCAAAATCAAGATAATCTTTGTATTTATCAAATTGATGATCTGTAGATCCGTCATCAAGGGATAACTTTTCTTTTGCAGCATCAGCATCTATTCCAAAAAAGTTTGCATTGATCTTCTTATCATAGGCAACAGAGGTTATAATTCTGAACTTTGTCCCCATTATATAGGGCATATCCAGGTTTACTTCATGATACTGATAGCCATTTGTTGTCTGATAAAACTGTGCGTATAACTGCATCTTATAGGGAGCATAGGCAAAGTATTCTTCATCTTTTGTTCCATTATTATACAGATACGCCCGCACCCCATATCCAAAACCATTGTCACTGTCATAATTGAGCAATGGTAATCCCGTTGGATACCAGCCTTCTTTCTTTTTTGCAACATCTTGATCTGATAGTTTTGCTGCAAAAACAGGAAGAGCTATGGCCAACGATAGGATTAAAATGAAAAACGTTACAAAGCTCTTTTTCATTGGCTTACTCCTTTATTTAAAATTTTAAAAATTTTAGTTACATGATGTTTTTACTTATTATACAAACACAATAAAAGTCAAGAATATTTTAATATTTTTATCGATATCGTTTTAAATAGCATTATTTGAATGCATACACAACCATGGAACTGGTAAGCGCAAAATTGTTACAGTGAATTTTACTTAAATAATGATATCCTGCTATTCGTACCCAGCTGGTATAATCCTTGATAGTTTTGAAGTTCATTCGTGATTTTAGCAGTTTAGGTAGTACACCAAAATCAACAGGTTGAAATACCTTTATTTTTTTAAAACCAATGCGTGCTAACGTTTCGATAAGATTTTGTCTGGTAAAATATGAAAAATGCCCTGGCAAAAAATAGCCATAATTCTGTCTTTGCAATTTTGCTTGCAAACCATCCATGTTGGCTGTCTGTATCACCAATAAACCATTATGTGCACATAGACGATAGCATTCAGTTAATGCTTCGTATGGATTACGTATATGTTCCAGAACTTCTATCATGGTGATTACTGAAAAACTGCCGTGTGGGAAAGGGTGATCAAAAAGTGTGCCTATGTGAATTACATCCTTACCAAATCGTTGTTGTGCATATTTCCCGGAATATTGAGATAGCTCTATCCCGTATACTGAATAATAGTGTGATGCAGCATTCAAAAAACCACCAAAGGAACATCCTACATCAAGAAAATTTCCTGTTTTTACATATTTTTGTATAGTTTTTAATCGAGCATTCCATACGTACTGTGCATATTGCTCAACGTTGCGTTCATCATAGTATGTATAAAGAGCATTTCCAGTGTAATATCCTTCATCGTATAACAATTTTTCGCTGTCTTCGCTTAATGGTGGATTCATAAAGATGAATTTACAGGTATCACACTTATACACAGTAAAAGGCGTATTACGATTAACTATCGCATATAAAAATGAAATATAATTGCTTTTACATAGTGGGCACATATCTAACTGAGGATTAAATGTATAAGCAGCGTTCATACTTTTGCGTAGAAGTACCAGTGCGATAGTTTTTTTGTAATATCATCAAGAACTGTTCGTTCCATCAAACCAATATGATACTCAGTAAAAATTTGTAAGTACGATGCGACTTCATCAAACGAGAACAGTGACAAAACCGCTCCGTTTATGTCGGGCAAGGTTGTTTCCCATGTGTTATTCCCAAGATGCCTGCCCCGTGTAATATATGTGTCATTCTCACTTCGTAAAGTTCCAAAAAAAACTCCATCAGATGTAAGTATGCGCTTAATTTCATGCAGCATTAAGGGTAGTATATCTTTTGTGGTGTAATGAAGTGATCCCCACGCAACGGCTATATTAAATGAACTATCACCAAATGGAAGTCTTTGTGTTGTGGCTTGAATAAAATATTCATGTATTGTTTGTTTACATCGTGCAAGAGCATTGAAACTGATGTCAACCCCAACTACAATATCACAGCCCATTTCTTTTAAAAGTTTGACATGCCTTCCCGTACCGCAACCAATATCAATTGCCCGTTGTTTATGTACGGCATTTTTTGCAAGCATTCGTACAAGCTGTTCATCGGGATATAACAGCACTGATGATGTGCGTGTATAGTGTGTGTTCCAGCTTTGAGTTGTTTGATCCATAGTCATTCAATGATGATGTGCATGTGTTCAAGTATTGTGTCGGCTGTTTGTATAGCTTTTTCAACTGTTTTTCCTTTTGTGATGATCACGCCCAAACGTTGATGATTATTTTTAGGGTAATGCAGCGTATCACCACTTTTTGCAAAAATCTCTGCATGGATTACATTTTTATCTTTTGGTATTGAATAAGAAACAAGCGTGCCACTGCGGCCCATAATATATTTTACTACTGCAGCAGTAGATGATTTAGCAGGCATATCAACTTTACCTGTCACAATAGCCTGTACAAACGTTTTAAAAATATTATTCTTCAAACGGGCAGGGATGGCATAATCAGCCAGATATTCGCCACCAAATTCACAGGCAGCTTCAATTAAATAAATTGTATCATTGCTAATAATACATTCCATCAGCAACGGTGTTGCCTGTAATGTAAAAGCATCGGCTATTGTTTGGCCAAGTTTTTGTAGCCTATCATATAAATTATAATACTGTGAAGGCAGGATATGCATCCTATCCACAAAATATGGCTTTGCATTCAGTATCTTGTCACTGATATCATAAATATAAAATTTTTGGTTATGAACAAATCCAATAACGATAATTTCATCTCCTTCTATGTATTCTTCAATGAGCACAGTATCATGTTTGGCTGATTGCATGTAGGAGCGCAATTCAAGGTAACTATCGATAAGCATAACATTTTGTTTTGCATGACCTTTAGGTGGCTTCATAACGCAAGGGAATGGCAATCTATCCAATGTGTTGAAATCTTTCTTGTGTAGTAAAATTCCATATGGCATTTTAATATTATTTTGTTGGGCGATAGTTCTAAATTGAGATTTGTCGATAAGGTTTTCAACACTATTGAAATCACAATAAGGTAATTTGAATTGCTGGCAGAGATATGCTACAGTTTTTATTACATCACCATACGACCTGCTAACAACAGCGGCTATATCATCAAATACAAGTTGATCTTTCAACAAAAGATATATATCATGATAATTGTAGATAGACTCTATGAGCTTTATATCACAGTATTGAAAACCCTCTGCTTTTGGATTTTTATCAATGCCTATGATAGAAAACCCCAATTCCTTACACGCATTAATCAGGGGTATTTGATTTTTCCCAGCACCAATTGATACTATAAACATATTTTTTTATATTAACATTTTATTTTTAAATGACAAACAAATATTCATGAATAATCCCACTGCTGAATGGCGATAGGAGTATTCAGTTTCTTTGTACATATCACCCAAACAACCATTCAACTGTTACTGAAATTATGCTTATTATTATTGATGCTACCAACGCCGTTAAAAATGAATCAATGATAACTCCTTTAACTATCAATGAAACAAAATACAGTAACATTGCATTAATTATAAAAGTAAATAATCCTAATGTAAGCAGGTTTATGGGTAGAGTTATAAGTAAAAGAATAGGTTTAATAAATACATTCATTATACCCAGCAATGCTGATGCTATAATGATAGAGGTAGCAGTATCAGCTGTAAATCCAGTTACCAGAGAAGATGCAACATAAATAGCAAGAGATAAAATAAACCATTTTTTTATAATTTCTTTCATATACAATACCTTTACCACTAAAAATGCCAGATAGATTCAGGGAATAAATCAACTTTTTTGATTTCGTATTCTGAAGCAAGTTCAGTTGTTTTCCATTTTAATTGCAATTCATCTTTGTGGGTGTTATAAAATTTTATAGCTGTTTTGAAACGAGGTTTCTGATACCATTTTTCGTTTTGTGCAGATATAGTGTAGTGTAGATTAGTTATTGCATATTTTTTGAATAGTTCATAAAGAATATCATTAATCTTATAGTTTGAATCCTTATATTCAACATACATCCACAATTCTTTTTCTGGATTGTCATTACAATATTGGTGAATAGGCTTTAAGTATGTATCTTCTAATTCGCCATAACACATAAATGTAAATGGCCTCCATGAATGAGATAGCATAAGTTTTTTGTTTAAATAGATGATATCGGCTTCGATCATATTGCATCCATATTCTATGGCATCCCATAAAGGGCGTTTACACCAGTAATCGTTATGGGAATGCAATAATATTTTTTTCATTTTTCAGCAAATCCTTTAAATGATTTTTAATGAGCGAATTTTTAACTACAAATATTACATACACTATCGCTATTATCAGTTTTAATAATATTGATAGTGTGATAATTTTTTTATAATTTATAGCAAATTCCAAAATTTATGCCATAGGCTTCAAGGTCGTTGCCTTCATAGAATACTCTATTATAATTTATGCCGCCCGTGAAACCAACAGAATAAAAATACAAGACTGCATTAATTTCTGCTGATATAAAGGGATCATATGAGCTTTTAGTAACATGTGGAGCAAAAGGACCAGATGCTTCTACCAATGCAATGTATAGATTGGTATACGAAACACCGGGTTCTATTCTTATTGATACATCAATTAGTGGTGATAAAGGATAGAAATACACAAATGAAATTCCACCCATATATACTGAAAGATATGTGTCATAGGTATGGCTTATATCATGATTGTTGGTTGAGAACAATTTCCATGTTGGAGCAAGATACAATGTATTTATAAATGTAGTATTGGATGAGTATATTTTAGAGAACGGGATACCAATACAGATAGTACTCATTTTGGTATCATTGTAAATATTTTCCCAATCACCGGCTAAAAACAAAAAGTTATATGAATAAGAAATAAATATATTTCTGAAAGATGAGTAAAAATTATTATATGGAGAAGTGGCTAATTTTTCTTTTTCTGCTGCTATTGTCTTTTGCAGTTCCTTATTAATTTTCGATGTAATTTTATCTATGATTTCATAAATTAAAGCTCCAATTTTTTCTTTTGTTTCATCAGCATCAACTATTTCACCAGATGCAATGTTACAGATCTGTGTCCTGATGTGGATGATATTTTTTTCAACTTTATATGAACCAATGACTGAGAAATTTGCTGAAACCTCTTTACCTCTACTAGTAAGTATAGCTACGGCATTAGCTCTTTCTTCGCCTGCAACCTGAGAAGAAATATATTTAAATGTTACTGGTAACACTGTCACTTCAAAGCCACTTGTGTTTTTAAGCTCCACAGACAGAGAATCTGGAATTATATACGAATAATATCTATAGTTTTGTGTATCACTCTCATCATTGAAATAGTAAATTAATATTTTTTGTTTTTCAGGAGTTTGCGCAGTAACAATTGATATAGATATAAAAATAAATAGTAGTAGAGTATATATTATTTTAATACATCGCATTGCAAAAATCCATCATGTTTAATTAAGATAGTAAAGTATCTTTTTTTATTCAACAAAAGTCAAGGATAATTATAAGCAAACTTCTGAAAACTCATCTTTTTAAAAGTTTTTCTGTATGGGCACAGTGTAGAAATAAAAACATCTTACTTTTAGGGTTTTTTTAGATGATATCGTTTTTTAAAGTAGCTCAAATCTTTATGTTGAGTATTCAGCATTGATTTTTACATAATCATAACTTAAATCTGATGTTAAAAATTCAAATTGAGAATTCCCTAATCCAAAATCAACTGTGATTGTGTATTCGCGTTTTTTTAATATATTTAATAATAATTCTTTATCATATTCTACCGGTAAACCATTTTTAAAGAGGGGTATGTCATCAAAATAGATTGATAGTTTTTCTTCTTGTAATTCTGCACCTGAATATCCTGCAGCACAGGCAATTCTTCCCCAGTTGGGATCATTGCCAAACATTGCTGTCTTTACCAGCAGTGATTCTGCAATAGCTTTTGCGGCTTTCTTTGCATCTGCATCATTTGCTGCATGTACCACTTTAACCGTAACACATTTTGTAGCACCTTCTGCATCACTAACAATCAAATATGCTAATTTTTTCATCATTATGTGTAATGCTTTGCTAAATATAGCAATATCATCTTCTGTATGGCTCAAATTTCTGGCAGGAGACAGGATAATTGCAGTATCATTGGTTGACATATCACCATCAATAGTAATTGCATTTAATGAAACATTTACGCTTTCATAAAATAATTTCTGCAAAACAGATTGTTGAACCGGGAAATCGGTAACCACAAAACACAAAAGTGTAGCCATATTTGGGGCAATCATCCCGGCTCCCTTAGCAATACCTGCCATGGTATATGTACCAGTTGATGTGTTAAAAGAAATCGCATATTGTTTTGGGAATGTGTCGGTAGTCATAATGGCTTTAGGCAATAGGGCACCAGCTTGAGATGTAAGATTTTTAACAAGTACTGGTAAGCCATTTTTCATTTTTTCAACAGGTAATTGCACACCAATTATGCCTGTTGATGCCATCAAAATTGAATCTTCTGGAATTGAAAGTAATTTCCCCAGTTCTTTTGTCAGTAACCTTGCATTTTCCAAACCCTGCTGACCGGTTGCTGCATTAGCATTTGTGGCATTTATGAGTATCGCATGAATTGGATTTTTTATTCTCTCACGGCACAATATGACAGGGGCTGCACATAGTTTGTTAGTAGTAAATGCACCTGCAGCCCAGCAAGGTTCATGAGAATATATTAATGACAAATCAAGCCGATTCTGATATCGTATACCACATTCAATAGCAGAATATTTAAAAAGGGCAACATTCTCCAGTCCACCTGACAATTCTTTGATAGCATTCATATAGTTCTCCCGCCAGCAAATCAATAGCTTTGATAGCTTTTTTATTGATTTTCAAAGGTATGATTTACTCTTTCAATAAGCTCTTTTAATTTTGGTTTTAAATATTCAAATCCCTCTTCTGGAGTATTAGAATAATGAATCATTTCCAGATCATTTTTGTCAATATATCCATAATCTACCAGCAATTGAAAATTAATAAATTTATCCCAAAAGGCTTTGTCAAAAAGAATGATGGGTATATCATGTTTTTGTAGTTTATTAGTTTGCACCAAAGTTAACGTTTCAAATAATTCATCCATTGTTCCAAAACCACCAGGAAAAACAACAATAGCCTTGGCATGGTATAAAAACCATAATTTACGCATGAAAAAATAATGGAATTCAAAATTTAATTCTGGAGAGATATACGGGTTAGGCATTTGTTCAAACGGAAGTGATATATTCAATCCAATTGAATATGCTCCTGCTTCTTTAGCACCTTTATTGGCAGCTTCCATAATACCGGGACCGCCACCAGTGCAAATTACAAAACCTTCGTGCACAGATTCCAATTCTTTTCCATATTGTGCAAGTAAGAAAGCTAATTTAGTTGCATCATGATAATATTTGCCAGTTAAGGGATCATCGGGTTTTGTTCTGGCCGACCCAAAAAAAACTACTGTATGTTTAATGTTATAATGCCTGAATCGTTTTTCAGGTTCAATATATTCACACATTATACGTATAATACGAGCATCTCTTGAATTCAAAAACTCAAGGTTTTTATAGGCTTTCTCAGGACGCATCAATATCTCCTCTTTCTGCGCATTGTCAGTATAGTACCATCAGTAACCGGTGATATGGTATCCGAAATAATTTTTTCCTTGTCTATCAGATCAATATTAATTGAATCCATAAACGCGCACATAATTTTTAATCCGGCACCAATACCTTTTAAGGATATTTGTTGTCCGTTTAATCTGACATGTAATCCTGATTGTTTCTCGTAAGAATATCTGGTTATCTGATCAAAATAATCAAACGATGTTTTATCCGGTGTTTTTTTAATTGATTCGTGAAGATCAAATCCTTTGCCATGATCAATTATAACAGCTTCAAATTCATCTTTTGAAACAATATACATGACAGTAATTTCACGCATTTCAGGGTCATACGCAATATTTAGATTATGTTCTTTTCTTATGGTTTCCTGAATGGCGTTGGTTAGTGCTTCGTCCATAGATAGTATTATTTCTTCTATTTCTTCTTTAGGATATTGCATGTCCTTGAGATCAGCTAAAAGCCGGTCAATAACCAGAGGTACAGTTTTACTGGAAGCATTGTAACTCTCTATATATTTTTTTACATTTTTGTTGTCACTATTATAACTCATAGGCACCACTATAAAAATAGCACACTTTTACTCTATTGTAAGTATTAAATCTTCAGCAATAGCAATTGTTCATGACATAATTATATTATCACATTACCCAATGTATTGTAGTAACAAGACATGAAGATAATTCACAGTTTATTTAATTGTCAACCATATTTATCAAAACATTAGTATACTGTATACATCGGTTGTTAAATTATTTTTCTGCTTACATTTTATTTTTATCTTGAATAATAAGCATACTATATGCTTTATGTGATTATATCTATTAACGCATAACTATAAATATGCGTCACGATTTATTTTTTAAATAAAATTCGTGAACATAATAAACATATTGTACACCTTTTTATTAACAAAATATTTTTAAGGAATTATTTGTGAATATTCGTATTGTTAAATAACTTCTTTTTACCACATTTTCAATACTTAACGTGTTTTTATTATGAATTACTATCTCCAAAACACAATTGTGATTGTATGGTATTATTGGTTGTATTGAATTTATTACAGATAGTTATAGTGAATAGGATAAAGGCATATGAAAACCTTATATATAACACTGATGTTTATTATTACATTAGCAGGATGTACTAAAGAAAAATATTGTTCTGAAGCAAAACAGATAGTAGATAATTTAAATGAAGAATCATTACTTGGCCAGATGCTCATTACAGCTGTCCCTTCATACAAAATTGATGACAAAACTATAGCCATTATAAAAAAATACAAACCGGGCGGTGTAATATTATTTGGATATAACCTTCATAATGGTTCATGTAAATCACTTGCATATGATCTTCAACGATTATCTATGGAACATATAGGCATACCTTTATTTATTTCAATAGATCAGGAAGGTGGCAGAGTTAAAAGAATTCAGAATGGTGTAACACAATTCCCAAGTAATTTTGCGTTAGGCGTTGTCAACAATGATTCAAAAACCCATACTATGGCACGAATATTAGGAATACAATTAAGGCTGTCAGGCATTAACATGAATTATGCACCAGTTGTTGATGTGAATAACAATCCGGACAATCCTGTGATAAATATACGATCATTTGGTTGCACACCATCTCTATGTGCTGGATTAGGTGAAGCCTATATCAAAGGTTTGCAAAAATCAAAATGTATTTCAGTTGCCAAACATTTTCCTGGTCATGGGGATACCTATCAAGATTCACATTATACACTACCGGTTATATATAAGACATTATCAGAGCTTGAAAAAGTTGAGTTTATTCCGTTTAAAAAAGCAATAGATGCAGGAGTTGATTGCATTATGACTGCACATATTGCTTTTCCCGGGTTAGGGATAAATACACCTGCAACAATGTCACCATTTTTTTTGCAGGATATTTTACGAAAATCGCTCAAATTTGATGGAATAATAATAACTGATGATCTGGAGATGAAAGGCATTACTGGCATGCAATCCCATGGAGCCGCTGCGTTACACAGTATAAAAGCTGGAGCTGATATTGTATTAATCAGTTCATATGAAGATCATGTACAGGAAATTATTGATACACTGAAGACTGCGATAAAGAAAGGTGATATGTCTCTTGAATTAGTTAAGTCAAAGGTAACGCGGATTCTTGAATTGAAACTACGCTACCAGATAATGGATATTAACGATGGTAAGATTTTAGAAAAACCGTATAAACCTACTTTAGATGATATTAAACTATTAAACCAAGCAGATGCTCTTAATACAGAGCTTTCGCGCAGTTCTATTGTGTTTTATTCCCATAACAATGAATTACATGATTTTATTATAGATAATCTCAAAAATTATGCACAATTGTTTTCAAAAAATAACAATCTAATTAGTGTTTTCAATAAAGAACATGTGATTATGAGCAATACATCCTTTGACAAAAAGAATACGATACTTTTGATTGATACTTCATCGTACACAAATGCTGAATTATATAATATGCTGAATTCACTAACAAATTATCATAAAGTATTATTGCTTATCACTGGTAATCCATACCCATACATACAACAATTTAAAAACTATCCCATGCTCATGTCATTTTCTGATACAGAAGAATCATTACGACAATTAGCGTTATGTCTAAAAGGTGCATTTGAACCAAAGCTTTCACATTACTGTTTGACTCTCAACAAAAAATGAAACCTGGAATCTACATCCACATCCCTTTTTGCTATAAAGAAAAATGCGATTATTGTGATTTTTATTCAGTCCCGGTTGATAACCATAACAACTGGAATATGCATATTGATAATTATATCAAAACACTATGTTCCGAGATAATATATTATTCTACTGAATTTTTAGATTATGAAATAGATAGCATATACATTGGGGGTGGTACACCATCATTACTTGAAAGCCATTACTATGTAACAATTTTAGAAACAATAAAAAAATATTATGCGATAGTTCCTGAAATTGAGATCACCCTTGAATGCAACCCCGATAATTATTCAGTGCAGTATATAAAAGAATTACGGTCCGCTGGAATAAACCGATTTGTATTGGGTGTACAAACACTTGACAAAAAGGCTCACCACTATATCGGCAGGAAACCAAAACTTGCAGATAAGGAAATGATAGAAGAATTTTGCAGTATCCCTGATATTATTGCATGTATTGATATAATTGCTGGAATACCCTTACAGAGTATAAGTAGTTTTATACATTCACTCACTACCATCATACAATATAAACCAAAACACATCTCAGCATATATATTAACGTTTGAAAAAAATACCCCCTTGAGCGTACGCATTCCACATTGGGAAAGATTTGCAAACTTTCAGCGAAAAATGTTTGAGAAAACCATTAGACTCCTTACCAGTTCAGGGTACCGTCACTACGAAATCTCAAATTTTGCTCTTCCAAATTTTGAATCACGACATAACTATAAATACTGGAATTTTGATGAATATATTGGGTTTGGAGCCGGTGCTCATTCATTTTATAAAAACAGGCGCTTTTTTAATAGCACTCTTAATGATTATCTACATAATCCAATTGAAAGCCGCACTGAAGATATTCGTACAATAAAAGATATTGCTATAGAATATCTTATGAATAAATTACGATTAATTGATGGCTTTTACCTTCAAGAATTTTATTCTAAAACCAATTACCCACCATCATCCCGTTTTGATGAGACAATAGATTTATTAATTACAAAGGGTCTATTACAACATGATAACATTGCTGGGAAGGAAAGATTGCGATGTACTCATGAAGGTATGTTTATGTTAGATTCAATCTTATTTGAATTAATGAGTTCACTCTAATTGTGTATAATGAACTATCTATCACCATGAGCAGAAAGATGAACAATACTTAATCTTTAACTACAAAATATTTGCTGTAAATAGAGTTTATCCTTGCATAATAATCTGCAAGGCGTTCATTTTTGATTAACATGAAGTAGTAAGCAAGCAACTGCGAACCGCGAACTACATAATTATTTAAATCTCTCCCTCGCAGACCTTTAATAATTTCAACATTTCCTTTTTCAATATATGCAAGTCCCAATGCAATATAACGTTGCAAATTGGATATATCTTTTTTAAGTTCTTCATTATTGCTTGCTACTAACTGTGAAACTTTAATCTCATCCAAACCGCCAGATAGTAAAAAGTATTTCTTTATATCCTTCATTGAAGTAGCTATTGTAGCTCTATTAACAGCATCTTTAAATAATGCAGAAAATTTTTCAAAAGCTACCAGTTTTTCCTGGTCGGTTTCGGGTTCAGTACCAAATATTTTCTTATAAAGATTAAACGCAATCTTTTCAACTTCCTGACAATCAGGATCGGCATTGATAACAGATTTTAATTTATGATAATTCTTTGGATTTCTATCTAATATTTTAATATAAAGATTCACACCATTCAATGCTTCTAAATATATTGGCAGATTATTGGATGAAAAATCTCTCTCAGTATATTTTTTCATTCCTTCAATAATCATAGAAGATTGCGCGGTAATAAGAAGCGCATCCATATCAGGCTGAAAATCCCTGAATGAACGTTTGCGGGGACTGTCAAAACTTTCTTTTTCATTTTTAAAATCAGCAATATCCTCAGCTATACTGTTAGATGTTGTTTTGCTATCTTGCTTGTTATTATCTATATCATCATCCAATTTAAATAAATCATCATCCAAAGAAAAATCATCAAAATCAGGCATTGCTGCAAACCCCATTAAAAATTGATAAGAGCTCTTTTCATTTACAAAGATAATCTTTCTATGGCATTTTTCAAGCTCTTTTATGATTATTTATTTTTAACATTGTCGTATCCGTACATCTCAATTCGTAATTTACGCAATTCATTATTCATATAATTCCAGGTATACTGTGCTAATTCATCCACACTCATATCCTTAAATTTTTCAGGTTTTATTTCATCAAGCACCCTCACTGTAATAGCATGTTTACCATGGTAATCTATGCTGTATTTGGGCAACGCAAAGCGTGTACCTTCAATAATAATAGGCATGATAGGAACATTCATATTCTTTGCTAATATAAATGCTCCCATTTTGAATTCTTTGAGATGCCCATCGGGTGAACGTGTACCTTCAGGAAAAATAAACACAGGGCTTCCTTCTTTCAAATGCATTTCACAATCCTGTAACATTTGTATACTGCTTTCTTTAACCCCTCTGAATAACCTTACATACCTATTTAAGTACATATTCCAACCAATTACCGGTACATTAAAAATTTCTGCCTTTGAAACCCATTTATAATGTTTGTATAGCCTGAATGCTACCAGTATATCCAGCTGTGACTGGTGGTTTGATACAAATACATAAGGTACATTATTTTTAATTTTGTTTCTTCCTTCTACTTTAATTTTCCATGGTGGCATAATGTAAGTATATAACGAACCCCAGAAACAGGTTAAAAGATGAAGTAATCGTAATCTTCTATCAAACGGATAGGTGATGATTCTAATTAATAGTGCAATTATAAAAAAAATTACAGATGTTACACCAACAATTATAAAAAAAAGTGCTGTAATTATTTTGCCTTTCATAATATTTTCATCTCCTCATAAAACTGATTATGATTTTAATGTTTAATTAACTATATTATCTAAGTTGCATTCTAAAAAAAAGTTTGAAATTTATAATGAATTTTCCTATAAAGATACTGAGTTTACTAAAAATTATTTAGTCTAGATTTTATTTTTTCACATCAACGTGTATATTATACTTCTTATCTTATGAAGAATCAACAATTTATTTTTATAATATAGTTATTTTCTTTTTTCCAAATTTGCAACTATATATTATATTATAACAATATTCTTTCTATTCTAATATACCATACGCAAATGTTTGGTATTATTTTATATATAAAGCTCATAATACAGTTATGTAATACATCTTATGAAGCATCTGGTTTCAGTCATTTTCATTTACAAAATTAATGAATTGAGGAATAAATTCAAATATATCAGCTACAACTCCATAATGCGAAACATTAAATATTGGCGCATAAGGGTCTTTATTTATCGCTATTATAGTTTTTGCTCCTTTAATACCAGCAACATGCTGTGATGAACCTGAAATTGCACATGCAATATATACTTTTGATGAAATGCTTTTGCCTGTTATGCCAATCTGCTTGCTGTATGGTAACCATCCATAATCACATACAATACGTGAGCCTGCAACAGCACTGTGTGGGAATACTTTAGCTAATTCATATAACAAACTTATATTTTCCTTTGAACCTATGCCTTTACCTGCACCAATAATTACTTCGGCTTCATCCAATGATGTATCTTGCATGTCCTTTGTTATAAATCGGCAATTTACACTTTTTTCTTCTTCTGGTATGGGTATAGTTTTAATTTCTCTATTTTTCACATTGTTGATTGTATATGGCTCAAAACTGCCCGGAAGTATACTGAGTATGGCCGGAGTTGTATTCAGTATACAATGTTGATCTATCTTACCTGCATGGCTGCCGCGAATTACCGTAATATATTCATCAATGTCTATATATTGTATTTGAGTAATACATTGTGCATTTTTTGTAACTGACAAAGATGGCAGATAGTCCATAGTAAACGGGGTGTGTAGCCCTAAAATATATGTTGCCTGAATTTCGTTGATAACTCCAGAAATATGTGTAACAAGTATACATGGATTGTACTGCTCAACGGTTAAATCTACTATATAGGTTTCAAGCTCGCTTGAACGGTAACTATCGCCCCCTATATTTTTAAATGGAATAAGCAGATAAATTGGCAGATTTTTGAATTCAGCAATTTTCTTTGCAGCAGCAATGAGTTCACATGTTGCGGGATTAACTGTTCGATTTTTCACATCAGCGATAACAAGAATACTCATAGTGCCTCACAAAATAGCGTTTTTATGAAGAATAGTATATAATTTAGAAACCTTTTGCGACATACTTCCTTCAATGAAATGACATTGTGTGATTCTTTGTGGCATTGTAAAATAGCAATGTGTTTGTATAATGGGTATTGTCATATCCGGTTTTATAATGTTGATTTCCTGTTTACGAGCCCGTAACACATTTGACAGAGCAGGGTAACGTGGCTTATTTATACTTGATTGTATTGAAATAACACACGGAATGCGTAATTCATACTGCATTGATTCCCGGGCATCCAGTTCACGTGTTATTGTTATGGTATCGTTATTGAGCAATAATTCCGTCACACCAGTGGCATAATTGTATTGTAACATCGCTGCTATTAGCTGACCAGTGTACTGATTCATAGCATCTTCAGACATTACACCCGTGAAAATAATGTCATAACTATTGTGTGCAAATTGCGTTATAGTCTGCGCTACAATTAGGGGGTTGTTTGCTGCAACTTCATCAATGTGGACATGAAATGCTTCATCCGCTCCCATCTCCAGCGAACGTCTCAATGCTTTCTGCACACGTTCGGGCCCCACAGAAATTGTATGTATATGAGATGTTACATTGCGATCTTTTAACTGCAAGGCTTCTTCCAGCGCGTATTCGTCATAGCGGTTGATTACGTAGACAGTGTTATCATCATATTCAGGAATTCCATCTTTTATGCGTACGACAGCATTTGAATCTGGAACCTGTTTGATACATACAAGGACTTTTAATTTATGTTGCATAAGATTCCTAAATATAATTTAAAACGATAGTAACGCTTTCATCATTAAAACTTTATAACAAAAAAAGTAAATTATATTTATTTTCAAAAGGATAATTTTTGACAAATTTTTTTTTGTAATTTATGTATGTTTTAATTATTATTACAGTCTTTCTGAGCTTGACATATCATCCTGACATCTAAAACCACACCAACCGTAGTTTTTATGTATGTTGGTTATATAAAAGTAATATTTGACACAATGAGAAAACGAACGTTCGTTATATTATTCTTGACTTTTTTTATAACTTTTATACACTGTTACTATATTGTTAACAAAATGAATAGATTTATGCATAAATTCACTTACGGTAATTAAAATGCTAAGTGTATACGCTATGAAAAATACAATAAGGATTGTCTTATGAGTGAAATATTAGTGATTCGTCATGGTCAGGGTTCTTTTGGACAGGGTGATTATGATAACCTTTCAGAAAAAGGATACATTCAATCACAGATTTTGGCTAAATATTTATATAACTATCGCTATAAAAATAAAACAATTGATGCAATATATCACGGCACATTAAAACGACAGCAACAAACTGCGGAAACCATAATTACATATTTTGAAGCGAAGGGCATACAACTACCTGTACCAAAAATTGATCAACGATTAAATGAATACGATTCAATAAATATAATTAAAAGAATATTTCCTGTTTTGCTGAACGACGACCCATCACTGGAAGAAGAGATAAAGCAGATTTATACTGATAAAAAAGCTTTCCAGCGTGTATTTGAAAAAGTTATGCGTCACTGGGTAAAATCACAAATACATTATGAAGGCATTGAATCATTTTTAGAAGTTAAGGAGCGTGTACAGAATGTTATATCTGAAATCATTAATGAAAATGGAAGAGGAAAAAATATTATTATCGTATCATCAGGGGGAATCATTGGTGTCATGGTCCAGATGGTACTGGGCTTTAATGACGAAACAACAATGCGGCTGACATGGCAGATAGTTAATACATCTATGACCCATCTAAGATATAACGAAAAGGAACTTATTTTAGCTTCGTTTAATTTTTTTCCGCACATTGAATTAGCCGATGATCCATCGCTGAAAACGTATAGATAATATTGTAACATAATTTAAGGAGGTTTTATGGATTTTGAAATTAGTGACAGGATGAAAGCTATTCTGGAGCTTATTGATGAATTTGTTGAAAAAGAGCTTATACCGCTTGAGCAGGAATTTACACGTAATGATATTAAGGCAATGTTGCCGGTTTTAGAAGAAAAACGAAAAATGGTAAAAAAGATGGAGTTATGGGCACCACAGGTGCCTAAAGAATATGGTGGTATGGGTCTTGACCTGGTGGAACATGGCCTGGTATCTGAGTCTTTGGGGAGGACACCGCTTGGTCACTATGTATTTGGATGTCAGGCACCTGATGCAGGTAATATTGAAATATTGATAAAATATGCAAACGAAGAGCAGCGTGAAAAGTATTTACTACCACTTGTACGCGGCGAAATACGCAGTTGTTTTTCAATGACTGAGGTTGATCTTCCTGGTTCCAATCCGGTGTTACTTGATACCACTGCAGTTAAAGATGGTGATTACTATGTAATAAACGGCCACAAATGGTATTCCACTGCAGCTGATGGTTCAAAGTTTTCTATAGTTATGGCAGTCACCAATCCCGATGCACCAACATACCTGCGCGCAAGTATGATCATTGTCCCTACAGATACTCCCGGCTTTAATCTGGTGCGCAATATTCCAGTTATGGGACATCAGGGCAGTGACTACTTTAGCCATGGCGAAATTTTACTGCAGAACTGTCGGGTGCCTGTTAAAAATTTACTTGGACCTGAAGGACAGGGTTTTGTCATTGCACAGGAACGTTTAGGTCCAGGGCGTATTCATCATTGTATGCGGTGGTTAGGTATTTGTAAAAGAGCCTTTGATTTAATGTGTGCACGAGCCAACAAACGTATTATTTCTCCTGATGGCAAAACACTTGCAACAAGGCAGATCATTCAGGAATGGGTTGCAGAATGTGCAGCTGAAATTCAGGCAGCACGACTTATGACATTGCATGCTGCCTGGAAGATAGAACATCTTGGACAGAAAGAAGCACGTATTGATGTGTCGCTCATAAAGTTTTACGTAGCCAACGTGATGCAAAAGGTAATAGACAGGGCGTTGCAGGTTCACGGTGGCCTTGGAATGACTGATGATACTATACTGGCTTTCTTTTATCGTCATGAACGCGCTGCACGAATTTACGATGGTGCTGATGAGGTTCATAAGTCAGTTGTTGCTAAAAGGATTTTATCAAGCTATGAAGGCAGAGAAGTTAGATAACACTTATATAGTTGATCTGCAAAATTATAATACTTTTAAAAAGAGCATAAGGTTTATTCTGGATGATATTGTCAGCAGATTATATGATGATAACAGGCAGCTTATCAGGGTTAAGAAATCGCCACAATCTGTAGAAAATCTAAAACGGATAATTCATGCGGCGATAGCTATAAGCAATAAAAAAGGATATGCTGCTATGAGTATGCGGGAATTATCCGCAGTATCATCCTTAAGTATTGGTGCACTATATGCATATTTCCCGTCAAAGGATGAATTATTGCACATCATTCAGCAATACGGACGCTCATCAGTAGAAAAAGTATTGTCTGAATCCCTGATATATTCTTCAACTTCTAAAGATAAATTGCATAATTTCATCCGCGCTCATATATTTATCAGTGAGGTTTTGAAGGACTGGTTTTATTTTTCATATATGGAAACACGTTACTTCACCGGTACTGAATATAACAAAACAATTGAAGGCGAACTATTAACGGAATCACTAATTAAAGATATTATTGAAAATGGAATCGAATATAATGAATTCAGGCAGGGAATTCAGACATCATTGATTGCTTCTATAGCTAAAGCTATGCTGCAGGACTGGTATCTTAAACGATGGAAGTATTCAAAAAGGGGAGTGACCCCGGATGAATATGCCACGGAATGTTTTCAGATACTATACAACTACATAAAAATTTGACCAACGGAGGATTTATGTTATGGATAATTATATCGATAAACCCGCTGAAATAAGGGAAGGTGAAACATTAGATGAAAAAATAGTTCTGGATTATCTTATTCAGAATGTTCCAGATGTACAGGGGCCAATTGAAATAAAACAGTTCCCTAGCGGTTTTTCCAATCTTACTTATTTTATTAAAGCTAGAAACAGAGAAATGGTTTTGCGCAGACCACCATTTGGGAAAAAAGCAAAAACCGCTCACGATATGCATCGTGAATACTCCATACTGAAAGCATTAAAGCCTGTATTTCCATATTGTCCCACGCCTCTGGTATACTGTGATGACGAATCAGTTATTGGCGCAAAATTTTATGTTATGGAACGCATAAAAGGAATTATACTCAGGAAGGAACTTCCACCAGGCCTATCGTATACCCCGGAAGAATTTCGTTATCTGTGTGAACAGTTGCTGGATATACAATGCCAGCTACATTCACTGAACTACAAAGAAATTGGGCTTGACAATTTTGGAAAGCCTGAAGGCTACATCGAAAGGCAGGTAAATGGCTGGATTGCTCGATATAATGATGCTCTGACCCCCGATGCTCCACTGTACACCGAAGTAATACAATGGCTAAAGGAAAAATTGCCAAAAACTCCTGCACGAGCTGCTGTTATCCATAATGATTATAAATTTGATAATGTTGTTCTTGATAGTGCCAATCCAAAAAAAATTATTGGCGTTCTTGACTGGGAAATGGCAACGATAGGAGATCCTGTCATGGACCTGGGCAACTCATTAGCATACTGGGTTGAAAAAAATGATCCTGAAGAAGTACAACTTATACGCCTGATGCCCACTCACCTGGATGGTGCCCTTACACGAAAGGAACTTGTTGAGCGCTATCAGCAAAAAAGTGGCATTGATATGAGTGATTTTGATTACTACTATTGTTTTGGTTTGTTCCGGTTGGCAGTAATAGCCCAGCAGATTTATTACCGGTATTATCACGGGCAGACTAAAGATAAACGATTTGCCATGTTAATAGCTGCTGTACAGATATTAGAACGCCAGGCAAAAAAAGTGGTGGATAACTCAAAACTTTAATTTATATCCTTTTCTAAAATCTCTTTTGTAAGATTCATATAATCTACAGCGCCATTACTGTTTGGTTTGTACTCAAATATTGTTTTACCCCAGCTTGGTGCCTCCTGCAGCAGTACATTTTCCCGTATAAGCGTTTCAAATAATTTACCTGGTAACCGCTTTTTAGTTTCTTCTATCACTTCAACGTTTATCTGTTTCTTTGGATTAAACATGGTACCGATAATTCCGGTTATCTCCACTTCTTTGTTAAGCCTGCGTTTTACCATCTGTACTGCTTCAAATAGGTTGTACATTCCATGAAATGGCAAAAACTGAACCTGTAAGGGTACCAGTATTTCATGTGCAAATGTCAGGGCATTCAATGTTAGTATTCCTAATGAAGGCGGACAATCTATTAAGATAAAATCATATCCGGATATTCCATCCAGTGCTTCTTTTAGAAGAAACTCTTTTGCTGGCAATGGAATAAACTCAATATCTTTCAGTTCATTTTTTGATGGCAGGATATGTAGCCCATCTCTATTAATGATTACATCTTGATATGCAATTTCACCTTTTAGCACGTTATACACTGAATACGTTACATTATTCGGGTTATATCCAAAATGGTATGTTGACTGCGCCTGATGGTCAATATCAATAACAAGTACTTTTTTACCTAAAATCTGTAAGGCAGCGGCTATGTTTACTGTACTGGTTGTTTTGCCAACGCCTCCTTTATTGTTTGAAATAGCAATAATTCTCACTGGATTTATCCTGAAATAATATTTCTTTTATAGTTACTATCGCACATAGAAAAACATATAATAATAAAATTTTATAAATTATGATTAATAAAAGTATTGCATATTATTGTATTATTATTTTGTGCTTCCATATATGATAGATAACAATAAAATACAAGTAAAAAATTCAAAATTACGCACCACACTCAAAATGTCTTTTCTGGATGGGATATTTGCAAGCGTAATGTTTGGTTGTGTGCAGGATTATTTTACACCGTTTTTGCTTTTGATTAAAGGCACAGTAATGGATGTGGGAATGTTGAGTGCCGTACCTAATATTACCGCCTCAGTCTTGCAGATTTTTTCAAACATATTTGTTCAGATTTTCAAATCACGTAAAACAGTATTTTGTATCTTTGTCTTTTTACAGGCATTAACGCTTTTATTATGTTCTGCAATATTCTTTATTTTATATTCGATAGAAACTGATACAAGCAACTTGTTCCTGTCATTCATCAAACACTATGAAATTCAAATATTTATTAGCATGGTGACACTCTACACGGTGTTTGGTTCCATTGGCAATCCTGCATGGGCAAGTCTGATGAGCGATCTTATCCCGGCACATAAGCGAGGAAAATACTTTGGATTTAGAAATAGCATACTTGGAGTTCTGCTTGTAGTTGTTTCGCTGTTAGTTGGGATTACATTGCGGTTTTGTCCTTCTGATTATTTAATTAATACGTTTGTCATTATCTTTCTTATTGCTTCAACCAGTAGATTTATTTCATGGTACTACCTCACAAAAATGCACGAACCACCATTTACAATTGAACGAGCACCAATAGTACCACACCACATATTACAAAGCATAAAAAAGAATGATTTTTTACTATTTATTGCTTTTATATCCCTTATGAATTTTGCCGTATATCTATCGGCTCCATTTTTTGCAGTGTTAATGCTGCAACATCTAAAATTTTCTTACTTTGAGTATTCACTGGTTACAGTAAGCGCACCATTTGTTATGTATGTTGCCATGCACTGGTGGGGAACTATCGCCGATAAAATAGGCAATGCCAGGGTATTAATTATTACATCACCATTAATAGCGATAGTTCCTGTATTATGGGTTTTGGGATCTGATATTATCTATTTGCTGTTTATTCAAATATTTTCTGGAATAGTATGGTCAGGTTTCACAATAAGCTCATTCAACTATATGTTTGATGCATCAGCAAGCTCTAAAAGGGTACGATATATCTCATATTTCAATCTAATTAATGGCATAATGATAAGTGCAGGGGCTATGGCAGGTGGTTATTTAATTGAGATTTTGCCTGCTGTGAACGGTAGCAGTATTTATACTATATTACTTGTATCAGGAATACTTAGATTATGTATTACTGTAATTTTTGCACAAAGACTAAAAGAAATGCGGTTGGTGAAAATATAAAAAAGTACATTGTTTATTTAAATAAAAAAATTAAATAAATTGTAATAAAATGTTGACAATGTAGCGAAATATTAGTATATATGTCACAAGCAGTAAGGTTGTTTATTTAGTTTTTATTTTAATAAAATTTCCTTCCGGAGTTTTAAAAATAAAACTAATTCACATCTTACTGAAAAGGCTTTTAGCCGTATTTTATTTATTTTAAGGAGTTTTTCACATGCCTAAAGGTACAATCAAGTGGTTCAATGAAAAAAAAGGTTTTGGATTCATTTCCAAAGAAGACGGTAGTGATGTGTTTGTACATTATACCGGTATTATTGGTAACGGTTTCAGGACATTAAAAGAAGGGCAAAAGGTTGAATTTGAGATCGAAAGCAGCGATAAAGGTCCGCGAGCTGTTTCCGTTAGAGCGATATAATACAAATTAGAAACCACTTTTTTAAAAGCCGCCTTTAAAGGCGGCTTTTTATTTTTAAAATCTATTCTATAAAAAATAAAATTTAAATAAAATTTGTGAACATAAAAAACATATTGCAAACCTCCGCCGCCGAAGGCGGCGCAGGTGTACACATTAAATAAAATTTGTGAACATAAAAAACATATTACACAACTTTGCCGCTGAAGGCGGCGCAGGTGTACACCTTTTTATTAACAAAATATTTTTAAGTAATTATTAGTGATTATATTTCATTTTTCAGAGACTTTTCTGTGTGGAGCAGAAATCTTTCAAATAATTCGGTATAATCTATACCAAAGGCTTCCTTAAAATATGCCTGTCGTATCATAATTATCTGTGTTATTCCAAAAACCTGACCCCACAATATCACCATCAACTGTTTTGGCGTTAACGTAGTATGTATTTTCCCTTCCTGTATGCCGTTTTCTATAGCTTTTATAATTAATTCAGTATTGCGATCAGCAATCTTCTGACATTCATTTTTATAAAATCCTATTTGATTTGAAATTTGCGAAGGGTGGTATATACAATTGCGCGTTTCATACGTCATTATCAGATTAAAATAGTGCGGGTATTCAAGAAAAAATGAAAAGAATGCTTTGCCCATTGCGTAAAGCTTTGTATGTCCATCAACAGGATTATTATACGCGTCTTGCAATTTTTGATTAAATAACTTTAGTCCATTTAAAACTACTGCCAGGAATAGCTCTTCTTTATCTTTAAAATAATGATATAAAGTTCTTTTATTATATCCTGCCTGGTGTGCTACTTCATCAATGGTTGTTGTATCATATCCTTTTTGAAAAAAGATTTCCTGTGCAATTTGAATAAATCTGTTTAACTTTTGTTCTCTTTCCCACTGTATTCGTTCGGCTTTTTTCATGATTTTATTATTCCCTGAATATAAATTAAATATATAAAAAAATGATTATTCATTATATTAAATTTTAAAATGCTTATTGTTTGAAAAATATTTATTCTCACACATTTGTTTCCATGGAAATGCTAATAAATAATCAAAGTCAAATAAAAAATATTCTTGACCAAATTCACTATGGTGAATTTAATTTCATTATAATGTAATATCTGGAGGTTCTATGTTTTCTTTAGATACAATCTTGTTAGTATGCTTTTATATACTTATCCCGGCTATTATTATATATTGCTGTTACAGATTCCCATTCATAAATAAAATTGGACCTGTTTTATTATGTTATATCGCAGGTATAACAATAGGAAATATTGGAATACTTCATGATAGTGCTAAGACAATTCAGGATATTGGTTCCAATATTTCTATTGTATTAGGCATTCCTTTGCTTCTTTTTACCATAAATGTTAAAACATGGTTCAAGCTTGCTGGTAAAGCGTTGCTCTCATTCACATTAGGGAGCGTGGCAGTTATTATTGTTGTGTTTATTGGATACATAATCTTTAACCATTCTATACCGGGAGCATGGAAAATTGCCGGTATGCTTATAGGTGTATATACTGGTGGTACACCCAATTTAGCTGCCATCAAGGAAGCACTACAGGTTGATTCAACCACATTTGTTATTGTTCACACCTATGATACCGTTTTCTCAATGCTGTATATAATCTTTCTGGTATCAATAGCACAAAGAATTTTTTTAAAATTTCTTCCCGCCTTTTCAGCTGTAAATGATGAAGAAAAAAATGCTAAAACTGATGAAGATATAAAATTATATGGTGATATTTTTACCATAAATGTATTTCCAAAACTTATTATTGCATTATTCCTGTCATTGTTAGCTGTTGCTATCTCATTTAGTATTTCTCTAGTTTTTCCACAACAATATCAAACAATGATTGTCATTCTTGCTTTAACTACTGTTGCTATTCTTTTTTCGTTAAATCCGTATGTTCACAATTTAAAAAGGACATTTCAGTTTGGGATGTATTTAATTTATATTTTTTGTACAATCGTTGGTTCAATGGTTAATGTAGACAATCTTATTCATATTAACATTTACCTGCTTATGTATGTGTTTATTGCAATTTTTGGAAGCCTTCTTTTACATGGACTATTTTGCAAAATATTTTCAATTGATACAGATACCTACATTATTACTTCTGTAGCTGGAATTTGTTCACCACCATTTGTGCCCGTTGTTGCTGATGCGCTTCATAATAAATATATCATTTTATCAGGTATTACCACAGGTGTAATCGGTTATGCAATTGGCAATTATTTAGGTATAACATTGGGATACGTACTTAGTACCTTATAGTAATTTTTATGGAGGAGATAATGAATTTCAATGAATTGCCACAAAAAGGTTTACCAAATTCTCAAGTCTTATCACTTATGAAAATGTATGGCAAAAATGACGCTAACTGGAAAAAAGGGAAAACATTCAGCCTTGTATATCACAGGGACGACAGCCATACAAAGTTTTTACAAAAAGCATTTGAGCTCTATTTTGATGAAAATGGGCTTAATCCCATGGCATTTAAAAGCCTTAAGCAGTTTGAGCATGAAGTGGTAAAAATGACCGCTGCCATGCTACATGCCGGTAATGAAGCCTGTGGTACAATGACTTCTGGAGGTACGGAGAGTTGTCTGCTGGCTGTTAAAACATACCGTGATATGGCACGGGCTCTGCGCCCATGGATAAAGAAGCCTGAGATGGTGGTACCTGAAAGCATCCATGTTGCATTTGAAAAAGGAGCAGAGTATTTTGATGTAAAGATTGTACGTGCTCCACTGGATAAGAATTTCAAGGTAGATGTGAAAGCCGTTGAAAAACTTATTACCCGTAATACCATACTCATTGTTGGCTCTGCACCATGTTACCCGTATGGTGTTATTGACCCTATTGATACATTGAGTCAGATAGCTATCAAAAAAAAGCTCCCGCTGCATGTAGATGCATGCCTGGGAGGTTTTCTTTTGCCATTTATTGAAAGATTGGGCTATAAGCTACCACCATTTGATTTTCGTGTTGAAGGCGTTACATCCATGTCTGCCGATGTACATAAGTATGGTTTTAGCGCAAAAGGAGCTTCGGTTATTGTATACAGAAATATTAACTATTTACGGTATCAATTCTTTATTTTTGAAGATTGGTGTGGTGGAGTATTTGCTTCACCAGCGTTACTTGGGACTCGTCCTGGTGGCACTATTGCAGCAGCATGGGCAGCAATGGTTGCGCAGGGAGAAGATGGATATCTGCACAATGCAAAAATTATCATGGAAACTAGCAAACAGATTATGGAAGGCATACAGTCCATTAAAGGTATGGAGATATTAGGCACGCCTCATATGAGTGTATTTGCCTACCGTTCAGTTGACCCTAAAGTAAATACATTTGCCATTGGCGATATTTTAGAAAAAAAAGGCTGGCATGTTGATAGGTTACAACGTCCTGATGCGCTGCATGCAATGATTACTCCCATTCATGCTAAAGTTGCACAGCAATTCATAACAGATGTCAAAAATGCTTTTGAACATGTTAAGAAGAATCCTCATCTGGCGTATGAAGGAAGTGCTGCGATGTATGGTATGATTGCACATATACCAATGCGAAAAATGATAAGGAATAATATATTGAAGATGATGGAAGGTATGTATGGGCCAACAGGCCAGATACCAGATTTACGCATGGAAGAAGGTGCTAAAGAAGAATTTGCAATGAAAGCAGGTAAATGGTATCTTAAACTTAAAGATAAACTATTTAAATAATTAGCCCGTCTTTTGTTTGTGCCATTCATACAACGCGATAGATACTGCAACAGTTGCATTAAGTGAATCAACTGTATGAATCGGAATACACAGTTTTACAGTTTCATTGATAGTAGGCAATCCAGGTCCTTCTGTACCGGCCAATAAAATAGCTTTTTGTGGAAATTTAAAATCATCGATATTTATCCCTTTCATATCTAGTGCAATGATAGGGCAGGGAATAGTGTGAGTATTAAGCATAGTCAGCGCTGGTCCTTTTTCTATAGTACAAAAGAACACCGTGCCAGCCGATGCTCTAACCGACTTTGGATGAAATGGATATGCAGCATTTTCGCATACAATAATATGAGTAACTCCAAATGCAACGGCACTTCTTATAGCAGCTCCCATATTTACAGGATCCTGAAAAGGAAGCATGAGCGATAGTTGTCGGCAAGTGAAATTCCAGTTGTGAATTTCTGGTACATGTACAACCATCATTGGCTGATCAGCTTCTGTAATATCTATCTCATTAAACAATGATTTCTTAAAGATTATAGTTGAGTCTTTGCCTAAGTGTGCAATCAATTGTATAAACTCAGGATCGCTTTCAGAATATTCATCATAAAGAATTAAATATCTGCATAATTCAGGTTTAGCATGTATTAATTCCTTAATTATTTTTTTACCAGAAACCAATGTGCTGTGATACTTTTTTGGATTAGCTACTATTTTTTTTAAATCTTTGAACCGTTTATTTTCCAACGAAGTTACTGCAATGCCATCTAAAGATGTGCCATCTTTAGCAATATAATAGAGTTTTTTTATTTCATCAGTTGCCTTTTTATACACTACAAGTCTTCTTTGATATGTTGTATCAGGCAACACATACTGTCTATCCAATTCTAATGTGTACTGTATATCATTTTTGATGAGCTCATCATCAACTGAAGGGCCTTTCATAAATATGGCACGATTGTCACGTTTTAAAAAATGACTGCATCGCCGCAAAGTTTCTGGAATTGATTCAACTGCACGGGTTATAACACCATGAACATTAAAAAATGACTTTTCCGTAACAAGGTGAGGGTAGATTTCAACATTATCAAGATTCAATTCATTTTTTACGATGGTGAGAAATTCAACCCTTTTGTTCCTGCTTTCTGCTAATATGAAACAGTTTCTTTTATGAACTATCGCCAAAGGAATACCCGGGAAGCCCGCACCAGTGCCAATATCCAGGAGAGGAGATGGTATACTAATGATCGAAGAGACAAATAAAGAATCTATAAAATGCTTAATAATAATTTCATCGATATCTTTAATGCGGGTAAGATCATGAGATTCATTATATTGCAATAGGAGCTTTAAATATAATGATAAATGCTGTATATCACCCTGCGTTAATTGGATATGGGATCTTTTTAAATAATTACTGATTTTTTGTTCATACATGTTACTATATTTACCATAGCACCTTCATTGGATTTATCAGTTTATTGTATTGCCATAGCGTAAAATGAAGGTGAGGACCTGTTGACCACCCAGTTGAACCAACTCTACCTATAAATTGCCCTGTTTTAACTTTTTGCCCTGGTTGAACATGGATTGATGATAGATGCCCATATAATGTCGTAAATCCATCATCATGCTGTATAATCACTGCCTTGCCATATCCACCCATCCATCCTGTTGAAATAACAACACCACCCCGTGCTGCTCCAACTGGAGTACCATACGGTGCTGCGATATCAAGCCCATTGTGAAAACCCCATTGTCTGAAGATGGGATGCACTCTACCACCATAAAATGACGTAAGTCTTCCACCAAGCGGGGATCTGAACATCTCGCGAAGTGCAAATTGCTTTGCTAACTCTGGTGTCATGACTTCAGTAATGGGCCTTGCATCTTTTATAAACACTGCAACTGGTTTATCTACTTTTGACACCAAGGATTTTATTCTATATCTAAAAAGTGATGGCGTAAGGACATTTTTTTCAGGAACCTTGTAAAGTGTATGCAACTGGTTTATCTGGCTCAAGTCATTTACAAAATGAAGCACTCCTTTTTGAGATGGTATTACAATCTTCTGGTCAACTTTTGCAATAATGCTTTCCCATAAGGGATTTGAACCAATTAACGTATCAATGTCTATATGGTGCTCTTTAGCTATCTTCCAGAAATTATCACCTTTTTCAATGTGACACACAGTGAAGGTAACACCAGAAATTTGCAGTGATTGAATATATGCGATATATTCATCCTCGCTTTTAAATATGTCTGCGGGTTTTAGTAAAGTATTATCTGAAGTTGGGCCAATAAGAAACTTTACTAAAAACAAAGATGCACTAAAAATAAAAACAAAGCTTACTATTAAAAGAAAAAATAATATTTTTTTATTATACATTACTAACCTACCTGAGCATATGAGCATTTATCAGTATCAAAAAGAGCCATGATAAGAACGATAAAACCATAGTATTATTGATCTTTGTTATATTATCGATAGATGTATTGAATAAACATAAAAATATCACTAATATCTCCTTAAAGACATTTTGTTAATAAAAAGTCGTACGCCGCGCCGCCGAAGGCGACGGGATGTACAATATATTTATTTTATTATGTTCACAAATTTTATTTAAGGAATAAATGTGAAAAAATATAATATTTTTTTAGTCTGAATGGATTGTTTTATGCAGTCAAGAACTTTTTTCATGAAAAGATTTATTTAAAGGAAATGCTGGATTTGATGCAAAATATATGAGCCAGCGACCAGGATCGAACTGGTGACCTGCGCATTACGAGTGCGCCGCTCTGCCAACTGAGCTACGCTGGCTTTGATTGTATATTTTATAGCAATAATCTGTTGTCAAATCAAAAATAATAAAATAAATGAAATATTAATTATTATGTTTTATTAATGAATAAAAATAAATTGTATTATTTCAAAATAAAATTCAGTCTAAACAGATTAATATTTTATAAAATATTCTTGATTATTTATACCGATCTATTATATGTAAACAAAATGTAAATAAAAAAAGATATTTTAAGGGGTCTTTATTTATGGGGTCAATTATTCAATTTAATTCCTTTTCCTTAGGTTCAATAATACCTGTTATTTTCTTTTTAACAACAGGAGTATTTTTACTAAATACTAAGAATAAGTCAAAAGCTACTGAAGTAGCAGGCTACTCATATTTGCTTCTAGGAATTTTTAACATTGGTTATTTTATAGCATCCAGTATTTATCATCCTATTGCAGCATTTCATAGATGGCTCACAGTAGCATTGATATTGATTTCCATAGTAGTAATGAGCTATTTTTTCTTTTTCTTTCCACAACCAAAAGGTTTAAAATTTTCAAAAGTGTATTTATATATGGGGATATTTATTGCAATCATAACCCTTGTCGTATTTGCTATTGTATCGTTGAACTCAAACATTGTATTTTTATTCAGAGGACATTATTATGATTTTGATGCAGAGGAAATAAGCAAAAATATTGGCATTATTATTATGCTGTATTTATTGTCTACATTTATATTAAACTGGTGGCGTTTTTTTACGGAAAAAAATAAAGAAAATAGAATAGTCCTTGTGCTATTATTTATTTCAATCATTATTGGAACTCTTGTTCCATCTGTAGCTAATACATTGAGTCGTGAAGGCGTATTCGATAGAGAAATTTTTCATACTGCGTGGACATTATTTCTATTAACTGGTTTTTTCTTTTTCTTTATTATTTATATAAACAACACTCCAGATAGAATATCTTTTATCGGGAAACTAATAGGCATTATTTTAGTAACAGTTCTTAGTTTGCTGCAAATTATAGGATTTATTGTACTTCAAAAAAATGATAAAGACTTTGATGATATTTATTACCGTTCTGCATTGCTTTCAATTCTTAGTAATAAAAATATTAACAATATCTCATATAAAGCTTCCTTTGATATAAGCAATAATAAATGGGTGGAACCGTTACCAAATGATTACAATACTGATGTAATACAGAATGAACTTCAGCACACATATATATGGAATAAAATATTTACGCTTTCCGAAGATGATTACCCAAATAAATTGCACCAATTGTTAAATATTTATAAAGATGGCACATTTAAAGGTTATGCAATAACCCTGCAACAATATATTCAAAATAACAATGGTAATATTACCAGTCACCAGTTACAACAATTTTGTAAAAAGTTAGATGCCAAGGTATATCATTTAAAACACAAATTGGGACAAATCCCGGGATATAATTTCAAAGACTCATGCAAGATATATCTAACAAAAGTTGATAGCATAATGTCAGGATTTGCTATCACGATTAATGAATATATTGAATCTTCAAGTAACGATGGTGAAGAATTAAAATATGAAATAATGAAATATCTTGTTCCTGTTCAATTTATTGGTTTACGCTCATATCAAACATCTTCAAAAGGTGATCATGTTTTTACATATCGCTATATCAATGGTAATATTATCTACGATGTAGCTTTTCCATATATTTTATATCGTGAATTTATGCATTCAACGGTTAGAACATTAATATTGATTGTTATACTTGTATATCTTTTTATACGTTTTGGTATTAGATTATTTTTCACAGGCATTCTCATTAAACCAATACGAACACTTACTGATGGTTTAAAAGAAGTTGATAATGGTAATTTTAATGTTCATATACCTGTTCAATCGGGTGACGAATTTGGATATATAACTTCTGCTTTTAATAAAATGGTTGAATCCCTTCGTAATTTATTTCAGTCAACACATAGTAAATCTGAAGAGGTTAAAAGGTTAAGTTCCGATCTCAATGTGTCAGCAACAAAGTTATACGACATAGCACGTGAATTATCTACAATAGTTGAGGAAACATCCAGTGCGTATGAGGAAATGTCATCTTCTTTTGAATCCAATCTAAGTGCTATTAAACAACAGGCTGATAGTATGGATGTGATTAAAAATGATATTGAAGGGATAGATACAAGCAGTATTCAGATTTCGCAAAGAATTACCCGATTATCACATTCTATAGAGCAGGCAGTAAAACAATCAGAAGATGGTGAAATAACAATTACTAAATCTATAAGTGCAATTGAATCAATTGCTGAATATTTAAAAGAGGTAGAGCAAACGATAGTAAATATTAATGAAATAGCTGATAAAATTAATCTGCTTGCATTGAACGCTGCAATTGAAGCTGCCAGAGCAGGGGAGTCAGGTAAAGGATTTTCTGTTGTTGCAGACGAAGTAAACAAATTAGCTGATCAAACTACAGATATTGTAAAGGGTATTCATTCTACAATTGCTGAACAAGCCAGGATGATTACCAATGAAATTCAATATATCAGCAAAGCTACTGAGGCTATTAAATCTATCCGTAAGGGTATAACTGAAACATTTAATGTATTGAAAGATACTATCGATTTTACTAATGAACTAAATACTAAAAATAAAGATATAAAAACAAAATTAGAAACATTTAAAGAATTATCTGGCTCAGTATATAATTTTTCTATTGAACAAAAAGTTACCCTTGAAGAGTTGACTAAAGCAGTAAATGCCATAATTGAAATTAGTCAGAAAGCTTTGGAAAGTGCTGAATTTGTTCAGGGATTTTCACGTATTCTTGATTTAAGTGCTAAAGAATTAAGTGAAAGTATTGGATATACTACAAATGGTGAAAAAATTACCAATAATAATAAAACGTAAACACTAATGATTTCTTACTAAATTATTTTTATTACCAGTACATCCATAGCACATTAATCGGGATGAATGTATTATATGCTTTTTTTTGACATATGTTTTAACAAATAAATAGTGAAACTTAAGTAATTTTTTACAGAAAATAAATTAAACTGTTGCTAAAATATTTAAAATTATTTATATTTATTATTAAATATATACTATTCATTTTTTATAATAAGGTTGTTATTTACATGCATAATAAGGAGGATTAGAATGCCTACGTACGAATATGTATGTACCTCTTGTAATGATAAATTTGAAATATTTCAGTCAATAAAAGATGATCCAGTACAAACCTGCCCACAATGTGGGGGACAGGTTAAACGCTTAATCGGAACAGGGGCAGGGATTATCTTCAAAGGTTCCGGTTTTTATGTAACGGATTATAAAAATAATGGAAATGGTAAATCAAACAAATCAGCTTCTGCACAACCAGCTTGTGCCACATGTGATTCAGGTTCATGCGGGGTAGATTTAGATTAAAAGTATCTGCATACCGCTCTATTATTTTTTCATCATCAGATTTCTTTTCTGGCGATAGAGGGTATGCAAATACTTCTCTATTGCTATAATACCGGTAGAAGGGATAATCTCGCCGTTTAATTTTTTACCCACAAGTGAATCACAAAACTCTTTAATTGCATCATACGAACGAATTACCACAGGTGACACTAAAATATATTCTATATCCGGTATAAGTAATTTTTGGCTACGATGGGGATATAGTACCCTTCGGGCATTATATATAGGTATAACAATCTTTAAACCAGTATCCCTCAATTCTTCTATTATTTCACTCACCTGTGATTCATTCTCATCAGTAATATCCATTATTTCAGATAAGGCAATAATATTTCTGTTTATTGAACTTATAGTATCATAAAGATTACGAGCCTGTTTGCTTAATTGATGGACTGGTGAAGAATATACATGAGTTTGTGTAATTGGTTTTATAATTTTTTTTCTTCTGAAAAGGGAAAATATTGCATCTATAATACGTGAAATCAAAGATTTTTTTTGTTTTACTTCTTTCTGAATTGGCTTTTGTAGTTCTGTTTTTTCCTCTTCTTTTTGCTGCGTAAAATCATCAATAATTTTTTGCAAAATATCCTTTTGTTCAGAATTGATTGTAAATTCATCAATATTACTATTAACCGCATTTTCAGCAATTTTGATTAAAATATCATAATTTTTCTTTATTTTTTCTTTTTCCAAATATCCGAGCTTATCAAACTTTTCTTTTTGATAAAACATCAACTGATGGCAATCGCTAATATAATTCAGAAATACAGGGCCATCTACATAATACCACTGACCATGTTGCATATCATTGTATGCTATTATTTTTGCATTTTTTCTATAATTTGAATCACGCCATTTTTGAATAAGTTTTTCATCAATTTCGGGTATTGTACTTATAATGTCTTCTTCTGAACATAGTTTGTGTTCGCGTATAAAATTTACGATATCAGCATTAAACGCATCAACAGGATCAAGTAATGAATCTACCTTTAGTAGACAATTTCTGAATGCCTGTAAATTTTTAACTTCAGCCAGATCACTTTCCGATAATAATGAAGCCAGATCTTCAAGCAGAACATTGAAAATATAATCCAACTTGGCATCACGGTAATCACTAAAATCATATGATATAATACCAAATTTCTTTAATCTGCGCAATATCATATCTGCATGCTGGGTAATAATGTTTTTCAATGTCTTAAAATTAAGTGTTGATTTTACAGCCTGATAATTGTCAGCATGAAAACAGTAGTCCTCTGCAAGTTCTATATGATTTTTATCTATAGTAAAATGTTTAAATGTAAATATAGAGTTGCCCAACTCCGATTTTATTATTCTGTTCAGATCGTTTTTATTTATAGATTTCTTTATTAGTTTAGAAAGATTAAATAAACGATATTGCTTTAAAAGTGTTATTAAATTCTGTTTTGATATCTCATCGCGAATTGATTGTAGACGGTTAAATTCTTCTTCATGGACATCTACACAATACTCCTCTTTTTCATGGATATCAAGCTTCTTTGTTTTCTCATCAACTGAAAAACTGAACGTTATGAGTTTTTTTACGTGCTCAGGATATGTATTCAGCAATTGAGTAATTAAATACACTATCTGATTATTTCTGGATGTTGTAAATGGGATTGGAATATTTCGCGAGGATTGCAAATAGGGCATTGTTGCCATTTCCATTTTGCCTTCAGGCAGGGATAGTTCCTGCATTCGGACTATTTCAGCTAAAATATCATATATATACGATTCTTTTGCCAGTAGCCCCTGAATGAAAGGGAAACGCTGTGCTTTATTATCACTATTCATGGTATATCATTAACGACTAAATTATTTGAACAATTAACTATTTAAACCCTTATAAAAAATTCCTTAAAATTATTTAATTACATGATAAAGTATTCAACATTTCAGCAGCAAAGTTATACACTATTCAATATTTTGTTAATAAATTATAGCTTATAATACATGGCTCACATTCTTCTTATCAAGATAGAATATATTCATAATAAGTAAAGTATTTTATTATGTAAAGATTTATTTTGCAGTTTGTCATTCTGGTCCGATTGTCATCAGTTAAGATCTGTGTGAAGCACGGTTACTGATGTCCTGTAAGCATAGATTATGAATCAAGCTTAAAATGACAAAATTACAAAACAAAATGGGGAAAATAAATTTATAAATCATGAATTGAAGTTAATCAAGACTTGCCTAACTTTTCCTTTAAAAAAGTAGTAATTACATCACTTTTAACTGTTACCTGTTCACCTGATGACATATCCTTTATGGTTGCAGTATTATTTTTTACTTCATCTTCACCAAAAATCAATGAAAATCGTGCATTTTCACGATCAGCTCGCTTAAACTGAGTTTTAAAACCTTTCGCGTGTGGGTCAAAATCACATGAAATATTATCACGCCGCAATTGTTCAGCCATCTGCATCACAAAAGGCAATGCATTATCACCAGAATATACAATGTATACATCCAGATATTCTTTTACTGATAACTGCTCCAGTAACAATTCTATGCGCTCTATTCCTGCTGCAAAACCAACCGCAGGTGTGGGTTTGCCTCCAAACAATTCAACAAGATTATTATATCTGCCACCAGCTGCAAAAGCATTTTGACCACCTAATTTTGTGGTAACAAACTCAAAGGTTGTTTTAGTATAATAATCCAGCCCCCGAACTAAAAGTGGATCGTGAATATAATTGATAGAATGTTGCTGCAGTAGATTAATTGTCTGATGAAAATGCTCATTGCATGAAGTACAAAGATACTGATTTATCTTTGGAGCATTCTGTTTTAATTCTATACAGCCTTCAACTTTACAATCCAGTAACCTCAAAGGATTTGTATGTAAACGTTTTTTACAATCGTCACATAGTTCATTTACATGGGTTGTGTAATAATTAAATAATTCACCAACATATGGTTTGCGACAATCCGGGCAACCTATGGAATTAATGAGTAAATTATATTCTGTTATTCCCAATCTCCGAGCTATCTCATTCATCAACGAAATGATTTCAAAGTCATACCAGGGATTATCGCTACCAAAGACTTCAGCACCAAATTGATTAAATTGGCGCAATCTTCCTTTTTGTGGTCGCTCGGCTCTAAACATTGGCCCATGATAAAAAAATTTACACAAAGCCAATCTATTATACTCACCATTTTCTACATAGGCGCGCACCATTGAAGCTGTGCCTTCCGGTCGCAGGGTTAAACTTCTTCCACCACGGTCTTCAAATGTAAACATCTCTTTGGTGACAATATCAGTAGCATCACCAATTCCACGTGCAAAAACCTCTGTGTATTCCATTATTGGAAGGATTACTTCCCGATAATTATACAGTGTAAACACTTCTTTAGCGGTATGTATGATATGATTAAATTTTGATATTCGGTCGGGAAATATATCCTCTACACCTGGTGGTTTCTGAATCATTAGATCCTCCATTGAAAACAATTTTCTGCAAAAAATTTTATCGCACTTTCTTTTGTCCATACGGCAACAAACGAAAGTGCCAAAGAAAAATGTCTTTTACTTTTTATAAATATCAATCTCCATAATAGTCATATTCAATTTATATTTTTTTATTCATCATAAAACTTTAAAATGAGTATATTTTCAGATTTTATCTTGTTTAATATAATATTCATTAAAATATTTTTTTATTAAAATGATCATATTCTCTCCTAAAAATAATTTTTTACCTACAGTTGTTTGCGTAAAATTGCCCATTGTTGCAAAGGTTTGTCAAATATAATTGTTGCTACAGTATTGGGTTGTGCCATCTGTACTGAAGTGTTATCTGCTATTATATCAATTACTTTTACTGATACATCATATATGTGATTATTTGCTATAGGATAAATTGCATCAAAACTATCTCCTTTATATATTGGATTAAAAACCTTAACAAGGTTATGTGTGCTGTCAATACAATATCCCATAAATAATGTCTTTTTAATGTAAGGAACACCATCAAATGATTGATGTGTAAACTCGTTGAACAGGTCTTCAGTGTATGGCCTGTGACTTACCAGCTCAAGTTCTTTACGCCAGAAGTCACTATACTGGTTACTATCGCCACCCTGCAAAAAAGTATCAATAGCGTGACGATAGATACGCGTAACATTAGCGGTATAGTATAATGATTTCATTCTGCCTTCTATTTTAAAGGCATTAACACCTGCGTTAATATAATCAGGAATTTTGTTAATTAAACATAAATCCTTTGATGAAAGGATCTCAGTTCCATGGGCATATTCAACGATATCAAGATAATTACCCGGTCGCTTTTCTTCAACAAGTGAATATTTCCAGCGGCATGGATGAGAGCAGTTGCCCTGATTGGCATCGCGCCCTGAAAGATAGCGGCTGAGCAAACATCTACCCGAATACGAAATACACAATGCACCATGGCAAAAAATTTCAAGCTCAATATCCGTATGCTGGCGTATGTGCTGTATCTCTTCAAGGGTTGTTTCGCGTGCAAGAACAATTCGTGATATTCCCTGTTTTGCCCAGAATGAAACTGCAAGGTGATTTAACGTTGACATCTGCGTTGAAAGGTGCAATGGAATATTTATATGCTCCTGTACAAGCAAAGCCATACCGGGATCAGAAATCATGATTGCATCAAACGGAATGTGTTGAATGTGCTGAAGATATTTTGTAACAAGTGGTATGTCAGACTCATGTAAAAAAGCGTTGAGTAAAAATATTACCCTGACTTTGTGAGTATGAGCATACTCCACTGCCTGTTCTATTTCAGGTATAGAAAAATTTTTTGTGGTGGCTCGCAGGTTAAACTGTTGTCCACCAAAATATACTGCATGTGCTCCGTAGTGGACTGCTGCCTTAAGTTTTTCAAGATTGCCTGCAGGTGCAACCAGCTCAATATTTTTGTCTGTCTTTAAAGCCATTTACTATACCTTTTTGGTAAAAATCAACTGCCCTGTTATGCTCTGCCAGTGTTTTTGAAAAATAGTGTGAACCATCATTTCTTGAAACAAAAAATAAATATGGCACGTTAGCCGGATTTAGCGCTGCAAGAATTGAGCGTTTTCCGGGATTACAAATTGGTGTTGGCGGCAATCCGGCGTTTTTGTATGTGTTATACGGTGTATCAGAATTTAAATCATCATAGGTTAGCCGTTTGCCAAATTTTTTCAATCCATACTGAATGGTGGAATCGCAATCCAGTTTCATCTTTAATTTTAACCGGTTATAAAATACTGCTGCAATGAGTGGGCGTTCACTGTTAATCTTTGCTTCCTTTTCAACAAGTGATGCCACGGTTAGTATCTGATGAAGGTGTGAGTACTGTACTTCTATGGAATCCTGAATATCGTGGATTACCTTTTTTGTCTGATTTACCAGCCTGATTATTATATCACGTGGATCACTATTTTCGGGTAATACATAGGTATTAGGGAACAAATATCCTTCAGCGCTTGGTGCATATATACCGATAGTAGCCAGAAATGATGGCGACTGTGCCCAGTACAAAAAATCGCCTTCAGTGCAGATATCGTTTTGCGCCAGCACCTTTGCAATGTCATATATGGTATATCCTTCAGGAATAGTGATCTTTTTGGTTACAAATTTGCCTCTGGTAATTTTTAATAATATCGAAGCACTTGATTCGCCATCAAAAATACGATAGTTGCCTGCTTTTATATCAGTAGCATTGATAATGCGTCCTATTATGTAGAAAAATGATGCGCTTGTAATTAAATTCTTAGATTTAAGAAAATATGCAACCTGATATAAATTCATTCCTGGCCTTACGGTAATAGTTTCCCCCCGCATATTGTGTGGTGCACTGTTGAAGAACCAGAATACTGTTGACATAATTACAAATAGTATAATCAATGATAGAGTAATTGCTTTTATTTCTTTTATTTCTTTCATTTTTTCCTGATTTGCACTACTATAAATATTTTGTTGACTTTACAAGCAAGGTTACTATCTAATAACTCTGGCACTTACTATGATTATTTTATCAATAAAAAAACTAATGAGCAGAAAAAATATCGCTATACTAATTTTTCTTTGCTGTTCTATTGCACTCTACAGTCAGGAAGCAATAAAAATACAGCAGAAGAATGCTATTTATTACAATAAAAAAGGTTGGGAAAGCCTGGAAACCGGGAATGCATATTCAGCAATAGTAGCGTTCCAAAGTGCCCTTGCACAAAACCCAAAATATAAAGAAGCATTATTAGGATTGGGCTATGCATACGTACGGACAGAAGGCTACCTGGAATCTGTGAAATTATTTGATAAAGTGCTTTCACTGTACCCAAACAATGAACATGCTCTACTTGGTTTGGCAAAAGCGTATACCGGTTTAGGCCGCTACCGTGAAGCAATGAAAATCTACGACACCTTAAATGAGCTATCATATACCAATAATGAATCACGGTATGGGATGGCATATCTTTACTATAAAATGGGCAAACTGCTCTTTGCAAAACGCACACTCAACAGGATTTTGCAAAACGACCCATATTATTACGATGCACTCTTACTGTACGCTGATATAAAGGCAAAAGACAGGCGCTTTGATGATGCAATTGAACTGGTGAAAAAAGCCATTGATGCAAAAGAAACATATCCGGATGGGTTTGTGAAATTAGCGGAGTTACTGTATCTTAAATATTATTATTCTGGTGATTCCGCATATTTGAATCAAGCAGTTGATGAACTGCAGAAAGCATTAATCATCAATAAAACTCACCTGCAGGCAAACCGCGATATGGGGTATTTGTTATATGTGCAGGGGGATTATCAAAACGCAATTTCATATTATGAGGCGATAGTTACCAGTTATCCGCACATTGCCAGCAATGAACTCCTTTATAATTTAGGATTAATGTATGAATACAAAGGTGATATAAACCAGTCATTAACTTATTACCAGAATTCGCTATCAAAGGACAATCTCAACAGCCTCATAGCAATAAAGATGCGACAGCTCAGCTTACTGGAACACATTAAAATAGGCCACCCTGTACGAATACACAGCAGTAATGACGATTTTACATCATCACAGGAGCTACGGAAAAAAGGATTTCCTGATTTATCAATGCTGTTTGTTCGCTTATCATTAGCGTTAAATCCTAATAATTCCACTGCACGCCAGGAGCTCATGCGCATATATGAAACTTTGGGTTATTTTGAGCTTTATTACGATGAGATTAAAAAAATGCATACATTAAATCCTACTCAAAAAACACAGGACATGATGAGTATTGCTGTAATGAAACGACGCGACAAATTATTTTTCCGTTTAGGATATGATAAAGAAGATCTTCCACGTGATGTGCCATTGGTTCTGGTACTTAATTTTACCCCTGATGTTGCTATACCTGCATTTGCCGATGCAGGTGCTGTTATAGCTAATTCAATTAACTTTGCTATGGGGCAATTTGGAAGATATAGAAACTTTCCTTTGTCGCAACGTCAGTCAATTATCAGACAGTTTCCATCAAATAATTTAGACGATGTTCTGGTTATGCTTAATGACAAAATGAATGCTAATGAGCTTCCCTGGATATCATATATATTATATGGAGAATATACATTATCGGGAAGATATATTGAAGTAAAGGCAAAATTGATGGATGTAAAAACCGGAGTAGTAATAGCTCAATATAATGAATCTGACAATACAAAATATTCTCTGCATACAGTATCATTAGCGATAGCCAGAAATTTGTATAATACCATTCCGTATTGGGGCAAAATCCTGTCTTATTCTGATGATATGGTAGCAATCAATTTAGGAAACATTGACGGTATTGAAAAAGACAGTATTCTGGAAACATTTGTTGATAATGATGAAACCATTGATTCTGAAAAACCACGAAAAAAAGTTATATTGCAGGTGAAAGAATCTGATACAAGGGTACTCTTAGCAAAACCTCTTAACCCAAAGGATATTGATTTGCTTTCAAAAGGTCTGGAAGTGTATCCTGTTGAAAAACGCAGGGCAAAAAAGATAAAATAAAAATAATAGATGTTTTCCTCCGCCAGATCTCTTTAGTATATAATAAATCATTACTTATCATTTTTCAATTATATACTATATAATTTAGTGTATATAAAATTTATATAATTAAATATAGTAATAAATCTTGACATATAAAACGCATTTTATACCATTGTGCACAAATGTGCTTATTCTATTTTTTTGCATAAAATTTTATAAAAGGGAGTGGGACTATGAAGATAGCTGTCTTAGTTAAGCAGGTTCCAGATATGGAATCCAAATTTAAAATTATTGGCGACAGTAAGATCGACGAATCCCAGATTGCTTTCAAGATGAATGATTTTGATGAATATGCTGTTGAGGCTGCACTGCAATTGAAGGAGAAATTTGGTGGTGAAGTAATTATCATTTCAGCAGGCCCTGAGCGAGCATCAAAAGAAATTCGTCAGGCATTTGCAATGGGCGGCGATTGGGGTATCCAGATTCAGGATGAGCAGGTTGATGCAGGTGACAATTTTGTAGTTGCATCAGCACTTTGCAAAGCAATTGAGAGCTTAGGCGGTGTTGATCTTGTATTAACCGGTGTTCAGGCCGAAGATGATCAGGCAGCAGTAACCGGTGTCATGATTGCTGATATGCTTGGTATGCCACATTGTACAAATGTTGTGAAAATTGAAGTTGGTGGCGATGGAAAATCAATGACAGTTAACCGTGAGCTTGAAGGCGGATTAAATGAAGTCCTTGAAATGGCAATCCCAGCTGTTCTTACTATTCAGTCAGGTATCAATCAGCCACGATATCCGACTCTTCCAGGTATTATGAAAGCTAAGAAGAAAAGACTTGATGTAAAGAAGGCTGCAGATTTAGGAGTAGCTGCTGTTGGAGAAGCCGGATCAAAGACCAAGTTTGTTAAAATGTTCTTCCCGGTTTCTGATCACAAGGCTGAAATTATTGAAGGTGATCCAAAAACTGCTGCTGCCAAGCTTGTAGAAAAATTACGCAATGAAGCTAAAGTGATATAAGGGGGTACACAATGGCACGTATATTAGTAATAGCAGAACAAAGAAATGGAAAAATAAGCGATGCTACTTTAGAACTTTGCAAAGCTGCTAAAGCATTGGCATCAGCAATGGGTGCATCCCCAGCTGCTGCAGTATTCTATAAAGACGACAGTTTAGCAAAGGAAGTTGCACAATATATGCCTGAAGTATTTGCAGTAGTGGATCCTAAACTTGAAGTGTATAGTGCTGACACGTATGTTGCCGCTGCCAGTGCAGTAGTAGAAGCACAGGATGTTAAAGGCGTATTAATACCTCATACTTATGATGGCTCAGATTATGCAGCTAAATTAGCATTGGGTTTGGGCTGTGGTATAGTAACAAACTGCAATAAATTTGAAGTGCAGGGTGATGTTGTTGTATTTACACGCAACACATACAATGGCAAGATACAGGAACAGCGTTCAGTTAAAACAGATAAGTTTGTTGCAACATTTGAAAAAGGTGCCTTTGAAAAAGAAGCTGCAGGTAGTGCAGGTTCTGTAACTGCTGTGTCAGCATCTGTTCCAGAACCACGCAGAAAATTCAAACAATTTGTTGAAACTATGGCCGGATCTGTAGACATTACACAGGCTAAGATAATAGTATCAGGTGGTCGAGGAACAAAGGAAAAGGATAAATATAACGATATTATCGTCAATTTTGCAAAGAAGCTTGGCGGCGAATATGCTGCATCACGCCCTGTTGTTGATGCTGGCTGGACAGACGCTGCTCGTCAGGTAGGTCAGTCTGGTAAAACTGTTACTCCAGATCTTTATATTGCGTGTGGTATTTCAGGTGCAATTCAGCACGTAGCTGGTATGAAAGGTTCTAAGGTTATCGTTGCTATTAATAAAGATCCTGAAGCACCAATTTTTAACATAGCAACCTACGGTATTGTAGGAGACCTATTTGAAGTAATCCCTGCGATTATGGAACAGCTGTAATCTAACTAAACGAAAATAAAAAAAAGCACGGCACATTAGCCGTGCTTTTTTATTTTTAATTATATGCTCATTCCAGTATTAAAGAAAAATTTTAACGTTGCTGCAAATCCATAATCTCTTGAATTATTTAAACCTTTGGCAAATTCATTCTGAAAATAAATATTCCCCAAATTAAAACCTATAAAAAGACTTGCTGCAGCTTCACCTTCAGTAAACCTTTTTCCCAAGGCACTGCTCGATTGAGCTGAAGCAAACTCCCCACCAATTCCAATAATTCCGATATTGTTAATATTATAAAATACTCCACCATGACCGCCAAAAGTATGTTCTCTTTCAGCTTTGCTGTATGTTAATTCATACACTGGATGAATTACGACAATAAAATTTGATACATAGAAAAGATTTGGAATAGAAAAATGTGCCATATTCTCGTCAATGTCTACTCCAGTGTGATGTTCTGCTACCAGGTCCATATAATAATTTCCACTATTTGCACGAACTGTATTAAATACACCCCTAACAGACCATGATTCAATACTGTATTTACTATCCGTTCTTGTAGTTTCAACTTGAGCAAGCCCAAATTGCACGGATACTCGTTCTGCTAATCCATAATACATACTGTAATTAGTAAAATATGTATCCTGATCAGGGGAATTAGTATTATTGAATGAATACTCGCCCAGTACATCAGCAGCAAAATATCCTGTTGGATACACCATGGATTTATGGTGCAAAAACAGGAACGTATCAAAACATGCATAGCCAGGCGAAATCAAATAACTATAAATCGTAACAACAGCAAGAATAATAAAAAGTAAACGTTTAAACATAGGACACCCTCCTAATAATGGTAGTATTATTTGAATACTATATTTATTATAATAGCACTTTGTGTCAATATTTAATTTTTATACTATATAAAAATATTACGAATTTCAATTAATAGTTTATCACTTCATAACCGTTCTGCAAAAACCTACTTCAAATATAAAATGTGTTTGAGAAAGAAATTAATTGTGATAACAATGGCGTAAATCATTTAGGAGGAGATGCAATAAAGTTTTGCACGGAAAAGAAAAAAGCTCATCCGTACTCTTATTTCCCCAAAATACTAAAAAAGGGATAGAATATTATTACATTAGCATGATTTATTCCTTAAATAACATTTGTGAACATAATAAACATATTGTACATCTGCGTCGCCATTGACGTCGGTCATGTACACCTTTTGATTAACAAAATATTTTTAAGGAATTATTAGTGTTAAATTAGTATAAAGTATTGTGAAATAATAATTCTTTAGTTTTTATATGTATATTGAAGTAGTGGTCAATAAACAACAGTGTATGGAAAAGAAACTTTTGTATATCCAAAGAATTATACAAGCTGATCTCTATATCCAAAAATTTTTTAGATAGCATGTCATATATTAAAGGAGCTATGGCCTTAAACATAAAAGAATTATGCGGTGCACATTGATTGCAATACACTGTAAGGTTATATTCAGTTAAATATAAGTCATCAATTATTTCTTTATGGCACAATGAACAATGAAAGTAATCTGGCATAATCCCTGTGAGTTTTAAATAATGTATAATAAATGAAAGTGCAAGCACAGTGTATGCATCGGTTTTATGTAATGTGTCCACAGCTCCTTTTAAAAGCTTATACACTGTTAGATTTGGATCATTCTGGCCAGAGGTTTTTTCAACAACCTCAAGTAACAAAAAAAGTGTTATCATTGCCTGGTAATTATCTCTGATTGATGCAGTATCCTGTAGTAGCGAAATTTCTTTTACATGGAACATTGATTTTTGATCATTGTAATAGTATACAAGGTGTACAATACTTCCAGGTTCTATTGCAGCCTGGCTGCGACGTTTTGTTTTTTTAATTCCTTTAAATATAAATGTCCGCTTGCCATGGTTTTGGGTATAAATAACAACTGCAACATCTGCTTCCAGAACCGGTATCTTTTTTAATATAATTCCTTCTGATTTGATGATTTCCATTGAATAACTAGTTGCTATCAAAATTTTTTTGAGGATTGACTGTAACAATAATCCTGCCTATGCGGGTACCCTGTATATCTTTTATTTTGAATGTTATATTATTGTATTTTATTTGTTCATCTTTTTTTGGAATTTTCCCAAAAAGATCAAACACAAACCCACCTATAGTATCAAATTCCTGATCAGGAATACTGCAACCTGTATATTCATTAAAATCAGATATTGATAATCGTGAATCAACCTCCCAGTTATTTTTTGAGATTGCCTGAATCTCAGGTATTTCATCCTCATCAAATTCATCCCTAATTTCACCAACAATTTCTTCGAGTATATCTTCAAGTGTTACAATTCCAGCAACCCCGCCATATTCATCAACAACTATCGCCAGATGTAAATTTTGCTTTTGAAACTGAAGGAGTAGTTCATCTAAGGTCATTGTTTCAGGTACAAAGTATGGTTTGTGCAGCATCTTTTTTATATTGAATTTCACTCGTCTGTCTATAATAAAAGGCATCAAGTCTTTGACATACAAAATCCCAATAATATTGTCGATAGTTCCTGAATACACAGGTATCCGTGAATGCCCTTCGTCAATAACACGTTTTACCAATTCCTTCAATACAATTGTGTCTTCAACTGCATTAATATCAACGCGGGGGATCATCACCTCTCGTACATTTTTGGTGGAAAGGCTCAAAATGCCCTGAATCATTTCCTGTTTTTGAAGGGCTAATTTATCAACTGGAAGAGAAGCATTTCTATTTTTGATGTACTTCAAAATTTTTTGTTTTAATAGTGATAACACATCGTTATTTTTAGTTTTTTTGGGCTTTTGCTCATCAGAAGCCATACAAATTATTATTAAATACCTCCTTATTCGATAATACTACATAATAATAATTTGAATAGCAAATTGTCAATTTGATTTTTACAACAAATGTTTTTTATAAAAACGCTCATTATATTTTTAATTTTAAAAACACTTGACAATAAACGGTATTTCTTTTTTTTAGACATCAAAAGAATACTTTATATTTTAACTGTTTTAACAAATTGAATTAAAAATTTATAAAAAGGAGTGGCCCTATGGATAGTATGCTTTTTTGGATTGCCCCTGTTGGGTCGATCATTGCTCTTTTATTTGCTTATATCTTCTATAAAATGATGATGAAAGCAGATAAAGGGAATGAAACAATGGTCGAAATTGCTCAGGCTGTACGCGAAGGGGCGTTTGCGTATCTTAGGCAACAGTACAAGGTGGTCTCTTTAGTGTTTGTGATCCTGGTGATTTTATTGTCAATCTTAGCGTATTATGGGATCCAGAATCCATTTGTACCTTTTGCATTCTTAACCGGCGGTTTCTTCTCTGGTTTATGCGGTTTCTTAGGCATGAATACTGCAACTAATGCTTCATCACGAACCGCACAGGGTGCCAGAGAATCGCTGAACAGAGGTTTACAGGTTGCATTCAGATCCGGTGCGGTAATGGGACTTGTTGTAGTTGGTTTTGGTTTACTGGATATCTCATTATGGTACATCATTTTAAATTGGATATACGATAACAATATCATGGGTTTTAGCCAGGAATTGGCTGAAAAAATAGGTTTGATAACAGCTGGTCAATCATTTGATTTATCGCTCATTACCAACGAAGCATTCAAGCACGGTAAACTTGTTGAAATTACTACAACAATGATAACATTTGGTCTTGGTGCTTCTACTCAGGCTCTGTTTGCTCGTGTTGGCGGTGGTATATATACCAAAGCTGCTGACGTTGGTGCAGACCTGGTTGGCAAAGTTGAAGCAGGAATTCCTGAAGACGATCCACGTAACCCTGCTACTATTGCTGACAATGTTGGAGACAACGTTGGTGACGTTGCCGGTATGGGAGCCGACCTTTATGAATCATACTGTGGTTCAATTCTTTCAACTGCTGCGTTAGGTGCTGCATTACCTCTTGTTGGCATAGAAAATGTGAATGCAGTTATAGCTCCTATGATTGTTGCAGGCTTAGGTATTTTATTCTCAGTTATAGGTATCTTCTTTGTGAGAACAGAAGAAGATGCTTCTATGAAAACCCTTTTGAAAGCGTTAAACCGCGGTGTATGGGGAAGTTCAATCTTATTGATAATTGCATTAGCTGTCCTTGCTCATGTTAATATAATCACATGGGGAGTTTTTGGTTCTTCTATCGCTGGATTGATAGCTGGATTGGTTATTGGTAAATCAACTGAATATTATACTGCTGATGATTATTCGCCAACCCAGGGAATTGCAAAACAGCATACCATGGGTCCTGCTACAGGAATTCTTGATGGAATTTCAGTTGGTATGATGTCAACTGCAATTCCAGTTGTCACTATTGTATTGGGTATATTAGCAGCTTTTGGTTTGGCTGGCGGATTTTCAACTGATCCTAATGCCGTTTCTAAAGGTCTTTATGGCATTGCATTTGCTGCTGTTGGTATGCTCTCAACTCTTGGTATCACTCTTGCAACAGATGCATACGGACCAATCGCTGACAATGCAGGTGGTAATGCTGAAATGAGCCACTTAGGTAAAGAAGTCCGCACAAGAACCGATGCCCTTGATATGTTAGGAAATACTACCGCTGCTATTGGTAAAGGTTTTGCTATAGGTTCTGCAGCTCTTACTGCTATGGCTCTTATCGCAGCATACATTGAAGAAGTTAAAATGTGGGTAAGTAAATATGCAGCACGCAGTGCAGAAGGTTTCTTCCAGGTTGGTTCTGTAAAATTCTACAATATATTACCTGAAGGAATCACTCAAGACTTAAACAATGTTCAAATTAAATATGCAACTATAGCAGATTTTGTGCGCGCGTATGATATTACATTGCTTAATCCAATGGTTATTGCCGGATTGTTCCTTGGAGCAATGATGGCATTCCTTATAGCTGCACTTACGATAAAGGCAGTTGGTAAAGCTGCAGGTGCAATGGTTGAGGAAGTACGCCGCCAGTTCAAGGAATTCCCTGGTATCCTGAAGGGAACACAGAAACCAGATTATGCTCGCTGCGTTATGATTTCAACCGCAGGCGCACAGCGCAAGATGATTCTTCCCTCGTTATTAGCTTTGATTGTTCCTATAGCTGCTGGTTTATTGTTGGGCGTTGCCGGTACAACCGGTGTTCTGGCTGGAGCTCTTGCAGCTGGATTTTCTCTTGCATGTATGCTCAATAACGCTGGTGGTGCATGGGACAATGCAAAGAAGTACATTGAAAAAGGTAACTATGGTGGAAAAGGTTCAGATCCTCACAAAGCTGGTGTTATAGGCGACACTGTAGGCGACCCATTCAAAGATACTTCAGGTCCATCCCTCAATATTCTTCTTAAGCTTATGAGTATGGTATCTGTAGTATTTGCGGGTGTGGTAGTTCACTTCTATCCACAGATAGCAAACTTCTTAGGAATAATGAAGTAATAAACAAAAACAGGGGGCAAAACCCCCTGTTTTTTTATTCATGATATACCGGTTTTCCTAATTCCTTAAATGAAAAAAGCTTAAAAGCCCTTGAACCATCATAATCCAGTATACGCAAATCATCTGTTTCATGTAAATCGCGTATAACAATATCAAAATGCCCGCCATATCTCTTTTTTGCTTCTTCTACAGGTATTTCGTAGGCAATAAATTTAGTAATACCTTTTGATGCCAATTTTTCTTTAAGCTTATCATTCATGAAGTCATCATAAGAGGTTAAATATATTAAAGCACCATTACCTGTTATTAATAAACCTGCTTTCATGGCAAACCTCCTTTATAATTGTTTTTTGTATAATAATATAATAATATTTTATTCTAAAATCAATTATTATGAAAAAATCTTTTTAAAGTACTTATAATTGTTTTTCGAATACCAAGCAGAAAGCCTTCGGAAAGTCCACCATGAAATGATGAATTTTCAAATAACAGCTGACGTTGCGTTATTTTAGGAATACGGCTACCACCTCTGGAGGTTTTTGTTTTATGGAAGATGTCGCTTGCAAAGATTATTGCGTTTTGTCTGGATAATGTGCTGGATGAATTTTTACAAGTGCCTGATGGCATGGGAGAAGATGATTATACCGATAACTATCGGTACTCAGGCTATACATTTAGCGTGTATCGTGTATATGGTGTAGTATGTTGTAAATTTTTCTGGGGCCCGGACCCAAAAATCATAAAAAAAGCCAAACAACCCGGCCATATCTAACCAACTCTATTAATTTTTTGATAAATATAGAACTAATGATATAATTAGTTTATGGATATGTTTTCTTTCGTATCTTTAGCATTGAACAAAACTGATACATACCGAGCAGCTAAAGATAGAATTAAAAAAGCGCACCATATTGTGGTGTGCTTTTAATTTTATGGCTTGATTTTTTTTAACTATATACTACGCAAGGAACAAATTACCTTACCAAGAGGTCTTGCTATGGAATTAGCCCGTTACCGGATCGAAGTATATTATACAATTCCAGATTCACGTGGTGTAGTCATTCAACAAAAACTTCACCGATTAGGTTTTCCTGTAAGCAAATGTATCCGTACCGATAACTATCTCATAAACATCCCACTTGCTGATACTCAAATTGAAAAGATAGGCAGAGCGCTTGTTCAACCTGTAACACAGAATTACATTATCAATAAACCATATACTCCACCCCAATTTTCGTATGCGGTTGAAATTGGATACCTTCCAGGAGTTACTGATAATGTGGCTCATACCACTCGTGAAATGATAGAAGATATTTTTAAAATACAATGTGATCCGGAAAAATGTGTATTTACTTCAGCCACATACTTCTTTTGGGGAGAATTGAGTGATGAAGTAATTGATGAAATTTCACTTGAACTTTATAATCCATTGATACAGCGATCATCAATTTTGTCGTACCACCAATACATCAAGAATGGCGGCATGGGTAAAGCTATACCTGTAGTAACGTTGCACGAAGATACAAAAGCAGAAGTGGTTTCGTTAGATATAAGCCAGGAAGAACTTATTGCCTTAGGAAAAGAAGGTATAAAGAATCCAGATGGTACCCGTCGTGGGCCATTAGCACTGGATTTACTTTCGCTTGAAGCTATTAAAAAGTACTACAAAGAAATTGAAAAACGCAATCCAACCGATGTAGAGCTGGAATCAATAGCTCAGACATGGAGTGAACACTGTAAACATACTATTTTTGCTGCACAACTTGATGATATAAATGATGGCATATTCAAGCATTATATCAAAGAAGCTACACTACGAATACGCCGCGAAAAAGGCAAACATGATATCTGTGTTTCAGTTTTTTCAGATAATGCAGGCGGAATTGAATTTGATGACGATTACGTTATTGCCGATAAGGTGGAAACACACAATAGCCCCAGCGCATTAGACCCTTTTGGCGGAGCTATCACCGGAATTGTTGGAGTAAACAGAGATGCTATCGGATTTGGATTGGGCTCAAAGCCGGTAGCAAACCGTTATGGATTTTGTTTTGCAAGTCCTTTTGATACCAAACCTTTATATAAATCAAAAGATAAAAAATCAAAGATGCTATCACCTAGAAGGATTATGGAAGGTGTAATCCACGGGGTCAATGTAGGTGGCAACTGCTCTGGTATACCAACTCCACAGGGTTTTGTGTATTTTGACGATCGTTATAAAGGCAAACCACTTGTGTTTGTTGGAACTGTTGGTCTCATACCAAAAAAAATAAAAGGCAAATCATCTGTACATAAAAAGGCAATGCCAGGAGATAACATCGTGATGGTTGGCGGCAGAGTAGGGCGTGACGGAATACATGGCGCTACGTTTTCATCTGAAGCATTAACATCAGGCAGCCCTGCAACAGCAGTCCAGATTGGTGACCCAATTACACAGAAAAAAATGTCGGATGCTATCGTCAAAGAAGCCCGGGATAAAGGATTGTACCATTCAATTACTGATAACGGCGCCGGTGGTCTTTCTTGTTCTGTTTCTGAAATGGCACGAGAAGCTGGTGGATTTATAGTATACTTAGATAAAGTTCCGTTGAAATATCCCGGGCTTTCACCATGGCAAATATGGGTTTCAGAATCACAGGAACGCATGACGTTAGCTGTTCCCAATGAAACTCTTGATGAATTTCTTGACTTAATGAAACGACGTGGCGTTGAAGCATGGGTTATTGGGAAATTTACTGACACGGGTAGAGGGATTGTGTATTATAACGGGGAGATAGTATTTAATATTGACCTTCACTTTTTGCATGAAGGCCTACCGCAGAAAAAGCTCACCAGCAGCTATACTCCGCAATTACATCCATATCCTGAATTTGATGATCCTGAAAACGCAACTGAGCATTTTACTGAGATGGTCAAACGTTTAAACACTGCAAGCTTTGAATTTATTTCTACGCAGTACGACCATGAAGTGCAGGGTAACAGCGTTATAAAACCTTTGCAGGGGAGGGGAAAAGTTAACGGTAACGCTACAGTTATACGACCAGTTATGAATTCAAAAAAGGGTGTAGTACTGTCACAGGGACTGTACCCATCGTATAGCGATATCGATACATACTGGATGGCAGCCTGTTCCATTGACACTGCAATACGCAATGCAGTTGCTACTGGATGTGATATGGATAAACTTGCATTGCTTGATAATTTCTGCTGGTGTGATTCAACAAATCCCTACAGGCTTGGTCAATTAAAAGAAGCTGCTAGAGCATGTTACGATTTTGCCGTTGCATACAAAACGCCATTCATCAGTGGCAAAGACAGTATGTTCAATGATTTTAAAGGCTATGATGAAAATTTTAATGAAGTATTTATATCTGTGCCTCCCACACTGTTAATATCTTCAATTGGGGTTGTGTCTGATATCTCATATTGTCAGACTTTAGATTTTAAAAAGCCAGGTGATTTAATTTATATACTTGGTGTAACCAATGATGAATTGGGCGGGAGCGAATATCTTGCGTACATGGGCGAAAAATTATCAGGGCAAAAATATATTGGGACCACTGTGCCTGAAGTTGATGCGGAACGTAACATTAAAATTTACACAATTATAGAAAAAGCATTGCGTAGTGATATTATTGCATCAAGCATAAGTATAGAACGTGGTGGCATAGCACTGGCACTGGCAAAATCATCAATGGGAGGTCTTTTAGGCGCTTCTATTGATCTTTCTAAATTACCACAAAATGATATTACCCGTAATGACACATTACTTTATTCTGAATCTCAGGGACGTATTTTGGTGTCGATAGCACCTGAACATAAAGGCTTGTTTGAAAAACTTTGCATAGATATACCTTTTGCTCAAATTGGTCATGTGACTGACGATGCCTTGATTCGTATTACTGGCATTGCTGGCAACATCATTGTTTCAGCCTCAGTTTTTGATATACATGCTGCTTACAAATCAACTTTCAGTGAATTTTAGAGGGACTCATGGCAAAACCAAAAGCCTTAATATTAACCGGATATGGCATTAATTGTGATGAAGAAACACGTTTTTCATTTGATTTAGCAGGTGCCGATGCCAAAATTATTCATATAAATGATATTATAGACAATAAATACATTTTGCAACAATACCAAATTTTTGCATTTCCGGGAGGATTTTCGTATGGGGATGATACTGGCAGTGGCAAAGCTCTGGCAAATAAAATAAAAAATAATCTAATAGAAGAGATCTTAACATTTCTTGAGCGTGATACACTCATGATTGGGATATGTAACGGTTTTCAGGTAATGGTTAATTTGGGGATAGTTCCTGCATTAACACAACCAATAGGCAACGTTGAGGTTTCCCTTGAACACAATACAACTTTTAGGTTTCAATGTAGATGGATTGATTTAGGAATTAATCCTGATTCCAACTGTGTGTTTACTAAAGGAATAGAAAAGTTGCATATTCCTGTAGCCCATGGTGAAGGTAATTTTATAGCACCACAAAACATTATTGATTTACTCCATAAAAATAATCAGATAGTAATGCAGTATATCAAGCCAGATGGAACACTGGCAGGTGGACAGTTCCCATTTAACCCTAACGGTTCAATGCTGGATATAGCAGCAATATGTGATACGACCGGCAGAATAATGGGAATGATGCCACATCCCGAACGACATATATTTTTTACACAACGTGATGACTGGACACTTCTTCGTGAAGAATATAAAAGAAATAAGAAAGAAATACCCGAATACGGTGAAGGCTTACAAATTTTTAAAAATGCAGTGAAATATTTTTTTTAAAAATTATCTCAACCTGAAAAATTCAACTATTCTTTTGCCATAACCGTAATTCAAGCCAGCTTAGAATAATAAGTGTATAAAAGTCCCTCTTTTCGGTTTTTTGGGAAATAAGATTATACATACTTAACAGAATATTTGTAAGTAAAATTTGTGAATTTATTTGACTTAAATTTATTTTTTGTTATTATTAAAAGGCGTACTATGTAATACGCATTATTGTTTTTTAATAATGACATGATTCAACAACTTTTACAACGTTTATCAAAACTTTTAAATCTATCAGTAATTCCACTGAAGATTAAATATATACTTTGCAGTATTTTATTAATCATTGTCTTTTTAAGTACACTTTTACTATCTTTTCAGTACACATCTATAACATATAACGTCCACCAAAAATTATCAAGTCTGGTAAATGTAAAAAGTGATTCTATCAATTCCTGGATTAAGGATCAGATTGATGATGTTAATCTTCTTACTAATTCTGAGATATTTAATTTTTTATTTTTTTCTTACATTAGCAATCCTGATAATGATACTTATCAACAGTTACAACATTTTCTAAAATTTTATTCAAACAACAATGATATTAAAGAAATTCTTATAGTGGATGACAATTTCAGGATTATATTCTCTACTTTTAATATAATAATAAATTTAACGGAGAATGAATTCAATTACCTAAAAGAATGTAGAACAAACAAAAAGACACTGATTTCGGATCTCCATTATGATGATAAAAAAACAGTGTTGCATCTAAGTGTTATATCTCCTGTATCTTTTTCTAATACATCAAGCCCTTCATTCTATATTATTTGTATTTCCGATGTTAAGGATGTCTTGATGCCTATTTTATCACATTGGACAGGTAATGATGAATCAGCAGAGACATATCTAATAGAAAAAAGAAGCAAACATATATATAAATTCGATAATAAAACAATCTTCCCGCAGTTGATTAATTTTTTCATCGATACACTTCCCGGGGATAATTTTATTTACTATCATCTTAATCAAACAAATCATCTTGTAAAAAGCAAAGATTTTTATAACAATATAGTTTTATCGTATGGGGCAAGTATACCGGAAGTTTCATGGATAATCATATCAAAGCAAAACCTTTCAATTTTATTTGGCCAATGGTATATAATACTTGTATTAGCGTGTATCATCCTTATTTTATCAATGAGTGGACTTATAGGTTTTGTCATAATATACACAAAAAACAATGAAAAACTATATTACCAGAAACTATCGCACATTCAAAATGATCAACTAAAACAATTTCTGCAATATAAACTCATGCTTGAATCAATAGGTGATGCAATTATAGTAACAGATAATAAAGGAAATATCGAGATATTCAACTACATAGCTGAATTATTAACAGGATGGCAATATAGAGAAGTAGCAGGGAAATATATAGGGGATGTTTTGAATATTTTTAATAAAAACTTATTACTTTCAGATGATGATATTTTCCAATCAATAGTCAAGGGTTCATTCCAGGGTGACTATCACACAAGTGTTATATTGTCGCGCAATAATACCGTAATTCCCGTGGATTTTAAAGGTACTCTAATCAAAAATAACGAAGAAAATATTCTGGGAACAATAATAATAGTTCATGATAGAACCAAAGAAAGTTTTTTTCACCTTTTATCCGAAATTAGAATACGCTTCATCAATTATGCTATGCAGCATACAAAAGATGAATTCATTCATTTTGCGTTAAAATCAGTTGCAGATATAACAGATAGCCAGGTGAGCTGCTTTGTATATTATAAATACTATTATAATAAAACCAATCAATTGACACATATTTTATCACCTGATTTATTTAACACGTATTGCGTTGATGACACTATCGACTGTACAATAGATTATCTGAAATTGTGGAATGAATGCAATGAAAACCGATATCCTATAATTCACAATTCAGAATCAAAATACTTTAGATGTAATGCTTCGGATCTATCAAAATCATTACGGGAAGTATTTATACCTGTTTTTATTAACAACTCTCTGGTTGCAATTTTAGGAGTGGGGACATCCAGTAAAGATTATTCGCCTATCGATATTAGCCGTATACAGATACTGGCAGAAATGGTATATGAAATCCAGCTTCATAAAGAAAAAGAAGAATCGTATAAAAACCTTGTGATGTTAGCTAATGATTTAGCATGTATCGCTGATTTAAATACTGCAACTTTTCTGATGGCAAATCCGGCATTTGAAAAAGTTCTTGGATATACACAGGATGAACTTTTATCCAAACCATTCATTGAATGTATACATCCCGATGATGTTCAAAAAACTGTAGATATTATACACAATGAATTACTCAAAGGTAATGATGTTATTACATTTGAAAACCGATACCGATGCAAAGATGGAACATATAGATGGTTAGACTGGAATTTGCACCCGGTTCCATCTTCAGGAATAGCGTATGCAATAGCTCATGATATAACTGAAAGAAAAACAATGGAAGAAATATTGCGTATAAGCGAAGAGAAATTCAGAAAAATATTTGAACATTCCAATGATGGTATTTGTTTGCATGAGTTAGTATATGATGATAGTGGAAAACCATTTGATTACCGCATTGTAGATGTTAATTCCCAATATGAGAATATATTGAATTTAAACAAAGAGGATGTAATTGGTAACTTAGCAACTGAAGTGTACTCTACTAAAGAACCACCGTACTTTAATATATTTTCAGAAGTAGCCTTAACAGGCAAATCAATGACATTTGAAACATATTATGAACCAATGGATAAATATTTTTTTGTATCAGTATTCTCACCGCAAACAAATCAATTTGTAACTGTATTTAAAGATATTACAGAGCAAAAAAAAGCTGAAGAAGAAAGAGATAGATTAAGAGAACAGCTAATCCAAGCTCAAAAGCTGGAATCCATAGGTCGTCTTGCCGGAGGCGTTGCTCATGATTATAACAATATGCTTGAAGTCATACTGGGCAATGCACAGTTAGCACTGATGCAAATTGACAGCAAAAAAGACATAGAAACATATTTAAACGAAATCGTTAATGCCGCCAAACGCTCTGCTGAAGTAACACGTCAATTATTAACCTTTGCACGCAAACAGATAACAGAACCTCACGTAATAAATATCAATCAAGTTATAGAAAATATGCAAAAGATGCTACGACGGCTAATTGGCGAAAACATTGAGCTGCGATGGATTCCTCAGCAAGAATTATGGAATGTTTTGATTGATCCAACGCAAATTAATCAAATAGTTGCAAATTTATGTATAAATGCCCGTGATGCCATTAATGATAATGGCGTTATTACCGTTACCACACAGAATATGATTCTTGATGAAAACTATTACAAGGATATACCGGACTGTTTGCCAGGTGAATATGTTGTGCTTTCGGTAACTGATAACGGTAGTGGAATAGATAAGAATATTATTAACAAAATATTTGAACCATTTTTTACTACTAAAGAAGTAGGTAAAGGTACTGGTCTAGGTTTATCAACTGTATATGGTATAGTAAAACAGAATAAAGGGTTTATTAATGTTTACAGTGAAAAAGGAGTAGGTAGCACATTCAAAATATATTTCCCAAGATATTTTTCAACTGAAGATATCAAAGATAAAATAATAACTGATGAAAATCCTACAGGAAAGGGTGAAAGATTGCTTGTGGTTGAAGATGAGGAATCATTGTTAAAAATGATTCATTTGATGCTGGTACGATTACAATATAATGTGATTACAGCCAGTACACCTTCCGAAGCTATAGATATAATGAAAACAAGAGGCCATGAGGTTGATGCATTACTTACAGATCTGGTGATGCCACAAATGAATGGTGTGGAGCTCTATCACACAATAAAACAAACTAAGCCTGATATAGCCTGTATTTTCATGTCAGGCTATACAGATATTATGCTATACGAGCACATTATAAATAAAGATACTAATTTTCTGCAAAAACCATTTTCAATGCTGGAATTAGCAAAAAAATTACGAAACGTTTTAGATAAGAAATAGTAAAAAGGGGTGTTCTCCCTTTTTACTATGATACCCATAAATTCATTATTCATTTAAAGATATTTAATTACAAAAAATCTATGTTGTTAGTTTACCATTTAAAAACTCATTTTTTTACCCAGCATATATTTTCCTGATTGTGCATCATCTAAAGTGCCATCAGTTTTATAAAATTTCCACTCTCCATTCATCTTGCCGTTTAAATATTCACCCTCAGATTTTAGTTTGCCATTTGGATAAAACTCCTTGTATGGACCATTGAGTTTATCCATCAAATATGTAGCTTCTAATTTTACAGCTTTTGTCCCGGTATAATATTCAGTCCATTTTCCGTTTTTCTTTGGCATTTCCCATTTGCCGGTCCATGTATGCGATATTTTTTCTTTTGGATCATCACCAGGTACTGATGAGGATGTAATTTCACCCGCTGGCTTCCCATCTTTCAGAACTGTATAAATTCCCTTGGGTATTCCGGTGAGTTGTCCATAGCCAATAAGCTGTCCTTTTTCATCGTATAGTTTTGCATTTTCGTTGGTATTATCAATCATCCCACCCTGCAAAGGAAGTTCCATTATCTTGATTCGCTGCACGCGGGTAGGATACATATAGAAATTCCACAACCCGATTTCTTTGCCATCCTTATATTTGCCTTCTTTCTGCAATAGTCCTTCTTTTGAATAGAATTTCCAATCGCCTTCGGGTTTATCCATTATAAAACCACCTGTAGCTGAAACCTGTCCATTATCAAAGTAAAATTTGAAATTACCGTTTTTCTTGTTTTCTCTGTATGTACCTTCCTCTAACTTTTTACCATTTTCATACCATTTATTGCACTGGCCATCCAGTTGGCCTGCTTTGTACCATGCAATAATTTTTGGATTGCCGTTTTCATAGTATTCCTGGCTTCTTCCGGTCTGTTCACCGTTTGTAAACTGTTCTTCTTTCCATATTCTGCCTGATGGATAAAACCATGTTTTTATTCCTTCTATGCTTCCAATCTTCATTGTAAAGCCACTTTCGGTTTTTTCCTTAACCACATAAGTGGCTTTCCACATAACCGGTCCTTCAGGGTAATACGCAATCCATTCGCCTGTTTTCTGGTCCTTATCAAAATTACCTTCCAAACTTTTTGCACCATTTTTATGGTAATATGTCCAGAAACCCTGTTGTTTATCATCTACATATTCGCCCTGGGCCAGTTTTTCGCCGGTGCCTTTATGGTACAGAATCCATTTTCCAGTTTTTACGCCATTGGTAAAATTTCCTTCTCCTTTTAATGATTTATCGTCCCAATAAATCTTTCCAGGACCATTATTGGTTACTGAAGCCTTTGACTGCTCTTTCTTATCAGTGCTTGAACATGCTGTAAAAAGCAGTGCAATACTAAATAGAGCTAATACTTTTTTAAACTTCATGGTATTCTCCTTTATTTTTTTATCATTATTGTAGTTTATATGGGTTCAAAGTTACAAATACTTTTTTATATATTCTACGCTATTATCCTTTTATATCTCTTTTGTCAATCATTTATATCAAGCAATATGATAATTATGCCGAAAAGTACATAAAAGTACAATATTTTACTGTAACGAGGTGTTGATATGATGCGTTCATTATGGACTGCTGCATCAGGGATGATAGGACAGCAATTTAATATAGATACGATATCTAACAATTTATCCAATGTCAATACAACAGGTTTTAAAAAGCTAAGAGCTGAATTTGAAGATTTAATCTATCAAACAGTCCTTATGGCAGGCACTCCGGCAACAGAGATAAGTGAAGTTCCAACAGGAATTCAGGTTGGGCATGGGGTAAAGGTTGCAGCAACTCAGAAACTTTTTGACCAGGGCAGTTTACAGGCAACAGGCAATAAGCTTGACATTGCACTTGAAGGAGAAGGTTTCTTTAAAGTTCAGTTGTATGATGGTACTATTGCATATACACGTGATGGTTCTTTTAAAATTGACTCTAACCGCCAGATAGTTACTTCTAACGGCTACTTGCTGGAACCACCAATTGTTTTACCTGAAAATTTTATAATGGAAACACTATCAATCAGCCAGGACGGCAGAATTACTGTAAAAATAGTTGGTGATGACGATCCAATTGAAGTGGGACAGCTGGAAATTGCCCGATTTGTTAATCCGGCAGGTTTGCAAAACATTGGTGGTAATTTATATAAAACAACACCTGCATCAGGTGAAGAGATAGCTGGTCCTCCGGGAATTGATGGTATGGCCAGGACACATCAGGGTTTTCTTGAAATGTCCAACGTAAAAGTGGTTGAGGAAATGGTAAATATGATTGTTGCGCAGCGTGCGTATGAGATTAATTCAAAAGCAATTCAGACATCTGATTCAATGTTGGGTACTGCTATTGGATTGAAGCGATGATGAATAGGATAATACTCTTAACTATATTTCTTGTAACATTGTCACAATCGCTGTATGCGGATGCGATAGTATATTTAAAATCAAATATTGCAACAAAAGACAATCTGACAGTAGCAGATATTGCACAGGTTGATGGCGATGAAGCAGATGCAGTAAAGAATGTAAATATATGCCATACCGCACTCAAAGACGGTTATATAACTAAAAATGAGGTGTATCAATCTCTTAGAAGTGTTGTGACGGGACTTTTAGTTGTTCACGGTAGCGCGGTTAAACTGATTACGCCTGAGACTTCATCCAATACTGATAGTGCTTCACCGGAGCTATCGCTCATAGTTAATCAATTTGTTGTAACTAAAGGTGATCCTGTTACTGTTAGGCTGATTAAAAAATCTATTGTCATTGAGATGATTGGCAAAGCTCTGCAAAGCGGCAAAAGTGGAGATGAAATTAAAATTTCGCTGCAAAACGGTAAAACAGTAACTGGCAAAATTGTCAATAATGGTGTAGAGTGTTATCTATGAAAAAATTTTTTGTGGCGATAGTTATTGGTATTGTATCTTTTGCGTACGCAGATACTATCTGGAAAGATAAGAATATCTACACAGCGCAGGATACCATTAAAGTTGGCGATATTTTTACAGTAGCGATTACTGATATTTCGCAGATGCGCTTTACTCTTACACTTGCCAATAATGATGCATTCACAGTGACTTCAACACCTGATGGTACTATTACACCGTTTTTGCCGCCAGTGAATGCAAATAAAAAAGCAACTAAAAATAATAGCACAAATCTTCAACATCGTGGAAACATTACACTGCATATTGCAGCAACAGTTGTACAGCGACTTGAAAACGGTAATTTCAGGATTACTGGTACCAAGACATTTTCATTCAGTGGCGTAACAACTGTGTTTAACGTTACCGGTATTGTAAATCCTGCTTCAATAAAAGGTGGTACCATTAATTCCACCGATATTGCAAATCTTGTTTTGCAGATACAGGGTGTGAAAGAAGGCGTGCAGATAACACGACCGCCACTTAAAGAAGGTGAAACAGCTTCAGCAGCATTGACTGAACAGGAAAAACAGCAGATAATTATTCAATATCTTCAAAGAATTTTAGGCGAGTTAACTCAGCAATGATGAGAATAATTTATACTACATCAATTTCTACAATTTTTATACTATTTGTTATAACTTCAATTTTTGCAGAGGTCCCTGTAAAGATTAAAGATTTGGTTACTGTTGATGGTTTAAAGGAAAATCAGGTATATGGATATGGCCTTGTTATTGGGTTGCAGGGTACTGGCGATAGTAAAGTTAAATTAACACAAAGCTCTCTGTCAAACGTATTGAAAAACTTAGGACTTAATGATGAAAATATTAATTCTAAAAATATAGCAGCGGTACTGGTAACTGCAACCTTGCCACCATACGTCAGGATTGGTGACAGGATAGATGTAACAGTTTCTTCAATTGGTGATGCAAAATCACTTGAAAATGGCGTTCTGTTGCAATCAGCATTGAAAGGCGCTGATGATAGTACGTATGTTGTGGCACAGGGTGTTGTGTCAATTGCAGGTGATAAGCGAAAGGGAGCTACAATTGGCATGATAGTATCTGGTGGAATAATAGAAAAGGAAATTTTACCTGACATAGTAAAAGATGGGAAGATTAAGTTTTCACTTATCAATTTTGATTTTTCGGTAGCAAAGGAAATAAAAACTGCTATCGAAAAAAAATATCCCGATTCACAGCCTGTCATTGACAAAGGTTTTATTCAATGTACTGTCCCACAAAATGTTTCTGCTATTGATTTTATTGCTGATATAGAAAATATAGAGATAGTACCTGTGTATAGTGCTCGCGTAGTCATTAATGAGCGCAGTGGCACTATTGTAATGGGTGGTGATATACGTGTTTCGCAGGCGGTAATAAGCAAGCAAGGCGTAACTATAACAATTGAAGAGACCAGGAAGAAAGGCAGCATGTATTTATTAAAAGATGCTGCAACGGTCAAAGATCTTGTTGATTCGCTAAATTATATTGGATTTAGTACTCAGGATATTATAGGTATTTTAAAGGCAATGAAGCAAGCAGGTTGTCTGCATGCAGAGTTAATTGTCCAGTGAGGTCATTATGGATACAACAATAGCCAATATTATTGATAGCCAGAAAACAATCAGTTCTATAAATAAGCAAAAAGATGTAGAACAAAAGCTGCAAAGTAAATCCACTGAATTTAAATCACTTCTTGATAATGCAATAAATACGCAAAATAATAAACCTGTTGATAAAAAGCTTATGGATGTGTGCATCGAAATGGAATCGTTATTTGTATATCAGATGCTTAAAGAGATGCGAAAAACATTGCATAAAGAAAATGATTTATTATACGGTGGTATGGCTCAAGAAATATTTGAAGATATGCTGTATAATGAATATGCTCTTCAGATGTCAAAAACAGCTAATTTGGGACTGGCTAAAACATTATATGATCAATTAAGTCAGAAGTAAGGTGTATCTATTGTATACCAATGCGCTGTCTATAGCATAACTTTATTATCACTCATCAAACGAAATACATTTGACAAAAAAATCTTATCCACTATTTTCGTAAAATCTAAATAATCTACATCAAGGTATTCAGTATGCATTTATTTGAGCTTTTTATAGGCTGGCGATATCTCAAAGCAAAAAAATCTCAAGGGTTTATTTCATTCAACACATTTCTGTCTATATTTATAGTTGCTATCGGTGTATTTGTACTTATTGTCGTGATGTCTGTAATGACCGGATTCCAAAGTCAGATACGTGATAAAATTTTAGATGTAGATGCCCATATCACAATAAGCCGTTACTATGCAGATACTGATACAGAGGGAATAGCAAATTACAATGAACTATCGAACAAAATAAAAGATATAACGCAGATTAAAACAATCATGCCATTTGTTCAGGGGCAGGGCCTTGTGCGTGTTAAATCATATATATTCCCTGTTGCTATTCGTGGATATGGCAATGCTGGCGATGTTCCCAAAGATATCACAAAATTTATCACTGCAGGCGATAAAGATTTTAAAAGCGCTAATGCAATAGCAATTGGAGAAGAGATGGCTTTCAATTATAATCTGAAGATTGGCGACTATATTGAAATCATAGTCCCCAAAGGACGATTAACCGCACGCGAAGGGATTACACCAGGAATTGGTAGATATAGAATAGCATCTTTTTTTAAAACGGGATACTATGATTTTGATACCAGGCTCATATTGATGACTCTTCCACAGACACAGATATTATTTGGAATTGGCAATATCATTAGTGGTGTGGGGTTGAAACTTTTTGATGTGTATGATATGGATAGGGTGTCATCAAAAATTCAGGAGATTATTGGATATGATTATCAGGTAATAACTGCCGAGCAACAAAATCAAAATTTATTTTATGCATTGAAATTGGAAAAGCTTATCATGACAATAATCCTTTTCCTGGTTATTGTCAGCGCATCATTTACCATCATGGGAACACTGGTTATGGTTGTTATGGAAAAGCGAAAAGCCATTGGCATATTAAAGGCAATGGGGGCACAGCCATATTCAATCATGATAATTTTTATTCTTGAAGGTTTTTTTATTGGATTGATTGGTGCAATTATTGGAGTGATCACTGGTCTTGCAACCGCTATAAACCTGGAATCAATTATTCATTGGGTTGAGCATGTTATTAACAGCACCATGTCATGGATTTATATTACTTTTGATCTGGGTATCTTTTATCCGGTATCACTGGTTCCAAAAAATGTGTATTATATAGATTCGCTTCCCACGCAGATTCAGCCTGAATTTGTTATGCTGGTTGCAATACTTGCTATTTTCATTGCAACAGTTGCGGCCATTTTGCCATCATGGCATGCATCAAGGCTACATCCTGTTGAATCAATACGGTATGAATAAATGAGAATATGAATAAATGAGAAATGGATTATACCATGAGCCAAGATATTCATTCAGATAGCATTATCATAAAAACAGAAAATTTATGCAAACAATATGGATATGGCACTAATTCCATCACAGTACTTAACAATATTAATATGAGCATTAAAAGAGGTGAGATAGTATCCATTATGGGGCCTTCAGGTGCAGGAAAATCCACATTATTACATATAATTGGTTGTCTTGATACATTTCAGGGAGGCTGCGTGCAGATACTGAATCAGGATATTTCACCATTTTCGTATGACGAGTTATCGCGTTTTAGAAGCAATCATATTGGCTTTATATTCCAGATGCACAATCTTATGCCTGAATTTACCGCGCTTGAAAATACAATGATGCCTTTGTTAATCAGGCGCCAATCATATACAAAAGCAAAACAAAAAGCTTACAAACTCTTAGAGCACTTTGGTATAGCCGATAGGGCCTATCATAAACCTGCAGAATTATCAGGTGGGGAATGCCAGCGTATAGCTGTAGCTCGTGCACTTATAAATCAACCTGATATAATACTTGCTGATGAACCAACTGGAAATCTTGACAGAAAAAATTCTGACATATTGGTTGAGCTATTATTTAAAACGTGTAGAGAAAATGGTTCTACCGTTGTTATCGTAACTCATGATCAATATATAGCTTCAAAAACTCAAAGGGTGATTACGCTCATTGATGGGATGATACAAACCGATGTTAATAATTAGTGTAAGGGTTATTGTATGAAAATTGAATTTGTTGGTGGTGCACGTACTGTAACTGGTTCATCATTCATTGTAAAAAACGGCAACTTTACCGTTATGGTTGATTGCGGAATGTTTCAGGGCACAAGGGAATTACGCGAACGTAATTACCTAAATCTTATTTATGCACCACCACAAATAGATTGTCTGCTTTTAACACATGCGCATATTGACCACAGCGGATTAATACCAAAGTTAGTCAAAGAAGGGTTTACAAAACCAATCTATACAACTAAAGCTACCTGCGAATTGGCAACCATCATGCTTCCGGATAGCGCACATATCCAGGAACAGGATGCCGAGATAATAAACAAAAAAAGAAAAAAGCTTGGACGTGAGTATATTCAACCTATCTATACTTCTGAAGATGCAGAACGTTGTTTACAGTATTTCAATCCTGTTAATTATCACCAGACTATATCTATCCATCCACAAATTAAAGCACGATTTTATGATGCAGGTCATATACTTGGATCTTCTTTTATTGAAATGCATGTACAGGAAAAAAATAAAGAGCAGGTTATTATTTTTTCCGGTGATATAGGTCAGAAAAATCAGGCAATCATTAAAGATCCTGAACTACCTGAATACGCTGATATATTGCTTTTAGAATCAACATATGGTGACAGATTACATAAAAGCAAAGAGGATACATATAATGAATTAAAACAGGTTATACTTGATTCATACAATAAAAGAGGTAATATCATTATACCGGCATTTGCAATTGAACGAACACAGGAAATACTCTATACAATTGCGCAGCTGGTGAAAAAGGGTGAGATTCCATCAATACCAGTATATTTAGATTCACCCCTTGCTACATCCGCCACTGAAATTTTTATGAACAATCAAGATTGCTTTGATGAAGATATGTTGCAACTACTCAAATCCGGTGATAGTCCTCTTGATTTTCCCAATCTTCATTTTGTTCAGAGCGTTGAAGAATCAAAATGGTTAAATACTAACGCTAAAGGAGCAATAATAATTTCTGCCAGTGGCATGTGTACTGCAGGCAGGATCAAACATCATCTTTTAAATAATCTGTATAAACCAGAGTCATCGATAGTATTTGTTGGTTATCAGGCTGAAGGCACATTAGGACGTCGTATTATAGATGGAGCCAAACTTGTAAAGATTTACGGCGAAAATGTAGCCGTAAGGGCCAAAATATATACCATAGGAGGATTTTCTGCGCATGCCGATAAGGAGGGTTTACTTGATTGGATGAGCCATATCAACAATCCCAATCTAAAGGTGTTTGTGATACATGGTGAAGAAAAAGCTTCTACAGCATTAGCTGATGAAATTCGCAACAGATTTGGCTACTCAGTGTATGTTCCACATTGGGGTGAAATAATAGACTGCGATACTATGAAATCCGAATATGCACAATATACCCCTATTGAAAAAACCGATAACATCGCATCTGAAATTGACAGGATATCACAGCTTCTTGCAACTATAAAAATCCGTTATCAGAAAGCAAAGGAAGAAGGCAGGAGGATTAATTGGGCACAGGTGGAAAACGATATTTCAGATGTAAGAGAGATGATTACAATGATAAATGATGAATTATAATATATATTATATACACACTACCGCCAACGATAGAGGTAGTGTGTATATTTATGTTTTATTTATTCATATACTTTTTCTTCTATCTGATCAGCACCAGGAGCATCCTGTTCAACATCACGGATATTTTCTTTTGAAATTACCTTGAAGTACTCCTTATACCATTCATTCTGTATAATGAGATCCATAATTTCATTGGTACCAACCCATATCATAGAAAGCCGTATATCACGTACTATACGTTCAATAGGGTACACATTGGTATATCCAATCCCGCCCATAACCTGCATACAATTATTGGCAATGGTCCAGGCTGATTCGGTTACAAACTTTTTGGACTCGGATACCATCCTTCGGATTCTACCTGGATGTACTTTGCCTGAATCAATAGCCAGCGCTGTACTATACACCAGAGAACGCATTGCATCAAGTAACATAACGCTATCGGCCACTTTAAAACCAACAGCTTCAAAATTAGCTATGGGTTGCCCAAATGCTTTTCGCATAGATGTGTACCGCGTAGCTATCTCTATTGCTGGCCTGACGCTGCCTATTGTCATTGCTGCTGTTCCCAGGCGTTCCGGGATCATGTTCTTTACAAACACATCAAAACCGCCATTGATGCCATTCAATGCATACCGTTCAGGAACTCTGACTTCATTTAAGATTAAACGTCCCGCACCGCCACCACGCACTCCCATTAAACCATATATATACTTTGTTTCAACACCTTTTGTTCGCGGTACCATAAAGCAGGTTAATCTTTCGTGGGGTTGGCCTTCAGGATTGGTTACCGCATATACCATAAACCAGTCAGCACCTTCAGCTCCAACTATAAAACGTTTTTGCCCTGTAATAATCCAATCGCTTCCATCTTTTTTGGCGATAGTTGTCGCACCAAAAAAGTCAGACCCGCCACGCGGTTCAGTCAAACATTCTGCTGCATACACATCACCTTTTAAAAGTGGAACAACTATTTCTTGCTTAAGTTCTTCATTTCCAAACTCAACTATCGCCTCACATACAATATCTGCACCAACTCCCCATAAACATGCCAGTGAGTAACTTGCAACACCAATCTCTTCAGCTACTATACAATCATCTACCCATTTGAGACCTCTTCCACCATACTGTTCTGGTAATCGTATGCCAAGCAGGTTTCTTTTACCTGCTTCTTTTAAGAATTCTTTAGGGAAATGAATTTTTTCCGCATCCATATCTAAAATCATCTCTCTAGGAACCCACTTAACAAAATCCCTGGCCTCATTGCGTAATTTCAGTTGTTCATCAGTCATTATGTAGTCAAACATGTAAAGCCTCCTGAAATGTAAAATTATTTACTATCTTTATAATCCTTATATTGTTCTCTGAGTTTATATTTCATAACCTTGCCACTTGGTGTGTACGGCAGATTATCTACGAAGTAAATTTGTCGGGGTATAGAATTGTGAACCTCCTTATATAACATTTTGTTATATTTACTGTTATATCTGTTATATTTGTCAATATGTTTTTAAAAATTTTACTATTCATTCATGAATGTAATAATATAAACAAATTTTTAATAATGTTGAATATCATTGATGACATCATTGAGGATATATGTATCTTTAATTACATGGATTATTTCGTGAAGATTGCTGTAATTGAAATTGCTTAGTCAAAAAAGAAAGATGTTTTTTTATATTAAAAATTAACAGGACGTAAATGTGCAATATTTATAACTTTACTACCATAAGAATATGAGTGATAAAAGTAGTATTAATCCATTCTGTATGATTTCACATGTTTAGACGCACAATTGAAAAAAAATCCTTTACTAAATAAATATGTATTGAATTTTAAAAAATTGTTCTTTAATTATTTTTTCTAGATTGATTGAGTAGTAGAGTACCACTGCTTCTTTAGCGGTGTGTAACACCATACGTCAATAAATTATTTATTTTAAAACAAAAATATTAATATTAAAATTACAACATGGCTTTAAAAGAGATTGGTAAAAAGATTCAGATAGCCCGTGAAGAGAAGGGTATTACACAGCTTGAACTTGCTAAAATGTTAGGAATAACACAGGCAGCATTGTCCAACTATGAATTAGGCAAGCGAAGAGTGTATTTTCATCAGATTGAAGTAATTGCTGAGTACCTTGAAAAACCAATTTCATTTTTTCTTGATGAAGAAGTTATTTTTACTGAAGATGAAAATACAATTACTGATGAAATGCTAAACTCACTCACATGTAAAATAAAACAGTTAAACAGGCAGGATTTTCTAGAATTAGATCAATTTATAGATTTTCTACTCTGGAGAAAAGACAATGAGTAGTATAGTGCTACCCCACAATCTTAGCAAATCTTTACATGAATGCATACAAATGCTTGATTCACAAACTGATGTAATAAATAATTTGCTACCCACAGAACGCGCGTTGGCTTACTATTCAATATATTGTAAAAATAAACTTCATCTATTATTAGTACATCAGGAATTTGGCGGTATAAATGCATCTTATCTGCATGCGGGCTTTATATTCGAAACACTTGCATACCAATATTTTAACACTTTGCCCACACTATTAACAACTACTCACTGTTATGAACTTATAAATTCTTTTGCTGATAATGATAAGAAAAAATGGCTACTAAATACAGTGACTGATTCACAAAAGCCATTGGCGTTTTGCTTAACCGAAGAACAGGCAGGTTCGGATGTTACATCAATACAAACTACTGCAGTAAAAAATGAAAATAATATATTAATTAATGGAAAAAAAGTAATTGTTATCAATAGCGGAATAGCTTCTTTTTATCTGTTGATAGCTCAGAGCAGCAAAAAGGGTAGGGCAGGATTAAACGCATTTTTAATCCCTGCAAACACTGATGGCATTAAAACTGAAAGGCTTGAAATATCTTCGTTTTTACATAGCATCATTGGTTCTGTTACTTTTGAAAACGTGATAATCGATACACAATACCAGATTGGTGATGAAGGTAGTGGCTATTTTTTACTTACTGAGATGCTTGATAAGGGAAGACCACTTGTGGCAGCATGCTGTGTTGGTGCAGCCCAACATGCACTTGATATTATTGTTAATCATACAAAATCAAGGAAGCAATTTCAAAAGCCATTGTTTAGCTTTCAGGGAATAAATTTTCCTGTTGCAGAATTTGAAACACGATTACACGCAGCACGTTTATTATACCAGGATGCATGTAACAAAATAGATAATAATGAGCCATTTACCAGAGAAGCATCAATGGCAAAATATTATGCCAGCAGATTATTTGTTGATATCACTAATTTTGGCATGGATATTCTGGGATACAGGTCAATTATTGATACAAGTGAAATGAAACAGTTACATGATTTTGCAAAAACAATGATGTTTATTGATGGAACTGAAAATGTGCAAAAGATGATTATTGCATCGTTAATATAAAATTACGCTCTTTTTAGTATTTTTGGGAAATAAGATTATCCATCAAAAAGGTATTTCATATTTGCGTTAATTTCTTTTTGTATTTTATATAATTTTTCAAAAATTACGGAATATTGACTACAATATTCTCATAGTTACCATATAAAAATAAATGTTTTTTAATTCCCCGGATTCTGTCGTTCAATCTTTTAATTTCTTTAGCATTATCATTAATTTCTGTGTTAAGTTTATTAATAAAGTGTTGTATCGCTATAGGTTGAATACGCCTGCCATACGTATATTGGGGATCTGTGTCGGGTACATTATAGATCATTATTGGTGTTACCAAATATTCATCGTGTATTTTTTCTTTTTCTCTTTTCAATACTACATTAACAATTAAACCTTCACGTGTGCTGCAATCGACACCACTTGTGCTATCAATATGTGTTGATGACTGATTGGCTATGAAATTGCCCACACTATAAAATACCGTACATACACGTCCATCACCTGTTTTAAATTGCTCCACAGGTTGAATTACATGCGGATGATGTCCTATCACACAATCCACGCCGGCTTCACAATATTTTTTAATCAGTTTCTTATCTTTCAAAGATGGTTGCGTACTATATTCGTTGCCAACATGTGCTACCATTACAAGGAAATCACATTTGCTTTTAATTTCTTGTATATCATGTAATACTTTTTCAGTTTCATAAAAATTATTTATTCGTATCAGTTTTTTATATTTGTGCGATAGTTCATGATTCAATACTCCCGTATAGGCAATAATTCCAACTTTTATATCATTACCAACAATAACTCCGGGTAGTGAGTCATTATCAGTTTTGTTAACACCTGTATATTGAATATTTTTTGATTCCAGTATTTTAATGGTACTAACTAATCCTTCATATCCCTGATCAAGTATATGATTATTTGCAATACTTACGATGGTAATGTTATTTTTTTTAAATGTATCCAGCACATACGGTGGACAATTAAAAACAAACGCTTTACCTGTATATGGTGGTGCAACCGGAAATTCCATATTTGCCACTACATAGTCAGCCGATTCAAATTCATGGGTTATATTTTCAAAGAGTATATCAAAACCTCCATTGTTAATTGACTTTCCGGTTTGTGGATCATTGATATTATTTCTATAAGCAAACGATTTAACCGGGCCATGCATAATTACATCGCCAATAAAAGCGATAGTCAATCTATTATTTTGCTGTGAATGTATTATTGTGCAGTAACTGATTGAAACTGAAATTACCAAAATTAGTATACAATATATCTTTTTCACTTTAAATCCTTACCATGCGCATTGATAGTCATTCACAACAAGACTAGTATACATCATATTATCAATTACAATACATTTGTCTATAAATATTTCGCATGATGATTAATTTTGCGATAATAGCTTTGTTAATAAACGATATACATCACAGCCGCCGAAGGCGGCGGTGATGCCCACTATATTTCATTTCTTTATTACTTCCGATAAGATATATTATGTCACATTAGAATGATGTCAGATTCTCTTATATATCGTTTGACTATTATAGATAATAAAAGATTTCTTCATGCATAGCTTGTTGAAAT
>CALEUQ010000050.1 GCA_937920495.1 uncultured bacterium | reverse complement strand
AAACTGCACAATGCTATCCTTATAGCGCTCATTCCAGAATGGGCCAGTTCTACCGGTTATTTTGTTATACATTTCAGCAAACCGTGCCTTAATGTACTGCACTATTCGCGATATGGGTGCACCATCGTCTGTGGTGTGGATGACTAAATGGATGTGATTGTCCATAATACAGTAGGCAATAAGCTTAAACCGGTATTTTTCTTTTGCTTTGCGTAAAATCTCCACAAAGCAGGCTTTGAAGTAATCTTCCTGTAGCATCCCCCTCCATTCAATACATCGGGATGTGATGTGATAGGTAAGATTGGGAAGCTGTACACGCAATTTCCTGGCCATAGTATTCCTCCATGTGTTAAGTTTTTGTAATAGATTCTATGTATATACAACGCATCTGGTGGGAAAATTGTAAAAGGTTGTGGGAATTTTTTTAAAAATTTTGGGAAAAAATGGGGTCAGAGCATTAAAAAATTACGCAGACAGCGCAGAGCATACAGAGCAAGTTGAACAAAAAAGGGGTCAGAGCATCCTGTCACTACACCAGAAATGCAAACTGTACCTAAAGTCGATCTGTCGCGATTTATGGGAGATTGGTACGTAATCGCAAATATCCCAACCTTTATAGAAAGAAGTGCACATAACGCTGTTGAATCATATCAACTTTTGCCGGATGGGACCATTGATACTACTTTTACCTTCCGGGATGGTTCATTTGAAGGGCCACTTAAAAAGTACAATCCTCGTGGATTTGTCATCAATAAACAGACATGCTGAGTGGGCCATGCAGTTTATCTGGCCTTTAAAGGGGGAGTTTCTGATAATCTATTTGAAAGATGATTATAGTATTACTGTAATTGGGAGAAGCAACCGTCACTACCTTTGGATTATGGCACGTACACCTTCTATCCCTGAGGAAGAATACTTGCAGTAATAAAGTTCGTTGAGGATCTTGGCTACGATATAAGCAAAATCCAGAAAGTACCGCAAAGATGGGAAATAGATTCAACAACTGTTAAGTGAAAAAAATCTATGCCAACAACTTCCATAGCACAAAAAGAGTCATGTAGACTATAAGGTGATATCTTTTTTTTGCACCATGCTGTTCTTTTGGCGGAATATGAGCTGCTGACGGTTTGTCCCAGCAAGGTAGATGTCAGCGTTGAATAGCTCCATTCAAAGCCGTTTTGCCCCTGAGAGCGGAATTAAAGTCAAAAACACAGCATACAGTGGCCAGGTGAAAAAATAAAATATATCCGGATTTGGACCATACCGCACATTATAAAATATGCCAATAACATCCATAATAAAATAGCTTGTGGTTGCAGCGGGTATCATCCATCGCGAATGTGCAGGGAAATATTTAGATCGTCGCACCAGCCATCCCGACCACGCAACAGGCACCAGTAACAAAGCGTATGCAATTGATATTTCCAGAATATTATATCGTTGTAATAAATCAAAAAGATATACAATGATGATACATGTCACTGCATATAGTGCCATCAGGATACCAACATCTTTCTTTTGAACTGCTTTGAATGTTTCAGTATTACGTATAATCACCGTTAAAAGCATTGGCAAAGCCACTATGCCTCCAATAGTAAGTAGTGTGTACACATCAGGTAAAAAATGAGTCCACGTAAGTACACATAAATCAGTAAAAAAAGTACAGGTAAAGATTACACGTAAAAAATTTATATCTTTTTTGGCGATAGCATCCTGCAAGCCAAACCATACAAATAATGTTGCTGATAATGAAAGCAATCCTTTTGGGATTGCTACAAAATTGATTTTATGCCCGATATATAGTCCTATTGCATCTATTAACGTGAATATGACCACTAATAATATCTGAAATCCAATAAAATATGTGATGTTTTTCTGCATAGTTTTTGCCATCCTGATGTTCCTCCAAAAAAATATGATTTCACCCACGTCATTTAGAACTTGATTCAGAATCTACTCCTTAGACCGAGATCCTTAATCAAGTTCATGATGACTTTTGTTTTATTACCATAACATATCTACTGTGGCAATGCAGGATATCTACCAACTATCTTTCCATTACGTATCATAACCACATCGCCAAACTCACGCATAATTGCCTCGCTCTGAGTTGGTAGTAAAAAAATATAATCATCAACGTTAAGTGAAGTTTTCCGTGAGCCATTTACTATAGCCTGATTAGTACTAAATCCATAAATTGTATTTTCTGTGAGTCCTTCTGGCGAATAATAATGTGCACGCCACCCTCCTCCATAAATGAAATATGTCACCTGCCTATTTGGGTTCCATATGGCCATGAGATTTGATATTCTCTCTATGAAAGGTATTGTTGTACCTTCAAGCCTTTTAAGCACTGGTGTAGCAACAAAGAGTGCTTCAACATGTCCTGATAAAAGGGGTTTATTAAAATCAGATGGTTTGAGCAATGCCGATCCCATAGCTATATCATTTACAGGCTGAGTGCCATCAAACAACATATAAGTATGGCTACCACCACTGTTGAATGTCAAATAGCCCTTAAAAAGAGAAGCATATTTTTCCTTTCCATAATTATAAAACATATTGTATCGGGACATAGCATCTTCAAATGCTTGCTGTATGGCTTTTCTCTTTGAACCAATAATTGAAATTGCAGAAGCGGAGTGTACCTCATAGCCCATGAATCCTGTAAATTGCAGAAACTCAGGATTATGTTTAATTATTGTCAACATCGCATCCAGCTCTTCTACAGTTTGCACCCCACCTCTGTGTAATCCCACATCAATCTCAATATTTATCTTCATACGTATCTTTTTTTGTTTTGCAAATTCAAGATATTGCAGCAACCTTGCAGGAGTATCAACAAGCCATTGTATCTGTTTTTCAGGGTTGAATTGTATTACATGTTTTAATGAATTATAGAATTCTATGACGCCACGTATTGGTATTGGCTTTCCTAAAAGAATATCATAATTCTTTGATTTGTTAGCTAGATAGGAAATATCAGGCCAGTGGAAAACCATCACATATCGTGAATTCATTTTATCTAAAATATAATCAATAAGCCATGGACAAGGAATAGACTTAACTGTTAATCTGAATTTGAGTGCAGGATTTAGTTGTTTTTTGACCATTGTAATATTTTGATCAAGCAGGTCAAGATCAACTAAAATAACAGGCCTGCCAGGACCATTGCGTGTAAGATCAGTATTTATCGCAGAAAAATACGAAGAATATGGTTTACCTTTATCGCCAGGCTTGAGCATAATAATTATAAACACAACAACAATTATTATAACAATAGTTATGATCTTCTTTTTCATGATTGTTAACCTCCAAATTTTGTTATTTATATATTTATATTTTTTTATATTGTAACACAGTAGATAAATTTAAGTCAAGTTAATATAGACACATTATTTTTATTAATGAGGCAAATTCAATTTATAATTATCTCTTAACACGGTAAATTGCAAGTAGAAAATGCCTCTGTATACACAATATCCATACGAAAAGAGCCCATCTAATTACCAATAATTAACATTCTTTATTTGTTGTGGATATATATCAGTGCATATTTCTGTGCATTCGTGAGGAATAATTTCCAGACACGTATGGGATTACATTTCGATGTACGTTGGGATATCATTTCCACATATTCGGGAGAATGGGATTGCCACGTCCCGATAAGATTGGGATAAAAGCAAGACTCGCAATGATGGCGACAATGTCATCCCCAGCTAAGCGAGGGGGAGCAATCAGTCATTGCCAGCGCAGCAAAGCAATCTCATTAATGAAGGGGATTTGCCACGACACTTTGGGGCCAATCGCACCTTAGGGAGGTACGATATCGCACATTCCGGGACAAGTGTCATAGCGAGTACTGAAAAATTCATGACTAAGCCCCGATGAAATCTGGATGACGTTGGGGCTTGCAATGACAGCGTGAGTGCATGGTGGCTAAGTTTTTATTAATAATTATCCTTAAAAATTTATTTTTTTAAATCCGTATATTTTAAAATAGTTTTACATGACAAAAAACACATCAACCAACGTTGCAAAAAAAAGCACGGGTGATACAAATGAGTTGACCTTAAAAAATTCTTTAATTGCATGCTGCAAATCACTGCTGCGGGCTAATTTCTGCTGATAGATAAAAATAATTCCAACGCACAACACCCCTATCCAGTATGATTCCTTGCGTGAAGTTAATATACCGGCTGCTATCATTGAAGCAAAAGATAACACGTAGAGCAAAGCTGAAATTACCAGAGCTTTATCCACCCCATAACGTGAAGGTATTGAGTATAAGCCTTCTTTTCTGTCAAAGTCCACATCAAGCAACGCATATACCACATCAAGGCCGGCAATCCATGTCATGATAGCAAAACCCAGTATAAACGGGGTCAGAGCAAATTCACCTGTCACAGCCAGATATCCTCCAATGGGTGCAGCTGCTTCCACAAATCCTAAATATAGATGCGATGCCGATGAAAACCTTTTAAAATATGAATAGCTTACCAAAAGAACTATCGCCACAAATGAAAGATAAAAACACAGCATATTAAGCATATACGATGACACAACAAGCACACCACATGAAATAACCGCTGCACGCAAAACCTCCTGGCGTGTGACATCACCCCGGGGCAATAGTCTGTCCTGAGTGCGTGGATTCTTTGCATCTATCTCAGCATCAATAAGTCTGTTAAAACACATACCGGCAGTTCGTGCAGCAATCAGAGCAATTGAAGCAAATATCCAGGTTGAAATGCGCCCGCCACCGGCAAAAAGAATCCCTAAGTATGCAAATGGAAGGGCAAACACTGTTTGTTCAATCATTATAAGCTGCGATAGCTTCTTAAAATCCATACTCATTCCACCTCTTTGTTACACGCTCAATGATATCGTCCAACATTTGTATTTCCTCAGGCCAATCACGACCCATTCCTTCTTCCTTTGTTTTGCGCGTTGCATCAATACCCATCTTCCCACCAAAATTAGCAAAGCTTGCCGAGTGGTCAAGGGCATCAAGTGGTCCTTCCATAATTATTAGATCACGGCGGGGATCAACATTGTTTAAAAGCTTCCATACTACCGTGCTGTAATCACGCAGATTGATGTCATCATCAAAGACCGCAATAAACTTGGTTGACGCCATTTGCCCCAGGCCCCACAGGGCATTGATAACTTTCTTTGCCTGTCCTGGATACTGCTTTGTAATTGAAACAAGCGCACAGTTATGGAACACACCTTCAAGTGGAAGTTCAATATCAACAATCTCAGGTATAAGCATCTTTAAAAACGGCAGGAATATCCGCTCGGTGGCTTTTGCCATGTAGCAATCTTCCATTGGTGGCTTGCCTACAATAGTTGCCGGATATACAGGATTATCACGCGTAGTGATGCAGGTAACATGAAACACGGGATAAGTATCAGCAGCAGAATAGAATCCGGTGTGATCGCCAAACGGACCCTCAATGGTTTCATCGCCAGGGTCAACATAACCTTCAATGACAAATTCAGCTTCAGCGGGTACCAGCAAATCCACCGTCTTTGCCTTTACAAGCTCCACTGGCTCACCCTCCAGGAATCCTGCAAACAGCATCTCATCAATATCGGGTGGCAGTGGTGCTGTTGCTGCATACGTAATAGCAGGGCAGCCGCCAAGTGCCACAGCAACCGGCATCCGTTGCTGCAACTCACAATATTTGCGATAATGGCGTGCGCCGTCTTTGTTATACTGCCAGTGCATTCCGGTGGTGGTATTATTAAATTTGTGCATTCTATACATCCCTGCATTTTGAATCCCAGTTTCAGGATCCTTTGTTATCACTATGGGCAGTGTAATAAATGGACCACCATCCTTTGGCCAGCAGGTTAAGATTGGCAAAGCATCAAGCAGCGCACCATCTGTTAGTATGTGTTTGTGACAAGGTGCTTTGCTCACTTCTTTAGGCATTACTTTTGCAATGTCTTTTAAAGTCAAAAGCGTCTTAATCTTTTCAGCAATAGTTTTTGGCGGTTGCATGGTGATGAGACTAAAAATTCTTTTACCAATCTCATCAAATGAATTGCAATGCAGTGCCATCTGCATACGCGTGTAACTGCCAAACGCATTGATGAGCACGGGATACTTATAGCCCCTCACTTTCTCAAAAAGCAGTGCGGGACCACCTGTTTTACTCATCCTGTCGGCAATTTCGGTAATCTCTAAATACGCGTCAACTTGGGCGTGTATCCGTTTAAGCTGACCAGCTTTTTCTAACGCAGCGATAAAGTTGTGTAAATTTTTATATGCCACTTTCTCCTCATTTTCGCATTCGTAATAGGTAACTATCGGTCATAAAAATATTCTTTGTGCAAGTATTTTTTTATATGTGCGATAGTTACTATAAAAAAAGCGGGCTTATGGCAAGCCCGCTTTTTTTAGTTGATTGTGAGATGCAACAACCTGTTTACTCTATCGCAAAGCTTTCTTCCGGAATGTCAAGCATTGAGAGATTCTGACTTTTGATTGCTTTTGCATACGACTGCGCATGTGGCAGTACGTGTGTAATATAGTAGCGCGCGCTATGAATCTTGCCAGAATAAAATGCTGCATCCTTATGATCTTTTGCTAACTGTGCCACTGCTTTTGTATCATTTACATCAACATTATTCTGTGTGCATATCTCGTCAAGCTTTTCGTATGCAATACCGCTTTGCCAGAATAACAGCCACCCCAACGCAACAGTGCCCATAAGATTCAGGAACGGATATGCATTGCTGATTGGAATTAAAAACTTGCCTTCTTTACCACACTGAACAAAGAACATCCCCATGTCAGCCAGTAAATTTACGGCATCCTGCACATCCTTTGATATATCTGCAAGCCGTGGATTATCTTTATAACGAGCAAGTGTTTTGTTAATTTCCCCAAGAAAATTAATGAAGTTTGCACCTTTTTTCTGCGACATCTTACGACCAACAAGGTCAAGTGCCTGTATTCCGTTTGTGCCCTCATAAATTGATGCTATCTTTAGATCGCGCATAAACTGTTCAACCGGATAGTCCTGGCAGTAGCCATAACCGCCATAGATCTGAATGGCAAGCTCTGTAACCCTGAAGCCCATATCTGTGCAATATGCTTTAGTAATTGGAACCAGAAGTTCCATAATACCATGCCATTTTTCAGCTTCTTCACCTTCGCTTGCTTCTTTGCGGTCGATAGCAAGTGCACACAGATACACCAGTGCACGCATACCCTCAACATGAGATTTCATCCACAGTAGCATCCTTCGCACATCAGGATGATTAATGATGGAAACACGTGGTGCTTCAGGATTCTGCATGTTTAAAAGGTCTGCACCCTGCTTACGTTCCTTTGCATAATTCAACGCATGCAGGTATGCAATTGAAGCAGTACCAAGTCCCTGCAAACCCATACCAAGCCTGGCTTCATTCATCATCTGGAACATTATCTTCATACCCTGGCGTGGCTGACCTAAAAGTTCAGCATAACAGTTGCCGTTATCACCAAAACTCATTGAACATGTAGCACTGCCCTTCAATCCCATCTTATGCTCTATACCTGTGATAGTTACATCATTTTTTCTTCCCAGGCTTCCATCGTCATTGACCAGATATTTGGGTACAAGGAATATTGAAATGCCTGCTGTTCCTGCCGGATCGCCTTCAATTCGTGCCAGCACCGGATGAACAATATTTTCAAAAAGGTCCGAATCACCGCCCGAAATAAATATTTTGCTGCCAACAATTTTATATGTCCCGTCTGCTTGCGGGATAGCTTTTGTTTTTAAATTTCCAACATCTGAACCGGCTTCAGGTTCAGTTAATACCATGGTGCCGCCCCATTTACCTTCATACATTTTGTACATGTATTTCTTTTTCTGTTCTTCAGTGCCATACACTTCTATAAGATGTGCGGCACCAACTGCAGCCTCAGGATACAACAAAAATCCCATATTGAACACGTAGTATTCGCGTGCTGCTAGATCAATTACATACGGGAAACCCTGTCCACCCGCTTCCGGAGATACAGCCATGGTAAAAAGACCACTATCATTCATAATCTTGTGCAGATGATGATAACACTGTGGTACCTTGACCTCACCATTAACTAATTTTGCCCCTTCTCTGTCGCCTTCCATATATTTTGGCAAGACTTCCTCTTCAGATATTCGCTTTGACAAATCAATTGCCATATCAAACATATCCTTTGAGTAGTCAGCAAAGCGGGAGGTTGAAAACAATTCCTGTAATCCAAGCATCTCGTACAGTACAAATTCTTGATCTCTTCTGTCAACTATCAAGCCCATACACAACCTCATATTAAAATTTATTAAAATTTATATATTAAATATAGTATAAATTTTGCCATTCACAACTTTTTATTGTAGTTCACTGACTACTGCCTTTTACTTTTATAGTTGACCTTTAACACTGTTAGTTTATAATATTATACAATGATATAGACAAATTAAAATGGAGGATTGCCATGAGTATTCCACTATCTTTTTTGTTTCATGCACTTGCCATGGTCATAGGGCTTGTATTACTGCTTAATGCTGCCAGTATTTCAACTAAAAAGAAAACCAACCAATGGTTACAAAAACACCGTATAACAGCAATTCTTGGGGTGCTTTCAGTAATAACCGGCGCTGTAACTATGATAGTGTTTAAAGAATCTCAGGGGTATCCGCATCTTAAATCCCCTCACGCAATCGGAGGGTTGGTAACCGTAATAGCTGTGGTGACTACCCCCATACTTGGTTATTTAATAACCAGAGGGAAACAGAATGTTAAGAAATATCATACATCATTAGCAAAGATAACCTTAATTCTGGTTGCTATCACTATTATTCTTGGCTTTATACGTCTTTGGGAGATTGTCAGTAAATAATATATTGTGCTTGACGATAGAATATATCTGTTGTAACATAACACTGTTATGTACATTAATATTTATTTCTGGTCACAGGTGTAATACATTTTTCTTTGAAAATTATTTGTACACCCGTGACATTAGTTGCTAACCACTCAATTTTTTTATATTTTTTCTGCCGATAAACATCAGTTCCTATCAAAACATCAGTTGCATTGCATAGTTCCCCTGTGAATAACAAAATATTAAAAAACAGGAAAAGGAGGTTCCCATGTCATTTGAAAGACTATGGCACAAGAATTATCCCCCACAGGTTCCCCGCGAACTTGACTTTGACAGAACAACCATGCCACAGGCATTAACCCGTTCTGCTCAAAAATTTTCTGAGAACACTGCGTTGATTTTTATGGGCAAAAAAATTAATTACACCACACTTAACTCAATGGTACACAGGTTTGCTAAAGCACTCAAGGCACTTGGTGTTAAAAAAGGTGATACTGTAGCTATGATTTTACCTAATATTCCTCAGGTTGTGATTGCCAATTATGCAACCTGGAGAATTGGTGCAGTAGCAGCACTCAACAACCCGCTGTACACTGAACGTGAACTGCAGTATCAGCTTGATGATTCTGATGCATCTATCGTTATCACTCTTGATTTACTGTTGCCACGGATTCTTAACATTAAACCAAATACCAAGATTAGACATATCATAACCTGCCACATCAATGACTATCTCCCATTCCCACTTAAACAGTTATTCCCTTATGTACGCAAACAGATGTACCGCAAGGTCACGCCATCAGCGGAAGTAAGCCAGTTTCTTGATCTGATGAAACAGTATGACGACACACCTGTTAAAGATGAATCATCGTGGGAAGATGTAGCAACATTAATCTATACAGGTGGTACCACCGGCACCAGTAAGGGCGTGATGCTGACGCATGCAAATATGTCATGTAATGTCCAGCAGCTCCGCAGCTGGTTTTATGATCTTAATGAGGGCGAAGGAAGCATGTTAGGCATATTTCCTTTCTTCCATTCGGCCGGGTTTACAGGGATTCAGAACCTTACTATCTGGGGTGGATGGACTGACATACTCATACCACGGCCAGAACCTGGAGTAATAATTGAGCAGATCAAAAAATTTAAGCCAACTTTTGTCCCAGGTGTTCCAACAATATTCATAGGGCTGCTTAATAATCCTGAATTCAGGAAAATGGACTTAACCTTTATTAAAGGTTTTATTGCCGGTGCTGCGCCACTGCCAGTTGAAACTATCAAACAACTGAAAGAATTAACCGGGGGTGACATTATCAATATCTATGGCCTTACCGAAATCTCGCCAATGGGTACAGGATCGCCATGGAAGGGAAATATAAAACCCGGTACTGTTGGGATACCATTTCCCAACACTTATATTAAAATTGTTGATGTCGAATCCGGCACAAAAGAAATGAAAACTGGTGAATCAGGTGAAATATGCTTTAAAGGCCCACAGGTTATGAAAGGATATTATAAAAAGCCAGAGGAGACTAAAGCTGTATTAAAAGATGGATGGCTGTATACGGGCGACATTGGAACTATAGACGAAGATGGCTATCTTACAATAGTTGATCGCAAAAAGGATATGATTATTTCCAGCGGTTATAATATTTTCCCACTGGAGATCGATGAAATTCTTTTCCAGCATCCCAAAATCCTTGAAGCATGCACTATTGGTGTTCCCGATGCATATCGTGGAGAAGCCCCCAAAGCATTTGTGGTGGTTAAACCAGGTGAACAATTAACTAAAGAGGAGATCATAACCTACTGCAAAGAAAAATTAGCACCGTATAAAGTACCTAAAGATATAGAATTCATCGATGCACTGCCAAAGAGTGCTATAGGTAAGATTTTACGAAAAGAAGTACGGGAGATGGAAAGGAAAAAACGCGAACAGAGTGCATAAAAGTAAAAGGGCGGGTTTTAAGCCCGCCCTTGTTGTTTTTAATAATACTTAGTTGAATCTTTTAAAAATTCGGTCATGGTGCTGTCAACATCTTTCATGCCTTTGTAATATGTTTCAGCAATACTCAGTAATACATCATAAAAATACATCAGATGAGGTATATAGAATTCCCTCTTGAGCTGATTCTGAATTGGGAATGCGGTTGAATTTTTAACTTCTGAAAGCTTTTTATCGGTTAAAATTACTTTATTTTCCCTGATATATGAAAAAACAATATCATCAGTACCAAGTGCGCTTGGTGTTGGGTCAATAATCTTCACTTCAGACACAGTATTTTCATAATAATTTTCTTCGCGTATAATTGATTCTAATTTATTAACTGTTGTTCCGTTTGTATAAATCTTTATGGATTTTAGCTTTTTTATTTTTATCTTATTTGGTACAAGGTCATCTTTAATAAAATAATGTTTTTCAATATAAATATAATCATTTCCTTGAGAATATGATATCTGGAATGGCAGTAATCGTATATCTTTAAGCGACATCAATTTGTATTTTGCAATAGTATCCTCAATGCGTTTGCAAAAGGTTAAAATTTGCTCATCAAGTTGTTTGCCTTCAATGACCAGTGTTTCAGATTCCAGTGAATCTTTCTTTGTTTGCTGTGAAAACACATTTGCTGATATTACCATGGATGCAATTATAATTATTATTAATATTGTTAAATACTGTTTACGCATGTATATCCTCCGATTATAGTTGAGAAGATGTGCTACCTATTGTATAGCATACAATAAAAATTTAAACAAAAATTTGTTTTATAAGACAATTCTTGTTTAATTATCGATAGTAGCCGGTCATTTTGTTAATAAAATTAATGGTTATAAGTCAAGCCTGCCATTGGTTTTTACGTATCAGAGAATCCGTGTCAGGCTGGAAATGACAGTAAAAAAGCTTTAAGTTTATCTGCGGCATAACATGAAAAAACAATATTGACAATTTTACGCTATTTAAATATTGTACAATTCATCTTGAAAAAAATTACTACTGCAACAGGTACAATCCATGGCACATACAGATTTTAATGAAGAAGATTTTTCCCGTTTACTGGAACAATCATTTATAAAATCAGACAATTTTGCAGTTGGCGATACCGTAAAAGGGAAAGTAATACTTATAACTGGCGATAGTATCTTTGTAGATATACAATCCAAAAGTGAAGCAGTCATTGACATACAGGAATTCACCGATGACAAAGGACACCACACAATAAAGGTTGGCGATACCATCACTGCGTATGTTGCAGCTATTAAACGCGGTGAAATAGTACTCACGTCAAAAATTGGCAAAGGTGTTGTGTCGCCTGAATTGCTGCACTTAGCATATAAAAACCAGCTACCTGTCTATGGAACTGTCAGGCAGACAACAAATGGCGGCTTTATTGTTTCTGTTGGCGGCGTTGGAGCGTTTTGTCCTCTATCACAGATTGATACTAAAGTGCAGCAGGGCGATAGTTACCTGAATAAAAGTTTTGAGTTTGCAATTATGCGTTATGAACAGCAAGGGAAAAATATCATCCTTTCGCGAAGGGCATTGCTTGATAAAATCAAAGAAGAAACCATCGACAGATTGAAAGAGGAGTTAAAACCAGGCGATACAGTGCTGGCAACGGTTGTGCAGGTGGTTGATGCAGGCCTTTTAGTATCGGTTAAGTCACTTGATGCCTTTGTACCTAAAAGTGAGCTGTCGCATAGCCGAAAGCCAGACTTAACGCAGTTTGAAGCAGGTCAGACCATCACTGCAAAGATCATTGATCTTGACTGGAATAAAGTCAAAATAACATTGAGCATCAAGCAAACATTGCCTGAGCCCTGGTATTACATTAATCAGTTTGAAGTTGGTGGAACTTATACAGGAACTATCGCCAAAATAATTAAAAGTGGTGCATTTGTTGAGCTTACAGAAGGCCTTGAAGGGTTTATCCCACTTTCACGCATGAGCTATACCAAAAAGATTCATAACCCGCATGAAGTATGCAATGAGGGCGATAGCGTACAGGTTAAAATTATTGATATTGACCATGCTAATAAAAAGATAGCATTAGAACTTGTGACCGGTGAAGAAAATCCCTGGCTTACAGCAACTGAAACACTGCGTGATTCACTACACACTGCATCTATTGAAGAGATCACCGACAGAGGGCTTGTGGTTGTATTGCCAAACCAGATGCGAGCGTTTGTGCCAAAAGATCAGTGCGCAATAGATCGCACTGCTGATATTGTCAAATCGTATCAGGTGGGTGCAGTCATTAAAGTGGCAGTAATAACCGTGAATGCAAATGATAAGCGTTGTATTGCTTCAGAAAAAAAGGCGCAGGAAATAGAGGAACGATTGTCATATCAAAAATTTATGGCAGGTCAGCAAAGTCAGGGTTCTTCTGCGTTTGGTCAGCTTCTGAAACAAAAGTTTGAAGAAATGCAGAAAAAATCAAAAAGCACATAAGCCTGTATGGATAGTAAAACTACACAAAACGAACTGCTGGCATATCGCACATACCTTGAAAACAACATTCAATATATTAATGAAATAAACAAAAAAATTGAACAGCTTATCTTAAAACTGGAAAAAGAACATATCTCTGTGAAAGAGTGTTTTGAGCAACTGGAAACAGAAGTCAATCTGCTTATAAAAGTGTATTCGCATTTCACGTCGCTGGGCGGCTATGCATACTGCATCAAGTTAAAAGCATTAATTGATAAATATCAGCAGGTAACAAATTCTGAAATTCAGCTTTCTGCGCTGTACTATATTCATTCAAAGATTCTTGCATTGCAGGAAGAAGCGTTACAACATTTTCCTGATATGACCCGGCAAAAGGCGTTATACGAAGAACTATCGCACACAAAAAAAATTGTGGAAGATGATATACATAACCTCCCATACAAATGGATAACGTTCAAACGCAATGATATAGGGTTTGTTGTTCTTTTTGAAAGCGTGATGCTACAAAACACTATCAACCTCCCCAACCTGAAGCCCATTTCCCAGAATTACTATCAGGCAACATTCAACAATACAACAATCACAGTGCGTGACCCCCTCAGGCTTGATGAACAGCCTTCATCAACAGTATTGCTTGTCAGTTACCAGAATACGCTATATGGCTACTTTTATGATACTATCGGGAAAAAATTAGGTGCACGTACAAACGTCCTGCAGCGGATGGCACAGGTACCAGAAGGATATTCATTGCCAATGTATGGTAGGGTTAGGTTATTTGGCGATAGTTATATATATTTAAAGCATGTTGATGTACATAAACCTATCTAATTACACATCCTCGTCGCAACTGCCTAAATAGTAGTATGACTGAATCTCTTCAGAAGAGATCTTGCCTTCCCTGAGTATTTTGAGTTTGCCATTGAAGAGGCTTATCAGTGTTGGTCGGGGATGCCTTTTACACAATTCCTCAATGATGACAATGGCATCAACTTTTTTTCCAAATACCCGAATAATGTCAGAGTGCTTATTTGATCCTTTTGTTAGTCTGAGGATATTTGTGGCAAACAGAGGCTGGCCTATTGCTTCAATAATCTCATGTACAAATTTTGCTTTTGGAAAACGCAGCGCAATCTCCTGCGATATATTTTCTTTACAGGGCACAATTGCGGTCACCTCGCCTGGCCATATACGGTGGAAAAAATCGTACTGGAATTTTGTAACTGTGGCAAGCGACTCAAGCATTTTAAATGAAGCTATGAGGCGCACAAATTTTTTTGTTTTTGATTTAATGAGTGCCTTAAGCTTGTGCTCTACAACAGTATTAGCAATACCAACTATTTCATATTGCGAATCGACAGGAAGGATAACAATGCCATTTTTTTGTAATACATCTATAATCCTGTGGAGTATATCAACATCTACACTACCATCTTTTTTTAATTTTTTAACAATGATGACATCATCATTTTTGTAGGGCGACTCTACAAATTGCATCATCGCAATTTACCTTTTGCTGTAATAAATGATACACAATCCTTCCTGCTATATTATCTTGACATATTCTATAATGCGCATAATGCAAATGCAAGCATTTTATATGTACTGGTTCCTGCATGCCACCAATTCCCCGTTTCAATACATTGATGTGATCTTCATCAATTTCATTTTTAAGATATTTTTCATATATACTCTTTCTAAAAAAATAAAATTGGGCATGTGCTTTGAGCATCTCTCGTTTTAATACTTCATCTGTGTTAATGAATTTTTCTATCTTTGCAATATATCCTTTATTTTCAAGCTCATGGATTTCATCATTTAGATATGGGCAGGTTAGCCATACTATATTGGACAATGACTGGTAATCAACAGTATCTCCATGTGCAGGCTTTAATAATACAATCTGGGGAAATCCAAAATCGCACTTTTCAAATATTCCATCAACAGCATCAGTAGTGCCTTTAAGTTGCCAGCGCAAAACCTGCTCATCGCGCGGTGTAAGAGTGTGCATGTGTGGTATCATACGTTTTTTAACAATTACACATTTCTGTTTTTATAATATAGCAACATTCCTGTAATAATCAACACAGAAAAAATAACCCACAGAATCCTGCCATAATATATATAGTGACTGAATTTTTCTGTGCCGGGTGTTTCTGTGTTTTGTATTTGTGTGTGTTGGGTGTGTTTATCCTGAAACTCAAATACTTTTGCACCCTGAGGTATATAGCCCGCATTAATACACTCTTTGAGCAGCAGTGTATCAAGATTGCTTTTACCTGTCATGTGTTTAAACTTCTGTATTTCTGCCTGCTTCTGTAGTATTTGAAGCTGTATATATGCAATCTCTTTTTTAAGCTTCATCCTCTCCAGCATGCCACTGTCGCTAAATACAAACGCATACACACTGAAGAGGATGAATGCAACAAGAAAAATTATAAATTTATTGTTACGGCTTGCCAATTGAATAAAACACCTTTTTACCATTAAATTTTGCAGCTGTTCCTAACTGCTCTTCTATCCTGAGTAACTGATTGTATTTTGCAAGGCGGTCCGTACGTGATGCAGAACCAGTCTTTATAAAACCAGTGTTCATTGCAACTGCCAGATCGGCAATTGCCGGGTCTTCAGTTTCACCCGAGCGGTGGGATACAACAGCAGTGTATCCGGCCCGTTTTGTCATTTCAATTGCTTCTATAGTTTCGGTCAATGTTCCTATCTGATTGAGTTTAATCAACACTGAATTGGCTATCCCTTTTTCTATACCCTTCTTGATGATCTCAGTATTGGTAACAAATATATCATCAGCAACCAGCTGTACTTTATCCTTGCATTTATCGGTTAATAGCTTCCAGCCATCCCAGTCGTCCTCGGCCATCCCATCTTCTATTGATATGATTGGATATTTATTAATCCAATCAACATATACCTGTACTATTTCTTCAGACGACTTTTCTGGCCTGGCTTCTGCTGCCATAATATACTTGCCATTTTTATAGAACTCACTTGCTGCTGAATCAATTGCCAGATAAATATCCTGACCAGCTTTGTACCCTGCTTCTTTTATTGCCTCAAGGATTACTTCAAAGGCTTCGGCGTTGGATTTTAAATTTGGTGCAAAGCCACCTTCATCGCCCACCCCTGTGTTGTAGCCTTTCTTTGATAAGACTTTTCGTAATGCGTGGAATGTTTCAACTCCCATGCGCAATGCTTCACGGAAACTATCGGCACCAACGGGTACTATCATGAATTCCTGTATGTCCACATTGTTGTCGGCGTGCTTTCCGCCATTTAATATATTCATCATTGGTACCGGAAGCTCGCATGCCCCCACTCCGCCGATATACTGATATAGTGGCATACCAAATGTTTCAGCAACTGCCTTTGCGCATGCCATAGATACACCTAAGATGGCATTGGCCCCCAGCTTTGCTTTGTTTGGTGTACCATCAAGTTCAATAAGTGTTTTGTCTATTTCTATCTGACGCATGGCATCCATTTCCACAACAGCTCCGGATATTATTTCATTTACGTTCTGTACAGCTTTTAGCACTCCTTTGCCGTTGTAGCGAGATTTATCGCCATCACGTAGCTCTATTGCTTCGTTTTCGCCGGTTGATGCACCTGATGGTACGGCAAACCTGCCAACAATCCCTGAGGACAGCTCAACTTCAACCTCTATTGTAGGATTGCCCCGTGAATCCAAAATTTCGCGTGCGTGAACATCTGTTATGATGGTCATAGTAATACTCCTGTGTAATATTTTTTGTATGCAATGGCATTATAGAATTATATACCAATGTGATTATAAATAGCAAATATATGCAAGAAAATTTTTGTGTGAGGTGGGGGTACTCTCAACATCCGACTATTTGTTTTATTTTTTCATATAGATCCTTAGCATAGGAATAAAACAATTCTGCATCTTCTTTTGTTGGTTTACCATACGGCATCAATCCTAACGCTCCTGGATATCTAGCATCAATGTATATGTCATCTAGTTTATCCAAAATATCAACATCGATATTTATAATATTTTTATCTTTAATCATTCCGTATAGTTTTGCTGTAGAATGTATTTTTGGTACTGGAATATTTAATAATTCAATAGCCCCTTTTAATGATTTCTCTACACATTGTTGCGCATGAAATACTGTGATATGTGAGAGTTCAGGATTATGTATCATTTCTTCTATTGCTTTAATATCATAGTATGCTGACTTAAGCCATTCCTCCGCCAATAACCTTTTATTCCTGTCCATATATAATAACACCTTTAGTCAAAATATCTTTTGCAAATGAACTACCACGTTGTTGGAATTCATTATACATTATTTTTGTATGGACTATGACGTCTATTGGGACCTCCAATCGTATGTCCTGAAGTGCTTTATAAACTTTTCCTTTTATTTCCCAGCTCTGCTTATAATCCGATGGAATATAATCATCATTTGTTACCACATAGAGATCTATATCACTATCCTGATTCTGATTACCCAAAGCATAGCTACCAAATAAAATAACCTTATATGGATTTAATGGCTTAAGCCTCTCAATTATTTGTTTTGTCAAAAGTTCAATATTCATATTATCAAATTAGATTTTTAATTCTGAATATAGAATTGATATCTTTTTATATTCATATAGTAAAAAAATCAAGTTTAAATATACATTTCTCTGGAATTCAAAATTATATACTTATTCTGCTTATTTCCAGCAACTCTTCATAATTTTTATAAATGGTATATTATCTTTTTATGATTTTATATGTGTGTTGAAACTAATTATAGTTTTTTATCAAATACAAATGGATTAATTTTTTTTCACCTTGATTCAAGCCATTTTTGTAATGGGATAAATTTTAAAACAATTAACAGGCTGTATGGGAACTTATGATAATTTTTATGAGATCATTGTTAAATTTGTTATAATCTACTTCTCGTTTAATATACCGCTCTTCAAAACTTTACTTCTAGTTTGCGCTTTTGGGGAAGTAAAATATCGCGTAGCATTTGTATCATTTACTTTATATATAATACAAGATTTTTTATAATTTTATGTATTAGAGTATAATAAATATAAAAATTCTAGAAAAAGAATCGTACCCTGTCTAGAATTATAGCAAACATTCTTTTTTCGTAACTATTCAGCAAAAAAATTTTTTTCAAGAATAATAAAAAAAGGCTATTAATTTTAACAGCATATGTTACATTATGTCACATGAACCGCGATGTATTACGAAAACTGCTAAAACAGGACCCTGAAGCGATACTTGATTTAATAGAAAAACTATTTGCAAGGATCGCCGAGCTGGAACGTCGATTGAACAAGGACAGTCACAACAGCAACAAGCCTCCATCAAGTGACGGACTGACCAGGATGCAACGGCGAATTTTGGAACGGACGACTCAGAAAAAACCCGGTAGTCAGAATGGT
>CALEUQ010000049.1 GCA_937920495.1 uncultured bacterium | reverse complement strand
ATCCTGAGCATACACAACGGTGTCGCCGCCACCAAGGACTATGTGATAACCATTACGTTTTGCTACAGATGCTATCGCATGCTGAATATCCGTTAAAAATACTTTTTTTTGCTTATCCATCTGGTCTGCAATAGATTGAAGCATTGCGGCCAACTCTTTTCTCTGGTTATCATCTGCAGTTAATGCGTCAAGCTGCGCCTTTAATTCATTATAGCGCTTTTGCAATGATAGGGCATCAGGCGATGTCTGAATCATGTAATTATACAATACTGGCAACTGCACATACCTGATTGCCATGCCATCATCCCTGGATGGTGTGTGGCATGACACAACAAGCACACACAATACTATAAAAACATTTCGCTTCATTATCAAAATCGCATATCTCCAATGCCAAACTGGAACTGGAAGCCGCTTAATGGTTTAAAGTATCCTTCATCACTGCCAACCCAGGCTAACTTGCGGCCAAACCAGAATCTGAGTGGCATCATTGGTATCTGTATCTTAAAACCAAACCCGTACGAATATTTAAAATACGACATATAGTCAATCTTATTTATATCCTTGATATCATACACCAATCCCTTGGCTTTGTCTTCCTTAATAATATCCTGTGTTGATTGCTCCAGGCTTTTTTCCCAGAAACTATCGGTCCACACTGACCCCGCATCAAAGAAAAATACAAACCACAGGAATGTGGGATGAATTGGTATTCTAAACTCTGCACCATACAATATTCGGTGGAACAACCCATACCGCCAGGAATCTGGAAAATCAAAATCCAAGATCTCCCAGCCGCGCAATGTCTCAGGCCCACCAATGTAGAGCCGGTCTTCCGATTCAAGCCATGGATTTTTATCGGGATCCTGCACATCATACATTTTATTCTTAAACCATGGTGGTGTTATGAACGTTCCGTTAAATCGCAACTCAATCACACAGGGATGTGTCTTCAGGAAAGGCAAATGGAATGGCGAAAAATACCAGTACAGATCAGGCGAATACTGCACCCAGTGATCATCACCACGGATGAGATAGCCACCGGTAAATGATGCAGAAAATTCGGCACGCCATCCACGCGTTGGATTTAAGTAATTGTCCTTTGAATCACGGTACGCATATAATGTAAGTTTACGTTTTTCCTGTAACCCTTGAGCCTGTTCCAGGAATACCGTATCGGTGCTGTTGCCGGAAGCATTTATGACCTCTTTCATGGCATGGTACCACACTGAGCCAATACCATAGTAATACCAGAACCTGTAATTCAATCCTATTGAATAGCCGTACTGTTGAGTCTGGTGACTGGCCTTTTGATTGGAATTTGTAAATATTGAGCTCTGTTCGATAGTTGATAGCATATAAAATACAGACAGGTTAAGTCCAATTGGCTTATCAAAAAGCCATGGCTCGTTAAACCCAAGTGTAATAGAATTTCGTAAAGGACCATACTCAAAGCGCAATGAAACACGCTGACCATTGCCAAAAAGGTTATTTTCAGCAACATCGGCAAAGATGGAAAAACCTGTCATGGAACCCCAGCCGCCGCCAAGCGAGATAGTACCGGAAGGCTGTTCCACCACATCCACAATAAGGTTCATGTAGCCTTCTTTTGAGCCAGGCCGTACATCAAAGTTAACTTCTTTAAAGAAGCCTAAATTATACACCCTCTCACGTGAAAGCTGCATCTTATATGAATTGAAAAGCTCACCCTCATACACCACAAGCTCCCGCCGTATAACCTTATCCTTTGTTTTCTGATTTCCTTTTATTATAATATTCTCAATATATGCCTGTGAGCCTTCCTTAATATGAAAATGGGTAAAGATGTACTTTCTTTTTTCTTTTTTTCCATCTACATCCACTTCACGTTCGGTAATTTTGCGTTCAGGGATTATGCGCGCAAAGATATACCCTTTTGTTGCATAGGTAAAGCTTATCATCTGACGGTCTTTCTGGTATAAGGTATCATTAAATGGTTCACCAATTTTGGTTTGTTCAAACTGCGATGTGATTTCCTCAGTGGTAAAGACCTCATTGCCTGACACTTCATACCCATCAAAATAATAGCGCTCACCTTCGCGCAATTTTATTGTGATATATATACCACGCTTCTCCTGTGTTTCCGGATCCAGCCACTTATACTCCACAGTATCCTCTACAATATCAGCATCCAGATATCCCAATTCACGATAATACGCCAGTATTTTTGCCTTATCATCCTCGTATGTGGCTTTGTTGAATTTTGCGTCGGCAAAAAGCCCTTCCTCTTCAGTCTGCAATAGCCCTTTTAATGTGCGTAAAGGCACTAACGTATTACCAACTATGGCTATTTTCTGTACTTTAATATCCTCCCCTTCATCCACAATGAATATGACATTAACAGCATTTTTCTCGTCTTTAACTGCTTCAACCTTGTATGTTACTATTGCGTTGAATAGGCCTTCGGTATCATATTTATTACGAATTTTAGCAAGGGCTATTTCAACTTTGTCTTTGCGGTATACATCACCTTCTTTAATGGGCAATTCTTCTTTTAAGGTTGTTTCGCTTACCTCCTCAACGCCTTTAAATATTATTTTATTAACTACCGGGCGCTCAGTGCACACAAAACGAACGGCAACACCATCCTGATACTCCTCAGTTTCAACAATAATATTTTCAAACTTCCCGGTCTTAAAAATTTTCTTTATATCCTCACGCACTTCTACAGCTCTGAGCGGATAGCCAACCTCAGTAGTCATCACATCCAGAAGGTCTTCTTCATCAACATCAAAAAGCCCTGAAAACTCTATCTTTTTAACGATCTTCCCTTCATATTTTGATGGCTGTCCAAAGCCGCCGTTAAATATTGCGATAATAACAATTATTAAAATAAAAATCTCTGCTTTCTTCATCCTGTCCAGTTCCTTTATTCAATTTTCACCACAGAAATTGCTCTTCATACCGTATACACCAGTATTCACCTGGGTCTGACCGTAGCTAACGTAAATCGTGGTATACCTGCCTGATTGAGCAGATCCATAACGGTAATGATAGTTTCATAATTTGCATCCCTGTCACCGCGAATAATAACCACCTTGTCTTTAACTCCCTCTTTTCGTTTCCTGAATTCCTGTAACAAATCTCCAAAAGGGTATTTTACGTCATTTATAAATACCTCATTTTTTTCATTTATGCTTATAACCATGCTGGCATGTTGCATCTGTCCTGACTGCACCGCTTTTGGCAGATGTACGGTAATTGATGACAATGAACCAAAACTGGATGTCACCATAAAAAATGCTACCAGCAGAAATGTCATATCAACCAGCGACGTGATGTCAATTAATGACCTGTAACCCAACTTACTTTTAACTTTTATTGTATGTTTCAGCCCTTCAGTATCCATATCTTCAACGCTATATTCCAATATTATGTTGTGGCAGTAATTTACTATTACTTCTTCTGTTGTTCTATTGAACATAATGGGAAATCTAAAAGCGCATTGGCAACATATTCTAAATCTTTAGTATAGCGTTCAACACGGCTTACCAGATAATTATAAAAAATCCATGATGGTATTGCCACCAGCAAGCCCAATGCCGTTGTGATGAGTGCTTCGGCAATCCCATACGCAAGAAGGTCCTGAGCCACATTTCCAACTTTTGACAGGGCACTGAATGATTTCATCATCCCGGTAACTGTCCCCAAAAGACCAAACATAGGGGCTATGGTGGCGATAGTAGCTATAATACCAACATGCTTTTCAATTGCCTTCTGGGCAGCATATATGTGTTCGGCTATAAGTCCTTCTCGTTCCTTGTGTGTACTGGCAAAGGTTAGTGCATTATAGACAAGCTCGCTTATGGGACCCGGTACTTTTTTTAAGAGCATCAATGCCTGCGGGATATTGTTGGCACTGCACTCTTTGTGTACACTGCTTAAAAGTAGTGCATAATCAGCATTAATTCTTCTATAAAAGATAATTCTTTCGACAATAGCCGCAACAGCTATCACCGAACATATAAAAATAGGTAAAAGCATAACCCATGTAGGGACAGCATCAAACACGCCAATAAGTGTACCGCTGTGCATATCATTTCATCCTGTTGTGTAATACTTGTAACTATCGCCTATAATAATATCCGTATACCAAATAAACCCTTGATACCTGATTCCGGATAATTTTCGCGCAGATAATAGCGATTGTTATACAAATTTTCAACTCTAAAATATGCAAAAAAGCCTTCAAGCATTTTTCTCTGTAAATCCAGATAACCAACCACACGTGATGTAAGTTTTGTATCATCCTGCGGCGATGTGTACACTGAACTTGCAATATCATGCGATAGATTGATTTTCCACTTTACCCCGTTATAGACAACAGCCATTGCCAAAAGATGCTGTGGTCTGTACGTTATATGTTCACGAGCATGATAGTACGAATAGGTATATTGTGCATCAACATTTAGTACTTTTGGCACAATATTCATTACCAGATTAATACTGTTTGTAAAAACCCATGACTTTATACCTGTGGCGGTTAACACATCACCGGGAACTGTTACATAGTTATAGAAATTATTACTGTATTCTGTTTGTGAAAGTAACTGCATGTTTAAGAAACTGTTCATTTTGTAATCAATTTTAACATACCCACTGTGTATACGTGCCGGCTCAAGGTTATACATTGGCGCAATAAATTTTTGCTGTAGATACAATTCCTCCGGCTTGAATGGCTGCATAAAGTAACTGTACTGGAACACTATGCTGGAATTGGTAAACCCTTTGTAACTTGCTCCTATAATCGGTCCTAAAAGCCAGTGGTCATCCCTGTTAAAATCAGCATTCAGACCTATCGTTACCCCCACATCCTTTGTTATATTAAAGTCATCAACTACCTCATTGTTACAAAAAAAATCATTTTTATATTTTTCGTACTTATAGCCATAAAACGTTGATGAATACTTAAACCTGTTGGAAGCGGACCAGATATACTCCCCGCCAATCTGCCCATGCCCCTGATACACACGGCTTTCGTCCCCATCTGTGGTTGTGCCGGTTAATCGATGGTAATACTGAGCACCTCCAATCACATAGAACATCTCAAATGATGGGCTGTACTTTACTATATTTTTCCAGTCCAGAATGACATTGTCTTTTTCCTCACGGCTGAATACAGGATTTGCTGCCATACCGTATGAATCATTGTGGACATTAATATCAAAAATAGATTTCCAGGTTTCTGAAGCTGTTACATTCCCGGTAAATCCAATGCGGTTCTGATAGTAGCTGGTATTTTTAAAAATGTCATCTTTATATCCATAATCATTTGACTTTTTCAGATATGTTCTAAGAAGGTATACAAAGCCTTCCTGTTCTTGCGAAAGGTTAACGGTTGAAAGCATATCATTGTATTGCCCATATACTACCTGCATATCAATATTCATGTTGCGATAGCTCTGTGTATCAGCATTCTGTGCTGCCTGAGCAAAAATCAACTGAGCAAAACTAACGCATATAGCTATGAAAATAGTTTTTGGTATAATAGTATAAAGCCGCATAAGACCCCATATCGTATGAAAATAGAAATATATGTATAGAAAGCTTGTTGCTGCAGTAACGAAGGTTGATTATTTCTATAGTGTGGTTTTAAGTCAATACAATTTAGGTTTTATAAAAATTATAAAAAAAGGAATGCATCTGTGCATTCCTTTCAAAACTTAATTAAGTATAAATTACGTTTAGACCCTACCGCAGCTGCGCTGCCACCTTTGTCTCTTCCCAGGTAAAGCCTGGTTCATTGCGGCCAAAATGCCCATACGCTGCCGTGGCCTTATATTTGGGCTTAAGCAAATCAAGTGTCTGAATTATGGATTTTGGTTTCAGGTTAAATACATTTTTTATCCTTTTCTCAATCTCTTCTTCAGGGATAGTATTTGTGCCAAATGTATCCACCATCACCGATACGGGATCAGCAACACCAATAGCATACGCAACCTGCAGTTCGCATCGGTACGCAAGTCCTGCGGCCACAATATTCTTTGCAATGTATCGGCCCATGTATGCTGCAGAGCGGTCCACTTTTGATGGATCTTTGCCTGAAAATGCGCCGCCACCATGCCTGCCCATTCCACCGTAACTATCGACAATAATCTTTCTTCCCGTTAAACCGGTATCACCGTGGGGACCGCCTACCTCAAAACGGCCTGTGGGATTGACATAAACCTTAGTGTTACTGTCCCACAGATGTGCAGGAATAACCTTCTTTATGACAAGTTCGCGAACCATTTCTTCCAGTGTTGGCAATGTTACCGCACCATCATGCTGAGTTGAGATGACAATGGCGCTTATACGTTTTGGCTTATCGTTTTCATATTCAACAGTAACCTGCGACTTCCCGTCAGGGCGCAAGAAATTTACCTCGCCCTTTTTGCGGATTTCAGCTAACCGCTTCACAAGACGGTGAGCATACAAAATTGGCATTGGCATAAGTTCATCCGTTTCGGCAACAGCGTATCCAAACATCATCCCCTGATCGCCCGCACCCTGCTCCTTAAAAAGCCCCTGACCTTCAGTAACACCTTGCGAAATATCAGGCGACTGTGGATGAACAAAGACTTCCACAATACAGTTTTCTGCATCAAAGCCAATTTCCGGGGATGTATAGCCAATCTCTGCTATTACTTTACGTGCTACCGCTTCATAGTCGACAGTAACCGATGATGTAATCTCACCTGAGATAACAACACGGTTGGTGGTTACCAGCGTTTCACAGGCAACACGTGAGTACGGATCGCCTTTTATATGCTCATCTAAGATTGCATCCGAGATCTGGTCTGCAACCTTATCAGGATGCCCTTCCGAAACAGATTCAGATGTAAATAAATAATTTCTTCCCATCGTTACGATTACTCCTTTACGTTCTCAGTAATTATTCAACCCTTACCGCTACAAACTTGGAAAGGCATATTGTACTAATATGCCTTTTTTTCAATATGAAGATAATTTATATATACTACTCAATCTTTCCAGTGTATACATTCAGCAGGGCAGCTATCGATAACTTCCTGAATTTTGTCCTCTGATGCGCCGCTAGAATTTTTCACTTTGCTTACGCCATCAGGTGTCATTTCAAAAACCTCCGGCAATGTGTCAACGCAAAGCTCACACCCTGTACATTCGCTCTGATCAACATACACTTCTTTTGCCATAACTTCCTCCATTGGTTTAAGATATTTATAGCAATATACTACAAAGGATATACATTCACAATTTATTTTGGCTGCTGGGGCTGTGCTTGTGGCTTTTCTTCCGCCTTTTGTTCAAGTACACCGCTGGATTTTTCTTCTTTCAAAAGGTCCTTTTCAAGGCTGCGTGCCCTGTACGATTCCACAACCGAAAGTCCTAGTGACCCTATCATAAAAAGCGCAACCATGACAGTAGTAATTTTGGTAATAATATCTGCAGTTGAAGAACCAAACGCTGTGTTACTTGATCCGCCTAAAATCCCCATCCCGGCGCTTTTGTCCGACTGAAGCAAGATTATGATGATGAGCAGTATTGACAATATTACAAACAATACTGTTCCTATTGAAATAAGTATACTCATACTGCACCTTTATTTTACATAGTAATTAAATTTTTAAAATGCTGTTATTTATGCCTTGTTACAATGTCACATTTATTATGTCAAGAAAAGATTGCACTTTAAGGCTTGCGCCACCAACCAGTACACCATCAATATCAGGCATTGCGTATAGCCCGGCAATATTATCAGGTTTTACCGAACCACCATATAAAATTGGTATGCTCTGTGCCACAGTGTCATTATACAGCTTTTGCACGGTTTTTCTAATAAAAGCATGCATTGACTCTGCTATCTGTGGCGTTGCAACTTTGCCTGTCCCAATGGCCCATACCGGCTCATAGGCAATAACCACCTTACGCGCATCTTCCGCACTCAACCCTTCAAAGCCTTTAACTATCTGCATTTCAACGGTTGATTCTGATTTTCCAGCTTCACGTTCTTCTAAAAGTTCCCCTACACACAGCATTGGAGTAATATTATGAGCTATCGCCGCCACCACTTTTTTGTGTATGAGATCATCAGTTTCACCAAAGATATGCCTGCGCTCAGAATGGCCCAGAAGTACGTAATGTGCTCCCACATCGTTTATCATTATGGGCGATAGTTCTCCGGTAAAAGCACCTTCCCTTTCATAGTACATATTCTGAAAACCAACCTTAAGCGGGGTACCTTCACAGGCAGTTATAACACAGGTTACGTACACCGATGGGGGAAACAGTACGATCTCTCTTTCAGTTTTTGAAATACCTTCGGCTATACCGATAGTCAGGTTCACTGCTTCAGTTTTGGTGGTGTACATCTTCCAGTTACCGGCAAATATTTGCTTACGTTGTGCATTCATAGCGTACCTTTGTTATGTAATAGTATGTAGTATTTTTGGATGTATATTCCCAATAAAAAGAAAGTACTAAAAAAATAAAAATTTTCCACAAGGGACATTATATGTCACTGCTTTATACGTAGTATAGATGCATCACGGTTATTGTAAAGAAAATTTTTATGCTATACACCATAATTTGCATTAAAGGAGAACAATCTATGGATCTACTACAATTAATTAACAATTTAGTAAAAAAAATCTTTATGACACATCACAATGACACATATTTTATTATTGGGATTGGTGTGATACTACTAATCTCTGTATCCATTATATGCATTGTGCTATGCGAATATATTGTCGCCAAGCTCATCAGGATATACCTGAATTGCAGATCCACCAAAACGTATGTTGCTAATAATTATTCACCTGTACAACAATGTGAAGTACCTTTAGAATTATTTAAACCCGTAACCATAAAAGAAATCCCAATAATTCACACTTGCAGTAAAGTATAGATAACAGTATGCAATATTATAATGGATCCATATATTTTGTATACCACGGATGCCTCTACAAAAATGATACTGTAATTATTAATTCCGGCACAGTCAATGATGCATTTGTATCATCACGGGGTATCTATTATCTTTCTGAAAACAAGTATATTGCACTTCACAAAACGCCGTTTTATTGCACTGTTGACAGCGCCACTACATTAGCGTGCCATCCACAATTTAATTGGTTTGCTGCATACAGCTCTGATACCGCATATATTATTCGTCCTAATTTCAAAGTATATAAAAGATATTCATTTCCCAGGACAATCTCACATGCATGGATGTTCAGTGATAATGATATTGGTCAATTATATCTATGCATTGCATGCAACAATTATATATACATTACTGATGGCATGCACACACGTCGGTATCGTTGTAATGACGATATAGTGTATGGCAATGAACATTTTCTGTGCCACAGCAGTGGATTATATATACCCATAAAATTACGCGAAAAAGAAGTAATAATTGGTGATCGGGTTTATACCGTTACACCTGAAAAAAGCATTTACTTTGATAAACGTAAAGTATCTAACATCATAGTGCGGCATCCCATTAACAAAGCAACACTAATAGACACTCAAGTTGTAATTAAAGAGTATGGATTTTGCGTTATCTTTTCGTGTGGCAATGATATATATGCATTAATATCCGATTATGATGGCAGGGCTTATACATCAAAAATTGCATCAAATGTAGATGACTGGACAGTTGCGTATGAACCTATAGATCATAAATATAGATTATTTATACGCAGACATACATCAATAACTGTAAGCAATCTTGAAGAAGAATTATCATACATTATATTTGCCGATCCCTCAAAACAAATACCCCATTACCCATCAATATATACACAGCTTGAGTTTCAACAAACTTCAGCAATTGAAACACAACGCATATCAGTAATACATTCTATTATACGATCAGCAAAGAGAGCTATTCAGTACATAATAAAAATTCTCCCAAAACTGTTTTCGATGTTTCTATGGTATTTGTTTGGCGCATTTATAGCAAACATCATACGATTGATACTTGAAAGTTTACGATAGCACTATTATTGGGCTGGCAAAAGTGGAATAGATTAACATAATTGCTCTATTGTAGTTATATACTCTTTTTATTTGTTTTGTTTTGATATAAAAAAATGGCTCATTCCGTAATTTTAAGAAAATTGTACACAATAAGAAAAAATGCAGGTACTGTTAATTTTAATGCAACGCTCAATAGTTAAAAATGGTTCTATAGACATGCCGCAGGATGTACGGCGTGCTTCGACACGCTCAGCAACCATGCTTCGTCAAGCTCAGCAACCGTGCTTTTTTATATCATCACAGGTAGCCATAAATGATGTTATTTGGGGACGCTCGCGGTGGAATGATTACTCAATAAATTCCGGGAAGAGGTAAAAATTTATGGTGATTAGTATTACCCAAAACTATTGATAATATATATATATAATAAGGCATACTACGCATATCTTTGCCACCAAAGGCGGCAAAGATATGCGTGATTGCGTACTACTTCATGCAATACTGTATTAAATCAACTACGCGGCAGGAATATCCCCATTCATTGTCATACCAACTTAAAATTTTAATCATGTTGCCTCCCATAACAGCAGTAGATGGGGCATCAACTATTGATGAATGGGTGTTGCCTTTAAAATCGATCGAAACCAATTCTTCATCACAAACCTGTAAAATACCTTTAAGCTTGCCGTTTGCCGCCTCACGCAGTGTCTTGTTGACATCCTCAGCAGTAGTACTGGTTTTCACAGTACATACAAAATCAACCACCGAAACATCAGGTGTGGGAACACGTATTGCCAGCCCATCCAGTTTGCCTTTTAATTCAGGCAGTACCAGAGCAACCGCTTTTGCTGCACCTGTTGTAGTAGGTATCATTGACAGTGCTGCTGCGCGTGCTCTGCGCAAATCCGAATGTGGCAGATCAAGCAAGCGCTGGTCATTGGTATATGCGTGCACCGTTGTCATTACGCCTTTTTCAACACCAAAGGCATCGTTGATTACTTTAACCACCGGTGCCAGGCAGTTAGTGGTACATGAAGCGTTGGATATGATATGATGTTTGGATGGATCATATTTATCTTCATTTACACCAAGTACTATGGTAATATCCTCACCCTTTGCGGGAGCGGTGATAATTACCTTCTTTGCACCTGCATCAATATGTGGCATTACCTTGTCACGGTCACGGAATTTACCGGTTGCTTCCACTACCACATCAATGCCTTCAGCCTTCCATGGCAGCGAGCCTGGATTTTTTTCAGCCAGGATCTTTATTTCTTTGCCATTCACAATAATGGAATTATCGGTATGCTCCACCGTACCATTGAAAATGCCAAACACTGAATCATATTTGAAAAGTACAGCCAATGTTTTGGCATCGGTTAAATCGTTAATGCAGCGTACATCAATATCAGCATATTTTGGGTCACTTAGTATTATTCGTAATACCATTCGCCCAATACGGCCAAAACCGTTGATAGCAACCTTGATACTCATAACAACCTCCTTTGTATATAATTTAAAAATTACATCAACAAACTAACATCTATGATTACACAAATCAATATATACTAATTTTTAATAACTATCACATAAAATTTACATTGTTTTGTAAAAATTTTTAAAGCGATAGCTCAACAAATTGTTCTATGCAGCGTGCCACCTGCGTTGCCTGTTCAATATGCGGCATATGCCCTTTATACGGTAATACCTGCAACATGGCATTGGGCATTTTTTTAAAGGTTGCATAGGTTAAATCCAATGGTACCATTTTGTCTTTTCTGCATGCTATAAAGCAAGCTGTTGTCTTAAAACTTTTAGCTTCTTCTTCGTAATTGTAATTATTGCAGATCATAAAATCATTCTTTAAAATGCTATTCCCTGCCTTTTTCATATATTCAATTGCAGTACTGCGCATTGTCTCGTCCAGGCTACCATAACTTAAATCCACCGCAAAACGGCATAAACTGTCAAAATCTTTCTCAAGCAGTTCAAATACAACAGGGTTTACAGGCAGTCTATCGGCCGTGGCTAAAAACAACGCGCCCTGCACAGGTGCCCCGGCTTTTACAAGTTCAAAAATAATGCCTCCCCCCATGGAATGGCCCAGCACAAAGATAATGCCCTGTAACGATTGTATAAACTGCATCATTGTCTGCACATACACTTCCAATGAACATTCATTGATTTTAGATCTGCCATGTGCAGGAAGATCTACCGCATGCACTGTCATTTTTTTTACTTCATTCATCAAAGGAATGAATAACCGCGAATCACCACCTGCACCATGTATGCATACAAGGTGAATTTTAGAATCACATTCTTTTGTGCGATAGTATATGCGACCAAACGTTGTTGTGAAATAATTGCCTTTCATTATATCATCTCCTGAAAAAGAATTTCACCTCACCCAACATTACACAGATGTATTATACTACTTCCTCCTCAAGTATATGAATTACAATATACTAATTCAATGAATTAAAACAAGTTTCTTTACCCTATTTAAAAGTTATTAATAAAATAAATAATAACTGCATGCGCTAACATAACGAGGTATATTTTTCTTACTATTGCAAAACATGCAAATTAACTTTAAAAATTGGCTTATGTATACCTCATACAATTTCGCATGTCAACCAAGATTTAATGCTTCCTGTGCCTTATGTTGTGGCAGTCACAACTACAAGGCATCCCTACAAGAGATTGATGCATTATTCAGGGAAAGAACGCAGTGTTTCCATAAGTTTCTTTTTAAACGCAGTGATAGTACCTTCGCACTGAAAGACTGTTATAAGGAACTATCGCACATAACATTACCCCCACTGGACCCTGATGCAACGCAATGCCCTTTTGTTGCATACACTGATACTACATATAGCACAATAGGATGTTTGCTATATCCATACTGCACAACATTTGATTATCGAAGTCTTTTTATGGGAGCTATCTGCAAAACATTCAACTGCAGGGCTAACACACCCGGCTTACACGACAAAGTGATAGCCGCAGCAAAAGCATGTAAAGACTGGTACTATTACAGTATTGTGATTAATGATGCAAAACTTCTTGATGAAGTGTATGCATTGTATGCCCAGGGGAAAACACCTCAATTGAATATTGTAAAAAGTAAAATAGGAACAATAGTATATGATTTTGAAAACGGAAGCTAAAATAGTTATTAATACAATCATAATTATTCAGCACCATCAGGCATAAAATACCTATTTTCAAAAAGATCCTGCAAAGCATTTAAAATATTTTCGGATTTTTATAAATAATTGTTTTTCCATCCAACTCTTTATGCCCATGTTCTAATTCTAATGAAGGTACAATAAAAACATCAGTGACAACATTAAGATCTCCAATCTTTTTAAGAAAAGAAACGAAGACTAAGAAATGATTTTTATCTTTTTTATTCCAATTATCAATTGGAAAACATGACTTATCTTTAATCCCTTTAACATCTATTGTTAATCTCCTATCTCAAGGGCAAGTTCGCCTAACGTTCCCGGGGTTTTGCCGTAGCTGTTTCCTGAGCTCTGTCGAAGGGCAGCGGAGGCAAGATGTGGCGTAGCCCAGGGAGCGCAGCGACGAAGTGAGCACGGAACGGAGCGCTTGCACTCAGTTATCTGACGTTTTGAATTAAATTATTTTATCTTATTAATTCCACGATAAATATCATCAAAGTATTTTTTATTGTTGGTATAAACATCTTTGAATGAATTCAAAGTAATAGTATAAAAATCATTATCATTTTCAATAATTTTTGTTTTAGCAATTGTAATTCGATTTAGTTCATAAGACCATACTTCATAATATACATCTGTAATACTTCCATTCTTTTTAATTGTTATACTATCAGCAATCACACAAGGTTGAAAATTAATAAGTACATGAATAAGATTTTCTGAACTTAATTGTGGTCTATCCTCTTTAGATATTTTTTCAATCATTATTATTGCATCACGGGCAGTTTCTTGTTTAATTAGTAATACATCTGTATTACCTAATGATTCTTTTGACCAATTAGAATCTACAGGAATAGAATAATCAAATATATTAACATTTTTCCTGGCTTGATTAGTAAGTTTAATTTTGCTTACGTTTTTTGGTTGAAATGAGATTGGTACCGAAAAAAAAGATTTAACTTCACTTGATTTATTAAACCCAAATGAATGAAGTTTGAAATATTCTTTTTTTGTTTTCTGATGAATCATTTTGACAATATGATAATATGGAATATATTTACTAAAACTTATGTTAAAAATAGCGTCATCATAATGAATAAAATCAATATTTTGAACTGTTATATCTGTAACATTATCAAACTTAACATCTTTCGATACATTATAAAATCCATCTATAATATTTAAGAAATCTGCTATTTGTAATGTTATTTGAAATTTGTCATCACTCGAATATATTTTTGTAATTTCAAAATCACCTGGTGATTTAAACGTTCCTAAAAATGCAGAGGTCTTACCTGATGAATAATCAATTATTCTGACAAAATAGTCTGTTTGTGAAACTTTCATTATCCCAAAAAGCTTATTTAAAGAGAAATTTGGTATCGTCTGTGTATAATACACATACTGCCCTGGACGTAAATCGTTAAAAAAATTTGATTGAGCATGTACTGGTGAAGTTAAATAAATAAATATTACTGCCAGTAAGTAAAATACTTTTCTTAATAAACTCATTTTTTGCCTCCAAATATTGTGTTCAAAATGTCAGATAATGGTTTGGGAATATGCGAAGCTCGCCAAAGGCGAATTTGGGTGAGGGCATAAGCCCGAACCGTATGTCCGCTGTTAGCGGATCGTTGCAAGGGCGAATTATTTAACATATTCTTCTAACTTTTTTATAATTAGATTTCCTCTTGCTTCTATGAAATCTTCAAATTTATCTTCTGTCCAAAGTGTTTCGTCTGACGGAATCAAGTGAAGCTTCACATAGGCTTGCTTGTCCTTTACATATTCAGGATTTTCAACCCATTCTTTAAACGGTTTGCCATTTTTAACACCACGATTTGTTCCGTTGTCAAGAAGTTGGAAATTCTTGATGCTATTAATTTTGTCCCAGTCAACCCCTTTATTTTCAAGTATATTTTTAGGCATTATATGGTCAACGTCATTTGGTCTTGTAGTCCTTACTCTGTCATAGATTAAGTAAAAAACAAATGAACTGTCAAGTTGGTCTAAATAGCTACTTGTATATGTTGTCGTGAATGTAATTGGGTGATTAATGTATACTTGAAATAGTTCTTCAATTGGAAATGCTTTGTTTTTATGAGTTTTGATTGCTTCTAAAATTTTCCTTATTCCAGTTTTGTAAGGTATCCAACCTGCACCCTTGCTTCTAAAAACTCCATTTATCAAAGAATGATACAGCCAACGTTTCATCAATGGAAAGTCGGTATTACCTGTTTCGTAATTGTTGAAGTAGTTCATAAGAGCATTGTTGTCAATATCCTTATGAAACAAATGATATGAAATGAAAAATAGTGGAACGAATGAACGGTTACCTTCTTTGTAATAATCAAGTGTTTTTGAACATTCTAAGAAATCTTTAAGTGCCTTAATAGTTGCTTTAATTCTTTCGCTATTTTTAATTGCAAATTCTGCATCTGTGGCCTCAATTGAAGCCATTTCTTTATTGTGATTGTCTTGCAGCAAAAAAATTAACTTTATTAAATTATCTTGTGTAAGTCCTATATCTTGATATCCTTCAAGCATTTCCCTCAAAAAACCTTCCATCTCCCAGGAAAAACCTTTAAGAATTGAAGCAACAAGGTCAAACGAAGATAGTCTTGTCCCTCCATCATTTAGTCGTCTAAAGAGTTCAACAATTCTCTGACGATTTTCAATCTCAGGTAAACTTTTATTGATAACTACTTTTGAAATACCGAGAGTTTCAGAGTTTAAGACATTCTCGTAAAAAGAAAGAATATTTTCTTCAATATGGTCTTTCTTTAAATCGTCTGTAATCTGGTGTGTATCTATAATTTCTTTAACTACTTGTTTGTATTTCCCTGTATTCTTCAATTTTTCTAATAGAGTTTTGGCAGGAAACCAAAAATGATCTTTGATTTCCCTGTCACTGTTTTCTTTTGACATCTTTGGCAACTTGTTCTCGTCTTTTTCAAACTTAAATTCATATTCAAGATTGTAGTCGCTGAACA
>CALEUQ010000048.1 GCA_937920495.1 uncultured bacterium | reverse complement strand
AATCACTAATAATTCCTTAAAAATATTTTGTTAATAAAATTGAGTACACTCAATATGTGTAGTATGTTCACAAATCTTATTTGGGGAATAAATCGTGATAGAAAAATTAAATTTATTGACTAATTGCAGCAATGATTTGTTTCAATTCTTCAAAACGATATGGTTTAGGCAATACACCATTAAAGCCATAATCTTGATAATTTGACATAACCGGATCATTTGAATATCCACTGGAAACTATTACTTTAAAATCTTTATCTGTTTTTCGAATTTGTGCGATAGTATCTTTACCACCCCTTTTGCCTGGTATGGTTAAATCCATAATGGCAAATGAATATTGCTCTTGTGATTCTTTTGATAGCAAATATTTTTGATACGCTTCATCGCCATCACTGGCTATATCAACTTCATACCCCAATTCCTCAAGCATGGTTTGCAATATAAACTGAATATTCTCATCATCCTCAAGCACCAGTACTTTACCTTTCCCGATTACAGATAACTCATTACTTTTGTCTTGTATTCTTTCAATATTTTTTTCAGTTGCTTTTATATATATATCAAATTTACTTCCCTTACCCGGTTGTGAATCAACAAATATATAGCCACCGTGTTGCTTAATGATTGAATAAACAACTGTCAATCCTAATCCTGTACCATGTGGTTTAGTAGTAAAATATGGATCAAAAATCTTTTCAATATTTCCACCTGGTATTCCAATCCCACTATCTTCAATTGATATTTTAATATACTTATCATTACCAATTATAGCTTTAATGGGATCATCATCATGTACGTTCAGGGCATATATTTTTAATATCCCATGGTCATTCATAGCTTCCCGTGCATTGATAGCTATGTTCTGAATAACCTGGGCTATTTGCCCTTCATCCACTTCAACATTATAGAGATTGTCATCTATCATAAACTTACATTCTATTGCCGAACCCCGCAATACAAAGGTAACTATCTCTTTTAACATACTACTCAATGAAGCAACTTTCTTTACCGGAGCGCCCCCTTTAGCAAATGTAAGCAATTGTTGTGTAAGCTCTTTTGCTTTGAATGATGCATTTTCAGCATCTTTAATGTGAGTATATAATTCTGATGACTCATTCATTTTATTTTTTACAATAGAAAGATTGCCTACAATTGACGTAAGTATATTATTAAAATCATGAGCAATGCCTGCTGCCAGTAATCCAACTGATTCCAGTTTTGAGGTGCGTGCAATATGTTCCTCAATGATCTTCTTTTGTGTGACATCACGCAAAACAACTATCGTTCCTGTAACACTATTCATCTGATCTTTTAATGGCAGGATATGTAATTCAATGTTAAAAGAATTATTACCAACACTCAGAATGCATTCTGTTGAAATTGATTTTTGTTGTAATAATTTAACCATGGTATCGAATGTAAAATCAACATTTTGTTTGCAATCCAGATTAAGTAACGTTGCAACATCTTTGCCTATAAGCTCATTATAGTTTTTCTGTAAAAGATTACAGGTTGCATTGTTCACCAGAAGTATTGTGGCTTTCTTATCAGTGACAATAACAGCATCGTTGATTGATTCAAGTATCCTGTTAAAGCGCTCTTTTTCCTCAAATAATTGAATATTGCTAAGTGTCAATTCTTCTTTTGTTTTAGTTAAATCATCATTAATCTTCCTCAATTCCCTGTACTGTTCAAATATAATCCTTTCATTTCGTTTAATCTGAGTAATATCAACCATTGAACTTATGACCAATTGTTCTCCTGAAGAAATGAACACATCAGAGTTTATGATACAATCTTTGAGCAATCCATTTTTAGTTTTAAATGTTACGTTGAAATCCTTTACTTTTTTATTTTTCCTGAGCTCACGTATATAATTTTGCGCTTCTTCTTTGTCAGCAAATACATCTAATTCAAAAATTGACTTCCCAATGGCTTCGTGAGGTAAATACCCAAATGTTTTGCATGCCGCATCATTTACTTCACGATACACTCCATCTTTGAAGGTATTAATACTCATTGGAATGGGGCTTGAATAAAATGCTTTATAAAATTTCTCTTCTGACGTTTTCAAATCAATTTCAATTTTTTTACGATCAGTCACATCTGTTGCTGAACCTAATATTGCAATACGCCCATTATATTGAATAGTTGCTACATTAAAATCAATCCATTTGACCGTATTATTCTTAGTTGTGATTCGTGCTTCGTATCTATTGATGACTTCTTCTCCACGTTGACGGGCAGCAGCACGCATCCTGGCCTGCTCAACATCATCGGGATATACAAAATAATAAAAAGGCTTGCCAATAATTTCTTCTTCAGAGTATTCAAGAATTTGGGCAGTTGCGGGATTTATCCATTGTAATATATCATCCTGTATAATAAATATTGCTGTTAAAACAGAATTTGCTAAGGTTTTAAACTTTTCCTCACTTTCCTTTAATTTTATTTGGGCTAATTTTTTTTCATGGATATCAGTTCCAATACCCGAAAGGCCAATAAAATTGCCCTCCTCATCGTAATGCGCTTCAGATATAGTTAAAATATAATGATAGGATCCATCTTTGGTAACTAAACGATATTCAAGAGGTTCAATTATTCTCATTTTTACTCTTTCATAGCTTTCAAGTACCACAGGCAAATCTTCAGGATATATAAATTCCACAAAAGATTTGCCAATCATCTCTGAAGATTTAAATCCAATAAAATTTTCTATATTAGGACTTACATACCTGATTATTGTATCTTTATCCACATGGAATACAATATCATGTAATGTCGCAATATTTGTTTTATCAAAATTTGATTGTGCCAGTAGACTCCTCATCATAAATTTATCAATAATGACTCCAAGTTGATGGCTAATAACCTCCAGTAATGGTTTTATGTAATGAGGTATTATATTTGTTTTATGTGAACCAATGTTAATAACACCAATTATTGAGTTATGAAATTTTATTGGTATAGTTGCTAAGGCCTTAATCCCCTCCTGTATTCTAAAATCATTATTAGATAAACCCATTGTGGCATAGTCTATATACTGAGGAACACCTTTCATAATCATTTGATAATTCCAGCTATCCTTAGTATACAACGATACTCTTTCAATAAAAGATTTACTTACACCCTGAGCATAGGTTAATTTTAAATGCTGGCTAAGTGGATCAATAACGTATATTCCACCACAGTCCATGCCTGTTACTATCAGAACTGTATCCAGTATATATTTGAATACATCCACAAAGTGCTCGGCATCATCTTCATAAACTTTTATATTGTATATATCTTGATAAAGTTTTTGTATGGTATCCTGGAAATTATTTTTTAACCTACCAAGCACCAGTACTTTTTGTATATTACCATGATCTATTTTTTGTACATAAAATTCGTACGGCAGATTTTGATCAGGAGATTCTAATATAATTTTATTTTTATCTTTGAAGTTGTTGGAACTACAAAAACAATTTTTGAGATCTTCAATGATTATTGAATACGGAAATACATCAGCGATACTTTTATGTATTGCATCTTTATTATTAGATTGGAGTATATGTAAGGAACTATCGGTTACAATAAAATCACAATTAATGAATTGTAAAATTTCATAATCAAAAGAATTGTCCATAAGCTATTTTACAATTTCTTCCGTTTCAAAGTTTCGGCTGGCAAGATCCTGTTCAAAAAGTGTAATCCACATCTCAACCCGTTCCTTCCCGTAACATTCTTTCCATGCTTTTATTATTGTTTCAACAGGTATGTCTGCAAAACTGCCGTGATACTCTACGTATTCCATATACTGTTTTTTTTCAGTGTTATATTCGGGGAATATTGCGTCATCCACACCATTAAAATCAATTGGAGATATTCTGTGGAGCAGGCATAATTCCTTATTGAAGGCTGGTGTGGCTTTTACCCATTTTCCATTTAAATAGAACTCGGTAAAGCCATGATACACAAAAACATTACTTCCCAATATTTCCAGAAGCTGCTTTGTTGCAATATGATTTTTAACTGTTGCAAAACCCACCCTGCTAGGTATATTACAGGCACGGCCCAAAGCACATAAAAGCGAGGCTTTTGAAACACAGTATCCACGCTTTCTTTTAAGTACAAACCTGCCAGTATAATGTTCAGGTTTATAAAATGGTGAATATGGATCATATTTAATATCATCACGCACGGCCAAAAAAAGCTTTATTGCCTTTTGTGCAGGATCAGCTTCATTACCAACAATACGCTTTGCATAGTCAATAACTTCGGGGCTATCGCTATCAATACATCGTGTTGGCGTAAGGTATTCTTCCAGGTGCTTTTCAATCATATCAGTAGCATGCGAATATAACTATCAGGACACTATGAATATTATACTCCCTATAATATTTCATTCAACAATTATTTTACAATTTATACGTAATAATTATATATCAAAAAAATGGCTCATTCCGTAATTTTGGGAAAATTGTATAAATTAAGAAAATTTGATAATCTTATTTCCCAAAATTCCGAAAAGAGGGAAAAAATTTAGCGGAATTATAGATAATATACTGCAATAAATTCGTTAAAATACTTATAGCCCCATACCTGCTTTTTGAGCTTCAACGTACAGCCGGCAAGCATATTATAAAACCTGCTTTCGGCACAAGCTATCATATCTCCAATAAATACTACAGTATGGCCGCCTGCGTGTGTATAAGCCAGTAATGCATCTAACGCCATGGTGCTTTGAGGCTCTGGCCAGCATAGAAATAATGAGCGGTTAGGATAATTCCCGGCTTCCCTGGCATCTCCTTTATGGACATCAAACCACTGTTCATCAAACCATATATTGTTAGAATGGTTCACAAACGGAAAGTAAGCTTCATCAGGCGGATATTTATCGTACGCTACTACATCAGCACCCATTTGCGAGAGCATATATGCCCAGTATCCATTACCTGCACCTATTTCTATTATGGGCGATAGTTCCTGTATAATAGACAGCACCGTAAACGTTGGAATTGCAAACGCATATTTTTTTATTAATTCATAACGAAGGTTCCAGTACTGGTATTCATCCAGTGGCGTGTTTTTGTACTGTAATATTTCGTGTAAATACGGATTATCTATGGAGAAGTCCAATTCATCGGGGGTATAACGGAATATATCATATTCACTGACGTGTGTATGCATAATAGATACACTCTGTGATGCGCGCCCGGCAGGAGTCGAACCTGCGGCCTGCGGATTCGAAGTCCGACGCTCTATCCAGCTGAGCTACGGGCGCGTTGTACTATCAATTGTATGTTACTTAGCCATATTTTAAAATGTTTTTCAAACATTTTATCGTACTGCTGAGCTACGGGCGCGTTGCAATATCTACTGTATGTTACTTAGCCATTTTTTAAAATGTTTTTTCAAACATTTTATCGTACTGCTGAGCTACGGGCGCGTTGTAATATCTACTGTATGTTACTTAGCCATTTTTTAAAATGTTTTTTCA
>CALEUQ010000047.1 GCA_937920495.1 uncultured bacterium | reverse complement strand
GAAGCTGTGGAAGATGTCGCTTGCTAAGATTATTGCGTTTTGTTTAGATAATGTGCTGGATGAATTTTTAGCAGTGCTTGATAGCATGGGAGAAGATGATTATACCGATAACTATCGGTACTCAGGCTACACATTTAGCGTGTATAGAGTATATGGTATAGTATGTTGTAAATTTTTCTGGGGACCAGACCCAAAAATCATAAAAAAAGCCAAACAATTGGGCCACATATAGTATAATTTACATCGATTATCTTAAAACCCACATATCCATATGCGCAACCTGTCTGCATATACCAATGGTACTATGCACACCAGCATTTTAAAAAGAAAAAGTGCACATTGTTGCCTAAAAAAAGTGCCTGTACAATGCGTGCAATATATTCGGACAAGATTTCTTCCTGCACTTATAAAAGGATATACATTCACGGCATGATAATTTTAAGCGCTATGTGTGTTGTTATTGTTTTTACGAGGCAATCTCTACAAAGCCCGCTTTATCCGTATGTAATGCCTCACCTTCTTTTTTCAAGGTTGGATTATTTGACGGTTACCTTACAACAATCATGAGGTAAATGGGGCATTTAATTTTAATTAGCATAATAACTGGCATTCTCATGTTTCTCATATATACCACTTTGTTACCCGGGCGTATCCTGTAGTCATTCTTCATATCACGCTGGTTTCACAACATAAGGCTCCTTTCAATAATGCAGGATTAATTCAGGATCTATCTTACACTGCGTCATATTGCGTCAATTGTCATTATGACAGTATCTCTTTGTAAGAGTGGGTTTTGAGTCACGCATAATGACTTTATGGGTAGATTCCGGTACAAGCCCTAAATGAGATCACTGAAGGTTATTTTGAATTCTGATTAGCATTGTCAAAGGTTCCACTTGCATTGGGATTCAGGATCTCCGTTAAACCACGGTTGCTGAGTTTATCGTCTATGATGTCTGTAAAAAAAAAATTACGGGATGACTTGATTATTTTTGTTGACAATAACGATGTAAATTATATTTGTCATATAAAATTAGTTAAAACTAATAATATTAGGAGTATAGATTATGGCAAGAAAGATAGTATATATTATGTTATTTCTTCTATACCATATTGATGCGCACGCATACAGGCCATTTACAACTGAAGATGCGGGTGTGGGAGAAACTGGTGAGCATAAAATTGAGATTGGGTTTCTAAGCAACAAGCAGAACAAATACTGGTACAATTATATATCCTTTTTGTATGGAATTGGATTGGGAAAGGCTGAAATGATAGTTGAAACACCATACTGTATAGATAACCAATCAAGAGGACTGGAGGGAATAGTACTGGCTGCCAAGATTAATGTTCTGGGTGTTAATGAAGAAGCAGGAATTCTTACAACTAAAGTGTGCTATGAATTTCCGGATGATTATTTTGGAGTAAGCGCAATAGCTACAAAAAAATACAACAGATTGGCAATCCATTCCCAGATAGGTTTAGAATTGCATTTTAAGGATAATGTTACTTTGTTTGGGTTAGGGTTTGATTATACCTTGTTACCACATTTTAGTATTATCTTGGATAATTTTGTAGAGTGTAATTATGATATCATGTACTACAAAATTACATCAGGAATAATTTATAACATAAATACAACTACCACATTAGATATTGCAACAGGATGTTGTTATGCTAAAAATAATTACAGGGAATTTTTTTCATTAGCCGGAATATCTATGGTATTTTGAAAAAATCAAAACTTATTCGTGAAACATAGTGTATTAATACAATATTGAATAGTATGCACTCTGGCGGTGCATACTAGATTATTTATGAAAAGATGTTGAGTAATAATTAGTGAAAAAATATTAATTTTGAAATGTATATTTATCTTGATTGTGTGTACAAAATCCTTTATATATTACAAATAATTTTATTGCATTCTTTGGTGAGGTAAGAAAAATGCAAAAACTACCAACAATAATTTTTTTAGTTATTTTATGCATTGTTATAATTAATCATTCATTACATGCTCAAGCTCAATATTCTATACAACAGCTTATTGATAGTGCATTGCATTCGTTTGAGTTGCTTAAGGCTCAACAGGCAAAAATTGATGAAGTTGATGCATTCCACAAATATGCCACACAATGGAAAAATCCCGAGTTATCTACCTATATTGGTAATAAATCTATTGATTCACAGAAAGGGCGTGTTGCTGGTATTGCTGTTACACAGCCTCTTTATTTTCCCGGTAAACTATCGCTAATAGATGAAGTATATAGGTATAAAAAAAATTATGAGGTACTATCATACGAAGAAATGAAATACTTCATTGCTACAAGTGTAATTAATTTAAGCTACGATTACGCTATAAGCCAGCTCAGGTCTTTGCATATAAATTCACGTATAAAACGTTTAAACATATTAAATACATACATGACCGCAAGGCCAGTGGTATCGCCGCAAAAAAAAGTTGAGATAGCAATTGTAAAAAATAGTATACGAATGTTGCAATCAGAGATACACCGTATAAAAGCTGATCAGGCTGTTACATTTGCACGACTTACATTATACACGCAATTGGATGTGCCAGAAATGAAAGTTGCTATCAAATGGATTGAAAATCCACCAGTATTTAATATCAATGATGTGATTGTACGGGGAAAAAGTGAAAGTTTAATGGTAAAAAAGCAAAAAGAACTGCTGATGGCATCATTAAAAGAAATTTCACTGGCACAAAAGAATAGATATCCTGATTTCAGTATATTATTTAGTTATGATTATGAAAAAGTAACTGAAAAAGAACAATCTATATCAGGAGGCATCAGTATACCTATTCCAATATATAATCAAAATCAGAATGCTGTTGACATCATGCAATCAAAGGCAAAGCAGGAAGAATTATATGCACAGTATGTTGAAAAGATGATTGAAAGCGATATTCGTACAACAGTAGCACACTATGATTATTATCGCAATCTGTTGCAATTATTTCCTCCTTCAATGGAAGATGAGCTGGAACAATCAATGTATTATGCTGATGACCAGTTTCAGAAAGGCACAATAACCTTGCAATCGTATCTGGAGCTGGATGTACAGGTTCATGAAACATTAGAGCACATATACACAACACAAAAGGAGCTGGTGCGTAATATGGCGGCGATAGCAACTATTATAAATGATTATAATCTACTAATGGAGATAGCACAATGATATCTGCCTGGATAGAAAAAGCACTTGCCGGCAGGTTATGGGTTATACTCATTACTGTGGGAATTATCATTGCCGGATTTTATTCAATTGGCAAACTACCAATCGACGCGGTGCCGGATATTACCAATGTGTCTGTAATGGTCAATACCAAAACTGGAGCATTAGCCCCTGAAGAGGTTGAAAGAACTGTTACATTTCCCATTGAATCAGAATTAGCCGGGTTGCCTGATGTACAGGATATCCGCTCTCTTTCTAAATATGGTTTATCTCAGGTTGTAGTAGTCTTTTCTGATGATACTGATATCTATTTTGCACGGCAGCTTGTCAACGAACGTATACAATCCATACGTGATAAGCTTCCAGAAGGGTTATCGCCTGAGTTAGGACCGGTTTCAACTGGTCTTGGCGAAATATTTATGTATGCTGTATTGCCAAAGAAAGGGAGTGAACTTTCCAAATTACCTGAGAAAGAGCAGTTAACGTATCTTAGAACTGTTCAGGATTTTATTATCAAGCCCGCTTTAAAAAGCGTCCCTGGAGTTGCAGAAATAGAATCTAACGGTGGATATAAAAAGGAAATACATATTAATGTAGATCCTATTAAAATGCAAAATTATGGTATAACATGCCATCATCTGGTAACAGCACTTGAAAATATTGGCCAAAATTATGGTGGCGGTTATATTCAGGTTGAGGGCAAGCAAATTATTGTTCGTACTTATGGTAAAATAGATTCGTTACAGCAGATTAAGAATCTACCAGTAAAATTGAATGTATATGGGATGCCTGTACGATTGTGGCAGGTTGCAGATGTTGTTGTGGGCCATCAACAACGTTTAGGGGCTGCCACACTTAATGGAAATGAAACTGTGTTAGGTACTGTCCTGATGCGTATTAATGCAAATAGCAGGGAAGTTTCGCTGGCTGTTGAAAAGTTTATACAGGAAATACCATTGCCATCTGATGTTGAAATCAAAGTTCTGTATACTCGAAGTTTCCTTGTAAATGCTACTATCAAAACCGTTGCCCGAAATTTAACTGAAGGTGGTTTGCTGGTCATAGCAATTCTATTTTTTATCCTGGGTAATATAAAAGCTGCATTTTTAGTTGCGTGTGCCATTCCATTATCAATGCTTTTTGCTACCAGTGGTATGGTAGCATCGGGTATTGCTGCAAGCTTGATGAGTTTGGGTGCCATAGACTTTGGCCTCATTGTTGACGGATCGGTTGTAATGATTGAAAATATCGTGCGACATTTTAATAATGTCAAAAATAACTCACTAACAAAAAAAGAAAAGATTGTTATAATAAGTGATGCTGCAAAAGAAGTGAGTCAGCCTGTTTTCTTAGGGGTACTAATCATCATGCTGGTGTATGTACCTGTATTAAGCCTTACAGGTATTGAAGGCAAGATGTTCAGGCCAATGGCCCAAACGGTATTGTACGCATTGGGTGGCAGTATTGTAATTGCTTTGTTTCTTATGCCGGTTCTGGCTTATTATGGTATAAGACCAAGAAAGTCTCAAAAAGAACCGTTAGTTTTCAGAGCTCTGGAAAAAATCTATAACCCGTTTTTAACGTTTTCATTAAAACACCCTGTAAAAGTTATTATCCCAACATTGGCAATTGCCCTTATTGCTATAATTATGTTTCTCAATTTAGGTTCAGATTTTATTCCCAGGCTTGATGAAGGTGATATGGTTATAGGGCTTGTTCGCAACCAGACAATAGGCCTTGATGCGTCCCTTGAGGTTCAAAAGAAAAGCGACAAAGTAATAAGCCAGTTTAAAGAAGTAAAAACGGTGTTTTCCCGTATGGGAACGCCTGAATCAGCTACAGACCCAATGGGTGTTAATTTTGCAGATACCTTTGTTATATTAGAAAAAGATAAATCACAGTGGGGATTATACAATGGTAAACGTCCAACAAAAGTTGAGCTTTTTGAGGCGATAGCTCAAAAGATTGAAGAGCAGGTGCCAGGACAGGAAATTTCGCTCACTCAGCCAATCGAGATGCGTTTTAATGAAATATTAGAAGGCAACAGGGCAGATATCACCTTGCGAATCATTGGCCAAAATCTGGATACTTTGTATGAACTATCGAACAAATCGATCCCAATTCTTGAGAAGATAGAAGGTGCGTCAACAGTTGAGCTTGATCCATTAACTGCATTAAAAAAAAGCGAAATTATTGATGTGGTTTTGAACTACGATGCAATATCAAAATATGGTGTCAATATCAATGATGTGAACAATGCGTTTTCAATTGCAATGAGTGGCAAACAGGTTGGGTATTTATATGATGAAGATAAACGATTCCCAATACTTATACGAATCAGCGATATGTATCGCAACAACATTGGAAATATAGCTAAAATACCTGTTGGCCTTGCTGATGGAGGAGCAATAGCCATTGGCACAGTGGCTTCAGTACAAAGACATCAGCAGATAACAACAATAGCACGAACACGATCACAGCGATATGCGGCAGTTTCAATAAATATTAAAAACAGGGATACACAAAGCTTTGTCAATGAGGCAAAGGAAAAAATTAAAGCTCTAAACATTCCTGAAGGATATAGACTGCACTGGGGAGGACAATTTAAAAATTTAGAGTCAGCACGTTTACGTTTGCTTATAATAATTCCAATAGTGCTGGCTGTTATTTTCATAATATTAATTAGAACATTCCGAAGTTTAACTCAGACATTACTTGTGTTTAATAGCATACCGTTTGCTCTCACGGGTGGTATTATTGTAATATATTTACGGGATATTCCACTTAGTGTGTCTGCAGGAATTGGATTTATTGCACTCATTGGTATTGCAATACTTAATGGTATGGTGTTAGTAAATTTCTTTAACCAATTACGTGCGCAAGGCGTAAAACTTGAAAAGGCTGTATATGAAGGCACATTAATTCGTTTAAAACCGGTTTTGATGACAGCACTGGTTGCAAGTTTTGGCTTTATTCCCATGGCCTTTAATACTGGAATAGGTGCCGAAGTTCAGCGGCCTCTTGCAACAGTGGTTATAGGTGGATTAATTTCTTCTACTATTCTGACACTTTTATTACTGCCAACATTGTATTTGTGGGTAGAGAAGTTGTTTGCCCGGGAATAATACACCATTGGTGTTGCAAAAATGACACGGTGTGGCATAAATAGTAAGCATTGTCATCGCTATAAAAATATATATTAATAGAAAAGCTTCGAAATTCCAGCGATTTCATAATTTTACCACACAAATAAAATTGGCACGGATCTTGCTTAAATAATATATAGAAAAGCTTAGGAGCATAACCATGATGAATATACCAATTATACAGGTTTTTGTGCTTTTCTGGGTATGTGTGCTTCTTTGGGTCATTATTGAGTATATTGTGTATCGAAGTCAGAAAAGAGGTCATTAGTATAGCATATCCGGCAGGATACAATCCGTTTATTCATAACAATCAATCCCAGTTTTTTTATTTTACTGCAGCTTTTATAGCTGCAGTTTTTTTATTTGTACGATAGTTAATAATGGTTGCAAAGAACTTGTGGTGCATGTACTTTTTGAAAATACACCAGGATCTACAGATTCCGGGTCAAGCCCGGAATGATTCCCCACTGGCAGGGGAGAGGATCTCACAATGAATAGTAGCAAATACTATTTCCAGGAGGAATGTATGAAAAAACTATTACCACTGTTGGTAGTGTTCATAACAACTATCGCATATTCACAAGACTATCTCTTTGAGCTATCGGACAACATTGAAAAATATAAAAATAAACAAATAACAATGATATTAAAACTTAAACGATATGATACAGTATTTCAGGTGATTACGTTTTATGATAAAAAAAATCATGATATTACATTTGATTGTATGGAATTGATAAAACAGCCATGGTTTGTTCAGCAAAAATTAAATCTTCATCCAGGAATGGAATATCATGTAACATTGATTGTAAAAGGTGTGGGAAATCTTAAAGAGGTAATTGCTGACCTGAAATATTTTGAACCTGTCATTTTGCAGAAGCTTCCATGAAAAATTGTTTAAAAAAACGAAAGGCAAGATAGCTGGGCGGCTATCCTGCCTTCCCCTAAATGGGTAAACGTATGCGCAGTGCCTTGAGCACAAAAAGTAGTGATCGGGAGGGATTTACTTATGTGCTCCTGTCGGTTTTTAGTATCGGAAGAAAACTTGATTTTCTTTAGAAAAAATTATAGTTTAAACTGCAAAAATTTTCTTGACAACTTATAATAAAAAGCATTAATATATATACTATATAAAATGTTTGTAGTTCAATACTTAACAAAAATATTATAAGAAAGGAGTATTTCGATGAAAAAACTGTCAGTGGTTTTTACAGTAATAGTTGTGATGTTTATGATTGCGTGTAGCAGTGCACCAGAAGTGCGGCAGCCTGTGAGTGATCCAAATGTAGCGCTGGTTAATGCTCAGAATAAACAGCTTGAAAAAATACCGGTAACTGGTTTTGCGTATAAGAGTGCAGCAGTGCCAAAGCAGAATTGGGATAAATGGGCAACTATGGCTGCACCTGTTATAAAAGATGTAATTAACAAGCTGCCTGAAGGCTATGTACTGCAGGTGACCGGTCATGCAGACGGTTCAGGACCTGAAGAACCGGTTGGCAATAAACCTGGCAATATCAAGATATCCACTGAAAGAGCAAAAGCTGTGTACAATGCTCTCAAAGCCAGGGGAATTGATTCACCAAAAATGACTTATAAAGGCGTTGGTTCATCAGAACTTCTGCCAGGTGTAGATCCAAGGGATGCTGCTAACAGGCGCGTTACTTTTAAGGTTGTTCCAAAGAAATAGTGCACACTTTTATTTAATGTATGTACTCATGTATAATTGTAGAGCCAGTTTTATAACTGGCTCTACTTTATTGTAAGGCAGGCTAATGTATTATGCGTGGTGTAGTTTCAAAAGTGATGGGGCTTTATTATACGGTTTATCATGATTCAACATATACAAATTGCGTACTAAGAGGGAAATTACGCCAGAAGTTTGAATCTGAAGATGAAAAATTTTCCAATCCCGTTGCTGTGGGTGATGAAGTTGAAATAACTGTAGATGATAGTACAGGAGTTATTGAGGAGATAGTTCCCAGGAAAAATTATTTTTCACGCAAGGAAAAAGGTAAGCATAGAAAAATAGATATTATTGCTGCAAACTGTGATTGCGTGGTTGTGATGCAATCATTTGCCCTGCCAAAGCTTAATCTGCGGTTTGCTGACAGGATAGCGGTCAGATGTGGTCAGCAACATATTCCCCTTATTCTGTGTGTTAATAAACAGGATCTGGCTTTAGAAAAAGATATTGAATATTTACGTGAATATTACAAAAACACTGATATCAGTATCATAATAACCAGTGCCAAAACGGGCTACAATGTTGATGAATTGAAAAACATGTTGTACAATAAAACTTCAGTTTTTATTGGATATTCGGGAGTTGGAAAAACAAGCATACTGAATGCCATGTATCCGCATTTACATCTCCGTGTGAGTGATGTTTCGTTAAGTACAGGTAAGGGTAGACATACCACAACCAACGTCAGTATGATAATCGTTGAAGAACACACCCGAATTATTGACACTCCCGGCTTGCGTGAATTTGGAATTATGGACATTGAGCCTCATCTGGTGAGTAAATATTTTTACGAATTTGAAAAATATGCTTCTTGGTGTGCGTTTAAGCCATGTACTCATGACCATGAACCCGATTGTGAAGTGAAGCGCCTGGTGCAGAAAGGTGTAATACATGAAGAACGCTATATTTCATATATCAACATTCTTAATTCGTTAAAAGATTATTATGCAACGATGTACTCATGATAACTGTAGAGCATGTCCAATTAGCATTTAATAATCATGTTGTGTTACAGAATGTATGCTTTTCTGTGCCACGGGGTTCAATCTATGCAATACTTGGAAAAAATGGAAGCGGCAAGACAGTACTGTTAAAAACAATTGCAGGGCTGTTTGCCCATTTTACAGGAACTATCGCCTTAGCTAATATTCCGTTACAGGAATACCTGAACCTTGCCATAGAAGAAAAGATAAAACGCAACATAACCATGGCGTATGTGTTCCAGAAAGGCGGACTTTTTGATTCAATGAATGTGTTTGATAATGTTGCATTTGGGTTGCGGCGGCGTAAGGAAGATGAGGCGATAGTTACTGAAAAAGTAATGGCAGCACTGGAATGGGTAGGATTGTCAGGATCAGAACAAAAATTACCTTCCCAGCTTAGTGGCGGTATGCAAAAAAGGGTAGGGCTTGCGCGGGCGTTATGTCTTTCGCCTTCAATCATTCTGTATGATGATCCTACCGCAGGACTTGACCCGGTGTTGGCAGATTCAATATCTGATCTTATTGTAGCAACCCAAGAGAAATTTAAGATGACATCAATACTTGTAACTCAGGATCTGGCTGTTGCTCGCAAAACAGCTCACAGGATTGGGCTGCTTCATGATGGCACAATTGTTGTTGATATGGAAAATGATGAATTTTTTTCAAAAACCAATCCATACGCAAAGCAGTTCATTGATGGAGATAGTGAAGGGCCAATTGATAGTATGTGAAAAACCGCAAATAGGGAAGGAAGCACATAGCAGATGCGCAAGAATATACTTTGCATCATTCAAATAATTTTGTGGATTATATGAGTAGTAAAAAACTTAACATCGGTTTAACATGTTGAGTAAAATATATTTGACACTGCACTCTTATGTTGCTACAATGATAAAAGTTATGTTTACGACAATAACCATATTATATACTATGGTTTTTATTTTTTATGAGGTTGTATAAGTTATGCAAACAAAACGTGCAAAATCTGATTTAGACTGGCAAAACCTACCGTTTGGTTATATCAAAACAGATTATAATATAAGATATTTTTATAAAGATGGAAAATGGTCAGCAGGTGAGCTTTCTACCGATGATACCATACCTATACATATAGCTGCACCAGGCCTTCATTATGGTCAGCAAGCATTTGAGGGCCTGAAAGTTTTTGAAACAGTGGATGGGCGCATTGTAGCATTCCGACCTGATGAGAATGCAAAACGAATGCAGCGCAGCTGTGAAAGGATCTTCATTCCCCTGGTGCCTGTTGATATGTTTATTGAAGCGGTAGATAAAGTTGTTGCTGCCAATGCAAAATTTGTACCGCCTTTTGGAACAGGTGCCAGCCTTTATGTGCGTCCTGTTATTTATGGTGCCGGTGCAAGGGTTGGATTGGGACCAGCTGATGAATATGTATTTATTGTCTTTGTGACACCTGTGGGCCCCTACTATAAGGGCGGTTTTAAACCTGTTAAAGCTCTTGTTGTGGAGCAATATGACAGGGCAGCTCCTGATGGTGTGGGTGATTGTAAGGTTGGTGGCAATTATGCGGCTGGATTGCGTGGTGGTGAATATGCCAAAAAGAAGGGCTTCCCTATCCCGCTGTATCTTGATCCAAAAGAAAAGAAATATGTTGATGAATTTGGAACTTCAAATTTTATCGCCATAAGGGGCAATACATATCTTACCCCTGAATCTAATTCCATTTTACCCAGTATAACTAACAAAAGTCTTATGGATATAGCAACACTATTGGGAATGAATGTGGAAAAACGTCCAATTGCAATAGATGAAGTTGAACATTTTGATGAGGTGGGCGCTGTTGGTACTGCAGCCGTTATCACACCTGTGTGCAGCATTCACTATCGCGACAAAGTATTTAAATTCTGCGATGAGGAAAAAGCGGGCCCAGCCATTACCAGATTATATGAATACTTAACAAAATTGCAAACAGGCGAGATAAAAGATACGTTTGGATGGCTGCATGAGATTAAAATATCCTAACATAATTCAGGTTTAGGTCGTTGCTGTTTTATGGCAAATCGGGATGTTAGATGGATACAACGGTTTAACCATTTTACAAATGCCTTTCGTAAATTAGAAGGTGCTGTTAAAATATATAATCAGCGAGCATTGTCTGATCTTGAGGAACAGGGTTTAATCCAGGCATTTGAATATACACATGAGTTAGCATGGAATGTTTTTAAAGATTTCCTTGAAGAACAGGGGTTCTTAAATCTATATGGTTCTAAAGATACTACTCGACAGGCTTTTAAAAGTGGTCTTATTGATAATGGTGAGATATGGATGGATATGATTACAAGTCGTAATCTCACCTCCCATACGTATAATGATGAGCTGGCTCATGAAGTAATAAAAAAAATAGTTAATGAGTATTTCAGTGAATTTAAAAAAATTATTGAGCAATTTGACACATTAAAAAGTAAACATGAAAAATGAAATTTGGTTTGTCTGATAAAACTTTACAATCAATTTACTCTATTTTTTCTAAATATCCTCAAATTGAAAAAGTAATTGTATATGGCTCACGAGCTAAAGGAAATTACAAAAAAGGTTCAGATATTGATCTTACGCTCATTGGTGGCGAAGATCTCACAATTGATATTTTATACAGAGTATTATGTGATCTAGAAGATTTATTATTACCGTATTCCTTTGATATTTCTATATTAAAATATATAAAAGATCCCGATGTTTTGGAACATATACATAGAGTAGGTTTGGTTTTTTACCAGAAGTTGGATGATCCTACCCACATTTGTTGAATTAATATTCCTTCGTGCTATAGTCTGTAATAGAAATATTCATTATGGAATTATTTATATGTTAAGTAAACAGCAATATGGCATATTGCTTGATATTTTTAAAACAGCTCATAATGCAAAAAATAGCGATGCATTTCTTTCGGATGTTGTTGATTTGCTGCATAACGAACTGAAACCAGTATCTGTGTCAGTATATACTCTGGTTGGTGACGAACGGCTGGTACTGCATCATGAGGCAGGCAAAAATTTTGATGAACTGGTGGTGAAAATTTATAATTTTTCACTGGTAGTTCGGAAAGCTATTAAAAAGAAAAGTGTGTTGTTTTTGCCCACTGCTAAACCCTTTCAAAATGATGAAACCAATATCTCTGTAGTAATTATTCCACTTTTGCACGCAGATATTGTTGTTGGCATGATATGCCTGGTTTTCCCTTTAGAGGAATTACAATACTTACAGAACAATGCACCATTTTTCACGCTCATTGGTAAAATTGCAGGTACCATACGATATTATCAGACAGGTCTTAAAGTCAGTAAATCGGATACTGCTGAGGAAGAATTTGAAAAAACCATAGCTAGCTTGCGGGTGCTTGCTCAGGGAGTGGCGCATGAATTTAATAATATTCTAGCGGTTATAAAAGGCTATGCTGAGCTTTTGCAGATGAATGAAGCAGTAGATGAAACAGTTAAGGAAGCGGTCAGGATAATTGACAATCAAACAACACGCGGTTCATCTCTTATTGACAGGTTGAGTGTATTCGTCACCGGTAAAGATATTTCATTTGAATATTGCTCTCTTAATGATTTAATTAAAGAGATAGTTGATGTGCAACGATTTACCTTAGAAAAAGAATCCATTGAGTGTAAATTAAAATTAGGTAAGGTCCCCGAAGTATTTGTTGACTCGCGTCAGATAAAAGAAGTGTTATTGAATTTAATTTCGCATGCCCGTTCTGCAATAAAGCCCAATAAAAAAGGAACTATCACCATTGAAACATCGTTTAACCGTGATGCGGTTATGCTTAAACTGGTTAATGATGGCATCCCGGGTTGCTTTGAAAATGGTGAGATGCAGAAAGCTAAAGGCAGTAATGGCGTGGATGGTGTGGGCAATGGCATAAATTTAGCAATTGCGTATGGCATAATGCAAAGCCATGGCGGTGATATGACCTTATGTCATGACCCTACCAGATGCAACGAGGTAACGTTATATTTTAAACGTTTTAATCCTTCATTTGATACTGCCCAAAAAAAAGAAGAAAAAGAGATGCTCTACTTAGGTGAAGTGAGGATTTTGATAGTGGATGATGAAGAACCAATACGACAGTTTTTATCTTCTGCTTTTGAGCGCATGGGCTATCAGGTGTTAACTACTGATAACGGGCAGGAAGCTATTGATATATGCACATTTGAGGATATTGATATTGTCTTTTTAGATTATTTAATGCCAGGGCATAAAGGCGATACTGTTTTCAAATCAATTCATGAAGTTAGTCCCCAGACGGACGTTGTATTTATCACAGGGGTAGATTCAATACCTGATATAGACAAGCTCCTGATGATGGGACTGGAAGGTGTGCTTAGAAAGCCCTTCAAGATAGAAACAATTATTAAGCTTACCAACGAAATAATGGCGCGAAGGTATAATACGCTACAGGATTAAAACTTCATTCAGATTTTATTACCCGTTCTGCCTGTATAGCCAGGTATTTTACAAGCGTTGGTTCATCAATAAATCCTAAATTCATAAGTATTATGCCAATCAGCCCTCCTTCCTTTTTCTGGATGGATAAAGCCTGATTCAATTGATCCTGTGTAATAACACCATCTTCAACCAGCAATTCACCTAACAATGGCTTTGCCATAATGCCTCCTTGCATTAAAAAATATTAGTAATTATATGCTCACATCCCCTATTTGTCCAGTATTATAATAACCGTTTTACTGCATCTTTCCACAGGGCTATTTCACGTTTTCGTGCAGCCTCACTCATAGATGGATTGAAACGTTTTGCTATCTTATTGAATTTTGCAACATCATCAATTGTGTTATATACCTTGCTGGTGATACCCGCTAGATATGCAGCACCTAATGCTGTTGATTCGGTTACCTCAGGCAGAAGAACCGGTATACCCAGTATATCAGCCTGATATTGCATTAAATAGGTATCGCGTGTTGCTCCACCATCAACCCTGAGTTCATGTATCTGTTTACCCCAGTCATTCTGCATTGCCTCTAAAACCTCGTACGATTGCAGGGCTATTGATTTTACTGCGGCACGAACAATCTGCTGTGGTGTAGTATCCCGTGTAAGACCAAAAATAGCGCCTCGTGCATCCATCTTCCAGTATGGTGCCCCTAATCCTACAAACGCAGGAACCACAACTACTTCATCCTCTTTTTTAACTGAAAGTGCTACTTTTTCAGCATCTGAACTTTTCTCTATAAATTTCATATAGTCACGCAACCACTGTACTACTGCCCCGCCAATAAATACCGAGCCCTCAAAAGCATACACAGGTTGACCCTTATTGTCGCACGTTAAAGTGGTAAGCAGTCCGTGCTTTGAAAGCATCCATTCATTTCCTATGTTGAGAAGCATAAAGCAGCCGGTACCGTAGGTGTTTTTTGATGTCCCTTCAAATACACAGTTCTGACCTACCATTGCTGCCTGCTGATCACCGGCAATGCCACCAATGGTTATGCCATCGGGTAATCCGGGCACATTGTATGTTTCGCCAAAATAGGATGCTGATTCCCGTACTTCAGGAAGTATGGTGCGTGGTATATTAAGTATTTCAAGAATATCCAGGTCCCATACTTTTTCTTTTATGTTGAACATCAGCGTACGTGAAGCGTTGGTGAAATCGGTTTTATGCGATTTACCGCCGGTTAATTTCCACAAAATCCATGTGTCGATAGTTCCAAATAATAGCTTTCCACTTCTGGCTAAATCACGAGCACCAGAAACATTATCAAGCAGCCACTTCACTTTAGTTCCAGAGAAATATGCATCAATCACAAGACCTGTCTTTTCGCGGAATAGTTGCTCGTGGCCGGCTTCTTTCAACTGATTGCATATATCAGTGGTTCTCCGGCACTGCCATACTATTGCATTGTGAATTGGTTTACCTGTTTCTTCATTCCATAGCACTGAAGTTTCCCGCTGGTTTGTAATACCGATAGCTATCGCATCTTCTGGATCCAGATTTCCTTTTTGTATAGCTTCAGGAAGAAGTTTTGCAACTGATTCCCAGATTTCATTTGCATCATGCTCCACCCATCCAGGTTTTGGGAAGTATTGTGTAAATTCAGCGTAACTGCTTGAAATTGGCAAACCATGTTCGTCAAAGCAGAACACACGGTTGCCGGTTGTACCTAAATCAATAGCAATGAGAAACTTTTTACCCATAGCATAACCCCTTTTTATTTATATGTGCGATAGTAACTGTAAAATGGCTTTATCTAATCACAACACACGCACTGTAATACACACAAACAATGTGCAATGTAATTAGAATGTGTAATGTGGCTGAGCGCCTATACTACTTTTTTAATTTGTAATTTGTCAATTAAAATTTGTGGAAGTTTTTAATATGTACCAGTACATACATGCTGCTTCAGACAAAAAAGATGTATACCCTATCATTCGTAAAACAAATTGGCTCATTCCATAATTTTGTGGAATTTGAACGAAAAAAGAAAAAGATAGAGAATGAATTGCCTGCACTTCAAGCTATGATGTGCATCTGTTAAAAAGTCTATAAATAATTTTCTTGTTGACTTAAAAGAATATAGGTATTACAATATCTTTCAATTGTTAAGCATATGAAAAACCAAGTGGTATATTTTTTAAATCAACACTCTTGAGATTCGAAGATATTCTTACCGCTCAATAGTTTGCCTTTCTATTCTATCTTCGAATTCTATCCTCGAATCATACATAAAGAATATACTGCCTGAAGCCACAAGAAAACATTATTTTTAATTTGCTTAGTAATTGAAATTGTACTTTTTTTAATATCTGGTTATGTAATGTTTTAAGGAGGAATATATGAAACGGAATATTTTTATCATAATTTTGATTGTATCGTTTGCAGTGTGTTTGTCTTGCGGCTCACCTCGTGTACAGGAACTCACGGGGCGGGTAACATTTGTGAGCGGCCTGGTGTTGCTTAATGGAACCACGTGTGAATTTGGTTCTGTAGTTAAAACCGGCGATACCGTTGCCACAGGAGCAAAATCAATAGCGGTGGTACAATTTGGTCAATCATCCATTATCAGCCTTAAAGAAAACTCAAATTTTACGGTTGAAGTGCTTATTGCTGCACAGGAGGCTGATACCATTACTATCACCCAGAAGATAGGATCATCATTTAATAAGATTGTTAAGAAGGGTACAAAGTATTCACTGCAAACACCAACTTCTGTTGCTGCTGTGCGTGGTACTAGCTTTATGTGTACGGTGAGCGATAAGGGCAGCACCATCAAGCTTTCCTCAGGCTGGGTAAAAGTTATTCCAGTTATACAGGGTAATGCAAAGGAAGATGCTGCGGTTGAGATAGATGCTGGCAAAAAAATTGAAATTACCGAAACAGCAGTAAGTGCACCACAGGAACTTACAAAAGAAGAACAAACCCAGCTTTCAAAACTTGATGCTATAGACATGCTTCCGGATGTCCAAAAAGAAAGCATCATTGAAGAGCTTAAAAAGAAACCAGAAGCAGAACGGCCTGTAGTTGTGCCCGTTGAAATTATGCAAGTCCTTGAAATATCTGAAAGCACGCAGGAAGAAAAGCCAAAGATAAGCCTTAATGACATAGAGCAGCGATACGGTTCACTTTCCGTGGTGGAAACTACCGATGGAAGAACATACATAGGCGCATTTGCCCAGAAAGGAGCTACTATGCAAATATACACCACTGAGGGAACTATTACGGTGCCTTCATCTAAAATCTCAAAAGTGTCACGATATAAAAGGGAAAAGTAAATAATCGTAGTTAGACAGCATATAGCTATAATAGTATGCAAATAAATCAGTTAAACTGTCATTGTAACATTTCAGGGATGTAATCTGATGAAAAAAACTCTTATACTTATTATTTTGTGTGTATCAGGATTGCTGGCACCTGTTCTGGCACAGCAACAAGAGAAACAGCTGGCGGAAGTACTTGTACTGCCATTTGCAAACGAAACTGGCAAAAAGGAATATGATTGGCTTTCAACCAATATCCCTGATGCCATTGTTGATTCAATGAAAGATAAATTTAGGTTTACACTGATGACGCAAAACCAGTTTGAAGAGATTGTGTTGCTTTTTCCACCAAAAGAGCCGGTACTGTACCACGCACACACGGATGAAAAGGAAATAGAAAAAATTTCTAAGGCAGTCAATGCGGATATCATCATTTACGGGAAATACACATACAATAAGGCTGATAAAGTAATTATTGTTAATGCATTCATATATCATCGCTCACGACAAAAAACCACTGGGAATATAGACATGAACACGCCTGTGACCAGTGAGATGTTCAAGCTGGTGGACAAGGTTGCAGATTCGGTAATTGCGCATATTGCCGATGTTGCAAAAGAAGATGCTCAGGCAGAAAAAAAAGCGGGTAAGGCTGTTGCGCATGAAATGAAAACGCAAGAGAAGAAAGAAGATAAAATCATTCAAGAAAAGAAAGATGATAAAATCACTTTGATTAAACGGGAAGCGTCAGCAGGGAAATCATATCGGTGGTATGTGGGGGCAGCATTAGCAGGGGGTGCAGGATATTTTAGTGAAAAATTGGAAGCGGGTGCTTCGTTAAATGTGGGCATTACCAGCAGTCAGATAAGTTTATGGCACTATGGTGCTTCTTTGTCGGCTATTTACGTAAAAGGAGGCCAGAATACAGATCCCCATTTTCTTTTTAACGATGATATAAATATTATTGAGTATATGCTCTTTATGCCTTTGACACTCAACGGCGGCATACGCATTGATACTGGTTTTTTTACGATGCAGCCTTTTGCAGGGATTGGTATAAGCGTAGAGATGATAAAAACCGGCAAAGACCCCATCATACTTGAAGAAAATTCATTGCGCGAAGAAAACACCATGCTATGGTATCTTGATCCTGTGGTAACCTTTGGGATCAGATTTCCTGTTGCACTCTGGGATTTTTACATATTGCCTTTTGCTCAAGTGTATGGGTATGCGGGGAAAACAGATGATGGCTTTGAAACAGGATTCCTGTTACTTCTTGGTGTGCAGTGTATGTGGTAGGAGGCGGCATGCAAGCAAAACGTATTGTACCATTGTTATTTTCTGTGGTTTTCCTTCTTCAATGCGGAATGTTTGAAGATATAGCGCTTTTCAGTGGCAAAGACCTGGGGGATATAAAGGTTGATGTGTATTATGATGATGGAGGAGCACCAAAAACATTATACCGTTCGGTTGATAGGGGATATAGTTTCAATCCAGTGATAGTAACATATCCTGCGGGATTTGGTTATTGGGCTGTAAACAAGAACAATGATTTATTGACCACGGAGGCAGATGGTTCCAACAATTCTCATGTATTTCTCTGGAATGGAGGAGTCAATCCCGTAGAGAAAGGGTATTTTGGAAATCCTGATTCCGTAGGGCCAATTACCGCCGGACCCAAAGGTGAATTTTATCTTTGTGCTTCGGTAAGCGAAGCAAAGTGGCTTTATATTCTACCACCGGGTGCACCTGCTATTCAACCAGTCTTTTCTAATATAAATATAATTACGAACAATATAGTGAATATATGGGCAGTAAAATTCCGTGGTACAACAGTTTTGTATGTTTCAGATGCGGCTAATTCTCTATATCACTCACTAAACGGTGGGCAGAGTTTTGAAGCTATCACCACCCCTTTCAGTTCACCAATAACTGATATTGTGTGTTTTCATGATGAGGTATACGTAGCAACAAATGCAGCAACACCTTCAATTTATAAATCTTCTGACAGTGTAAATTTTGCACAAATTTCATCATCACCAGAAAGCTGTGCATCGCTTTTAGTGCAACAAAATAGAATATATGCAGCTACTTCATCAGGGGGGTTATATTTCAGCTTTGATGGCAAC
>CALEUQ010000046.1 GCA_937920495.1 uncultured bacterium | reverse complement strand
AGTTCATAACGATAGCATCTGTAAAGGCTGCGGCAGGTGTGCACAGGTGTGTCCACAGCAGGCAACATCAATAACGGTTACTGATATTGATGCAGCAATTGAAGAAATTAATGCACGTATCAGACAATACGTGCAGTATGAATAAATATGAGTTTATGATTAAAATGTCATAATTAATTCTAAATTTTGTCGGGACATGCTCGATTTAGGGATTCCTTGATTGTACACCCTTACAATTAATAATTATAATAATTATCAAAAATCCCTCTTTCCATATTTTTGGAAATAAGATTATCCATCAAAAAGGTATTTCATATTTGCGTTAATTCCTTATGCATAAAAAACTCTTCTGGCAGTAATAGTATTGAATAAAAAGACTGTTTCAATAAAAAACCCCCAGTGCGTGTGTCGTTGTTATAGCCCACTATATGTATCCTTGAAAACAAAAATTCCCGAAAATTGTGACAGTATTGCTACAATAACGCAACATTAGATAATATGTAAGGATGCATCAGTCAATCACAAGTTTGTAATTCAATTCTTATCAAATGCTGCTTCATGGTGTAAGTGCACGTATACCTTACAACAATCATAAGGGAAACGGGGAATTCACTTCGACTTAGCTCAGTGACCGGCCATCCGCCGTTTCCCTTATGTATCCCTTTACCCCCGGCTTGCCTCCTGTAATAAATAATCCTTCCACAGCGGGCGTTCTCAAATAACATCATTTATGGCTACCTGTGATGATATAAAAAAGCACGGTTACTGAGCTTGTCGAAGCACGCCCGCAACATAGACGCGCCGTACTGAGTTTATCGAAGTATGTCGTACATCCCTGTACGACACCGTGTATAATGCCCTTTTTAGCTATTAATCTTTGCATTGGACTTAAAAGCACTTACATTATTTCGTTCTAGTATAATTTCCACAAAATTACGGAATGAGCCTCAAAATAATTGCATAATAATAATAGATGATGGATAATGTAATAAAAGTATAAGAGGGGGAATGTATGATATCACACAAATATTTCTGGTATTTTTTAATGATTGGTGCACTTGCGTTATGGGCTTGTGCGGTTGCTCTCATTGTTTTCTTTGAATTTGAGTACAGGTGGGTGTTACTTGTTGCACTGTTAATTCTGCACTGCGGAGAAATTCCTTACACAATGAAGCTACTCAAAGGCAAAAAGTCCCCGGTAACTATCGCCGCAAAAACATTTTTGTTTGGATTTACGTGGTGGCTGCCGTTCAATAAAGGAATTGTAAATAATTAGTTATGTTTAGATACGGACCATCAAAACTTTTTGTTAAAATAGCAGTGGCGCTCTCATGGCCAATTATGATTGTAGCCAAACGCTTAAGTGCGTACCCTATAGTAAAACATATCATCAACCCGTTTTTTAAATATCCGTACAATGAGGTAACAGCAGTCCCAATTAATGTGGCGATAGCTCCTGTCAAAAGCGTCACGCTACCTGTTCAGGTGTTAAGCCAGCTGGTTGCAAATGTACAGCACATCTTTATACTGGATGAATGTATATGCAGAGGGCTTTTGCACTGTTCAAATCATCCGAGCACAATTGGCTGCATGGCATTGGGCAAGGCAGCCTTGAAGATCCATCCATCGCACGGACATATTGCAACACAGGAAGAGGCAATTGTGCATATACAAAACGCAGCGCAGGCGGGACTTGTGGCAAGTGTTGCGCATGTGTGGATTGATCCTGTTGCGTTCTGGTCGGTACCGTTTAATAAACTCATGTTTATTTGTTTCTGTGATGATTGCTGCTGCCTGTACCGCACACACATGAAAAAGCGGGGCGAGAACTTAAACAAGGCGTATAAAAAATTACCAGGTGTTGAAGTAAGTATTAATTATGATGAATGTAATGGGTGTGGCGTGTGTGCAGACAGGTGCTTTGTTGCAGCTATACAGATGAAGGATGGGCTGCCAGTTATTGGCCAGGATTGCAAAGGCTGCGGGCGATGTGTACAGGTGTGTCCACAACACGCGGTGGAAATTCATTTTGAGGATAAGGATACACTGGTTGCCAATTTAGTAGAACGAATTAATAAAGTTGCTGATATTGGGTTATAAACTATTATTACTGTATGTACTTTAAAATTAAGTTTTAACTTGACTATAGTGATTTATGTTATTTATAATAATTATTAATACACAGTAATGTGAGTACAAAAAGGGTTGGGTAGTTATGAAAGTTGAACAGCGTATAAACTACGGCTATGTTATCTATGATATCACCGGGGATATAACCTACGACAATTTTACAGAGATTGAAGATGCAATAAAAGACAGCCTTCCTGACAATTTTGTCAATATTGTACTCAATATTGAACGTGTCCCGTATATTAACAGCTCTGCATTGGGATGGCTTGTAAAACTTATGAAAGAGATAAATTCCCAGGGGTATCAGTTTTTCTTAATGAATGTCAATCAGGAGATCATGGGCCTTTTAAAACTTACCAATACGTTGCCCTTCTTTAAAATAATACCTAATGAACAGGTGCTTGTAGAAAGAGAAAAAAAGAAAGAACTGGATAAGATATTAGGTGAAGTGGATCAAGAAGGATAACAAGAGAATTATTTTTTAATTAATGTACACACAGCATATCCTTCACTTTCTATAATCTTTGGGTTGAGCTTTGCGAAAAGGGAGCACTCATATCCTGCTGCTACCAGAAATGGCAGTGCTTCTTCTACCACGGGAAGTGGTATGTATTCGTAGCTTTGCAGGCAGGTGGTGATTACTGTATTCAAAAAATCCTTCATCATTGTGTCTTCAAATACAAAATTACCAGTGTCATCGTACAGTGGCATTGTAAATGATAGCATTGAGGGTATATCGCCAGTAGCAAAGAATACATCGATTGCATTGCCGTGATTTGCTACATTTGCAACCTGCATAATGCCAACCGCTTCATCGCGTAATGCCAGTGCGTTGCAGAGTTCTTTTTTCTGGAAAAAGGCAAACTCCTGGTCAATGTTGGCAATGTATATTCGTATGCCGGTGATCCTTGTGGCGGTAACTATCGCCCCCATTTCTTGTTTTGTGTGCGGGTATACCTTTGATAGCGCCGTGCCAGTTGCAGTATAAAAGCCAAATTTTTTTGTGGCGCATGCAATATAGCATCCATATTGTGAAAGCAGCGGCGCAAGCCCAAAACGTACAAAACCAGTTGAAGGGGCATACTGGCAGTGAGTGACACCATGCCATACAATGTCCGTTTGAATAGCGTTACGGATAAGTGCAGGTGCAAGGGTTAACAGGATATCGGTTATGGGACACAAAGGATGGAGCGTCAGGTTTGCGGTAAATGCAGGGAGCGGCTGAGGATGTAACGTGATAGTATTGTTGTGATAGCTGCAGCGTTGCGATAGTTTTTCAAGAACCTGCACTATTGCAGTAAGGGTGCGGTTGTAGTGAATGTGCTGCTGCAAAGAATTATCAACTGTAATAACGCAATCTTTGTACAACGCAAGCGAAAGCGCAAGTGCCTGACGTGCTGCAGTAAATGTTGATGCGTGAATCTGCAACATCTAAACTGTCTTTTCTAAGTATGGTTTTAATACATCGGGGATTGTAATGGTGCCGTCTTTAGTCTGGTAATTTTCCATAACCGCTGCAAGAGTACGCCCTGCGGCAAGCCCTGAGCCATTCAGCGTGTGTACCAGCACCGGCTTTTCGCCTTCTTTTTTGCGATAGCGTATGCGTGCACGGCGTGCTTGATAATCCATAAAATTTGAACACGATGAGATTTCCACATAGCGGTTTAAGCCCGGCATCCACACTTCAATATCATAGGTTTTGGATGATGCAGCGGATGTGTCAGCACTGCACAGTAGCATCACGCGGTAGTGCAGATTAAGTAGCTGTAACACTTCTTCAGCGTCAGCTACAAGCTTTTCAAGCTCATCAAATGAATTTTCCGGCTCAACAAATTTTACAAGCTCAACCTTCTGGAACTGATGCACACGTATGAGCCCGCGTGTGTCTTTGCCTGCAGCACCTGCCTCGCGCCTGAAGCAGGATGATTGCATGGTAACATATAGTGGCAGGTCTTTGCCATCAAGTATTTCATCGCGGTACAGATTGGTAAGAGTAACTTCCGCAGTGGGTATAAGCGACAGGCCGTCGCGCTCAATGCGGTAGTACTCGTCCATAAATTTTGGGTATTGGCCGGTGCCAATCATGCTGTCATCATTTACTATAAAGGGGCCAAATACTTCGGTGTAACCATGCTTTTTGGTGTGTAAATCAAGCATAAAGTTTATAATGGCACGCTCTAACTGCGCAGCCAATCCACGGTATACGTAAAATCGAGCGCCGGCAATTTTTACACCGCGCTCAAAGTCAAGGATGTTTAGCTGTGTGCCAAGGTCGTAGTGGGGCTTTGGGGTAAAATCAAACTGTGGTTTTTGTCCCCAGGTGCGTACTACCACATTGTCATTTTCATCATTGCCTACCGGTACCGATTCATGCAAAATATTTGGAATGGAAAGCATTAATGTATTGTATGTTTCTTCAATACGTGCAATGTCCTCTTCATATTTTTTTATTTCATCGCCAATACCGCGCACCTTCTCCATAATTCCCACAGGATTTTCTCCCTTCTGTTTTAACGCTCCTACCTGCTTTGATAAGCTGTTCCGCTGGGTACGAAGTTCGTCAATCTTTGCAATAATGCTTCGGCGCTTTGCATCAAGCTCTTCTAACGTGGCAATATCAACTGCATCTTCCATTTTGCGGATTTTCAATGTGTGTTTCACAAGGTCAATATTTTCACGCACAATCTTTGGGTCTATCATTGTAACCTCTTTACATAAAAACTGTTTTGTAAAATGCATATATGAATAAAGTGATCTACATCTCTCCGTATCTGGTGGCATGTATTGTTTCACTATCGTGTTCATAAATTTATTAGTATATTAATTATTCAAGGATAATTTATGAATATAATAGTGAATGATACACATCCCCGCCTTTAAAAACGATGTAAAAGCGTACTGCAATAACCATAATAAATAAATAAATAGTGGAATCTATAACATTTTTTGTCAAGAAACAAAGAGTAGAATATCAGAATCTACGTATTGCGCGCACACGGTATGTTTTGTTTTTGTACTGAGTGCTTTGCGCTCCGGTGCTAAAATTTTGATACCACGCATTGCTTTGAGAGTATTCTGATGAGCTCCAATAGTTGTAGCTGGTAAAATTGCCAATGGCAGCTTTATTCTGGAACAAAAGGTATAGTTCGTCTTTTGAAGGCAAAAACCAGTCAGCATAATTTCCTGTATCTTGACTGCTACACAGGTACGCTGCGTACTGGCCCCGGGAAAGTATCTGCACAATTGTGGCAGTGTTTGTTGATCCACTCCCTATTTGTGTTCCTGTTGCTCCTGTCGTTCTGTATTGACCTGCCTGTAGTTGCTCTTCCCACACTATTCCTGAAGCAATGATGTCATCACGCATCACTTCAAGATAACGCCAGCCATCGCTGTATTCACCTTTATCGTACAACACATAGCCGCCAGCCGGACCTGTGTCGCCTACCACATACGGTCGGTAGTGGGCATACAGCTGCAATGAATGCTGTATGGTGTATATATTGCCCGGGATGTATATTGTACCGTAACTATCGCCCCAATATGCAAAACAAAAAGACACTCCATCTTGATTTATAATACAAAGATTTCCAGTATTATGGGCGATAGTTACCGTATCTCCACTATCGTAAAAAAGCGCATCAACAGGAACAGATCCACTGTTTGCTCCGTTTGCAAGGTAGGTGACAGTATATGGCTTTTCTATAAATTGAGCGACGAGTTGTATGTTTTGATTCTGTATGGTTATTGCATTGCCTGGTTGATAATAGTGCTGGCTGTCATCCATCCAGCCTGCAAATCGATATCCTGTTTTATAAAGATTTCCTGTGTTTGCCAGTATATATGCGATTTCATTAGCTCTGTAGTAGTTGCTGTCAACAGGTGGTGTACCGCCATCAGCATTGCCAGGTGCATAGATGACCGTGTACACCGGTGAATCAAAACAAGCATATAACATGGTGGATGCGGTAACGGTAAATGTGTAACCTGGTTTTAAAATGGGTGGTGTACAGGCAGGGGATAGGCTCCAGCCAATAAAATAGGCTTCGGGCGTATATAGGTTTTGATTGTGCAACACAACAACAGTATCATTGATAGTATAGACGTTGGTGTCAATAGGTGGCGTGCCAGAAGCACCGTTTGGATGGTAAACCACAATACACTTCTGGTTATCTCCCGGCATAGTTTGATACGCTATCTGCAATTCATCGTTACCAGCATTGCTGCAGGTAGTAAGTGCCACAATTGCAAAAAAAAGTAGTATATGTTTCATAGATAGCTCCTTTTAAGTAAATGTTGGCAGCTATCTATTAATACGCGTGTGGGTAAAAAAATTTAAAAAAATTAAACTGTCATTTGTGTGTTTTTTTGTGCTTACCGGGATAATTTTGTTTGAAATTTCTGGAAGAAGCTGAACAGGATGAGGATTAGTATCACGATAATTATCGTTATAAAGGGTATACCGAAGAGAGGGGTCAGAGCCATATACTTTTAATATTTAATAAAGCATGTAACGAAAAAGATATGAATGTGCGATAGTAATAATGTATAGCAATAAGGTTAGTGGATTTTGCAGATTTGTGCAATGGCTATAAAAACAAAAAATTGGTCAGGGACGGAATCGAACCGCCGACACGGGGATTTTCAGTCCCCTGCTCTACCGACTGAGCTACCTGACCAACCGTTATGCGTGTACACTTAATGAAGGGCGTGTAAAATGTCAATACAAAAATTTTTGGCAATGAGTTTTTTCACAGTAACTATCGCCTATATTTCTGCTGCTATATATGCAGAAAACGATGCTGCATATTATTACAAAAAGGCGCTGATTCAATATACGCACAAGATGTATAATTATGCAGTTGAAAGTCTGGAGCGCTCACTTAGCTCTGACCCCACATATTTTGAAGCGGCCAATTTGCTGGCAAAAATTTATCTGGATTACTACAGGGACAGGGTCAGAGCATTGCAGTATTACACACAATCTTTGCAGGCAAATGATGCACAGCCACAGATTCATCTTGAAGCGGGAAAGCTGTATTATTTTTTTAGCGAATACCAGAATGCAAAAGAACACCTGCAAAAGGCTATCATGCAGAAACAGCTGGTGTATGCGCATTATTACCTGGTGCTTATTTATAATCTTGAGAAGGATTATAAAACTGCATCTGCACATATTGAAAAGTGTAATACATTAACAAATAAGCAGGTGGATGATGAAATAGAAAAAGGGGTCAGAGCAAGGAAAGAAGGTAGATACGATGACGCTATAACTCATTATGTAAATGCAATGGAAATAAACCCCACCAGCAAAGAAGTGTATATGGAACTGGCATTACTATATCGTATGCAGAAAAAACTGGATAAAGCAATTGAAGTCCTTGAAAATTCCATTAAGATATATCCAAATGATAATGATATACTTATAACCCTGGCACATCTATGTTTTGAATATAAACATCCCAAAAGGCGGGCATATTTCATTAATAAAGCTATTGTACTGTGTAACAAAGTAATAGCAAATGACAGCGCAAGGTGTGACGCATATTCTTTATTGTTTGAGATATATGCACAGCGTAAAGATGTGCTGCTACGCGACGAAAATGCAAAAAAATATGATACGTGTCTTGAATCAAAAGGCCATTAATCAAATACAATAGTTTTGTTTGCATACACCAGTACTTTGTGCTCAAGATGTTTTTTTAGAGCACGTGACAAAACCAGCTTTTCTATATCCTTACCTTTTCTGATTATATCGTCAATTGAATCTTTATGTGATACCCTGATAACATCCTGCTCGATGATTGGTCCCTGGTCTAACAGATCGGTTACATAATGACTGGTAGCACCAATGATTTTTACACCATGCTGATATGCCTGATGGTATGGTTTTGCGCCTTTGAATGCCGGCAAAAAAGAGTGGTGAATATTAATTATCCTGTTGGGATAGTGGCTAACAAAATCCTTAGATAGTATCTGCATATAGCGGGCAAGCACAATACAGTCAATGTCAAAATCATTAAGTATTTCTAGTTCCTTTTTTTCCTGCTGTAATTTATTTTCTTTTGTTTTAGTAAAGACAAAAAAGGGAATACCAAAATATTGGGCGATAGTTTTTAGTGATTCATGATTGCTGATGATACATGCTATATCGGTGGCAACTTCGCCTTCTTTTGCCTTCAGAAGAATGTCGTACAGGCAATGCTCCATCTTAGAAACAAAGATTGCAGTGCGCTGTCTTTTGGTTGAAAAATGAAGTTGCCAGTTCATGCTATATTTAAAAGCAATTGGTTCAAAAGCTTGTGCAATTGTGTTCTTTTGTATTGCAAAACCATCCAGATCCCATTCAATACGCATGAAGAATGTGCCTGACTCTTCATCAGTATGTTGATCGGATCGCACGATGTTGCCATTGTGGGAATATATGAAATTGGCAACATTATACACTATCCCCTTTTTATCAGAGCACGATATAAGTAAAATAGCACTATCTTTGGAATGCAAGGTAAACCTCACCAATGTAGTATGTTGGTGAAGATATGAGCACTGGATTATTTGCTGTCAAGGATTAATAGGCTCTGACCCCTTTTTTACTTTTACACCCACCCTGCAATAGAATACCGCGTGCGGTACACTTCATCATACCACAAGAATCGCTTTACCCTTTGGGCAAAATCCTTACCCAGCTTGTTAAAATACTCATGATGGTCTATGGGTACGCCTACATCTGCTTCT
>CALEUQ010000045.1 GCA_937920495.1 uncultured bacterium | reverse complement strand
CCAGTATTATGGCTACTATCAATTTTTTCATAATATTGTTCCTCCTATCGTATAACATATATTTTACCTAACTGGTTCTCTCTGAATGTGTCCAGAAATTTCTTATAATCCTTTTGCGGCGTGTAGTGTTGCCAGTCCATTATAATTTTTCACACAAAATGAGAATTTTCAGTACCTAAAGATAGAGAGCACTTTTCCCTTATGCAATTACATTCTTTGCGTGCTCTGCGGGCTTCTGCGTGCTTCTTTGCCCTCTCATCATACACTGCTTCAGAATTGCCCCTGTACCATTCATACGGCGTCATGTACCCCAATGACTGATGATACCACTCATAGTTATAGTACGCACATGCGTCCTTTGTTGCCTTCAACAACTCTTCAAAACTTGCAGGGTCTTACACCTGGTATAGTATCTCCTTAAACGTACTGTGCCATCGTTCTATGATCACATTCTCTGTGGGAATCGATGAATATAATGTTCTGTTTCTTATACTATTTAAGGGAATCACTCTCTATCTTTTTTCAATAAAAATTCTCTTTTTCGTGTGAAACTTTATGTAAATATTGCTCCATTATACTTCCTGGTGGTAAGCTGTGTCAATCCAAATTCCACCTTTGTCTTTGCAAAAAAAAAGCAACTCTTTATGTCTAATACTTCAATATTTTATTATATTCTTTCAAAATATAATTGAACAATAATATTAATAATTTTATAAATATTTATGTATATAATATTTTTTAATATATTATTATTATTTATATTGACATTATAAGATTGTATTATTATAATATTTTTAGTGATATTATTTTTCTATATGGAGGAATGTTATGAATTACTGGAATGAATACAAATCCAAATTGACAACACCTGATGAGGCGGTAAAAGTTGTAAATAGCGGAGATGTGGTTGATTACGGTTTTTTCAATGGCAAACCTGTGATTCTTGATCAGGCACTGGCCAAAAGGGCTCCTGAATTAAGAGATGTATTAATCTATACTGCAGTTACATTACCGCCTGTACCTGAAGTAATAAAGTATCCTCAAAGTTTTACATATATTGACTGGCAATGGAGCAAATTGACGCGTCTACTACATACGCAGGTTGAAGCTGCATACTATTGTCCAATTTTATACCATAGAGCACCATTTTATTATCGCTATTTACTCAATCAGGATCCAAACGAAAAGATTGATCCCGGATATCGTTCATGCTATTATAACCGTCCTGAGAAAAGCAAAAATGTGAAATGGATCGCAATACTACAGGTTGGCCCTATGGATGACCAGGGATTTTTCAACATTGGCCCGCAGAATTCCGAAACTTCAGCCAAAATTGATGCAGCTGATTATGTGCTTGTTGAGGTTAATAAAAATATGCCACGCTGCTTGGGTGGCTCCGAGGAAGCGATTCACATATCACGCGTTGATTTCATAGTGGAAGCCCCTGAAACACAGATGCTATTTGCCGCACCTGACGTTCCACCAACTGAAACTGACAAACAGATTGCAGAACATGTTATGAAATATCTCTATGATGGATGTTGTATACAATTGGGTATTGGTGGTATGCCCAATATGGTAGGCAAACTTATTGCCCGGTCCGATCTTAAAAATCTTGGTGGCCATACCGAAATGTTTGTTGATGCCTATGTGGATATGATTGAATCAGGAAGAATGAACGGGGCTAAGAAGAATATAGATAAATTCAAATGTGTCTACACCTTTGCCATAGGTTCACAACGCATGTACGATTTTATGCACAACAATCAGGCACTGGCATCATACCCTGTTGACTATACCAATGACCCACGCATTATTGCTCAGAATGATGATATGGTAAGTATATGTAATGCCATACAGGTTGATCTCTTTTCACAGGTAAATGCTGAAAGCTTGGGTTCCGGACAGGTTTCAGGTAATGGTGGCATGTGGGATTTTGTACTTGGTTCACAGTGGTCAAAACGCGGCAAAAGCTTTATATGCCTTGCATCAACATATACCGACTCAAAAGGGGAATTACAATCACGTATAGTACCACAGTTGCCACTGGCTTCAACTGTCACAATACCTCGACAGATGGTTGATTACATTGTCACGGAATTTGGTGCAGTAAAATTAGTAGCATGCCCTACCTGGATGCGTGCCGAAAAACTTATTAGCATAGCACATCCAAAATTCCAGGATGACCTTATAAAACAGGCGGAAAAGATGAAGATCTGGACACGAACAAACAAGCAGATTCCAGTGTAATGTTTTCCCATGAAACGGGGTTGTCTGTAAAAAGTCGTTGAGGTAATTTTATACATATTCAGTTATTCGAAGATTGAATTCATAAAACGTAAAGGGAACATCCTTACACATTAGTTTTTTAAGTTCCCCAATTATTTTTTTTACATACCATGCATGTGCTATTTTTATAGTATCATTCTTTACAAATTAAATTTAACAATGGAACAAACTTTTAACAGAAGAATCTATAATTTCTCACTTCTTATACGCGATATTACATACTTTGTATTTCATCTTCCATCAATTATTGGTTTACTGCGAAATACTAAAATAAACAAAACATTTATTGAAAAGATTATGCTGGTCGTCACAGCAGTAAACAGTTGCCCATATTGTGCATGGTTTCATGCAAAAAAAGCACTGCAGGCAGGATTATCAGAAGAAGAGATCAATTCAATGCTCACATTGCAATTTACTGTACACCCGGATAACTATGAAACAGTAGCACTACTGTATGCGCAACACTTTGCTGAAACAAACAGACAACCGGATGAAACAATGACTAAAAAGCTCTATAAATACTATGGCAAAACAACAGCTTTACATATTATTATGGCTATCCGTTTAATCTACTTTGGTAATCTTAGTGGAAATACCTTTGATGCATTTCTTAGCCGTTTAAACGGTAAGCCTGCTAAAAACAGCAATGTGCTTTTTGAGTTGCTGTTTTTTATTATTAGCGCTCCCGTTTTTCTTCCCGCACGTCCACATGTGCATAAATACAAAAAAGAATCATAGAACAAGACTATTCCTCAACAATCACCCAATTGTATCCATCGTATTTTACAATCAACTCATACGGATGCCCAAGTCGTATAAATTGAAATTTGACTGCAGGCTTGTTCTGTATTAAAAATTTTTTTGCTTCCTGTTCAGTTAAGAGTTCAAATGCCCACCACACAGCAGTTTCCGCAATATACTCGTTTATATACCCTTTCCACCTGTACACACTTTGTTTTTCAGGATATATGCCTGTTTCGGTAGGCATCACGGTAATCGTTACCCATTTACTATTGCGCACGTAACTATAAAATATTTCCAGCCCATCTAAGTGTGTCCACTGCTCAACCAATTGTCCCTGGTTACTATCGCCGTAAAAAGGATTATCCTCCCCCCACTGGTCAATCATAGTGTGTACAAAATCGCGCAATAGTTTTGCCATATTTTACTCCTTCTTTTTTGGCGGTTTTATCACCGAAGCCCGCAAAACATTCAGTCCCCTGTTATGAATAGTATCAATCACCTCTTCAATTTTTTCAACCTTTTGTTGATGTGTATCAAAAAGATTCATCTGCACATCGGCATTACACAGTAGATTGGACACACGCACACCCAGAAGCCGCACTTTGCGTTTTCCCCGTCCAAATGCAGTGTATAACCGTACAATCTCTTTTTTCAGTGTTGCCATATCGCGAGCATGCTGCTGCAAGGTGGTGCTGCGCGTGAATGTTTCAAACCCTTCAAGACGTATTTTTAATGTAACTGTTTTAAAAGAAAACTCACCAGCTCTGACCCTTCTAATAACTCTGTCACACAGTTCAACCAATGTAAATACAATAGCATCTTCATTATCAGTATCAACATCAAATGTTGTTTCTTCACTCACCGACTTTGCCACAGAGTACGGCTCAACCGGCCTTGTATCAATGCCCATTGCAAACTGATACAGCACACACCCCCATTTGCCAAGAAGGCTTTTCAGATACACTTCGCTGGCATTTTGGATATCACCAATTGTATGAAATCCCAGCGATTCAAGATACGCCTGTGTTTTTGCACCAACACCATATAGTTTTGAAATAGAAAGTGGTGCCAAAAATTCCTTTTCCATCCCTGCGGGGCACACAGTAAGCCCATCAGGTTTGTGCAAATCAGATGCAATCTTTGCTACAAGTTTATTTGACGCAACCCCAACACTGCAGGTAAGACCGGTATGCACAACAATGTGGTCCTTAATATTTTTTGCAATGTTTTCCACGCTACCAAAAAGTTTCAACGTACCCGTACAATCTAAAAACGCTTCATCAATACTTATTTGCTCAATACACGGGGAATAGCGCTGTAAAATTTTTATTATTATGTGCGATAGTTCTACGTAACGGTCAAACCGTGGGGGCAAAAAGACAGCATAAGGACAGAGCCTGTATGCCTGAGAAATGGGCATACCGGAGCAAATGCCATATCTTCGTGCTTCATAGCTGGCAGCAGAAACAACCCCGCGGCCCCTTCCACCTTTGGGGAGAGCTCCAACCACAACTGGCTTTCCTTTAAGCGAAGGATTGTCTACCTGCTCTACCGAAGTAAAAAAGGCATCCATATCCACATGAAGTATAATGCGATTACTCATAGATATACTATACTTATATATAGTATTTTTGTCAATAAGGAAAAATTTTTACTGTTGCCATCATACTTTCAATAGATTTTGAATAATCTATAAAAATCCATACAATATTGCAGATAATAAAATTTACTTGAAAATCGTAATATTTTCAGTAGTATTTACGATTATGAGCGAAAAATTTCAGTATATTTATCTAAGTTTAAGTGCTATATTACCAAAGGAAACAGAGCGAAAACTGGTATTAATTACCGGTGCACGTCAAACGGGAAAAACTACACTGGCTTAACAACCATTCTACTTTGTTTTCTTCTTCACCGGCTGTTTGGGCTGTGGCTTTTTTACTCCTTCAGCAACACCTAAATTTTTATCAATAATTGCCTTGGTTGCTGACAGTACCTCAGCACTTTCAACTCTGATTAATTTAAGGAACAGTTCATAATTATTATTCTTAGCATACATGGTACCGGTAATGAGCATCTTTGCTCCAAGCATTTTTCCTGCTTTTGCAGCACCTGCTTCATCAACTATCCCGGTCTGCCCAAGGCCTATCTCATTTAATATCTGTTGCATGTTTTTGCGCTCTACCTGTGTAAACACCTTGTTTTTTCCCAGCGCCATTGACAACTGTTCAGTGAAATATTCAGCATTGGTTGCAAGTGCGGCATCAGACGATTTTATGGGCAATATAGCGGTTGGCTCGCCTTTCTGGATGTTTATTGCTGAGTAGTCAATTAATTGAGCTATCGCCATATCAAAAAGCTTCTGAAGTGTTTCCTCATTAGTTTCATCCTCTACCTTTCTGGCATCAAAATACGCTTCACCTTCTTCAAGTGGCTGGTCAGTTAAGTTTGCCAGTTCTTCTTTTGCAAAACGAATTATGATTGATTCAAGCTTATCCGTCTGGAAGTTTGCACCAGTATGATGGCTCACGCTTCCCTCTTTGCCACCTTCACTTTCGCCCGTTTCACCATACGTCAAAAATATATACCTGCCCTGAGTGTACTGTGAAATCTGCCGCAATATAAACTCGCCCATCAATGGCAGTCCGCCGGTGCCTATGGAATAAAATTTAATTGCTTCTTTTTTTGCATCGCGTGCTGCGTTAACATACGTATATGTCTGGCCATAATCCAAATGAGGCTCCGCATCGGTGATAATAAACGCAAGACGTATGCCATCAGTATTCCATTTAATCTTCTTCACTGCATCTTCCAGTGCCGTCTGCAAATCCTCAGGGCCATCACCGCCGCCACCTGCATTAACCCGTGCAAGCTCTTTCTGAAACTTTTCAAGATCTCCTGTCAGCGGTATAATTTTAGTTACATACTCATCACCTTTATCTTTATAGAGTACCATTCCAAAACGAACATCCGGTTTTGTGGTAAGTGACGCAATGTTAAGATTTATGATTTCAATTGTTTTTTTAAGGCGGGCAATTTCCTCACCCATACTGCCGGTGGTATCAAATACAAACAGTATGTCAAGTGGCACATTTTTGTATTGCGGCCGCTGCGTGTTCAGTGTGATTGTATGCTCACGCTTCCCTTGCCGTTCTATTGTGATATCTGTTTTTGCATTCAACCCTTCAAACGAAAGAGTATATTTTGTGAATCTATTATCGTATTCAGAAGGGTAAAACATAAACGAGCCATCAGCATAGGTTTTGCCTGTTTCAAGAAGTTTGTTGCCGCTATACACAGTAACCTTAGCATTGGGTATTGATTTGCCTGCTATATCCTTACAATAAAAAATAATCCTTTCAGATATATTTATGGGGTAATGATGCACTTTATCCTTATACTCTTTTAAAAAATTTACAAAGTAGTTAAACTGCTTATTGTCATCCGCAAAGCCCGCTTTTAAACCTGAAACCTGCTTTGTACCTTCCATTTTTTTAGGTAACAATCCCTTTGTCTTTGATGGTTCAGTTGCAAATGATTCTTCTTTTAATCCTTCAGACTTAAGCGCCTTAGATGATTTTGCCTCACTCTCATCTACCTTTGATGGCATATCTCTTCCAACTTCTTCAGTTGTGATTAGCTTTCCCTCTTTCACTGCTTTGCCTGCACACTGCAAAAAGGACGTAACCAATGTAATTGAAAATAACGTGTAGCATAATACCATGATGATTCTTTTCATAGCATACCTTCCATATATAGAATTTTGTAAGTGTTCCTGGCTATACCCAGAATATATTATCCATACTGTCCTTCTGAGCCTGACTTGGAATCTCATTCACGTCACTCCTGTAACTTGAATCAATCCAGCTAAGATAAAAGTCAGTATTCAGGATGACTCTCAATTATACATATTTTATCCACGTTTGAATAGCTGCAAGAAACAGTACTATCTGTAAAAGATTGCTACGGCAGAAGCGTATTTACTTTTTTTACTATAGACATTACATATTTTGGATAATCGTCAACAAGATCTTTTGGGACTCTGAAGCCTATTGCTCCTTCATGGCCTCCACCGTTATGAATATTCATCTTCTTTAAAAAATCCCTCAAATCATAGCTTTTATAATTCTGGCTGCGGCGCATCCTGAACTGTATAAGGTCTGATTTTTCAGGAATATCGTAATATGACACCAGCCCCACCTTCCCTGAAACTTCAGCAAGCATATCAGCCAGATTCCTTGTGGTTGAAATTATATCATCGTCATCAAAATTTTGATAAAGATACTGCATATCTTCTCCAGAAAGTATTGCATACCCAACTGACTTATATATCTTGCTTTTTTTCTTTATATACTGAAAACAGTGTTTTTCTTTTTCGGATGCCTGTTTCAGCTGGTCAAAGATCTGATTCATATTGGTGATATTAGTTTCTTTAATGGTAGTTGTACTTAAGATATCATTAAACAGTGTACTGAATATTTTGTACATACGTTTTTCCCGTGACGACTTCAAATAACGCCCCATCTGTGAATCGCCAATGATGCCTGTTAAAATTGCAAGCACCAGATTTCGTGATAGCGGATCCAGAATAACATATTTTTTCAAAATGTCTTTCTTTGCACGCAGTTTAAGCGCTATCTGTCCAACAAGCTCACTGGCGCTGGATGCTTCAGTCACCAGGCAGTAGCCGGGGTTGCCTATATAGTCACTATCGGCACCAATATGATGATCTATTTCTATCTTGCGGATGGTGCTGTTTTTTAGCATCTGCATTACTTTTCTGTTGGCATCAACCATGCCTGGCTTGGCAGTATCGCAAATAACAATTGTGTCAACAGCAAATGATCGGGGTATTGCGGTAACCACATCAATGCGGTTATAAACGGCTATGTCGACAAGGTACTTGAAGTTTTCAGGTATTTTTTTTGAGGTAAATATTTTTACCTGCTTATCAAATTTTTTTGCAAGCAGGGAAAATGCTATCATAGCAGCAACACAGTCTTCATCAGGATTTGTATGCCCCAAAATAAGGAACACATTCCGGTTTACCAATTCCTGAATTATTGCTTCAATACAGTCATTTTTTTGTTTAGCTGTTTTAAATCCTTCTTTGGGCATGGGAATTTCCTGTAATATTGGCAGTAAATATAGAACATTATCTTTAAAATGTCAACAGTATATTTTTTTATTTTTTATAAGGCTTGACTGCCTGTATTTTATTACGTATTTTAATAGAGTTAGAGTTGGATAATAACAATTTTGTCGTGACAGGTTATAGTCAACAATGTGTCATCCTGGTTCCCGACTTGGGTCGGGACAGGTTCCCGACTTGGGTCGGGACAGGTTCCCGACTTGGGTCGGGACAGGTTCCCGACTTGCGTCGGGACAGGCTTGATTCAGGATGTTAACCACATTGCGTGATCCTGGGCTCGACCCGGGATCTAAAGATTCCGAATCAAATTCGGAATGACTATGGGGAGTAGATTACGGGTCAAGCCCTTAATGACACCGGGAAGATCTCATTTTCAATGGAGGTGTTCATGAATTTTGAGTGGAAAAGGTTTATTGTTGCATTTCTTGTCATGATGGCATTTTTCTTTACAACAGTATTTATTTGTTGAGCTTACTTTTTTCGTATACCTTTGATTTGTATATTGCCGATAATAATGTAAAATTATGAAAAAAGTATTATTGTATTGCCTGATAGCCCTTTTAACGGTTACTATCGCCCATACGTATTCCTTTGCTGTAAAAAAGGATGATGATACCCCTTTTAAAAAGGGCGTAAAATATTTTTATCAGCAAAAATTTGAGATAGCTGAACTTTTGTTTCAGGAGGAGTTAAAAGCAAATCCTGAAAATGCGCTGGCGTATTCGTACCTTGGTGATATTTTTTTATATAAAAAACGCTATGATGGAGCATTGCAGTTGTATATAAAAGCAATGGAATTAAACCCAAAGAGTGCTGAAGATGCATTCAGAATTGGTCAGGTATACTATTACAAAAAACAGCCGGAAGAAGCACTTACATATTTTAAAAAAGCATTCAGCCTGAATCCACAGCTTAAATTTGCATACTATCACATTGGTCTTACTTATTTAATGCTGCTCAGGGATAAAGAAAAAACAATAGAGTCATGGGAAAAATTTTTGGCGATAGCTCCTGAAGATCCACAATATGAAAAAATAAAAAGAGTCATAGAATTATTAAAAGATCCCAAATTTGTGCTGCCACCTGCGGGTAGCGATGTGTCAATTGAAGAAGCACTGCATTTAGGAGGGATACTACTTGACGAAGTGCAGCGTGAAGCACAGGATAAAAAGGCAGGCCACGAAACAAAGAAGACAAAGAACAAGCTTGAAGAAATTTATCGTGACGATGAATTATAATTCATTTTAAATACAGTAGAGGGTATATATGGCATACTATTATGACCGTTACCGTAACCTGAAAATTGCAGGTGTTGTTGCGCTGATACTTTTACTACTTTTTGGCGGCTATCATTTTCTTTCCCGTTCGCGTGATGCACTGAAAGATATCGTTGATATTCGCCACAAACAGATTGAGCTTTATGAAAAGATTTTAGAAACAAACCCCAACGATGTGGATACACTCATAAAATTAGGAAATCTGTATAAAGAAACAGGGAATGTAGATAAAGCAATTGATTATTATAAAAAAGCGCTATCACTGCAACCTGATAACTATAATGCATTGAACGAATTGGGGCATGCGTATGCTCTCAAAGGCGATTATGAGAACGCCATAAAAACACTGGAACTGGCTAAAAGGTACTTCCCTAAATATCCACAGGCCTATAACAAACTGGGCAATGTGTATGACACACAGGAAAAATTAGACAAAGCCCTTAAAGAATATAAAAGCGCTATTGCCGTTGCACCGCAGTACCAGGAAAGCTACTGGAATATAGCACAACAACACATGAAAAAAGGCAACTATAAAGGCGCTGAAGAAATCCTGAAAAAAGGTATAAAAGCCAACACTGGCGACCCTGAAGGGTACTATAACCTTGGCAATCTGTATACGCATAAAAAGCAATATGCAAAAGCTATACCACAGTATCAGAAGGCAATTACACTATCACCGGGAACCAGTAAATATTACCGTGCATTGGGCGATGCATACCTTGCCCAAAACAAAATACCCGAAGCTGTAGGTGCGTATTCCACTGCACTATCAAAAGATCCCGGCGATGCGCTTTCTGCAGAAAAGCTGGGTGATATCTATGCCAGTCAGGGAAACTACAGCAAAGCTACTGATTACTATAAGCAGGCGTTAAGTTATAACAGCAATGATGAAAATTTAAAAAATAAATATGCCAATGCTCTTGCACACTTACAAAAACCCTCTGTTGAAAGTCAACCCGATACCCAGATTTCCGTGGGAACAAAAGATAAAACTGAACCTGTTACTCCGCAAGCAATTGGCCGTGATAAAGAATCAAAAGATTTATCCCAAACCACTCAAACAACTCCGACAAACACAGTGAATGAATCGGCACTTAAATGGCGTGAGCTTGGCGATAAATACCGTGCAGAAAAAAAATATGATGAGGCACTCAAAGCCTATGCTAAAGCAACCCAGATTGATAAAACCGATGATCACTCACATTACTGGATGGGGCGCATCTATTATCACAACCAGATGGATGACGAAGCAAAAAAGTCATTCCAGAATGCAATTATTGCAAATCCCAAAAATGCTGATTCCCACTATCATTTAGGTTTGATTTACTATTCTGAAGGGAAATACAACCCCGCGGTAAATGAGTTTACCAAAGCCATTGAAGAAAAACCTGTATTTCCAAAGGCATACTATGCACGTGGTCTGGCACACTATAAAATGAATAACCTGCAGGCAGCCATCAAAGATTTAAAACAATCCATTGAGCAGGATCCCAATTTAGACAGAGCATACTTTAATTTAGGTGACATTTACCTTAAACAGAAGAATTATAAGGTGGCACTTGATTACTTTACCAAAGACAGGGAACTCAGGCCCAATAATCCGGATACACTTTTTAAAATTGCTGAAACCTATCATGAAATGAAATCGTACTCAAATGCTGAAACATTTTATAATAAAACACTTGAAGCTGACCCCGAATACTTTCAGGCTTTATTTAATTTAGGGCTTATTGCGGCCACAAAACAGAATTACACGCAGGCTATCTCTGTGTATACAAAAGCATTATCTATTAAAAACGATGATCCGCCAACACTGTATGAACTGGGCAAGGCATACGAAGGGCTTGGCGATGATAATAAAGCAATAGAGTATTACTCGCTTGCTATCACCAAAAACCCAAACTATACAAAAGCATATATTAATTTAGGCAACCTGTATAAAAAGAATAAATTGCATGGCAGGGCTATAGAACAATTTAAACAGGCCACCATTAATGACCCAAAATCCTTTGAAGCGCACTATAACCTGGCAAATGCATATCTGGCAGCTAATCTAAATGATGAAGCAATTGAAGAATATAAAACAGCAATAGACCTTTCACCAATGAATGACCAGGCACATTTTTTCCTGGGTGTAGCCTATAAAGAAAAGGGTGTGTTTGATCAGGCTGTAAAAGAATTTGAACGTTCACTGCAGATAAATGCTTCACTTGCTGATGCGCACGAAGAGCTGGGAATGATCTATTACCGCAAGCTTAAAAACAATGAAAAGGCCATTTATCATTTTGAAAAGCTTTTATCGATGAAGCCAAATCATCCAAAAGCTGATCAGATCCGGGATATTATAAATATGCTGAAGAAACAGTAAATATAACATTTTTTATTTGACATATAACGATTTGTTAGATTTTTGTATATTAAATTCACTATTTACTCTTGAACATTAATTGATGAATACAGTATGGTAATCTATGCGTGAATGCATGTTTTTCAATATACCACTTCATGTAAATATTCCTAAAGCTGCTACCATCTTTACTTTATGCTTTGGTCTGTTCTTTTTAGAATCATGTATACACGATGACGCATACATCAAATCATTGAGCAACGATATCAACACACAGGGTTTCTTAAGCAACAACTGTTACCAGTGTATAATTACTGCTCAACCTGATCATGGTATTGAAGGACTGGTTGCAAACAGAGAAAGTGCACATATCAATCTAATGCAATCACTTGAAAAGCGTTGTTATGACAGCCTTATTAATACAATAGAACAATTACAGGGGACAGTCATTACCAACAGCCTTTTGCGACAATGCCTGCTTAAGCAGCTTAAGCCATACGTTGATAAAAAGGTTATAGTTGTTACTTACTTTAATGAAGATTTCAGCCAAACTGCCGTGGTGCGAATATATGAAAGCGAGCTCAAACAAAAACTTGCAACATTGCGTTGCAAACAATAAAAGCTCTCCGGGGTAATTATGAATTTTTATTTACGATTGATGTGTTGTGTTCTACTTTTATATTTACCTTTGGTATGTTGCATATCTTCATGTGCATCAAAACAATCAGCTAAGGATATTTTACCTAAAGAAGAAAATCCACTCCTTTTTGAGTTTGATAAAGAAGGGTTTATTGACAACAACACATTCAGAGTTATAGTAATAATCCCTGCCGGAGAACAATATGATGAGCTATCGGTACAGCAAAAGGGCCAGGAACGTGCGTTTGTGTTGTTAAAAAATTATATCATTTCTCGTAATAAATCTTTTGATTCAAAGATGCATAATTACATTATGACAACTATCTCCACATATGGCACATTAAAAAAAAGAGATTCAACATGTACAACACGGTATTGCTATTACTTTGATATTACCAAAAGCGGGTTGAAAGCTGAGATCAACACCCTGGGGCAATAATCAGGAATAAAGATAATATGAAAGATTTTTTAAGATAAATATGTTGAGGTTGCGCTTCCCGTTATCATAAATGCTACTAAACATCACTCCTATTCCGTAGGTGCCATCATCGCGTCTATCCTGGCGCACCACCATTGCCAGCGCTTCAATATCAGTAAGCTCGTTATCCACCGCTCTGAAATCAATAACCACGCGTATAATTGAAGAAAGCTCTAAAGGAATGTCTGATATAAAATAAAGACCTCCCTTACTGATATTTACAATTGTGCCAATAAGCTCCAGCGCTTCGGGTTCGTCTTTTGAAGATTCAATTAAAAGCTCCACCACCCGTATTGGTATTTCAACATCTAAGCGAAAATGCTTGCGCATGTTATCGCCGCGAGTATGGTATTTTGCAATCATAAATGCATCAAACTGATGCAAAAACCAATCCTCCATAGCATCATCTAACGCGGTATCGGGTTGTTTTTGTTTTAATTGTTCCCAATACGTATATATTGCATCTTTAATGTCTGCGGAAAGCTTGTCATAGCGGATATATTTTCTCATTATGCCCTCGTTCATAATGAATCAAAAGACTTTGCATTATACTACAGTATAGTTATATTGATAGCAACCAATTTTTTTAATGAGTATTTTTTTTGTTCGATAGCTCAAGCCACAGTTGCCGCATTTCATTATCTATTGGTATGGATTTACCTGTTGCAAGGTCCACAATGACATACACCACTTCAGCATCCACTATTATTTGTTCGGTTTTTTTATTGAACATCTTTTGTTTTACTGTTATACTGCGGTTACCAATTCTATCAACCACTGTCTCAATGACCAATACATCACCCAGAAACGAAGGTGCACGAAAATTGACATTAATATTAACAAGTGCAAGGAATACATTACGCTTTGCAAATTCATCATAGTTAAGGCCAATAGTATCCAGATAACTCCAGCGTGCATCTTCCAAAAAATCCAGGAAGCGCTGATTGCTCACCCTACCAAAAAGATCAAGATGGTATCCTTTAATTTTTATTTCAACGGTAGACATACTTTACCTGCGTATAGAATAATGAAAGTATGTTTAGACTTACATAGTGGAATCAATTTGGCAATCAGTTTTTTATGCTTTTTAGTTTTTTTGTATCCAAACCCTAATAATTCATTAAAAATATTTTGTGAATAAAAAGGCGTACAGCCCCGCCGCCGAAGGCGGCGTGGGTGTACAATATTTTATGTTAATACTTTATTATCTCTCTTCCCGTATTTTGAGGATGAAAATTTACCATCTATTCAATTAATCCATACGATGTACGCCATGTAACCCCATAATACACATAATAGCCGTCAACATTACGTGTTTTCCCATCTTTAAACTTTGCACCAATATAGCTATACATACCTTCAACAAAAACACCAAAATATGATGTTAAACCAAAATCAATACCTGCACCAATTTGATATCCAAACTTTGAGGCTGGTATATTTTCATCAAAATGATCTGAATGACGGGTTTCTATTTCTATTACATTGTGAAAAGCATATAATTGCAATAATCCGTACACATACGGCTGTATTACAATACCATAAAACATACTGTATGTATATTTAAGCCCACCACAGATATGATCAATACTTAATTCTGCTTTATATGGTTCTGCAATTGATACCTGGTAAAGTTTACTCAATAATTGAGTTCTTTTATCCACTGGCTCAATTTCATCATAACTCGCTACAGATCGTATCCTTGTCATTACATCAAACCCGTTTCCACTTTCATTTCTGAATCTCCAGGGGAATATATCGATAAAAACACTTAGTTCACGCCCTTCTGAATATACATCACGTATATCAGAATCGATATAAGTGCCTATATTTGAATAACCAAAGCGCAAAAACGGTGCGCGCCACTTTAAATTTTGTTCCCTTGTGTACTGCTTCTTTATAGCTAATTCACTAACTATCTTCTGCACCTGTTCATCTATAACATCCTTTGGCGGTATTTTTGATATAAATATTACATCTTTCTTATTTATTCTGAATTCATCTGCTGATCCCAGATCTATCCTGCACGTATAACTCTCATTATCCTCATCCACCACATACACCGGTACCACATCCTTGTTACCTTTCATAATATACATCTTTGTCTTATAGCTATCGCTCACCAGTGTCCTCAAAATGTCCTTACGTGCAATGACCATCTTCTTGCCATCCTGCAGCTTTACATCCACTGCTTTGTCAGTCTCTTTTATTATCTCACCTTCTACAATACTTCCATCCTTTAAAAATATAGATTCTGCATATATGGGAAGGGCAATAGATATAATAAGAAATACTACTACCACACTACACAATGAACACTCCAACATCCTTTGTAAATGACGTGCCATTATCTTACCCCCATAGTAAACGTTTACTCTTTAGTATGAAACTCTATGGATCGTACTACCGTATTACACTTACTGACCTTACATCTTTCTTTAGAACTTCTATTACTCCCGTGGTTGTCAGTATCTTATACTTTTCGCCTCTCTCTATAATTGCCCCCTTAATTTCTTTGCCTGAGTAAAGGCGTACCACATCTATGCGTTCACATACTTCTTTTATTTCTTCCAATGTTCGTGTTTTTTGCTGCATGAGGTGTTCTATTCGCTCTTTCTTTATCTGCTGTCGCAATTGTTCTTCAGTTGAGGACTCAATCGTTCCAATTTTGTCAATATTCTGTTTTATTGTCTCCTGAACCTTTTCAAGTGCCTCAGGTTTTGCAACAACATCATTTGGAAGCAATTCAAGCTTGGCAGCTGCTTCTATCTTCATTGTATCTTTTAAAGAAATTTCCTGCACGGCAATAGGAAGTTCCGCTACAGCCTTTCCCTCTTCAACAGTAACTATCGCTTCCTTACCTTTTTCCACTATTATTTCTTTTACCTCAATATCCCTTACAACTTCAACTGCCGGTTGTACACTTACACTCCCATCATGCACTGCTACCTTGCCTATCTTTTCATCTGCTTTTACCATAAACTGTGTACCACGCACACTTGCAACTACAGAACGCGTCTTTATTACGTACCCATGTTCCTTTTGTAATCGCTCAACCCTGGATATTAGTTCACCTTTGTCTAAATAGAATTCCGTAGACGTGGAAATAAGCTTTGTTACTGTAACTTTGCTATCACTGTTTATATGAACTATGGCTTTGTCCGCAATTTGAACTACTGCAATTGACTGTGTACCTGTTGCAATGATATCATCAGGCTGTATTGCCGCTCCCAACACCACAGGAATATTTACATCACCACGTATGATAGTGACATCACCCTGCGTAAAGATAAGATGAGCGGGTATAGATGTATGGTGCGGTTTACAGGCTATTAGCAAAAAAAATATTGAAGTTATAAAATAACGACAAAAATTACCGTTCATGCAACAACCTCTTTAACAATATTAAAATTTTTTTAACATAAGACACATCACAATTTCATGCTATATTATAAAATGAACACTGCATGTGTTGTCAATTATTTTTATAAAATATTTATTTTACTTTCAGATTAGATTAAAAAATGCACAATCGTACTCATCTTTTCACAATTAACTAAAAACATAAATTCCTTGATTTTTGACCCCGTAATGCTACATTATTTACAATATCAGTAAAACATAAATACAATGAGGTGAAACCTTATGTCTGATGATTCAAATAATGTTGTTGAATCAAAGCATCTGATACTGCCATCTGAAATTTTACCTGAAATTATTCCTATTATCCCTATATCCCACAGGCCAATTTTCCCCGGCATGATGGTGCCGCTGGTGCTGACCGGCGATACCATGCTCAACACTGCCCGTGCCATTGCCGAATCAGATCACAAGATTGGCGGTGTGGTGTTGATTCAGAATCAGCGTGAAGGCATGGTAACATCAGAAGACCTTTATAAAGTTGGTGTTACTATTAAAGTGTTGAAGATAGCACCTATCGACGAAAATACTATACAGGTGATGGTGAATGCATTAAAGCGCTTTACTCTTACACAGATAGTAACTGAACAGCCTATTATACGCTGGAAGGTGGACCACTATTATGAACCTGAACTTGAACCAACCGATGAGATGAAGGCTTACTCCGCGGCAATACTTTCATCGGTAAAAGAATTGATTAAATCCAATTCCCTTTTTCAGGAAGAGCTCAAGCTTTTCATAAACCGCTTTAGTTTAGAAGACCCTGGCAAATTAGCTGATTTTGTTGCATCGCTTACATCTGCTGAACCTGCAGAAGTGCAGGATATCCTTGAAACATTTGACATAAAGCCGCGCGTTGAGAAGGTGTTAGTCTTATTAAAGAAAGAACTGGAACTATCAAAACTGCAGAAAAAAATTTCACAGCAAATAGAAGAGCGCATTGCCAAAAACCAGAAGGAATTCTTTTTGCGTGAACAGCTGAAAGAAATCAAAAAAGAACTGGGACTTGAAAAAGATGAGAAAACATCTGAAATAGAAAAATTTGAAGAACGCGTAAAAAAATTAAAATTAAGTGAAGAAGCTCTCAAGCGCTTCAATGAAGAGATAGAAAAGTTAAAAGTGCTTGAACCCCACTCGGCAGAATATGGGGTAAGCCGTAATTACTTAGACTGGCTTACCTCGCTTCCCTGGGGCATTTACTCTGAAGATAATTATGATATTCATAAAGCAAAAAAGATTTTAGACCGTGACCATTATGGCCTGCAGGATATCAAAGATCGTATTCTAGAATTTATCAGCGCTGGCAAAAAGAAAGGCAGCATTACCGGCTCCATTATATGCTTTGTTGGACCTCCCGGTGTGGGTAAAACATCTATAGGCAAATCAGTTGCGGCGGCATTGAATCGCAAATTCTACCGCTTTTCGCTTGGTGGCATGCGGGATGAAGCTGAGATCAAGGGACATCGGCGTACCTACATTGGCGCAATGCCAGGTAAAATTATACAAAGCCTCAAGGTAGTGGAAACCTCAAACCCGGTTATTATGTTAGATGAAATTGACAAGATTGGCGCAAGCTTTCAGGGCGATCCGGCATCAGCGCTGCTGGAAGTACTTGATCCTGAACAGAATTCACAGTTCCTTGATCACTACCTGGATGTACGTTATGATTTATCCAACATACTTTTCATTGCAACCGCTAATCAATTAGATACTATCCCTCTTCCTCTAATGGATCGTATGGAGATCATGCATCTTTCTGGCTATATTCTTGAAGAAAAATTGGAGATAGCAAAGCGTTATCTTATACCCAAACAGCTTAAAGAACATGGACTCAATAAAAACGAAGTAAAGATTGACACTGCCGCCATAAAAAAGATTATTGATGGCTATGCGCGTGAAGCAGGTGTGCGAAGTTTGGAAAACAACATTAAGAAGATAATGCGCAAAGCCACACGCCGTATTGTAGAAGGCACAACAACATCAGTAACAGTAGATGAATCAAATATAGAAGAATTTTTAGGCAAGCCGCGCTTTACCGATGAATCTCTCTACAAAAAGCCAATTCCCGGAGTTGTGATGGGGCTTGCATGGACAAGCATGGGTGGAGCAACGCTTTACATTGAAGCAACCGCTATTCCATCCAAAACCAAAGGCTTTGCGCAAACAGGGCAGCTTGGCAATGTCATGAAAGAATCAACCGAAATTGCGTATTCATACATCCGTTCAAAGGTTAAACAGTTTGGCATTGATCCTGATTTCTTTGAAAATCATTTCATCCACCTCCATGTTCCAGCAGGAGCCACCCCAAAGGATGGACCCTCAGCCGGAATCACCATGGCAACAGCACTCTATTCGCTTGCTAAAAATAAACCCATTAAAAAAAGCGTGGCAATGACCGGTGAGCTTACCATTACAGGACGAGTGCTCCCCATTGGCGGGGTTAAAGAAAAGACAATTGCAGCAAAACGCGCTAAGGTTAAAACCATCATCTATCCTTCTGAAAATAAAAAAGACTTTGATGAATTACCTGAACACATCAAGAAAGGCATAGATGCACGTTTTGTCAGCTATTTTGAAGAAGTGCTGGATATCGTGTATTAATTTTTTGGCGATAGTAACTGATAATAAACTTATTTGTAAAGAGTACGCTATATATCATAGTATGACTTTGCCCATTGCCTGTTCAATAGTTTCTATAAAAGATTGTGCGTTGTGAAGTGAATCTAACGCTTCATCTTTTCCAATATCATCAAAATCACCATAATCAACATCGGTTCTACGCGACAGCAACAATTTAAATGATTTAATCACTTCTGAAGGGAGTATACCTTTTTTTACAAAACGCAAACTTAGCATTGTAACCACACCATCATGTGTTTCAGGATTTGCCCCTTCAAGTATCAGAAGTGCACGGGCAGCATTAAGTGCAGCGTAATAACTTCTGTTTACTGAAGTTCTATATCGTTTATCATCAAAATTTTTTTTTGCATCATCAAGAAACTCTTTTGCTTTTTGTAATCTGAATTGACTTAATGTCTTTTTGTCTTCTGAGGACAATGTCATAATTGTATACCTTCATTTTTTATATGATTATAGAAAGGGCTGTTATATAGTTGTTCTAATTCAAATGACTTGCTATCTTTAATGAGTGGTGTAAATGATATACCATGCTGCAATTCTTCCTCAACAATTACTCCAACGATTGCATTTTCAATTTCTGGTGTTTTGTTTTTAACTACTATAAGTACATCAAAATCAGAATCAGCAGTAAAATCACCCCGTACACGTGAACCAAAAGCATACATATACACAATACTATCACCAAACCTATAGTATAATTTATCTTTAATTTTCTTCAAGCTTTCAATTTCTATTGTTAACATACAAATACCACATTCATATCTGTAAAAGCAATTATTCAGAGTATACTGAATTTCACACTAACTGTCAATTATAATGAAATGTAGTAAAAATCTATTAAAAAAATATCAGTGAATTTCTAAAAACTAACTTTTTGGTGTACACCTTTTTATTAATAAACTATTTTTAAGGAAAAATTAGCAAAAAATAATTTTACCTGTCAATGTTTTTATTTTGTCGTAAAATGAGTGATTACTAATAAAATTTTTCACTATGCATCCCTCAACAGTGATTTATTTACACAAGGTTAAATTGTGTACACTCTCGTTGTTATACAGTACCCTGCTCATAAAACAATTTTGAGTAATTTTTTTTGAAATAATTTTTTGAAAAACAAAAAAATTGTTGACATCTTTTATACATAGATTCTTTAGCTTAAATTGGTATAATTGTAAAAAGCAACTAATCAACAAAGCAATGATGAGCAGACTTTCAACATTAACAATTAATAGTAGCTGGTGGTGGTGGACCAACACGATGTCCACCTGACCGGCGTTTGTGCAATTAAGACTATAATAAAAAGCCGTGGGTGGGCATCACACCCACGGCTTTTTATTGGCTTCTATATGTAAAAAGCCGTGGGTTAAAAAATCCACGGCTTTTTTATTTTTCAGGCAAGGAGTAATTCAATGTACCCAACGTTACAACAATGCAAGAATCTATCCAAACTCTATAACAGGATTCCTGTGTATAAACAGCTCAATCTGTCACATCCAGGTCTTCTGCTTTTACTTAAAACTTTTATACACAATGGTGATTGTATCTTTCTTGAAAGCGCTAAGCAGAATAAAAAGCAAAGCAGATTTTCATTCTTGGCCTTTAATCCAGTACGTACTATATCATTTAATCCACCACATATAGCTATATGCGATAGCTCCAGTAAAGATACAATCCATTGCTCTGACCCCTTTACGTTTGTTGATGAATACATTGCCCGCTACCGGTCACCTTCTTTTACACGTTTTGGTTTGTACAATGGAGGGTTAACCGGCTATTTTTCGTATGACCTGGTTAACTACACCGGGCATTTACGGCAGCCCATACGTGAAGATACATTACACCCATTAATGGTACTACACCATATTGATGATTTTATATGCTACGACAATAAATACAATACCTACTACATCGCAACATGCATCTACACTGATGAGGAAAGCATCCAATCAGCATATAACCAGGCATTGCACCGCCTTACAACCTATGAACACAACATCATTAACGCTATCGCATCCACATCATTGCCGTATTTACCAGCATATACTGATACTCTACATATGGATTTTGCCATTTTGCCTGAACAATTCATGGAATCAGTATCAAAGGCACAATCGCTCATCAAGGATGGCGAAGCGCTGCAGATTGTGTTAAGCATGCGCGCACACATCAATGAGCCGGTTGATCCCTATCGCTTTTATCTTAAATTACGGCAGGTCAATCCTTCACCGTATATGTTTTACATGAAACATGGCAATCTCACCATTGCCGGTAGCTCGCCTGAGATTCATGTCAAAGTGGAAAACAATACTGCTACACTGAGGCCAATTGCGGGAACTATCGCCCGGGGAAAAACACGAAACCAAACTATACACAACAAACGATTACTGCTGAGTAATGAAAAGGAACGCGCCGAACACCTTATGCTTGTTGACCTGGCGCGAAACGATTTAAGCATTATCGCAAAACCTAAAAGTGTAAAGGTAACGCATTTCATGCAGCCTGAGGATTACTCGCATGTCATTCACCTTGTGTCAAATGTTACTGCCACCCTTGGCGTTAGAATGAGTTTAAGCGATGTGCTGCGCCATACGTTCCCTGCCGGCACAGTAAGCGGTGCACCCAAAGTGCGTGCCATTGAAATTATTGACCAGCTTGAACCGCATCCACGAGGTATCTACGCAGGATGTGTGGGATACATTGGATTCAATAATACAATGGACACGTGCATCACCATTCGCACAGCAGTATTTTCACCACAGGGTTCATTTTTACAGGCTGGCGCCGGAATTGTGTACGATAGTATCCCGGAAAATGAATTTAACGAAATTGTACATAAGCTCAAAGCGCTTTCAGTAAGTTTGCCATTTGCAAAGACGAATACCACATTAAAGGAGATAGTGTAATGTTTTGCATCATCGATAACTACGACTCATTTACATATAACCTGGTTGAGTACATGCGCATTCTTGATGAAGAGGTTGAAGTATTTCGAAATGACACAGATTTTACCTCAATTAATTTCCACAATTACACAGGCATTATCCTGTCACCCGGGCCATCATCACCCCAAAACTCGGGGATTACACTTTCAGTAATCCAACACATCAATGATATTCCAATACTTGGCGTGTGCTTAGGCATGCAGGCTATTGGGTATGTGTTTGGTGGGGCGATAGTTCATGCAAAAAAAATCATGCATGGGAAAACCGACACAATTCAACACTATGGCGGAAAGCTTTTTGAGAATATACCAACGCACTTCACTGCTGTGCGGTATCACTCACTTGTGGTAAGCCAGGACAATTTTCCAAACTGCCTTACCATTGAAGCACATTCCAGCGACGGCGAGATTATGGCGCTGTCGCATAAATCTAAATACATTTGGGGTGTGCAGTTTCATCCCGAATCGTATGCATCTGAGTACGGCTTACAGATCTTGAAAAATTTTATAGGAGGATGTTATGAATACTCAGGAACTTGTTACACACACCATTGAAGGCAACTCATTATCCATGGAACAATCAGAATATCTGTTTGATTCCATCTTTGATGGGAAAATTTCGCAGGTAGAGCTTGCCGCAGTGCTTGCTGCAATGAAAGTGCGCAGAGAACAACCACAAGAGATAAGCGGCGCCATAAAATCAATGCGCAAATTTGCGGTAAGCCTTCCTATCACCGAAAACGTGTTTGATACATGCGGCACCGGCGGCGACCACTCACATTCATTCAACATATCAAGCGCTGTTGCCATTATACTCAACGCAATGGGCTACCCAATAGCAAAACACGGTAACAGGTCAGTCACCAGCAAAAGTGGCTCGGCTGATTTTTATGAAGCGCTCAATATACCAGTACATCTTTGTGGCCAGGATGCCGTGCAATATTTCAACAAGAACAAGTTTATATTCTTGTTTGCACCTAACTATCACCCTGCCATGAAACATGCCGCACCGGTAAGAAAGCAATTGGGTGTCAGAACCATATTCAATTATTTGGGTCCGTTAACAAATCCGCTTAAGCCCAATCGGCAGATGATTGGTATATTTCATCCATCATTTCTGGAAATCTATGCCCAATCTGCCCTTACGCTTGGATATGAGCGTTTGGTTCTGTACTCTTCCGCAAATGGCATGGACGAGGTATCACCACTGCATCCAACCACAGTCATCGATATACGGGGAAATAGCTCACACAGTTTTATTATTAATCCAGAAAATTTTATTAGTAAAGATGAAGCACATGCTATTCCAAAAGATTTAACGCCACATCAGAATGCCATGCTTTTTGTTGAGACAGTGAATACCACTTCACCTACACCACTAAGTAAGCTGTTAGCACTTAATACTGCTTTAGCGCTTTATGCACTTGATTACAGTGCATCTATAGAAAAGAATTTTGCAACAGCGCTTGACGCAATTCACAGCGGCAATGTGGCACGCACAGTATCAAGGTTGCAGGAGGGCTAATATCTTATGTTTTGGCTTGAACAAATAAAACAGCAAAAATTAAAAGAGCGCCCCAAAGTTGTACAACAATTGCATGTGTGTGATGAAAGGAAACGGCCGGTGTATTCGTTGCGCTGCGATAGTTCCTGTAATATTATTGCAGAGATTAAAAAGGCATCACCAACTTATGGCATACTGAAAAAGGTTGACCCTGGCATACAGGCAGCTCTATATCAGGATGCAGGTGCAAAAGCAGTAAGTGTGCTTACAGATAATAGTTACTTTGGTGGAAGCTTTGATGATTTGCACACCGTTACACAGACAGTTACATTACCCGTTCTTTGTAAAGAGTTTATATGTTGTAAAGAGCAGATTGACCTGGCATATACTCTGGGTGCTGATATAATACTGCTTATTGCAACAATGCTATCCACTCATGAACTGGAACAGCTATACGCGTACACACTCAAAAAAGGATTGCTTCCACTTATTGAGGTGCATACTCTTACAGAGCTTGAACGCGTTCTTCATCTGCAGCCTGAATACCTTATGGTTAATGTGCGCAATCTTAGTACGCTTGAACTTGAATATGACATTGCTATTGCCACACTACAGGAAATCCCACATCCAGTAAAAAAAATCTGTGCAAGTGGCATTGATAGCCCTGATACTTTGCAACGCATAAAGGAGCACACAGGGACTACAACATTCCTGGTTGGCACTGCGTTGATGAAATCAGACAATCCCTGCAAGCTTTTGAAGGAGCTATCTCATGTTTGTTAAATTTTGTGGATTTACTCAACCTGGCGATGTTGAGGCAGCATGCAGATTGGGTGTGAGTGCATGCGGTTTTATCTTTTATGCAGGCTCGCCACGCTTCTGTAATTTTACTCAAGCTAAGGACTGCATAGCTATCTGCAAACACTACGGTGTCAAAAGCGTGGGGGTATTTGTGGATAACAGCCCCAATGCAATAGCATCAATAGCGTACACGTTAGGACTTGACGCACTGCAGGTATATTCTGAGGATGTTTACGTGGAGCTATCGCCACACTTTATTATTTTTCTTGGAATACGCGTGAGTAAAAATTTTTCATTACATCGTGTCCCTGTCATTAGCGAAAAAGATTTTTATCTTTTTGATACGTTTGACAGTTCCCGCTATGGTGGCACGGGGCAGCAATTTGACTGGGAAAGTGTTGCATCATTTGCACACATGGGCAGAACAATAATCTCCGGCGGCATACACAGCAGTAATATTTCACAGTTATGTGCCACACTACACCCATACGGTATTGATATCGCCAGTGGCATTGAGGATGCACCCGGAATAAAAAATGTAACTAAGATGAAAGAGGTGATATATGCAATCAAAGAGTGCGGTCATGACATATCCCGATAAGAATGGCTATTTTGGTAACTATGGCGGCAGGTTTGTGCCAGAGACCTTAATTAATGCTTTGCAAGAACTTGAAGAAGCCTACACACACTTTCTGAAAGATGAATCAGTGCACAAAGAATTGAATAACCTATTACAGCACTATGCTGGAAGGCCAACACCGCTTTACTTTGCACAGCGGCTTTCAGAAAAAACAGGAATACACCTATATCTTAAACGTGAAGATCTGCTGCATACCGGTGCACATAAGTTAAACAACACCCTGGGACAGGCTTTGCTTACGCGCTTTATGGGAAAAAAGCGCATCATTGCCGAAACCGGTGCTGGCCAGCATGGTGTAGCCACAGCTACGGTGGCAGCGCTTTTTGGGCTGGAATGCACTATTTATATGGGTGCGGTAGATATTGAACGGCAGATGCCCAATGTAAAACGTATGAAGCTTTTAGGTGCACAGGTTGTACCGGTTACATCAGGTAGCCAGACATTAAAAGATGCAATCAATGAAGCTCTGCGCGACTGGGTTCGTAATGTGCAGAGCACCCATTATCTATTAGGTTCGGTAAGCGGACCACATCCTTTTCCCATGATTGTACGCGATTTTCAGAAGGTTATTGGCAATGAAGCACTACAGCAATTCAAAACAATAAGTGGCAGCCTGCCGCAATACTGTGTTGCCTGCGTTGGTGGTGGCAGTAACGCTGCAGGATTTTTCCACGCATTTATTGATACAGAGGCGCGCTGCATTGGTGTGGAAGCTGGCGGCAAAGGACTTTTTCCTGGAGGGCACTGCGCATCATTAACATCAGGAAGACCCGGTATTTTGCATGGAGCGCTTAGCTATCTTTTACAGGATGATGATGGACAGGTTATGCACGTGCATTCAATTTCGGCAGGGCTTGATTATCCTTCTGTAGGGCCCGAACACAGTTTCTGGAAAGACAATAAGACAGTTGAGTACGCAACCTGCTCTGACACACAGGCACTGGATGCATGTATCACATTAACACGCACCGAAGGCATAATCCCTGCACTGGAAAGCAGCCACGCATTGGGATATGTGCTTCATAACATAAAGCGTTTTGCGGATACATCTGTGATCATTAATCTTTCAGGCAGAGGCGATAAAGATCTGGATACCATCTTAAAGGAAGTGGCATTATGAGATACAATGGATTTTATTTAGTTGGTAACTATCCTGACCCCAGCACATTTTTTGAAGCAGCTATTGCGGGACTACAATATTTTGATTTTATTGAAGTGGGACTCCCCTTTAGCGATCCTGTTGCCGACGGGCCAGCACTTGCGTATGCATCACACAGAGCGCTTAGCGCAGGTGTTACAACTGATACAGTGTTACAAAGTTGTAAAGCATTAAAAGAACACATCGTAAAAATCGGTAGCAGCAAAAAAATATATATTATGACCTATGCCAACAAAGTATTTCACTGTGGTATTGAAGATAGCATGCAACAGTTTGTTGCAAGTGGTATAGATGGCATTATACTTGCCGATGTCCCCTTTGTTGAATCGGCACCGTTTGCCGATTGCGCTAAAAGTTACAATCTTGAATATATTCATTTTATTACGCCCGAATCAACGCACACTCAGATACAGACCATATGCTCCGCTGCTACTGGATTTATTTACACCATTTCACTTAGAGGAACAACTGGCAGCTCACTTACCATCACCGATGAATTGAAGGGCATTATTACTCTATCAAAAAAATATGCAACTGTTCCTGTAGTGATGGGCTTTGGTATTCAGAATAGACAGGATATACAACAAGCATTGCAGTATGCCGACGGTTTCATAATGGGGACAGCTCTTGTAAAGAAACTGGAGCATGGTGTGGATGCGTATAAATATTTTTTGAATACATTGTTTGAGTACATAGCGTTTTAATGTTTGGGCGATAGTTACTGTGACTGTGTATCCCTTCATCAGTTACTATCGCCCCTAATATTGTACTTCTACTGATGCACCAACTATATTCTGTTTGACTTTTTTTCTTAATCATTAACACTATGAATAACTTACAGACTTATAAAATTTTTAATAATTATGTATAGTAAAGGAGCTCATCCATGAATGAAATAAAAGTTGGGGAAAAGATAAAAGAATTTCGTGAAGCCCGGGGCATGTCATTAAATGATCTTGCATCAAAAACAGGATTTTCATCAGCGTTTATCTCTCAGATTGAAAATCATCTCATATCACCACCACTGGGTGCGCTTATAAAAATATCACGTGCGCTTAACCTTGAAATGGGTAGATTCTTTGGTCAGACAACAGAAGCACCCTTTACTATAGTGCGCAGCAGCGAACGTCAGTTAACCTCACGTGTTGCCTCAAAGGAAGGAGTGCGCTACGGATATACGTATGAATCGTTAGCACCTGAAAAAGTAAACCGTCACATGGAACCTTTTATTGTCACACTTGAACCTGTGGCCGGTGGCCAACCGTACAGCCATGAAGGCGAAGAGTTTATCTACGTCCTTGAGGGGCAGGTAAAAATTCAGCTGGCTGATTACTCTGATATTCTATTACCCGGAGATTGCATCTATTATGATTCAACAGTACCTCACCGGGTTGATACTGCAACGGGAGAGCCTGCTAAGATACTTGCTGTGATATATAGTTCGTAATTAAGCTATTGTTTTTAGGAATCACAATGATGCATATATCTTCCAATGAAATATTAATATTGCTGCTTTCAATCAGCATCATGCTGATTGTTGCAAAACTATTCAGTGAACTATTCATACGTTTTAAAATGCCTCCTGTTATAGGGCAAATTATTGCAGGAATTTTGTTGGGTCCCACATTTTTTGGTCACATAGCACCCAATTTTTTTACATGGCTTTTCCCACCAACCGGGCATTTAAAGGGGATTGTCTTCTTAGGCTTAATTTTCATTATGGTCAAGGTTGGCATTGAAGTGGAACTGTCATCAATCTATAAACAGGGTGGATCTATTGCAGCTGTTAGTATTTTTTCCATACTCATTCCATTCATAGCAGGTTTTATTGTATCCTGGTATATTCCGGATTTTTCAGGTACATATAAATCTCTGCCAACATCCCTTTTTTTTGCTATTGTTACTGCAATTACTGCCCTGCCGGTCATTGCTTCAATACTACTTGATGTTAAGATATTCCATTCAGATTTAGGGATGATAATTTTAACCTCAGCAATGGTAAACGATATCATTGGATGGATCTTCTTTTCATCATTAATTAAAACAGTTGAAACTGGTTCTATTGCAATTAGCTCCATTATAACTTCATTAGGTTTAACATTATTTATTACGATTGTCATTTTAACACTTTTTCGATATGTTATAAATGAATTGCTACCGGTAGTTCAGGCTAAAGCTGAATGGCCGGGCGGTGTCATAACATTGTGCCTGGTATTATCAATGTTTCTAGCGTCATTGACTGAAGCTATTGGTATCCATGCGTTTATGGGTGCATTCATGGGTGGCATTGTATTAGGCGACTCACCTCACCTTAACGCACATACTAAAGAGATTATCAATCAATTTATTGACAACTTCTTTTCACCGCTTTTTTTTGTTTCCATTGGTCTGGGGATAAATCTCCTCACGCAGCTATCGATGCTACAATCATTTTTAATTACACTGGTTGTGTTTATTTCAAATATAATTGCAAGCCTGATTGCCGGGAAAATCAGCAACAATTCATTCAGGGATTCCCTGGCTATTGGAATTGGGATGAGCACCAGCGGAACAATGGGCATTATTGTGGGTATATTTGCACTTCAATATGGAATTATCACAACCACCACATATTCTTCAATTGTGGTTATGGCCATAGCAACATCACTGTTCTCCGGACCATTGTTAAAATGTATACTCAATCCTAAAGAAGAAGTTTCCCTCATTGAACTTTTAGACAATAACTTTATTCCTGATTGCACATGCACCAATCGTGATGAATTGATACAACAGGTGGCACAGCACTTACACAAGCGATATGGGTATGATGCAAAACAGGTAGCACGTGCAATTATTGAACGCGAAAGATTAATGAGTACCGCTATAGGTCAGCATGTTGCAATTCCCCATGCTCGCATCACTGAATGTAAAAAACCTGTAGTGGTATGTGCAACACATTCGCAAGGTCTTGATTTTGATGCACCTGATGGCAAACCTGCAAAGGTAATTTTTATTATTATCACACCTCAATATGACAATGATACGCAGATTTTTATCATATCAAAGATAGCACAATTATGTGCAAATCCAAATGTAGTATTTCAAATACTGAACGCAAAAACCAATAATGAATTTATTGCAATTCTTAAAACAACATCTCATATTATGGCAATGGAGGGATATGGAACTTAAGGAAATAATTAACAATGATGATGACAGGCTGTTTATAATTTCACCTGAATGTTTTATTGTATTTACCGGCGATTCTACCGAAGATGAAAAGCCATTTATACGCATTGGCAACAGCATGTCATTGACACCACGTGTTATCCCGCTTATTGAAAATATCATCATCACCGACCTTATCACCGGCAATCCCGCCAGTGAGCAATATAACATTGACCCCCGTTATCTTTCATCAAACCGGTATATAGGCAGCAAGCTCATTGTGAAGCGCTATCTTGAATTCCAGAAATTATTTGGTCTTGATCTGAATAATGCTACTATTGTTGATATTGAGCAGGATATACCACAACTTTCCAAAGAGCAGATAATCTCGGACAGGGAAACATTTTTAGGTGTGTTTTATACCGATAGTAACTTTAAAATTCTGCACAACCAGAAAACGATGTTTGACTTAAAGGAAACACACCAGAGATATCCCGGTGACGTATTGGTACATGACAGGCTCTCTGAGCTAGCACACACTGCACGATATGCCGGCAGTGGTTTTGTAGTTACACCTAATGCTGTCATGTTTTATAAAAATAAATCTTTCTCAAGTGTTGGCATTCCCATGCATTATTATAATGCGTTTTCACAACTTCAGATTGACCCTGCCACTATACGAGACGTCATTATCACACACACCAGTAGCATGCCACTAGTGCCGCTTATAAAGTGGAAAAATGCAACCGGAGGAAGGCTCAGGATATTTTATGACAACGATGATGAAATAAAGCTTGTGCAAAAGCTTTTTAATCAGTGCACCCTGCATTATAAATCTTTAAAAAATTATGTATGTGATAATCCGCAAGGTTTTACCATACAGAATATTGGATCATCACACAATTGCGTCATCACCATCAAGAATGTAAAACCAGCCACAAAGGATATTGTTATTGTATATATACATGACCCAGCTATCAGCCAGGCTATAGAGACAGATGCCAACCTGTACATTATCGATTATGCCATCTATAAAAAAGCAGCCATGCTGTGTGCCAATCTTTCCCCGGTTATTCTTGTCGATAGTAACCGGGAAGGTATACCCCTTAAAGATATACTGTATTGCATCCCTTCACATCAATATGATATACGGTATTATCTTGATTATGAAAAACTTTTATCCGACATGCTCTCTTTCTGCAGCAAAGAATGTGCAGAAGCACTTGCAGCAGAAGACTTTACTGCTATTGAGAAGATTACACAAAAACTATCGCCCCACCTGATATATAACACTATGCAAACACTGCGTGTTATACTTCACGCAACACACAACCGCGATATTTATAAACGCATTGAAAAAATACTGTATTCATTGCACTCACGTTCGTCTTTGCCTGATGACGGTTACAGATACACTATCATGCTGTACAATAGATATGCATATATGGTATGTCAGCCAGTGCAGGTTACCAATGAATATCCATTTTCAATCATTGAAAAGCTGGATGAGCCATCACTACCTGCAACACATGCCCTGCCTGAAATATTTAACCGTATTGCCCGGGATCGTCAAAGGTTAGAATTACTGCTTGACCTGTTTTATGCTAAAAACGCAGCAATTGCAAAAGAAGCAAAAAGTATTGAAAAAGCAATACTCAAGCGTAAAAAAGAAATCACTGAAATAAAACAACTTGATGTATCGTTAATCACCAGAGAAAAACTAAAAAGGCACTTAACCGTATTGAAAAAAGTTGTTGCTGTTGTGATTGCAATCGTTGCAGCTGCATTCTTACTATTTGGAAGCTATCGTGCGTTTGTATTATACCAAAAAAAACAGGAACAACAGCGGCACGCACGCTACATCGAATATCTCACAAAAAAGTATGGCATACATGTATCCGACAGAGACATCTTTTTCTATGCCAATGACGTTGCAGTAAAAAATGGCTACAGCCGTATAGACATCAAAAGCCTTAAAGAAAAAAATCCGCACTGGATTTACCCGGGCAACAGATTCATTCTTTTAGATGGTGAAATTGTAGTTGTAAAGCCCGGTGACACACTGTGGGGTATATCCCAAAAAAAATTATTAAACCGCAACATTTTGTTTTATACATTAGTTGATGAGTTAGAGAAAAAAATTGATAAAGGCATAGTTGATGAAACTACGGCACACAAAGCTATGTATGCAGCTTACAATGACAGGCAAAAGGAATTACTCAAAAGATTGATACAAAAAATGAATGAATTAAAAGTCACTAACAAAAGTAAATGAATGTAATGTGATAATCAATGGAAGTAAATGACAGAATAAATTATTACGTTGAGCCGGTTGAGATAGAGATATACTTAAAAAAAGCTGGCAAGGTGCGTACGATAATAAAAGACATGTTTATTGAGCTTATTGACCCCCAACCCCTGGATAATGAAACCAGCAAAAAGATTTTTGAGTACTTTAAAAGCCGCAATGAGCCAATTGACATAATAGAAATAACCAATCTGTTTCCTGAATTAATTTCAATTGTGTTTGAATCATACTACCACAATATTAATTTATATGAAAAGCTTAGTATGTATTTTAAAGCAGGCCTTGGTGGGAGTACCGATTCGTGGCGTCTTGCACTATACTTTACTGAACTGTTAATGAAATTTGAGCCAACCATTGCATCATCGCAATATATTGGTGATTTCCAGACCTATAATCTCAATTATTGTATCCGCAAGCTCAACGCGCTGGGTGAAAAATTTTTACTTGAAGACAGTACCGTGATGTATCTTATAAAACGCCGCAATAAAGCCTATGAGGGTAAGCCCAAAGACAAAGAATTTGAAAAACTTGTTGAGCTGTGGCAGTTCAACGTAAAAGAACGTCCATTTTAATTCAAAAATTATCTGATATTTTTTCTCACCTCTTATACTGCGTATGCACTGTAAGAAGAAAATAAAAACTAATTTGACATTTACCTCTTACTCAATTATCATATAATTACCTATAACAAGGAGTATGCCTATGCAACGTCCCTTTTACATTATCTATGATCCTGCATACACAACCAATTATGTTACCGCATCAGTGGAAAAACCGGAACGGGTACAACAAATAATAAAGGAATTAGGCGATAGTTACCCGATAATTAAACCTGAAAGCTGCACTGATGATGATATACTCCTTTGCCATTCAGAAGGCTTGCTTGCCATGGAAAAACAGGATGATGTGCGATATACGGTTGCAAAACTTTCTGCAGGTGGAGCACTTACCGCTGCCAGAATGGCAATGGAAGGCAAGCCCAGCTTTGCAGTGATACGCCCACCGGGACATCACGCAAATCCCGACCATAACTGGGGATTTTGCTATTTCAACAATATGGGCATTGCTATCAAGCGATTGCTTGCTGATAATATTATACAAAAAGCTATTATTCTTGATATTGACCTGCATTTTGGCGATGGTACTGATACCATTTTTAAATCTAATGTTAATGTGCCCGTCTTAAACATACAGTCATCTAACCCTGTTGATTTTATCAATGAAACAAAAACACGGCTACAGCAATGTGGTAGTGCTGATATACTGGGCATCAGTGCAGGATTTGACCAGTATATAAAGGACTGGGGTGCAAATCTTTCAACACAGGATTATTACACAATAGGTGAAATTGCAGGCACATATGCAAAAAATTACTGTAAAGGCCATATATTCGCCATTTTAGAAGGAGGCTACTATATCCCTGATTTAGGCAAAAACGTTATAGCGTTGATTGAAGGAATTCGTAACTGTCTTTATGGCTAAAAAAGGCATAAGGAATATGCACCATAACATTACCATATGGCTTACTATCAAGATTGTCCTGTATACTACATTTATAACAGTAATGACGTGTGGATATCTTTATACAAATAATAGCATCAATTTGAATATAACCACTGTAAGCGGCATTATTGTAATAAATATTGTTGCAATCGTAATCGCAGTGATGTTTGTTGCAAAACCATTGGCACAGCTTTTGCATACAATCCAGATACTGGTTAATACAGAGTCCACAACTTTTGCCCCCTTCACAAAAGAATTTCTTATCACATTGACACATGAACTTGAACAATTTAAAACACGATCAGATTCTCTTTTGCGCGAAAAGGATTCAATAGTCAATGAACTCATTGAATCAAAAAAACTGTTAGAAAAATATTCAAATAACCTTGAAGAGATGGTAGAACAACGCACTGAAATATTAAAGTGGCTCTCAATTACGGATCCATTGACCGGGCTTTATAACAGGAGGTACTTCATAGAACAGATTGAACTTGAATTTAAACGCGCTAAACGCTATAATCGCGATCTATCGCTTTTGATGCTGGACATTGACCACTTTAAATCAGTAAATGATAATTACGGGCATCAGGTGGGTGATATAGTTTTACGCAAGATATCATCAATAATAATAAACCAGCTTCGCGATTCTGATCTGGCGTTTCGTTACGGTGGTGAGGAATTTATGGTTATTTTGCCTGAAACCAAACCCGATGACGCAATAAATGTTGCAAAACGCATGAAACAGGAAATAATGGACACCGAGCATACATATCGCACTCTTCATTTTAAAATAACAGCAAGTATTGGTATTGTATCAATCAAGGATATGCTGGGCACGTTTGAAACAGTCGATGATATTATTAAAAAGGTGGACGATAATCTTTATAAGGCAAAAAATTCCGGCAGGAATACCATTATCTATGAATAACTAAAATGTATAGGATTGTCTTTCGGCTGCTGCATAAAGTTGAAGCGAAAGCCCTTTTTTTGTAAGCACATTACGGTAATGAGCAACTATGGCATCCATTTCCTTATCTTTTCGTAAGGGTTCATGATGAAATAAAAACAACGTTTTTACTTTTGCCTTAAGTGCTAAATTGATGACATGATGCGTTGTACTGTGTCCCCAGCCGGTTTTCTTTGGGTATTCAGCCGGAATATACTGAGCGTCAGAAACCAATACATCTGCACCACGAACAAATTCTATGAGCTGTTCATTCATCTGTTTTGCAAACTGCATGACTTCCGGGTCGTTATCTTTATACACATTATAATATGGTTCATTGTCGCCTAAATATACAAATATCTTTTCTTTATATACCACTTTGTATCCATAACAGGTTACTGGATGATTAAGAAGGTGGGTATATACTTTAAAATTACCCACAGTAAATTGATTATTCTTTATCTCGTAAAAATTGATGCTGGCGCGCAATTCATCGGTGCGCACCGGGAAATAGCTGTACTGCATCTGCCCGCGTATTATTTCTTCAAGACTTTTTTCAAACGTTCCCGGTCCATAGATATTAACTGTATTCCCCGGAATATAGATGACAGGGAAAAATGGAAAACCATTGATATGATCCCAGTGGGGGTGTGAAATGCATAAATTGACTGTATAGTTTTTTGAAAGATCCAGCGATTCCCCCAGTACTCTAAGCCCGGTGCCGGCATCAAACACTATCCAGTCGCCGCTATCTGAGCTAAGATCCAGGCAGGCAGTATTCCCACCATATTTCATGGTATCTGGTCCGGGTACGGGGATGGACCCCCTCACACCCCAGAATGTAACTGTAAGCTCACTCATTGCAGAAATACCCTGGCCTTTTGTATCTCATCACCAAGTGGAGATAATGCCTCAACAACCATCTCCTGGTTAATATTAAGTATTTCCCATATTGTTTCATCAATGGTGTCAATGACATAGTTTCCACTGAATCCAACCTTTAATGCCTTGGCAAACGTATCTGCCACGTGTACCACCATTGAATATATAGCGGAATCACCTTTAGCAACTGGCAGATGGTGTCTTCCCACTGCATAAAGAAGATTTTTTTCAAAATTCCATTTCTTCCCTATTGCGATACCTATCTCCTCATGCGTTAAACCTAAAACATTTTTTTCAATATCTATAATCAATCCGCCTTTTGATTGTGATGTTTCAATGATTTGCTGCATTTCATCGGGAAAGAAATTATTCATGAGAACTTTACCAATATCATGGATAAGCCCTGCAATAAAAAATTCTTCTAAAAGCTTTTTATCAACACCCAGCCGCTGAGCAATAAGTTTTGATGCAACCGCCACACCAATAGAGTGTTTCCAGAACTCTTCCGGATCCAGCACCCCTTTCGTTAGAGCAATTTTCCCCATCAAAGCAGATGATAACGCAACATTCTTTATGGTATTTATACCTAACATAACCACTGCCTGCTTTAAGGATTTTATCTCCTGCGGCAAGCCAAAATATGCAGAATTAACCATGCGTATAACTTTTGCAGTTAACACAGGGTCAAGCTGAATAACATCCGTCAAATGCTGCGCGGATGATGTTACATCATTTGCCACAATAATTATTTTATGTACCACCGGAGATAGTGGCGGCATTTTTTCTATTGAGTCTTTAACCCTGGCTACAATATTTTGAGCCATTACTAACCCTACCTGTCATCCTCACCATTATTTCTTTCATAAAAAAAACCAGTATATACTATCTGCAACAATAACAAGCCAGAAAAGAATTGAAAAAACTATTATTATGGTATCTATAACTTTCTTCATAATGCTGTGTAGTGCTGAACAATGATTTTGCTACTAAAGTATTGAATAGTACTCACCTCCGCCGCCAAAGGCGGCGGTGGGGTATTATTCATCACTTATACATCAATAACTTTCTTCCTACTATTTATTTTAAAACAATTTTGCCTCGCATAACTCTAAACAGCATCAGATTATCACCTCTTTTTATTTCAAGGGTCACCACACTCCCAACCTTTCCACGCAGTAAATGTGTAACAATATAATCATATTGCAAACCCTCTAACTGTACACCATCAACCGAAATGATAATATCACCTTCTTTAAGGCCTGCCTGATGTCCTGTTCCGCCCTCATACACTCCGGCAATGACAAATGGGTTGCTTTTACTGACCTTTTCAGGGCCGGCAGGGACTTCAATTCCCAGGCCACCAAATTCTTCCCCTGAGCAAGTTACCAACACTATTGCAAGAATAGCAATACTGAGTTTTTTCATAGCAACACCCTTAGAATACTTTTTTAACTATTGTTTTTAAAGCTCACGATCATTTCCACCATAATGGCAACATGATCAGACAAAATATTTATTGCCATCTCTTTATCACCCAGATCAACCAGGCGCGTATAAAGATCTGCAATCTCCTTCCGCAAGTTCTGATCTATGGCAATGATCTCTTTCAATTGTGGTGCACTTGACCTGCCACCAGAACGATTCAGCAATTCATTCATCATCCGCCTGTGTATTGAGTTGAGTAATTCGGAATTATCCATTGAAGGCCATCCTGTACATTAATTATATACTACGATATACTATTGGTGCGCCAAACCGGCTACCAATAATACGCTACTTCTGCGTGTTCTCTTTTTGATTTTTCTCCCTGGTCACTTCCCCTTCAGGCTTTTTTTCTATTGCATCAACAACTTTCATTTCACCAGCAAACGCATTAAGTGTTGAAGGGCTATAATAACGTGAATAATTATCGTCATGAAATCGTTTTAAATATTCAACAGTAGTATTACCTGCAATTGGCGATTTATTTACCACTAAGAATTCTATTGTTGCTGTAATGAGATTAAAATTAAAATCCTTAACATAATCACGAATTATTGGTTCGGCTTTTTCAAATTCAGCAGTTAAAATATATTCCGCAACCCTTCGCTCATCCCTGAAACGTGCTCTTTTCTCAATACGTTTTTCGTAAGTATCTTCCTGTTTTGACGCCGGTGTGGTTGCAGATGTCTGCACATCATAGTATTCTTTTTGCATCTCATCAATGATTTCCTGCTCTGTCTTTGAAATAAATCTCACATAGAATAAATTTCCTTTTTCACGCTCTATCTCAAAAAGATGATTATAAATTTTTTTCTTTGTTTCTTCAGTTTGAGATTCAAACATTGCTAAAAAGCCATAGCGGCGCGCACGGCGCAGCACCTTTATAGCTTCAATGTATTTGTATATCTTATTTGAGCATAATTTTGGATTTGATGCATCAGCTACAGTATGATGAGTGCGTGCTACCTCTCGGTCTCTATACGCCAGATTAAGATATAATCGGGCTTTCTTATTTTTTGATTTAATTACCTCCGGTGATATTGAATCCAAAAACTTTTTTGTTTCTTCAAGATATTCACGTACCAGCTGTGAATACAGGTCAGCCTGCTTTTTCTGTGATTCATACACATTCCTGAATGCCCTGTTGTAATCCGACTGCAAATACGCCACTTCGGCATTGAAATGTATCTGGTATATATCTTTAAATGTTTCTTTATATTTTTCACCAAAATTTGATAATGGCACATCCATAAATTCAATAAATTCCTTATTTTCCTGTATGGCTCTGTCAGCAGTCAACTGATCAGCAAAGCCATGTACCGTAACCAAACATATTAATACAATACATAACATAAAAAATTGTTTCATTGCACACCTTCTGGAAATTTATTTTTCTATTTCAAATTCCTTTGTTGCCATAAGTTTACCATCCAGTAGAACCTTTAGCTGATATTTCCCGTTTCTTTTAAAATATTCCCCGGGTATATATGTGCTTACATTTTTAAAGTTTTTATCTACCTCAAAAGTTATCTGTTTATATTGTGTAAAAGAATTATTTTCAAAATAGTCTATTATCAGTGTAACGGTATTGCAATCCAGAGTTGGCTTTATGATTCTATCCACAAAAAAATATACCTTGTCGTTACCAGCAAATTTCTGTAGTGAAACCTGATCATTAGATGTAATTTCCTTATTTGAAATGATAAGATTAACTTTGCCATAATCCTTTATATTAAACACTAACCATACTACAAAAATTACAATTAACGCAACAATTACTATTTTTAACACCAAGCTTTTGGTGATAGCACCTTGATTGCTCTTTACTTCCTGGCCGTTCATATGTGTGTTGCAACCTCCAACAAAAATCTACAATATAACACCACATTATAGTATATAAGTCAACAACTTCAACTATATTTTAAATATTTTTTACACCAATTATTTCTTAAAATGCTTTTAATGAATACTCAAATGTAGACCGCCGCCGCCCTTGCTGGCAAGGGTCTATCCTATTGCATTAATTACAGTATTCTTAATTCTTAATCAATGTTATTATGAATCGCAGTCCTCATGGATTCAAGCAATCTGAAAAGCCCGGGACTGATGTACACCTGATATTCAGCAGGGCTATACAGATCTTTTAAAGATTCAGGAAGCGATTGCACGCTATTCATGCAATGATGCTGAATCTCCTGTATTGACGGCTTTGCATATACTAAAGTCCCGTTCTGGAAAATAGGTATATGCATGCAGCGTGAAATAAAATCTTTTTCAACAGTAAACCTGTTACCTTTTATATCATACACATCACCATCAAGCACTATTTCATCATCCTGGCAGATAATATCAAAACACATGGTATTGTTTGTAGTATAATATCTGTATACATTTTTCCTGGAAGGTATTGTGCCTTTTGACATTTCATCGGATATTTTCATCTTTGGGATTAATCTTCCGTCTTTTTCTATTGCAGCCATTTTATACACCCCGGATAGGGCTGACTCGCTGTAGCCGGTTGCAAGCCTTGTGCCCACTCCAAAGATATCAATGGGAGCCCCCTGTCGCAACAATTCATCTACACGATATTCATCAAGGTCATTTGAAGCAACAATTTTCACATACTCCAGACCTTCACCATCCAGCAACTTTCGCACCTGTTTACTCAACGCTGCCAGGTCACCACTATCAAGCCGTATACCTGCAAGGCGTTTATTGCTCGCTGCAAGCTTTTTTGCAGCTTTTATCGCATTTACAATACCCGAGTGCAGTGTGTCATAGGTATCCACCAGCAATATTGAAGTATCGGGGAACACCGTGGTATAATTATCAAAGGCCTCTATTTCGCTATCATAGGCCATGACAAAGCTGTGTGCATGTGTGCCCTTAACCGGTATCCCATACATTTTCCCGGCCAGAACATTTGATGTGCCAATACACCCACCAATAAACGAAGCCCTGCTTGCGGACAAACCACCATCAGGTCCCTGAGCCCTGCGCAAACCAAACTCAATCACCTGCCTTCCCCTTGCAGCATGACACACCCGTGCTGCTTTTGTTGCAATAAGGCACTGAAAATTTATGCAATTGAGCAATGCCGTTTCAATAAGCTGAGCCTGTCCCAATGGCGCTTCCACTCTTATAATTGGTTCTTCTGGAAAAACGATATCACCTTCCTGAAAAGAGAAGATACTCCCTGTAAAACGAAACGATTTACAGTAATCCAGAAAATCATCAGAAAAAATCTTCAATGAATGTAGATAATCAATACTTTCTTTTGAGAATGACAGATTTTGCAGATAGTCAATAATCTGCTCCAATCCAGCAAACACAACATAGCCGGAATTGAACGGATTTTTTCTGAAGAACATATCAAAAATGGCATGAGTATGAATTATACCTGTTTTCAGGTAAACCTGCATCATTGTCAGTTCATACAGGTCAGTTAGCAGCTCCATCCCTTGCATAGGTCTCTTCATTACTGTTCCCTTACTTCATCTATAGATTTATAAACAATATACATGTAAAATTAATCAAATAAAAAATTTTTATATTGACAATATTATTATAATCTATGCCACTATATTGCATACAGTATTTTATTTTGTGCGATAGTTATCATTATGTAATGTTTTGCAAAACATATATACATGCCGATAAATAATATACATAGAAATATTTTGTGTGTGGAATAGTGTATGGCTATAGAAAGTGACAACGACAATCTTTTCAGTGACCATTTAATTATTATAAAAGGTCGTTTTAAAGCCCTCTCAATGAATTTATACGGGCTTTTTATTGTCATATTCAATCAGGACAGGCGTATTGATACGTATAATGTTGCGGTTTCAACCTTTTCAAATATTTACGAAAATGAACCCCACCTTCCATGGGATAAATATGAACAGGTCATACTTGAACTTAAATGGAAAGGTAGTTTTAACGCAAATTTGACCACTTCAATAATGGATAATTTCAAAGAAGTCGCAGGCGATGACACCAAAACAAATCAGTTATACGATTATGCCAATAATTATGATTATGACAGCATTGATACTTTCCTTTTTGATACCATCAACAGGGTTATTCATGATAAAAATTTAGTTTTGGAAACAAGCATTCAGGAAGTAACAGCCGAAGAATTTGCCCAGACAAAAGAAAAACGATACACCCAACCCGAACAAAAATCTTCAACTGCCGACGCAGAACTGGAAGAAGGTGCCGTTATATTAAACATACAACCCATACTGGCACCTGTAAAAGGTAAACCTATCTATGAACTAAAAGTTGGCGATAAAATAATGACCAAAATAATACCCAATACCGACAGAGCTAACTATTTCATTGATTTATTGGGGTTGCGTGTTGAAAATCATATCAAGCCAATAGCCACAGAAGTCATAGATATCAAATCTGATGGTAAAAATGAACCCATAGAAATACTTACCCGTATTGGCCCTGGTATTTATGGTAAGTGTGTTGAAGATGAACGTCAGGTTAAATTGCGCCTTTATGATCCTATTATTGACGGCCCGTTAACACAAAAATCTATACCAAAACCCTCACCCAAACCTCAAGCTGCGTCTACAACCTATGAGGATGCAGGCTTTTCAAAGTTAACCTATGTAATAATATCATTATTTGTGCTTTTACTCATCATATTTGTTTTACTCATATATATAAGCTTTTAATTGACAAAATAAGCAATACCTCCTCTTATTACATTATACCTTCAGGCCGATTAATACAACAGCAGTACATATTAATATAAAGGAGGCGGTGTATGTTTTATTTGCTCCTGAGACTGCTGTATGAAGAAATGGCCGAAGGCAAGATTTCAAAAGAAGAATACTATGAAGCTGTTATCAGGATAGCTTCAATACATGGAATCAAGAGGAACGGTATACGATAGTGGACAATCGTGAATACATTATAAAAACGGCACATGATAACGATGTGAAGTTTATACGGTTATGGTTTACCGATATTTTAGGATTTTTAAAAAGTTTTGCCATAACCATTAACGAACTGGAGGATGCCCTGGTGGAAGGGGTACGGTTTGACGGTTCTACCATACATGGATTTGTGCGTAAAACCGAAAAAGAGATGATAGCCATGCCCGATGTTGAGACATTTGAAATTCTTCCCTGGCGCCCTAAGAGCAATTCTGTAGCCAGAATGTTTTGTTACCTTTACAATCCTGATATGACCCCTTACGAATGCGATGTGCGGTATATACTGTACAAAAATCTTAAAAAAGTTTCCGATAAGGGCTATTTATTCTATGTTGGTCCTGAAATTGAATTCTTTTTATTTAAAAATTCAGAATCACTCCAGCTTCTTGACCATGGTGGCTATTTTGATCTGACTCCTCTTGATAGTGCAAGTGATATCCGCCGCCAGATGGTCCTTACACTGGAAGAGATGGGAATAGGCGTAAAATCATCTCATCATGAAGGCGCACCAAGCCAGCATGAGGTTGACCTGCGCCATGATGATGCCCTGACAATAGCCGACAACATCATGACATTTAAAACAGTAACCAAGGAGATCGCTCAGCAAAATAATATATATGCTTCATTCATGCCAAAACCAATGTCACAGTATAACGGCTGTGGCATGCATATACACCAATCACTATTCAAAAACGAAGTTAATATCTTCTACGATAGTACCGATGAGTATATGCTTTCCGACATTGCCAGACACTACATAGCAGGATTATTGAAACATGCACCTGAATTTTTTGCCGTATCCAATCAATGGGTAAATTCATACAAACGGTTATGCTATGGTTTTGAAGCACCTATCGACCTGTCATGGAGTGTAAATAATCCATCATCACTTATCCGAATTACCACATCAAGAACAGACAATCCCAATTCTGTTCGCGTTGAACTCAGAAACCCTGACCCCGCATGCAATCCTTACCTGTTATTTTCGGCTATTCTTGCTGCCGGGCTTTCAGGTATTGAGCACAACGAACCGCTGCCAAAACCTAATAATCTCAATGATAAGAAAAGTGTTTCAGCAAAGTCATTGCCTTCAAACCTGTCTGACGCACTGAAGCTATTTGAAAAAAGCAGCCTTATGCGGCAGGCACTGGGCGATAAGTTGGTAGAACTATTTATCGAAAACAAACACTATGAACTTGACCAGTACAACCGCCATATTACCGATTATGAAATCCAGACCTATCTTCCTATTTTATAAAGCCTTATGAAACCAGTGGTGGCTCTCATTGGTTGTGGCAGGATTGGGTTCCTTCTTGAAAATGATCCCTTGCGATATAAGCCATGCACACACTATGGCGGCACAAAATTGGCAAAACTTCATATAACCCATGCCTGTGATATCAATCAGCAAAGACTACTTACATTTTCAAAGATTGCAGGATTACCATCTTCACATTGTTATACCGAATATCATACATTACTTGAAAAGGTTAAACCTCACTGCGTTATCATTGCATCATGGACACATACTCACGCACCAATTGGTATTGCAGCAGCACAACACGGTGCAAAAGTCATTGTATGCGAAAAACCAATTGCCTCTAACCTGGAAGATGCCAGGGCATTAGTTGATGCATGTAACAGGTACAATACCACACTTATCATTAATCATGAGCGGCGCTATGACTACCGTTACAATTATGTCAGGAAGCTATTAGCCCACCAAGCAATTGGAAGCATATCATCAGTATATGGATGTGTCTTTACGCCATCAAAAGTCCATCTCAAAGATTCAGGTGGCGGGCCCTTACTGCACGATGGCACACATCTTGTTGATATTGTGCAGTATCTTTTTGGAAATATAACACAGGTACAGGGGTATACCACACGCTACGTTAAAGATTCGCCATATGAAGATTATGCAATAGCTCATTGCATAACTAACACAGGCGTCCATGTTACATTAGAAGCCGGGGGGCATCGTGATTACTTTATGTTTGAACTACAGATATCTGGCACAAAAGGCAGGATAGTGATTGGCAATGGCTATTTTCATGTGTACAAACCAAAAAAATCAAAGCTTTATAAAGGATTTAACGACCTTGCAGAAACAAAGATTACTCCTAAAGGAAAACCTGATTATTTTGTAAAACTCTATCAAGAAGCAAAACGATGTATCTCTACCACAACCAATGTCACATCAAGCGGTTTTGATGGGTATAAAACGCTGGAAGTGATTCATGCTATATATCGTTCAGCACAATATAATGGTAAAAAAATTAAATTGCCCTTAGAGTAGCGCATTATCACGCCTGCCAGAAACCTTCCTCTTTGAGCTTCTTTTCCAGTAAACTATCGCCGCCCTGTATACCCTGCAGCATATAATACACATACTTTGCAATAATATCAACTTCAATGTTAACCATATCACCCTGTTTCTTTTGGGCAAGCGTGGTGTTGGCGATAGTTTCCGGGATACAATAAAGCTCAATAGTGTCTTTTTTGTCCACCACCGTCAGTGATATGCCATCAATGGCTATAGAGCCCTTAGGAACGATGAACTTACCTATATCGTTGGGCACTGCAAGTGAAACCTTGAGCCCTTCTGGCAATCTGTGCAGCAAAACAATTTTACCGATTGCATCCACATGCCCCTGCACCAGATGCCCACCTAAACGCCCCTGTGGCTGCACGGCACGTTCCAGATTCACCTTTGTCCCTGTGGTAAACAAACGAAATGTGGTTACAGCAATGGTCACATCCGACGCAAACACTGTGAAGTAATCCCTGCCAATTTCTGTTACTGTCTGGCAAGCACCGTCAATGGCAATTGAATCACCTATTTTGGTACCTTCAATTACAGTGTGTGCACGTATGGAAATTAATCTCCCATTGGGTTTTGGCTTGATGGATTGTACCACACCAATTTCTTCTATTATGCCGGTAAACATCTATATTGCCTCAAACTGATAGCGTTCTTTATACCCGGATATAAGTATATCCTGCCCCAAAAACACACCTGTGACATCGCACAGAGCCATTGACTCTTTGATAAACTGCCTGCCTTTGCCTTCAATTACACTTTTGCCTTTGCCAACCACAAGTGGGCTGTAAAAATACATACACTGGTCAATCTCATTTGCATCAAAGAACGAACCAGCAACGGTTGCCCCGCCTTCAAGTACCACAATCATAGCACCCATAGTATGCAATATGTCAAGCAACTCATATATTTGTTCTGCACCTTTATTGGATTGCAAAAACTTTATTCTGCCACTATCGATGAGTCTGGAAATAATATCAGTATCATCACGTGTTACAAGCGCATCTTTTTCCTTCTGCGACACAAAAAAATACGCATTGCTATCACCAGCCAGATTAATATTCTGCAGTGACTTTGGCAGCCCTATCACAATCTTTCTTAACTCATGTGTAATATCAGTTTTCCACAATTCAAGCAGACCCTGTAAAAAACTATTAGAATAACCTGAAATGGTATAATATCGGGATTCATAAAAATTTATTGCATCCTGTGCAAAATCACTGTATCGTACATTGAGCAAGGGATTGTCCGCCTCCACAGTAGCTTTCCCTACAATGATAGTATCAGCACATGCTCTGAGCCTGTGTACTAAAAGCCTTGAAACTGTTGAACTTATCCATTTTGAATCACCGGTAGACGTGGCGGTGCGCCCATCCATTGAAGCTGCAACCTTGTGAATAACAAATGGCTTATGGCGCAAAATACTTTTTTTAAATGGCCTTATGAGATCAACTGCAGCCTGTGAAAATTCACGTAAAAATATTACCTCAATGCCTGCCTGCTGCAGGGCTCTGACCCCTTTCCCGGCAACAGCAGGGTTTGGGTCTAACGCCGGGATAATAACTTTTGTAATGCCAGCACGTATTATTGCATCAGTACACGGTGGGGTTTTACCCCAGTGACAGCATGGCTCAAGTGTTACATACATTGATGCACCGGATAGGGTACCCTTTGCATTCTTCAATGCAACAACCTCAGCATGATCATGACCAAAGGCCTGCGTGGAACCTGTTGCTATGATGACATCATCCTTCACAATGACGGCACCAACAGCAGGATTTGGTGATGTTACCCCCAGTGCGCCAAACGCCACTTTAAGGGCCAGCGTCATATATTCACTGTGCTTTTGGTTTTCCATATTTGTTAAATACTATTTCTCTGTCCTGAGCAAATTTTAATTCTTCCTGGATATACGCATTTAGTTCTTTCATATTCTGGCTGTTTGTTCTCCTGGCTGACAGGTACCCACCAAGGATGCTACCACCATAGAAGAACGTACCGGCAGCTCCGGTAACAAAGGCAATACCACTGTTACCTGTATCAACCGCAAAATACGTAACTGCAGTGCATATACCGATAACTATCGCCGCTATTATCCCATTCTCAACATTATCGCTATAGATATAGCCAGCACCGGGAATTATCCCCCACACAAAAGCCGCATAAGGATTTTTAAGCCTGCTGCGTGTAAACCTGCTAAACTCATATATTCGCTGCAGATCATAATCCTGCGCTATTGTTTTATATGGCGATAGTTTATTATAGTCATTCACAGCAAGCAATGAATATGCAAGCTTTCTTTTCAGCACCATCAATTCTGCTTCGGTATCATCCATAGAGCCAGGTGATTGCAACGCAATATCCGCCAGAACCGGCGATGTTATGCTCAACGCACTATCAAATGCAAAGATCCACACTACAGGTTGTGCCAGCATGGTACTATCAATCTGCTCAAGCAGTTTCTGATATTGTCTTCCTTCGTAGTGGCAATAAAGCGTTGAAACAAAATATTTATCGTACGGATACATAGCAGGATAATATATGTGTAATCGGTGATATTCCTGATACGCACGGTAATATTCTTTCTGCTGCACAAGATGATTTGCAAACCCGGCTATCGCATTAAAGCTATATGGATCACCTGATGGCTGTGCATACACATTGCAGCATGCTGCAATACACACACACACGATAATGATATGCCGCAAAGGCATTTTTCACGCTTTTTTTAATGTAAGTTTTTCCCAGTACAGAACAAACGGCGATGCAATATACATAGATGAGTATGTGCCTATAACTATGCCAAACAAAAGTACACTGGCAAATTCATTTAAGCCTTCGCCGCCAATCATATAGAGAGCAAATACTGCAAATAACGTGGTGAGCGCCGTCAGCAGTGTACGTGATATTGTCTGAGTAATGGATTTATCAATGACATCTATGAATGTCTGCTTGGTTTTAATCTGAAGATTTTCCCTCACACGGTCAAATATGATAATGGTATCGTTTACAGAATATCCATAAATAGTAAGGATAGCAGCTACTATTGGAATATTGATCTCAATCCCTACATATCCGCAGAATAGAACCGAAAGCACAACATCGTGCACCAGCGCAACCATTGCTCCAATGGAATACTTCAACTCAAAACGGAATGCCAGATACAGTGTCATAATTATAATTGAAAGCGCAATCAACTTCCCGGCAGATTTTTTTAAGAAATCACCAATTGCAGGCCCTACTGTTTCTATACTCAGTATTTCAACATTGGCAAAGTTATTCTGAATAACAGCTTTCAACTCTTTGGTACTTTCTTCAACATTTTCCGTTCTACTGGCAAGCTTGGTAGAAATAAGATATTCATTCTCTTCTTCTTTACCCACCTGCTGAATAACAGCATTGATCTTATTCTGGGACAAAACCTTACGTATCTGCGCAGTATCAACTCCCTGTTCAAACTTTACCGTAAGTTTAATACCACCAACAAAATCAATACCCCAGTTAAAACCACCATTGCGATACGTTTGCAGGGAAAATAAAAGTACCAGTGTTACTGTCACTGCATATGCGATAAATCTGTATCTTATAAAAGGAATTATCTTTTCCAAGGTGCCACCCCTTAAATACTTAATTTTTTCAGTGATCCACGTGAAGTTATTGTTTCAAATATGAATCTGGTAATATACAATGCTACAAACATTGAAGAGATAATACCAATAGATAGTGTTACTGCAAAACCCTTGATAGGACCAGTACCAAATTGTGAAAGTACAAAAGCTGAAAGCAATGTGGTAATATTAGAGTCAAAAATTGTCCAGAATGCCCTTTCAAAACCCTGTGCAACTGCTGCCCGCGGTGTTTTGCCAGTTCTGAGCTCTTCTTTTATTCGCTCATATATGATAACATTGGCATCCACTGCCATACCCATTGTTAAAATAAATCCTGCAATACCAGGAAGTGTAAGTGTGAAACCCAGCCATGATAACAACGCTAACATAAAAATGCCATTTAATATCAATCCTATATCTGCAATCAGTCCGGAAGCTTTATAGTACACAAGCATAAAGAGCATAATTCCAGCAATACCCACAATAAACGCCTTTACACCACTTTGAATTGAATCGATACCAAGTGTTGGCCCTACTGTACGTTCTTCAATAATTTTCAAGTCAACCGGCAGTGCGCCTTCTTTAATGATTCTTGCTAACGCTGTCACTTCTTCATACGTAAAATCACCCTGAATGATTGCCTGCCCCGTATTTATCTGCACCCTGATTGATGGGGCACTGCGGACTTTGTCATCAATAACTATCGCCAGCTTTCTGCCGTGATTTTTTTCATTTGTTACTTCAGCAAATTTGGCTGCCCCCTCAGGCGTGGTATTAAAATGTACTGCAAGCTGCTGGTATTCATCAGGTGCCACCCAGGCTTTACTTATGTCATTGCCCGCCAGCGCAACCTTCTTTTCAAGCACTATAGGGTACGAAGGGAATAATTTTGCGGTCTGCGGATTGCGTTCATAATAGAACAACAACTCTAAGGTATCGGGAAGTGCTATTGCATTTTTGATAGTGTCAGCCAACCTATTCAGTTCCAGTTGATCCTCGGGCAGCCCTTTGCCGGCATAATGTTCCTTAAGCCATTGATTGGCTTTTTGTGTATATGCATCATCAACAAGCCTGTACTCTACCCGGCCTGTGGTGCCAATTGCTTTTTTTACACTTTCCGGGTCCTTTACACCGGGAAGCTGGATCTCGATGGCATCATTGCCTTTTGGCCGTATTGAAGGCTCGGCCACACCAAACTTGTCAACCCGGTTTCGCAGTAGCTCCAGTGCCTGCTCGGTAATTTCGTTCTTTTCGGCATTGGTCAAAGGTTTCCCGGTTTTTTCTTCTATTTTATGGTAATTTGCCTGCAACACTAAATACGAACCACCCTGTAAATCCAGACCCAAGTTAATCTTTTTTGCAAGCAATGCTTTTTCAGCCCAGTGGGGCAAAAGTTTTGCATCAACCACATTAGGATAGCGTTTTACTTCATTCATTACCGCTACATTCAGGTTATAGCCCTCAACCAGTACTTCTTTATCTTTAATTGATATGTTATACTTTGATTCAGGAAACCGCTGCTTTATTGCCTGAATATCCTGTTCTGAAGATGTCTGACTTAATACAATCTGCAGGGTATTTTCCCCAATGGTAGGCAAAATGAGCATCACGGCAAAAATAATTATGCAGGTTATAAAAATAGCTTTATACAATAATCCCCGTGTCATGTACACCTCATGTATTCTATTATGTATTATTTTGGAAATCTGCGTAATACGCTACCTGAAGTACTTCTGGTCCTCATTCTATAGAGGATAAACACAAAAACAATAATCACTACTAAAATAATCTTTGCCATACGGTCAGATGCCTGTTTACTTAAACCAAATAAACCCTTTTTGTCGGTATCACTATTCTGTGTGTTCTGTGTGTCTTCTTCTAATTTTGCAATAATTTCTTCATTATTTTCTTTTATTGTAATCCCGGGAATGCGGGAATACCTGAATGCACCATCGGTAATACTCAGTAACGACTTGCTGTCCACTTTAAACACTTTAGCTGCATCAGTTGTTTGTGTTGCATCATTGCTTGCAGTAACGGTGGGCTTCTTTTCTTCTTTTTTGATGTCGGCTACAGGTTCAGTTTTTTTCACAACCTGTGTTTCACTTTTAACTGCCTGGGTTTGAGTTTCTTTCTGAATGGACGATAGTTCCTGAGAAGGGACATCAGTGCCCGGTACAGTCTCCGGTAACTGAACATCTGCAGGTGTCTCCTGTGCATAACAATTAATCACCGTGCCACACAGGACCACCATGCATACAACACATACTGTAAACAAACTGTTACTAAACCCTTTCATTGCATATTCCTGCACACACCATATCGCATTATTGACATTTCACGATAACTTCTGCTGAATAGCACTTTTCACAAAGTCTACTTTTACACCTTCCGCCAATTTTAGTGTAATAATATTTTCTTCAGGCTTGATATTCACCACCACGCCTATCATGCCACTTGCAGTAAGGACCTTATCACCTTTTTTAAGCTGCTCTATCATCTTCATACGGTCTTTTTCCTTTTTTTGTGTTGGCCGTATTAAAAGAAGATAGAAAATCAATATCATTAAAATAAGCGGTATGATGCTTACCCAGGGGCTTGATGCCTGCTGGCCGTTTGCTGCGTATGCTATCTCAAATGGGAACACGTTGTTACCTCTCTTTGTTAGTTATTCACTTTTCACAAATTAAATGCAAGGAAAAATTGGTACCTTCATTAAAATAAAAAAACCACTACTAGTAAAATCACTGCAACCATTATGTAATGATTTGCAAATGTCAACACAATTTATGCAATAATTTTAATCCGGAAGGATTAAAACTGGTGTTCCCACCTGAATATACTGCTCCAGTTCAATGATATCGTCATTATACATCCGTATGCACCCGCTTGATGCAAGCTGCCCTATGGAATCTGGATCATTGTTGCCATGAATAGCTATCCCCCCACCAATTGAAGGTACTCTGCCATTGTATACAGGCAATAATCCTTTCTTTTTAGCTTCTTCATATCGTGCTAAGTCATTATCATTGGGATATGAAATACGATAAAATCGCGGTCCATAGGCATTATCGCCCAGATCCATATCAGGATGCCCAAATTTATAGTGGCCGTCTTTTGCCTTAAAATATATCTTATTCATTGCAAATAGCGTTTTATATGCATTTGACTTTTTGGGTGCATCCATGCTTAAAATCTCTGTTATATAGTATAATCCTTCAGGGGTGCGGTTATCATTTGCATATAATTTTGGTTTTTTATCAGGATTCAGGCCATATCCAATACGATACTTTGCAACAATACCGTCCCTGCTTATAACGTATAACATAAACACTTTTTTGCTAATAACAATACTGTAATTGCCCTTATAATTTTTCAAAAGCTCCTGTCCTTTTTTTTGATAGTAGCTATATTCATTGCATGAAAGATGGAATATCAATAGTATATTAATAATCAGTTTTATAGCATACATGATAGATAACTCCTTTGTAAAGCAATCATTCCAGGCCTGATTCAGAATCTTAAGATCCCGGGTCGGGCCCAGGATGACACAATGTGGTTAACATCCTGGATTGTGCCTCCCGACGCCAATAGCCACAGGCTCTACCGCACCGATGGCGACTTCTGCAAACGCAAAGCAGCAAGCTCTTTGAGCACATCACCTGTAATGTCATATCCATCCTGAGCATACACAACGGTGTCGCCGCCACCAAGGACTATGTGATAACCATTACGTTTTGCTACAGATGCTATCGCATGCTGAATATCCGTTAAAAATACTTTTTTTTGCTTATCCATCTGGTCTGCAATAGATTGAAG
>CALEUQ010000044.1 GCA_937920495.1 uncultured bacterium | reverse complement strand
TTAGCCTTTTTAGGTACTGGTACCTGTAATGCCACATTACGCAAACCACAGTCACTGGCCTTTTCTATTGATGGGGAGATTGTGCTGGTCGATTGTGGTGGTGGAGCATATCATGCGATTGCGGCTTTAACTGATCCGGATTTTAGTTACAGCAATATTTCAACAATTGTTTTGACACATTATCACGTAGATCACGTTTCAGGCTTACCTGACTTGCTTTGGGGTGAGATGTGGGACCACACAGGACATAGAACCGAACCATTGACAATTATTGGACCAAAGGGGCTTAATAACTTTTATCACAACAGACTTTTGCCATTTATGGGCGATTATCCATTACCATTTAAGGTGGAGCTTTTTGAACTACACAATGGCGATATCTTTGAAGGCAATGGGTACAGGGTGGAATCAGTGACATTGGCGCATGGCGATTTTTCTTCCGGCTACCGCTTTGATTTTGGCACACGGTTGCTTGCAATCACCGGGGATACGGGTTACTGCGATGCGTTAAAAAATCTACTTTCATCAGTAGATATGGCGGTAATAGAATGGGGGATAGCTTCTGATGACACATATCCATTGCATCTTTCTTCAAAGGATATTGTAACATTAATTAAAAACGAAGCATGGCCACAGAAAATGTATGCTGTTCATGTATATCCAGTTGTTGATATAGATTTTGATGAACAGTTGCAGAAAATGAAGTCTCTTGTTGACTCATTTGGTAAAACAATTGAATTTCCTTCTGATGGCGATATACTTACAATAATATCTTGAAAGTTCATTTTCTTTAAATAGTTCATGAAGACAATCGAAACTGAATTCTGTATCATTGGTGCAGGCGTAGTTGGCCTGGCAGTGGCGCGGGAACTATCGAACAAAAAAAAGAAAAAAATTGTAGTATGCGAAAAAGAACATAAGGTTGGCTGCCATGCCTCTGGTAGAAACAGCGGCGTGTTGCATGCAGGCATATATTACACCGCAGGGAGTATGAAGGCACGTACGTGTGTTGAAGGCAACAGGCTGTTAAAGTCATTCTGCAGATCAAAAAGAATCCCTATGGTAGAAAAGGGGAAAGTGATTGTAGCACGGAATCAGCAGGAGCTGGATACATTGCATGCCTTATACCAGCGGGCACAGAATAATGGTGTTGATGCCCAACTGATTAATGAAAAGCAGTTAGCTGATATTGAGCCATGCGCCAAATCGTATCAGGAGGCATTGTATTCACCACATACTGCGACTGTAGATCCTGAAGTGGTAATGCAGGCCTTATATGAAGATTGTGTGAATAAAGGTGTGATGGTGTTATTCAATACACCGTTTAAAAATTTTGAAGGACAAAACACTGTTATAGCTGGAGAGTATTTGATAAAATTTGATACGCTCATCAATTGTGCTGGAGCATACAGCGATACTATTGCGCATACACGGGGCCTGGCGCATCATTTGACATTAATTCCTTTTAAAGGGATTTATACAAAATTAAGAAAAACAACCAGGATTAAAGTGAATGGTAACATCTACCCGGTGCCTGATGTGCGTAATCCTTTCCTGGGTGTTCATTTTACTGCAAATCCGTATGGGGATGTATATATAGGCCCTACAGCTATGCCAGTGTTTGGCAGGGAGCAGTATGACTTCATGAAGGGAATGAGCAGGGAGAGTGTGAGCATTTTCTATAAAGATGCACTATTGTTTTTGAAAAATAAAAGTTTCAGAAGTGTTGCAATTGATGAACCAAAAAAATATATTCCATATTTCTTTTTCAAAGATGCACAGGGGCTGGTAGAGGGACTATCGTATACTGATATTGAAAAAACAACTAAATCAGGAATACGACCGCAGCTGGTTGATTGGGATAAAAAAGAGCTGGTAATGGATTTCAGTGTTTTTACAGATAGTAACACCATACATATACTCAATGCGGTATCACCAGCATTCACTGGATCTATGTCCTTTGCAAAAATAATTGTTGATAAATATTGTATATAATAATTGAAATGTCTTTAATTGACGATAGCTTTTATTATACACTATTGAAGACTATAATATGTATTATCTAATGTTGCTTTCTCTGTGGCAACTTTTACATGAGCAAAAACTTAAATTCTTTTACCAAGATAGGAGTTGAAATATGAAAATAAGCGTTGTGGGAACAGGTTATGTTGGTCTGGTTACGGGAACATGCTTTGCGGTAATGGGGAATACGGTGATTTGTGTAGACACCGATAGTGATAAGATTGAAAAACTTAAAAAAGGAATAATTCCCATTTATGAGCCCGGGCTGGATGAGCTGGTTATAGAAAATTACAAAAAAGGGAATTTGCTATTTACAACGGATATAAAAGAAGCACTTGAAAAAACAAATATACTTTTTATTGCAGTGGGAACACCAATGGGCGAGGATGGCAGTGCTGATTTGCGCCATGTTCTTGATGTGGCACAATCAATTGGTATGTATATGACTCATGACATGATTGTGGTGGATAAATCAACAGTACCGGTTGGTACGGCCGAAAAGGTAAAAGCTACCATTCAGGAAGAATTAAAAAAGCGTGGTGTAACATTTAAGGTTTCAGTGGTAAGCAATCCGGAATTCTTGAAAGAAGGTGCTGCAGTTGAAGATTTTATGCGCCCTGATAGAGTTATCATTGGAACCGATGATGAAACAACTCTTAACGTTATGAAAGAATTGTATGCACCATTTACACACAGCCATGAACGCTTTATAGCAATGGATATACGCAGTGCTGAAATGACAAAGTATGCTGCAAACGCCATGCTGGCAACAAAGATAAGCTTCATGAATGAAATAGCCAATATTTGTGAAAAGGTGGGAGCTGATGTAAATATGGTGCGTATTGGCATTGGCAGTGACCACAGGATTGGCTACAGCTTTATTTATCCTGGTGTGGGATATGGCGGATCCTGTTTCCCAAAGGATGTGCAGGCATTGATAAAAACAGCTAAGGACTATGGATATGAGCCAAAGATAATTACGGCGGTTGAAGAAGTAAATGCCCGACAGAAACTTTCACTTGTGGAAAAGGTTGTAAAACGCTTTGGTCAGGATCTCTCGGGGAAGATTTTTGCAATATGGGGCCTTGCCTTTAAGCCTGAAACTGATGACATGCGTGAAGCTGCAAGTATTACTATCATAAAAGAGCTATTAAAAAGAAATGCAAAAATTAAGGCTTATGATCCCAAAGCAACCCATCAGGCAAAAGGATTTTATTTAAAAGGATTGCAGAACATTGAGTATTGCGATAGTAAGTACGATGCACTGACTGGAGCTGAAGCGTTGCTTCTGGTTACTGAATGGAAGGAATTCCGAAGCCCGGATTTTGATGAAATAAAAAAGAGATTGAAGAATCCGGTGATATTTGATGGCAGGAATCAGTACAACATGAAAAAATTAAAGAAAGATGGTTTTGAAGTGTATCAGATTGGTGTGGGTGAAATTAAATAGATTTTTTCTAAAGATACTGTCACGCAGAGTACATAGAGCTACACAACTTTATCTTCGCTGTGTTTTTCTATATATACTCTGTGTGGAACATCAATCTATTTAGAAATAATACCGTGCGCCTAAACCGCCGCGAATTTCAAAATCTACATCAGGGATAATGCGCAATGCAGGTACCAGTTCTAAAAATATTCCAACTGGTACCTTTACAAAAGTATATTCCAGACCCACAGGTATGCGGACATCAATTCTGTTTTCATCTTCATGGTCATTTTTATTATCTTTTTCCCAGTCATGGAATCCTGCTCCTACACCTAAGTAAAAGACTAATTCACTGATTGGGAAAACACCATGGAAATGACGTAAATAATCTGCATATATATATAAATCATCTGCTGATTCACCAAGACCTATATCTATAGCATCGCTTTGTGCCATAAAAAATTTTGCTGTTATCCCGGATGGATCACCCAGAATAAAACCTGCACCAAAGTTGTGAGCAGCAAAAAGAGAAGAGCTAAATATAAAGAATAAACTTAAATGTAGTAATAGTTTTTGCATAAGTGTGCCTCGCTTATTGCAATATGGAATTCTGAAATATTTAGTATTATTAGTATTAATTTATAATTTTGCCAGCGTGTCAATTCAATTTTTCAAAGTTATATAAACAGTTTTTTAAACAGATTAAGTAAAAACGCTAATAATTCCTTAAAAATATTTTGTTAATGAAACGGTGTATACCACCGCTACTGAAGGAGGCTGAGGTGTACACTATGTTTATTACGTCCACAAATTTTATTTTAAGGAATAAATCGTGAAGTAAAAAGTAAAAATTTTTTTTTGATAGCAAAGTTTAAATCTAAAAATCAGTAATGATTCAAATTTTTTAGTATGATCCGCAGTGTGTAATATAATAATAATTTAATATCAGTGAATAATTTTTTAAGGTAGTTGATCAAGGCTTTGGGCAGCCTAACTCAATAGATGAATTATAATAGAATCTCATGGATTACAGAGGTAGCTATGACATTACGACAACGCATCCTGCGCAAATTAGTTAATCTTTATCCACCTTTTTTAGGAGCTGGTATAAAAATAAAATTTGATGCAACAAACAATACAGTTACTGTGCGCATGAAGCTATCATGGTACAATCGTAACTATGTAGGTACTCATTTTGGCGGTTCATTGTATACTATGTGTGATCCGTTTTATATGATTTTGTTGATGGACATTCTGGGTAAAGAATATATTGTATGGGATAAATCTGCAAAAATTGAATTTGTGAAACCAGGGCGTTCAACAGTGTATGCCCAATTTAATATCCCTGATGAACGGGTAGATCAAATCAAAAAGGAAGTTGACGATAAAGGCAAGGCGCTGCCGGAATTTACTGTAGAAGTTAAGGATGAAGAGGGTCTTGTGGTTGCCCGTGTGCATAAGTATTTGTATGTCAGGAAGAAGGATACTGTAAACAAATGATATATCCTGCAACAGAAACATTTATTCATGAAGCTGCACATTCCATACGCCTGGGTGGTGTTGTGGCCTTCCCAACTGAAACCGTGTATGGGCTGGGTGCAAATGCACTGAATGCAGAAGCAGTGGCAAAGATTTTTGAAATAAAACAAAGACCTTTTTTTGATCCGCTTATAGTACATGTTGCTTCCCATGAAATGACACGGGAGGTTGTTGCAACATTACCGGATATTGCGCTACGGTGTATGAAGGCATTCTGGCCCGGGCCACTGACCCTTGTGTTGCCAAAAAGTGCTATAATTCCACAGATAGTTACTGCTGGACTTGATACGGTTGCTGTGCGAATGCCCGAGCATGAGGTTGCACAAAAACTGATACACGCAAGCGGTGTGCCTATAGCTGCGCCAAGCGCAAATCCATTTGGTTATTTAAGTCCTACCACCGCAGAGCACGTGTTTTCACAGCTTGGTGATAAAGTAGAGATTATCCTTGATGGGGGGAAATGTCCTGTAGGGGTTGAATCGACAATCATTAAAATAGAAGATGAGGGCATTGTGTTATTGCGCTACGGAGGTATACCTGTTGAAGACATTGAAGCAGTTGCCGGGAAAGTATCTGTGATACGTAAACAAGAGGTTGAAGCTCCTGGACAATTGCCTTATCATTATGCACCTGAAACTAAAATTGTTCTGGTGAAGGATGTAAGTAAAATTCCTGACGATAGTTCATATGGAATTATTATGTATAAAAAAAGAGATGTGGCTTTTAAAAATATACATATTATGTATCTTTCAGACGACGGTGATCTGCGCCAGGCTGCGGCAAATCTTTTTACCTGCCTTCATGCTCTTGATGCATTACGGCTTTCTGTCATATATGCAGAGGAAATACCTGAGATTGGCCTTGGAAAAGCCATCATGGATAGATTAAAAAAAGCGCAGGCACGCCACAGTTGATTGTATGCAATTGCTCCTTCTTTATGCAAAATTCTATTTTCCCGGTTACTATCGCCAATAATATGATTGACATTGTAGTATTACATAGCATATAAAAATTATACAACCTGGATATTGTACACATTACGTTATCATGAATCCCGACGTGTGTCGGGACCGGCTCAATCCGGGTTCTGAGATTCCGAATCAGGTTTGTAAAAAAAAATGATGTGTATGAAAATTATTATGTGAGTGGAGGCAGTGACACATGATTCAGTTTGACTTTAATTATTTTATGGATGAGTTTATTGGTTCTGAGCATGGTATTGCAAAGAGTGATATGGATGCGCTTATGCCACAGTGTGATGCTGCGCTTACACGAATGGATGATGAAAAAGCAAAAGGGATGCTTGGTTTTCTGGAATTGCCGTTTGATAGTAACATTGTTGAGGATATACGCGCATTTAAAAATACAGTGCCCTGGTGTGATACAGTAGCGCTTATTGGTATTGGCGGCTCAGCGTTAGGGCCACAGGCATTGAAGAATGCTCTGGCAGATATCTATCTCAATGAATTGCCAGATGCAAGCCGTGGTACACGATGCAAAGCATATTTTTTTGATAATGTTGATCCCGGTGAGATGCAATCGTTACTGAGAATATTGCATATACCATCAACGTTGTTTTTAGTTATATCAAAATCGGGGGGAACTACTGAAACTAATGCAAACTTTGCAATCTTGCTTGATGCGGTAAAGAAGCATACAAAAGATTATAAAAAACACATTGTGACAATCACAGATCCGGAAAAAGGCATTTTGCGCCAGATAACCCGGGAAGAAGGGTTTGTTTCATTCCCTGTTCCACCAAATGTTGGGGGCAGGTTTTCGGTACTGTCGGCTGTGGGGCTTGTGATAGCAGAATTTATGGGGATTAATGCGTATGGGTTGCTTAAAGGTGCCGCAAATGTTGTAGAACGTTATTATGGCAAAGAGGTATGGGCAAATGCTCCGCTGTTAAATGCAGCATTCCATTATCTATTTGATACAAAAAAGAATAAACGTATTAATGTACTTATGCCATACACTCGCAAACTGTACCTGTTTGCTGATTGGTACCGTCAGCTATGGGCTGAGTCATTGGGCAAGCGTTTTGATATAAAAGGTAATGAGGTTATGACAGGGCTTACGCCTGTTGCTGCACTGGGCACTATAGACCAGCATTCACAGTTACAATTGTATCTTGAAGGGCCAAATGATAAGGTCATCACGTTTCTTAAACTGAAAGACTTTGGCACCGATATAATAATGCCACAGTTTTACAGGGGAAAGAAAGAACTTGAATACCTGAGCGGAAAAAGTTTGCGCAAGCTCAATGAATTTGAGGAGCAGGCAACGGAGCTTGTGTTAAAAGAGGCAAGCCGGCCTAATGCATCAATCATACTTCCGGGGCTTGATGAAGAGTCGGTTGGTGAGCTGATTATGTTTCTGGAAATGCAAACGGCGTATGCAGGATATCTGTATAATATCAATCCTTACGATCAACCTGCTGTTGAGCAGGGCAAACGGTTTACCTTTGGGTTGCTGGAAAGGCCCGGATATGAAGACTATAAAGAGAAGTTTATGAAGGGGTATGTAAAAAAAGAATCGTATACACTGTAACATTCTCTGGCAATCATGAAAATAAAAACTCCGCTTTTTATAGTATTTGAAGGAATAGATGGTGCGGGCAAATCCACGCAGGCAGGTTTGCTGTATGCTTTTTGTAAGGATAAGACGCACGCAGCGCTATTGCAGGAGCCAACGGACAGCCAGTATGGCAAAACGCTGCGTAAAATGTTAAAAGGAGAAATCCCCGGTACAAGGGAACAGCTTCTTGAGCTTTTTATTCAGGATAGAGTGTATGATGTGGAACATAATATCGTGCCATTGTTGCACAAAGGGTATGTGGTGATAGTTGATAGATATTTTTATTCAACAGCTGCGTATCAGGCAGGTGATGGGATAAAACCATCTGACATTGTAAAAATGAATATTGAAAGAGGATTCCCTGTACCTGAAAGAGTATATTTTATTGATATAGAGCCTGCTATTGCGTTGCAACGAATACAAATGCGATCAGGTGACAACAAGGATATATTTGAAACATTACATACCCTTGAGTTAATCAGGAAGAATTATTTGTCCATAGCAGATGATCGCTTTGCTGTCATACACGGCACAGGACTTTCAGTGAAAGATGTATGGAATGAGGTAGTAAAGGATTTTGAAAAACATTTTGTAACTGGATAGATAGAAACAATATGAGGGTATTTGGACAGCTCATTATTCAGGGGATCAATATTTTTTTCCTTTCAATTTTATTGCTGGTGGGGTGGCTGCTCCATTTGGCTCAGATTGAGGGTAATCTTCTTATTGCATTTATAGTTATTTGTATTGTAACAGTGTTCCCGCTCTATACGTATTATATTGAACGGTTTTACAAAAAGATAATTCCATTAAAATATGAAGACCTCTATATTCAAACTGTTGATAGTTTTTTGTCCTTACAGTCGTTTGATGATATCATCAAGGTTATCTTTGACAATGTGTTGCAGTATATTGGCGTTAAGTCGGGACTGTTAATATTTTATTCGCATGCTACGGATGATTACACAATATATTATCAGAAACAGCAAAAACAGAAAATAATCCGTAAAGCCCACATTGATAAAAATAATATTATTTTCAAGGTCATTCAGGGTGGTGATGATGTGCTGATAAAGAGCCAGATGGATCCTTCAATACATTTTCAAAGAAGCATCATGTTTGAAATGGAAAAATTGGGCGGAGATATCATTATACCAATTTACTATCACAACATATTTTTGGGCCTTATGATCATTGGTGAAATGAAAAGAAGAATATCAAGGCGGGATATCTTGATGTTAAAAGCGTTAGCTTCAAAAATTGCAACAGTTACTGTTAATAGCTTTTTTACGCATGAACTGATCAAAAGCAAGGAGATAGAAAAGGAATATGAATTGGGACATAAGGTGTTACAACAATTCATGCCAGCGGATAAAGGTACTATACAGGATACTCAGTATATGATGATAAAAAGTAAAGATAACAACGTTACCTTTTATTTCAATATGTACAATCCCGATCCATTGACATCTTATATTGCACTGTGCCCTTTACAGGCACATATTTCATTATTATCCTTACTGATTCCTGCAATCAGTGTGTTGGTGCAGAGCTATTCCCGACTGGGATTTTTGCCTGGCGACATTATAAAAAAAATAAACGGTGTTCTTAAGGAAAAAGAACTCATTGAAGAAGATTTGCCCATGATGATTGTGAAAAAGAAAAAAAAGCGCTACTGCATAAGCAGGTCAGTAAATTGTGATATGAAGGTATATGTGCAGAAAAAAACCAAAGTTACGCGCATCAATCTTCAAAGTACTATTACTCAGGTGAACAATATCAAAAAGCTTATAATTACTTCAGCAGACATTCCCCGCGATATTGAGAAGGACTGTGGATTTGATAAACATAGAATTATGGATACATTGAGTTTGCCTGCTGATAATTTTATTTTACTACTTACAGAAAAACTATGATAAAACGTATTCTTATATATAGTTTTGGTATTTTATACGCTGTTCTATTCTTACTGACAGTTCCCGAGAGCTATAGTAAAGCAGTTTCATATCCATTTGACCGTCTTTTGATAGGCAATACTTTTCTATATCGTTTACATGATACACCACATGCAGTATTTAATTCCAGGTTAGAAATATGTAAAGCTAAATCGCGTGAAAAGGATTCCAATACTATAACTGAGTGGGAATGCATCTCGCATAGTAATGATGCAACCATTATACAGCATTTCACGGGTAACAATAACAAGATAGCGTTGTGGCTGGTATTGATACTCACATTCTCTTCACTACTTTTGATTGTCTGGGCTGGCGGTATTTATTATGCACGGAAGGATATGTTTGCTAAACTATTTATATTAATAGCTTTTGCTGTAGCTCTTAACTGCCTTGTATATATAGACATTTTCTTTGTGCACCGACTACATGCTGTGTATCCAATTGTCAATTGCCTTATTCCTGTTTCGTTATTCTATATTGTATTTATGATGCAAGAAAGTAATCCCCTATTAAAAAAAGTATGCTATACAGGTATCATTGTAATGGGAATTGTTGTATGTACTGCAATGTATTGGAACGTTATTACCTTTGAAAAAGGCTATCAGCTTGCAATTGGTAGTACACTACTATTGAGTAGTGCAGCTGCCGGAATGTTGCTTGCACAACACAATCATCACGCGCGATTTTTAATGAAAAGAAACTTTGTTGTGGCAGGGGCAATAGTAACAGGTGGTATGGTGCCATTTTTGGTGTTATTTACCGGTACTTTTTTTGATATTAGTACTCCATATTTATTTTTGCTATTGTTAGCAATAGCAATACCTGTAAGTATAGGTAATGGACTTCTGGCAAACTATAGCCTGGGTTCGGCAGCAAATCTTCAAAAAAACAGTATCTCAATGGTTGTTGATATTATAATAGCAGTGGTTATAGCAACCGGATTATTTTATATCTATAATTTTTATTCAATATTACTATCGCCCATAATTGTTATTGTGCTTTTTATAGCAATCATGGTGATTATTCTGCATATACGGATGCTTATTATACGCACACTTGATGATATCATTTTTTTAAAGAATGATGAATATGCTCTCTCATTGCAGCGAATTGCCGAGATCATAACTTCCCCAAAAAATTTAAAGGAAAAACTTGATGCAATTGAAAATGAGTTGAAAACGTTGATTAAAGTTAATAGAATAAGCTATGCAATCATTGATGATTATCAGTATGATGATGACAGAATCATTGTGTTGAACGATGACTCCCCGCTGGCTATTTTTTTCAAACAAAGAAATGAAACCATTACGTCGGCAAGTTTTTTTTCCAATAGAGATTATGAAATATCTGTTGAAGAATATATTCTGAAGCATACCATAGAAGCCTGTGTGCCTGTATATATGAATGGATCCTTGAAGGGGATTTTGTTTGTGCATAACAAAGGCGATTATTTTACCAGTTCAGAACTCAATTTCCTTTCCTTGCTGGCATTGCAGGTTCACCAGCTGGTTGTCAACAGCAAAGCTCTATCAGAATATATCAATTCACGAAATTATGAAAAAGAGCTTGATCTTGCATCATATATCCAGCTGCGGCTTTTTCCAAAGAAACCGCCGCAAGATTATGGTATACAGTTTTCTATATATTCCAGGCCTTATTTAAAGGTTACCGGCGACTATTATGATATCATCCCTGTGGACAAAAACAAAGTGGCAGTTGTTATTGCCGATATATCCGGCCATGGGTTGTCTGCTGCAATGATTTTATCTGCTACCAGTGCTATAATCAACGGCATGTTAAAAGAAAAAAAAGGTATTGATAAAGTAGTTGCTGAATTAAATCACTTTCTCACCATACGGTATACAGGGTTTGAACTAATAACGCTATTTATAGGATTGTATAACAAACGGACACGTTCTATGGAATATATCAATGCAGGGCATTTAGCTCCGTTGGTGCTTTCTAAAGGCAGGACACTTTATCATCTGGAAGGAAGATCCAAAATATTGGGTGTTGACCCTATGGCGCAATATTACCCCTCGCGCTGTTCATTCAGTTCAGGCGATCAGATGATACTGTATACAGATGGATTGACAGATCTGTATAACAGCAATAGTGATATATCATTTGGTGAAGATTCATTACATGCAATACTTAACCAGTCATTAACAAAACCTATTGAGGAGAAAATCCATGCGATTATACAGGGTATTGCTGCGTTTGGTCAGGAATATGTCAAAGATGACATTACTGTTATTGGCATGCATTTTGATTAATGCGATAGTTACTGGCAATGCATTCGCAGAATTAAAAAAGCAGGCATCTGATGTGTTAATGCCAGGTGCTACTGTAGCAATACCGGGAATACCATCGTATAGCTATATCAATCCTGTTTTTGCAGATATTAATGAAGCATTCTCACTGCAATACAGGTTTGCTCACATACATGCAGGTGATATAGGGACACATTATGCTGCAACAACATTGTACGGGTTTACTATGGCATATAGTACGGTGGAAGCATTATTTGGTGAAAGAGAAGTAATGAAAACTCAGGGGCATTCATGGTATTTTGCCAAAGGTATTATGCTTTCTGACTGGTTGGGTGTAGGTATAAGTTACAACAGGTATAGTGTTGACGATGATCCTGTCATATCATGGGGATATAGCCTGCTTGCATTCCCATCACGGTTTATTTCATTTGGCATGGTTATTGATCATGCCAATGAACCTTCATTGGGACAGGTTACAGTAAAGCAGCGTGAATGGTATTCTATTGGTATCCGCCCATTTGGGAATAGACTATCATTTGCATGGGACATTATACGCTACAAGGGTGAGCAGTGGAAGGATGTATTGCATGTATTTACGCTTACAGGGATGCTTTTGTATGATGTCATGTATTCCTTGCAGTATGACACTGATAAAACTATATCATGTGCACTGGCTATCCCATTTGATATATCCACAAAAACTGGTGGCACATCTATTTATGATTTTGGGTATGCTAATTTTAACAAACAAAAAACATCGGCGTATACTTTTGGCATTACGTTGACTGAGGAGCGCTTTAGAAATGCAGTAAGCTCAAAGAGGCGGTATTTGCAAATAGTGTTACGGGAGCAGGTGAAAGAGGTGAAGGATAGGGGATTGTTTGAGCCATCCAGACCATCATTTTTTGAGATTGTACGTTCACTGCGTGAGGCAATGTATGACAAAAGTATTGCAGGCATACTTTTGCAAATAGATGCACCTGCTGTAAATTTTGCACAGGCACAGGAACTGCGAGAAGAGATACAACGCTGTAAACAAAAAGGCAAGCCAGTATACTGCATACTTGCTTCAATGGGCAATCTTGAATACTATATTGCGTCATCAGCGTCTAAAATATATTATGTACCCAATCAGCCGTTTGGCATTACAGGATTAAAAGCTCAAGTGTATTTTTTTAAAGGACTTTTTGATAAGATAGGTATTAAATTTGAAGAGGTTAAAAAGGGGCAATATAAATCATTTGGTGAATCATTCACCCGCCAGCAGATGTCAGATGCTGCCAGAGAAAATATTATTGCCTTACTTAAAGATTTAAATCAGCAGTATATACACGATATTGCCCGCGACAGGAATATATCCGTACAGGAAGTGGAGCAGTGTATTGCAAGCGGGATACTTACCCCACAGCAGGCCAGAGTAAAGGGCTTTATTGATGAAATTGCCAGGCCTTTTGATGTTATACAGCAACTGGGGGTTGAACGGTATGGCGTATCATATCTGGTTACATGTGATAGGTATATTGAAGAAAAGATGTTTGTATATGAGTGGGGACCAAAACCAAAGATAGCTGTTGTGTATGTTGATGGGAACATTATACGTGGCCAGTCAAAAGAGGATGGATTTTTTGCCCCAGCAATGATTGGCGATAGTAACTATAAGAATTATCTTGAAAAAGTATTTTCTGACAGGGATGTAAAAGCTGTTGTTATCCGCATCAATTCAGGAGGAGGTTCGGCAATTGCTTCAGATATGATGTGGCATACATTGGTGTCATTAAAGAAGCGCTATAAAAAACCGGTAGTGATATCGTTTGGGAATATTGCCGCATCAGGTGGGTATTATATAGCCTGCACAAATGATACTATTTTTACCAGCAAGGCCACCATTACAGGATCAATAGGTGTTATTTTTGGCAAATTTAACCTTGAGGAATTGTACAGCACATTAGGTATTAGCAAAGAAACAATCAAGATGAGTGAATTTGCGGATATTTTTTCCGAATCAAGGGGTTTCACGGAAAAGGAAAAACAGCTAATTCAAAAGAGTGTTGATTTTACCTATAATGAGTTTGTTCAGAAAGTTGAAACTGGAAGGAATATTTCACCGGAAAACATCCCGCAGGTTGCTGAAGGGAAAGTGTTCACCGGTGCTCAGGCACTGCAGAATAAGCTTGCTGATAAAGAAGGGGGACTTATTGCAGCCATATCCTATGCCGCAACTCTTGCTCACATTAAGGGGGAATTCCAGGTGGAGCAGTTGCCACAGAAAGATATTGACCTGCGCAAATTACTAAAGGGAAGCAGTTTTCAGGCTTCACTGAGTGGTATAATGCAGTATGTAATCAATACCATGATGTTAGAAACACTTTCCAGTGAAGAAGTATTGTTATTGTACCCGTATGATATTGTAATTAAATAGCTCGTACAACGCTGCATATTCCGTGATTTGTTGTATAATTAAGTCAGTGCGCGCCTTTGACAACTAAGACGTACACTGCTGTATACAGGTAGAAGAAGGTTTGTGTGAAAATCCAGGCAAAATATACCATAGTCTATATCATAGTGCTGTGTGTTGTGTTGTTCTCTTTACCGGTGGATGCAAAGCCAAAAGCTGGATTTGGCATATTTTTGGGATATTCACCAGATGAAAATTATTTAGCTACCCTGATAAGAGAACATTGCGTAAATATTGCAGCATCGCTTGCAATTTTTGATATTGTCAATCCTGATAATCTGCTTAAGCAATTGCAACGCCTGCCGTGTAAAGAAGAGCAGTGTGTACTGCAATTTGCCAGGCAGGCGGATATGGAGATAATTGTACTTGGCAAGGTTGAGCGCCATGCACAGGGATATGCTATCCGCATCCAGGCGTTTGGATTTGATATGCCGTATTATGGCAGGCAGATAGTTGAGTATAATGCTACAGCTACTGTTAATATACTGGATAAAGCTGACCGTGAGGCAAGCTACATAGCAGAGGAAATAGCATCACAGTTTATCGCAAGGCTATGTGAAACATACAGGGTCCCTGTTATACTACACAATAATACTGTAAGCGGTGATTATATCATTAATGGCAGGTTTACGTACTACACTGTACACACATTATATCCAGATTACACGGTGCTCTCTCCTGCTGGTATCACTGAAATTAATAACAATACAACAGATGGTTCGGTCCCTGATGGATCTGTTATACTGATTGATTTTAAGAAAGAAGCTGACAATGTAAGAAAATTTTATTATGGCAGGAAAAAAGAGATTGTCTTTAAAAAAGGGCAGGTAGAAGACAGCTGTATATTGATGGCATGTACGGTTCCTGCAAGTGCATCGACGCCTGTTGTTGTACCTTTGTTTGGTTATTATACCAGTGAAGACTATACGGGACTTTTATTGTGGACAGGTAATGTGATGCCGTACATTGGTCTTGAAGTGTGGGGTTTTGTACACAGGCCTTCTGAGCTCAAAAAGCATCACACAGATATATCACGAAATCAGCTGGCATTACATTACTTTGCATGGTATATGCTTACGCTTGGTGGCATGCCTTCATTTGTTGATGCATTTTCATATCAATACTTGCAGCAGGCTCGATATTATCAGAGCCAGGTTCCAACCATGGGCTCACGAACTACTGAAATATATCTTGCGCTTATAGGTGGTGGGAGTGGAATGTTTTATAAAGGCAATCGCCTGTGGGGGTATGTGTATTTTCATCTGACCAATATGTGTGTGTATGGATTGCTGTATAGTTATGCAAAGCCACTTTCATGGGATACAGATAGCAACCGGTATGTGACGGGTACCAGGCATTCAAAATCCATGTATGCATTTGCCGGGTTACTATCGCTCATAAAAATTGCTGAGATAGTTCATACATTACACGTACCGTATGCACTATCTGTAACCAGTGAAATAGGTTCCATAAATGTTTTGCCTGATGTAGCCGTAGACACGTATGAAAAGGTGATTGGGATATCATGCGCCATGCATTTTTAATAGTGTGTATAATGGCTGTGTGCACGGTTTTCAGCACTTTGACAGTGTATGCAGATGATATGCCTGTTGATGTGATTATCATTAACACAAGCATACAGACGCCAATGATACAGGCATTAAGCAGCATGACAGAGAATGCCATCAGGGAAGCCTTTGTGCAGTGTCGGCAGCTTGTACCGGCTGGCGCAGAAGATTTTTTCAGCATGACGGGTATACAATCACCTGAGGATATTGTTGGTAAGGCGCACCTGTATGGTGTGTCGTTGGTGGTATATATGAGGGTATTTCTTGTGGGGCCGGTGTATTACTGTGAGCTTTTTTTTAAGCCGCTTGGTGATGCCATTGCATTTAAAGAGGAGACAGTAACTGTGCAGGCTACTATTGCAAAAAATATCCCGCTTAAGGCCAAAAGGGAGATAATAAAGCGGCATCAGGATATATTGCACTTCACTGTGAAAACAAAGATCGATGCACACACCTATAGTATTGATGCAGGACAGTGGCATGGGCTTACAGAGACAACATATACACTGGCAAACGGAACACATTGCACAGTAAAAGTGTTGCGCCGTTATAGTGCGCTGGTGGAACTTGATGGAGACTATACAGAAGGTAATACGCTTGCTATAAAGTCCACTGTAAACAGGAAGCGCCTGCTCAAGGCACTTACTGCAATGATGGATGAGAACGTATCGTACGAACGTTCGGGCAAATATTTATTACAGGGTGATAGTGATAGCAAGCGTGCAATTGAAGCTTGCTGTGTGGTTAATCCCTTTGGTAATATACTGCTTCCCGGATATGGTGCATTTCTGGCAACACATTATATGGGGTTTACGCATACACAGCCACAGTGGTGGGGTGTGTATGCCGCTGCGGGGGCTGTAACGTTGCAGCTTGGGCTGGTTCCAGCTCTTGGAAAAGGGAAAGTCAATTTTTTCCCATGGGTACAGGATAACGACAAAACACAGGCACAGTATGGCCTGCATATATATCTGTGGGCAACGCTGCCAGTTACCTATACGGTAGCGTTTTTTCATCAGTTAGCGTATGCGTACGAAACGCAACGGTATCTGCCACCATTTTTTAGGGATAAGGATATAACGGCAGTACTTCTTTCGGCGATAGTTCCGGGAGGTGGCCTTTTGTATAAAGGCAGTATCCTGTGGGGATATACGTACTGGCTTTCTGAATTTACGCTGGGAGGACTTTGCGCATATAACTGGCAGCAACACAGACGTATGCTGTGGGCTGGTTTAGTTGCAGGTGTAAAACTGGTGGAGCTTATTCATGCCTGGTTTGCTGCTCCGGCATATACAGTGTATTCCAATGAACTATCGCACAATATTACTCCCCTACATATTGGTGCGGGGGGATTTGGTAATGAACTATGTTTTTACGCATATTTTTCTAAAAATTATTGAAGTGGGAACTGATTGCAATATACTATATTCAATATGTTTTATAAAAAGGTAGCGTATGCAAAAAAAAGCATTTCTTATATTAGAGGATGGCACAGCGTTTGAAGGTACTCCATTTGGATGGGAAGGGGAGTCTATAGGCGAGGTTGTGTTTAACACATCTATGAGCGGATATCAGGAGGTTTTGACCGACCCATCATACAACGGGCAGATAGTTGCCATGACATATCCTATGATTGGCAATTATGGCATTAATGATGACGATGTTGAATCATCGCGTATTCAGGTTGCAGGATTTGTAGTGAAAGAATACAGTAAAGTCTATTCCAATCACAGGGCCACCCGTTCACTTGATGAGTATCTGAAAGAATATAAAGTACCGGGTATTGAGGGAGTGGATACGCGAAGGCTTACACGGCATATACGCGATAAAGGGGCAATGCGTGCAGGAATTTTTTATGATAAAGCTGGTGCTCTTGATAAAGTTCTTGCGCATCCTGCTATGGCGGGGCTTGATTTAACCCGCAATGTCATGTGCAGCAAACCATATGCATTTGGAACGCACAGTGACAGAGCACCGGCTATTGCAGTATTTGACTTTGGCGTTAAAACAAACATTTTGAGGTTGCTTAAGGCTGAAGGATTTAATGTTGTAGTGTACCCGGGCATCACGCCATTGTCAGATGTATTGAAGGATAGCAGCATTAAAGGAGTATTTTTATCCAATGGTCCCGGTGATCCTGATGCGGTTGACTATGCAAAGGGACTGGTGAAAGATATCCTGAAAACCGGGATACCCTGTTTTGGGATATGCCTGGGGCATCAGCTCATTGCATTGGGATTAGGTGCAAAGACATATAAGCTCAAATTTGGTCACAGGGGCGCAAATCAGCCGGTAAAAAACTTATTAACACAAAAAGTTGAAATAACATCACAGAACCATGGATTTGCGGTAGAGTATGAATCTATGAAAAAAATTACGGATATCGAAATAACCCACATCAACTGCAACGATAACACCGTTGAAGGTTTGCGTCACAAAAAACTGCCTTTGTTTTGCGTACAGTATCACCCCGAAGCAAATCCCGGACCACATGATTCACGGTACCTTTTTAAAGAATTTTATTCAATGGTTTCACAAAGTTAAGTATACTGTGGTGCCATTATTCCTTCTACATTATACATTATAATGTAGAATGTATGGAAAGTTAAAGGTCCAGAAAACTTTTTTTACAATGGTTGTTGACAAATAATGGTGTATCCATAGAATTCCAGATTCCCGCATAAACATTTTATTTGGTAGTATTATTGATTATTATCATATAAGTTTATACATTGTGTCCAGATAGAAGCTATGTATCATTTTTATTAGGAGGAATTTTTTGTGAGTACACAAATACAGAACTGGAATGAAATTATAATACATTCTGATAAAGAGCCCCAACTTAACGAAAATGCGTTAATAGTACTTGAGAAGCGGTATCTGGCAAAGGATGAGGATGGCAATGTTATTGAAACTCCACGCCAGATGTTTGAGCGGATTGCAAAATATGTGGCTTCAGCTGATTTATTATATGGAAAAGATGCAAGACATGTAAGTGAAGTAGCAACCACTTTTTACGATATGATGGTGGATTTACTTTTTATTCCAAACAGTCCCACATTGATGAATGCAGGAAGACCCCTGGGTCAGCTTTCGGCGTGCTTTGTATTACCTGTTGAAGATTCCATGGATGGCATATTTGATGCAATTAAGTACATGGCATTAATTCACAAAAGTGGCGGGGGCACAGGATTTTCGTTTTCAAGATTAAGACCTAAAAATGATGTTGTTCAGACAACTAAAGGGGTGTCCAGCGGTCCCGTGTCATTTATGAATATATTCAATGCTGCAACAGAAACTATAAAGCAGGGGGGCACACGTCGTGGCGCTAACATGGCAATACTGCATGTAACCCATCCAGATATAATAGAATTTATACGTGCCAAGGAAAGAAATGATGCACTGACCAATTTTAACTGCTCTGTAGCCATAAGCAATGCGTTTATGAGGGCGGTTGAGAATGATGAAGAATATGATCTTATCAATCCACGGAGTGGTAAGCCTGCAGGAAAGCTCAAAGCCCGTGAGGTGTTTGAACTCATTGTGCAGATGGCATGGAAGAATGGTGAACCGGGTGTAGTGTTCATCGACAGAATAAATGAAAAGAATGTGTTAAAAAAAGTTGGCCTTATTGAAAGCACCAATCCCTGTGGGGAACAGCCCCTGCTTCCGTATGAATCATGCAATTTAGGTTCTATTAACCTGGCGCGATGTGTGGTGCATAATGGTGGTGCTGCAGCAATTGATTATGAATTATTAAAGGATATAACCTATAAAGCGGTGCATTTTCTTGATAATGTTATAGATGTCAATAAATATCCGTTACCCATGATTGAAGAAAACACAAAGGCTAACCGTAAAATTGGCCTTGGCGTGATGGGTTTTGCTGACATGCTTATAGCACTTGGTGTGCCATACAATTCTGAAGCTGCCATAAGTATTGCAAAAAACGTCATGGCAACTATTCAGGAGGCTTCAAAAGATGCTTCACGTGCACTGGCAAAAGAGCGTGGGGCTTTCCCAAACTTCCCGCTTTCAGAATATGCTGAAAATGGGCAGGAGCCTTTGCGCAATGCTACTACCACCACAATAGCACCAACCGGTACCATAAGTATTATTGCCGGTACGTCCAGCGGTGTTGAGCCAATATTTGCCCTGGCGTATGTGCGCAATGTCCTTGATAATAATAAGCTTGTTGAATCCAATCCGCTGTTTGTTGACTATTGCAGGCAAAGAGGCATTTACAGTGATGAGCTGATGCAAAAAGTTGCAAAAACAGGGTCAGCGGCTCATATCGATGAAGTACCTGAAGATATAAAAGCAATCTTTGTTACTGCACATGATATTTCACCTGAGTGGCATGTGCGCATTCAGGCAGCCTTCCAGGAGTTTGTTGACAATGCTGTATCTAAAACTGTCAATTTCCCTAATTCAGCAACTGTCAAAGATATTGAAACTGTGTATAAATTGGCATACAAACTGGGATGTAAAGGCATAACTGTATATCGTGATGGTTCACGTGAGTCACAGGTATTACAGGTTGAAAAAGAACAGCCCAAAGATAGACCTGTATTGAAAATACAGCCGCGTCCGCGCAAAGAAGTTACATGGGGTAAAACGTTGAAGATGAATACGGGTTGTGGCTCATTGTATGTAACCATCAACGAGGATGAACAGGGCTTATTTGAGGTCTTTGCTACTATGGGAAAAGCCGGCGGCTGTGCTGCAAGCCAGACCGAAGCGGTAAGCAGGTTAATCTCGCTTGCACTGCGTTCGGGAATTGAGCCGCAGCAGATAATAAAGCAGCTCAAAGGTGTGCGTTGTCCAAACCAGGCATGGGTTAAGGGTGGCAAAATTTACTCATGTGCTGATGCAATTGCCAAAGCCATGGAGCGCTACATTAATCCTGATGCTGCACTTACTGAAGCCCCCGGTGACATTATTAAAATTATAGCCGAGACAAATGGCAAAGGAAGCGATAACGTTATTGTGGGGGTGTGTCCGGAATGTCATGGGCCACTGGAATTTGAATCGGGATGTTCCGTATGTCGTATATGTGGTTTTTCGCGATGCGGGTAGAGTTGTATGTTTCAGGTATATTTTACTTGTGACCTTGACAGGAAATTGAGCAAAAAGCTGGAAGAGCATGCCCAAAGTATTTCCATATTATACGATAAAAAGGCTGTGATTGCACTGTTCAATTCAGAAGAAGACATACCTGCATGTGCGCGCGATTATATTCTTTCCATACATGCACTTGATGAAGAGGTGTGGAAATATCGCTATCTGGATTCTTTCAATGGTGTGGCAGTTACTCCGTCTGTTTTTATATATCCTGCAACAAAAGGAAAAGTGTGCGATAGTTCATATAAATATTATATTGCCATTAATCCAAAGGATGCCTTTGGTGATGGTACACATCCCACCACACGCATGTGTATTCAGGCATTAGAGGATGTTACAGAAACTATCGCACAGGATACACGTGCCATGTATTCACTGTGTGATATTGGTACCGGTACGGGCATCATTGCAATAGTTGCTGAACTTTTTGGGTTTGGCACCATCGATGCGTTTGATATAGATACAATGGCTATACAGCGTGCAAAGGAGAATGCGCTGTACAACGGGTGTACCAAAATTAATTTTTTTGTATGTGATATTGCACAGGTGAATGACAGTAAGCAATATACCATTGTTGTTGCAAATCTGCTGTCGGATATTATTGAAAAAAATGTAGGTACAATAGTGTCTTTGCTTAAAGAAGGTGGAACGTTAATTGCCAGTGGCATTCATGACCGCTGGTCAAAAGGTATTAGTGCGTTAATTGAAAAGCAATGCAGGCTCATGGATGATAGAACAATGGATCAGTGGCATTGCCTTATATTTGAAAAAATTTAAGCGATAGTTCATGGTAATGAAGCCTGAAGAAATATATCCCGGAATTTTTAAGGTTACGCAACATAGGTCACGAAAGATAGCCCCGCCGGTAAACATATATATCATCGCAGGCAGTGAAGGATTAATATTCGATGCTGGATATGGCGATAATACTTCGCTGCGACTGGTAGGTGAAGCCATCAAATATGTGCAAAGCATCAATGCAAAGTGGCACATTTCCAATGTGCTGCCCAGTCATACGCATCCTGATCATTTCTCCGGTTTAACAGGACTGCGCCAACACTTTGGCATCACAATAATGCTTACCCAAAAGATGGCACGGGTTTTAGCTAATCCAAAAGCATACAGGCATTCTTATAGATTGAGCACATTACAGCAATACCGGTATTCTACTGTATTTCAGCGCATTTCTGAAAGAGCACTGCAGCCTGTTTTTAGAAGCATGTATAAAAGAGTGTATGGTATTGCCTTTCCTGGATCACCTGATAGAACTGTTTGCTCCGGTGAGGTAATTGCAATAAATGGTTTTAACTTTGATATTTTACATGGTCCCGGTCATTGCGATGACCATATTATGTTATATGATAGAAAAGAAGGGATACTGTTTGCTGGTGACAATATATTACGAAGCATTTATACCTGGCTTGGGCCGCCACGATCAGATCTTGCACAATATTATTCTACCCTTGCAATGTGCCTGCACCTACCTAACTTACAACTTATATTAAGCGCCCATGGTAGCGCAATTCAAAATCCTAAGGAAAGAATAAAAGAAATAATTGAATACCGCACATTGCGGACAAAACAGGTATACTCAATTGTTGCAAATGAAACAGATGGAATATCATTTGCTAAACTTTTAAATATTTTATATCCACGTTCTCTGCAGCGACGGTGGTTAGCAAAGGGTTGGATTATTGTTACACTTGAATACCTGGTGAATAACAATATTCTGAAATTTGAGGGAAGAAAAATAAAGGCAAATACTGTTGACATTCACGCAATGTTAAAAAAGTTTCTTCCCTGTTAAAAATTCGTATGCGTCTTTAGCAGTTTGTTCAGGAATTTCTTCCATAGGTATATGCCCAACACCGTCGTAAACTTTGAAGATGGCGTGCGGAAGGTTTTCTTGCCATTTGGGGAATATAGTAGTGTATGGAATCCAGATATCTTTGGTTCCCCACATTACCATAATTGGGCATTTAATATCTGTAAGGCCCTTTGCAAGATCTTCTCTTTTTGAATAATCTTTCATGATCATAAAAACATCTATCCATGCACTACGGTTACCTTTTTTTTGCGATAGTTCAAAATAACGATCCACAACTTCATCAGTCACTTTGCTTTGATTGCCGTATACTTCGTGAACAGCTTTGTTAATGAAATACCGTGGCATAGCTATTCTTGCAAATGGCCGTACAAAAATATTTGTGGAAAATTTTAAAAGCCATGGCATTTCCTGAGGAAAGCCAACAGAATCAATCAAGATTAGTTTTTCAACTTTATCAGGGTGGGTAACTGCAAACTTCCAGCCAATAAAACCACCCAACGAATTACCTGCAATAGATAATTTCTTAATACCTAACTGTTCAATAGCTTTATTGAGTAACTCAACACTATATTCGGGTGTATAATTTTTAGATGGAATCTGCCCGGATAAACCAAATCCCGGAATGTCAAATCGTATGATGCGGAAATGATCTTTAAGAACTGATACCCAGCCATCCCAGGTATGTAGAGAAGAACAAACCCCATGTATAAGCAATAACACCGGAGCATCTTTTTTACCTTCATCTCTAATATGTATAGATGTTTGATCAATAACAAAAAACATGGAATTTTCATTTGCATATTTTGGTTTAAGATCTTCGATGGGGATGTTGCGCATCCCAAGTGATGCACAACCTATCATAGCAAGTATTGATATGAATACTGGTACACGATAAGAAAACTTACACATAAATATCCTCCTGTAAATTTAATATATAAGATGTAGAACACAATGAATGTATAATGCTAAATGCTATATACAGTTATTTTATACCCTATTGCATGTTATGATATAATAATTGCTAATTGTGTTTTGAATTAGCAAAATACTGACTTGTCGGTATTTATGTCAAGAGAATTTTATAAATTTAATTTGCAAAAAGGTATTTTAGATGTTGTAGAAATTACGGAATGAGCCTTAATTTATTATAACTAAAAAAATTTTTTTATTAACACTTGACTTTTTATTAAAAGGATATTTTATTATATAATGAAGAGTAAGTTTTAGGTTATTTACAACTCTAATTTCTTACTGTTCTAGCCGCAAGTGCTCTTGCGGAAAGTCAGTTTGGTACAAGATGTACCACAAAAAGGGTAATGTGTATCCAGAAAAGAAAGAGGGTGAAATTCCCGAAATTTCATCCTCTTTCTTTTTTGTGAAAACAAATATAAAAGTTCAGTGTAATTGTATGGAAGATTGTATTGTTACCGTAAAGGTTATACCAAAATCATCTAAGAACAGTGCACAGCTTGAAAACGGGATTTTACGCGTGCACCTGAATGCTCCGCCAGTTGACGGCAAAGCAAACAAAGCATTGATTCAGCTGTTGGCTTCAATAGTACATATACCCAAATCTTCTATTGAAATTGTTCGTGGTGAGAAGGGAAGAAATAAACAGATTAAAATTAAAGGCCTGAGTGAGTCTGTCTTTACACAGCGGTTAGCAGAATATAATAACACATAATAATAATTTTTAAGGAATACAGTAATGAAACGTTGCATGGTGTATGTTAATTGTATGCTGGCTTTTCTTCTTTTGCAATCATGCTCGTCTGATCATGCAATTATCCGAAAAGAAGGTTGTAGTGATAAAAACACTTTGCGTATCGTGGTATTTCTTACTGAAAGCATGGTACCGTCAGGCACATTAAATAAAGATACGGTATCAAAAGAAGCATTAAAAATTGCTGACGAGCGTTGCAGGACAATAGTGAGCAGTGCAATGGCAATTAATAAAAACCACATCGTCCAATATGACAACCATGTTGTATCCTGGAAGATTGTTCTGGTTGAAAGAGAAAAAGATGGCTATATTGTTATAGTGGATTATGTCCTGCATGATGCAATTGCATCATTACTGCAATGCAGGTGATAGTAGCCTATGCAGTTTACAACACTTATCACAGATGACAATACTATAACCATGTTTGACAACGCTTACAATGAGGCAATGCATTCGCTTTCCGGTGCATATCACGAAGCTGTGTATATGCATGTTATCCCTTCACAGGCGCTTTCCAGAAAAGGTGATGTATATGTTCTGGATATAGGTTTTGGCCTTGGGTATAATGTGCTTGCTCTTTGCGCAGAGGCTGTAAAGCAAAAACATTATGGGTTTTACACTATCATTTCACTTGAAAAAAATACTGACATACCGTATGCTATGGAACATGTGTGTTTTAATGATGAAAGAGACACAATCTATGCGCTATTAAAAAAGTCAGCACGTGGTGAAAAAATAACTACGGATTGCTTCAGCCATAGTGTGGTATATGGGGATGCCCGACAGATACTATCGCATCTGCCAGTGCAATTTTTTGATGCGGTGTTTCATGATCCGTTTTCTCCTGCAAAGAATCCTGAGTTGTGGACAGTGGATTTTTTTCAAAAGCTCTTTACACTCTGCAAGGATGAGTGCATCGTTACAACGTATTCAGCAGCAGTGCATGTACGAACAGCACTAAAAAAAGCTGGTTTTATTGTTGGCAGGGGGCCAGAGGTGGGCAGAAAAAAAGAAGGAACTATCGCCACTAAAAAAAATACTACAGTATTGCCCCTTGATGAAAGTTATTTTACATATTTAGAAAAAGATCCCAAAGCATTACCGTTTACCGATCCTGAGTTGTGCGATACACCTGAAGAAATAAGAAAGAGGCGAAAGATTCAAATGCATGAGTTTAAAAAAGGTCTTCAAGTTCCTTGATAACTGATGTTTCGTTTTGTTTTTTTTCTTCCTGCGATGCGTTGCCACTGTTATTATTTTTCTGGCCAATACCAATAGCTGCTTCACCCTCTTTGAATTCAATATCCCCGGCTAAATCGCCTTCAGAAAGACGGTATGAAAGTGCACATGCATAAAAGTACGCCAGGTGAATTGCCTCGTACACTTTTTTATCCTGTAAGATGTGAATTGATTCAACATTCACGTCAAATTCAAGAAAATCCTGAGGGTTTCCAATGATTGTATTGTCTTCATCCATGTCATGAATGAGGACATCAAGTTCACTAGCAATCCTGTCCATTATGGCTTTTGTGGTCATACGCATATTCTTTGATTCAACTTTTTTCTTTTTTTCAAGCTGTGTAAGGCGTTTTGTATATTCGATATACTGTGCATTGCTGAGTGGCTTTTCAGCACGTATGCGCTCATAAGTCTCAAGCACATGCATGTATTCTTCAAAGCTTTCAGTTACCTTGCGCAATTCATTGTAGCAATCAGTAAGCCTGTTTTTATAATCTATTTTACCTGCATCAGTGAACTGTATGTTATATTTGATTTTATTTGTGGTAAGGATAATGGAAAATTCATCATCAAATTTTTTAAAAAGGGCATAGGTGATAATAGCTTTATCTGCTGGATTTGCCTGCACATAGGAATCTTTAGGGAACAGTGCCACTATATCATTAGTGCTTAAATTCATAAGCGAAAGGCCTTTCACAATGTGTTGAGGAATTTCTGAAAGCTGTTCCTGCTGTTTTTGTGTTTGTTCTTCTTCTGGTTTTTGGCCAGGTTTTCCTGCTTTTCGTTTACCAGGCAGGTCATTATCATTTATTTGTAAGATAGTTCTGATATAGGGGCTTGTTATATCAACATATACATTATAATAGTGACAGAACAGTATATGAAGCCGTGGTAAAAGTTTGTAAAAAGTGATGTATAAGCTGTTGCGGATATATTTCCTCTTTTCGTAATACGAAGTTTTCTGCTTTTCTATGGATGCCTGTACTTCCAGTGCATTGGTATAGGCAAGCTCAATTAATTCTATGTAAGGATAAAGAATATAGAGACTTTTATATATGGGAATGAGATAATTTTTTAATTTTTGCACACTCACGTCTGCTGATTGGTGCAAAGCTTCAATCTCATTAAATCGTGTTCTGTCAAAAATGTTTGAAATCATAACAATAAGCTCGTAGTAAAGTGGATTAATCTGATCCAGTTTAGCTATAATCTGCTTGCTGTACTGTGGATTGAAGATATGATAATACTGAACCTGAAATTGAAGTAGAGCTGTTTTATAGGTATGGATAAGGTTGTCCATAAAACGGGGTTTACAATAATCTGCGTTAAAGTACGTTACTCCAAGAAACAGCAAGCGTAAGCGAATAAAAAGCCTGGAAAGTTTTTTTTGCAGCCAGGTTTCAAAAATTGCATCTGATTGTATTTTATGCTGCTTTATTTCTCTGGATGTTGTCCTTGGTTGAGGTTGGGGCAGTATCCTTGAAGATGGTTTTATATTTCTGGTATTCCTGGCAGATGGTTTATCGCGTTCCTGTATAACCTTGCCGCCCGCCTGAACAAATTTGTCAAACATCTGCTTGCGGGTTCTTTCATCCAGCTCATCAACTTTGATGTTCTCTTTTGTTTTTTCTATCTTTTTCATTTGGCCACTCTTTGTGTTAAATATACGGGTACTATAATATGTATGTCAACAATATTATACAGCGAAAATAACTTGAAAATTTCAGGCAGGCTTTTTCAATTGTGAATACGAATGGTGAGGGATTATGGTTACATTCCAAATTCAGACTACACGCAAAGAGGAATTTATTGATATTACTGCGCAAGTTGCGGATGCAGTTGCAAAAGAAGATGTAAAAAGAGGGATATGCTGTGTGTATATTCCGCATACCACTGCAGCAGTAACCATTAATGAAAATGCTGATCCTACGGTATCAAGAGACATTCTTATGGGACTATCGCACCTTAAACTGGAATCATTGCATTTTGCCCATCTTGAAGGTAATTCACCTGCGCATATCAAATCCTCTGTGATTGGTTGTTCCCTTGTAATAATCATTGAAAATAATCGTTTGCAACTGGGCACCTGGCAGGGTATATTTTTCTGTGAATTTGACGGCCCTCGTGCACGAAAAGTTATGGTTCAGTGTATTGGAACATAACAGTGTAATTTTTTGTTTTTAGCTAATTTTGCACTACACTAATATATATTACAATTTATTACAATTGGAAGGCAGTGAGCTGCTTTTAGTGGCTATATGCCATACATAGTGCATTGTTTTGATGAACTATTGTAAGAAAAAAGTAAATTGAGGTGATTGATGAATTATTTTACCGGAACACAGGATTATGTTATTTCACAGGAACTAAAGGATAATGTAAATGTGGCAATAGCATTAGGGCGCCCGCTTTTGGTAAAAGGTGAGCCAGGCACAGGTAAAACCTTGCTGGCTCATTCCATTGCCAAAGGATTGGGCAAAAGGCTTTTGGTATGGAATATTAAATCAACAACCAAAGCTCAGGAAGGGCTTTATGTATATGATACCGTGCAGCGATTAAACGATGCTCGTTTTGGCGATAAAGATGTTTCAAATATCAGGCAGTATATTAAATTGGGCAAATTAGGTGAGGCCTTTGCATCAGATGAGCAGGTGGTGCTCTTAATTGATGAAATTGACAAAGCTGACATTGAGTTCCCCAATGACCTTTTGCACGAGCTTGACATAATGAATTTTTATATACCTGAAACAGGTGAGACAATAACTGCAAAACACCGCCCCATTGTTATTATTACATCCAATAGCGAAAAAGAGTTACCTGATCCATTCCTGCGGCGATGTGTATTCCATTATATAGCGTTCCCTGATGAAGAGCTTATGGAAAAGATAGTGAGGGTACATTTCCCGGATATTGAAAAGAAACTTTTGCGCGAATGTTTAAAGAAATTTTACTGGATACGTCAGTTTGACATGTTGCGCAAAAAACCTTCTACCAGTGAACTTGTTGACTGGATTCAGGCTCTCATAGTTGGCGGGGTGTCCATTAAAAAGATAGAAGATGAGCTACCATTTATAGGCACTCTTTTGAAGAAGAAAGAAGATATTGATGTTGTACTCAATTCAGGAAAGACGCACTATGCATACAACAGCAGTATAAGGACGCGCGATGTTTATTAATTTTTTCTTCAACCTGAAAGCACAGGGTGTGCCTGTTTCAATTCATGAGTGGATTGCGCTACACCAGGCACTGGCTTTGAATCTGAATGATACAAGCTTAACCAAATTCTATTATATGGCGCGAGCTATACTTGTAAAAAATGAGGTGTTTTACGATAGATACGATATTGCATTTCTTGATACATTCAAGGATGTTGAAACAACAGATGAACTCCTTGAACAGATTTTGGAAGGCCTTAAAAAAGTAAAGGAGCTCCACCTTACCGAAGAGGAGAAGCGTCAGATTGAAAAGCTGAATTTGGATGAGGTTCTTAGAAACTTTGAAGAGCAGCTGCGGCAGGGTCATTATAAGAATCATGTTGGTGGCAATAAGGCTATTGGTACCGGTGGCCGTTCCACACAGGGTGCATGGGGGTATAATCCCGCAGGCATTCGTATAGGGCAGGGCGTATCCCGCCACAAGAGTGCAGTGCAGATAGCAGAAAAACGTGAATTCAAGAATTATTCCAATCAGGTAATTCTTGATACACGGCAGATGAGGGTGGCATTGTCACATCTGCGTTCGCTATTGCCTATTGGGCCTGAGGAAAAGCTGGATGTTGAAAAGACAGTTGATGCCACAAGCCGCAATGCTGGCGAGTTAGAGCTTATATGGAAAAAAAAGGAAAAAAAAGCATCAAAGCTCATTTTATTGATGGATGTTGGTGGCTCAATGACACCGTACGCGCGTCTTGTTGAACGCCTTTTCTCGGCTGCATCATCTCAGATAAGCAAGTTAAAATATTATTATTTTCATAACTGTGTATATCAGGACTTATGGAAGGATATTGAACGCTCGGAATCAGTGAGCACAGCAGATTTTTTAAAGAATGCTGACAAAGATTATAAACTCATCATTGTTGGTGATGCTGAGATGGCTCCTTCAGAGCTTACGTGGGTCAACGGAGCTATCGACTACTGGTACCACAACGATATACCCGGAATAGTATGGTTGCAACGATTACGTGAAACATTTAAGAATTCAATATGGCTGAATCCTATCCCCAGACGCTCATGGGATTATATACAGACTACCCGGATGATTAAGAATATCTTTCCCATGTTTGAGCTTACACTGGAGGGGCTTGATGAGGGAGTCAAACAACTGGTATCAGGCAAAGCGTTGCACAAGGTCATGTAATATGTAACATGCATGTATCCAGCGCATGTATCCAGCGCATGGATATGAGGTGTGATATTGTTACCGTAATGTTTTTTGCAATTCCATTTTGGCAACAGCCCTTTCACGGTATTCCCGTGCTTTCTTGTGGTCAGGGTCTATTAGTAGTACTTTATCCCATTCAGCAATGGCTGCTTCAAAATTATCCTGTTCGTAATATGTTATACCATTATTGTAGTAGGTATTGATATTGCCTTCCAGTTTTGATTTTATGGTTGTTATGTAATTAGATGTGTTTTTATACCCTGGCTCTTCATTATCTAATCTTTTAAATAACCGGTACGCTGTGATAAGGTCACCCCTGTGATATGCTTTTTCACCACTGGCATATAGTTCATTTAGAGTTTCCATTCTGGTGATATCTTTAAGAATGTTCTTTGCCTTTTCATCCCATGGATTCACGTTTAATGCTTTGTTACAGTATGTCTTTGCAACTTCAAATTTATTCTTTTTACGTGCTTCTAAAGCTTTGGAAGTATAAGGATAGGAAGCACTTTCCAATTGATTTTTAATGCGTGTTTTTAATGCTGATAATTCCAGGCTTTCTGGATTATACAGCTCTGCCTTATGAGCAGTTTTGTACGCATCTATATATTGTTTTTTTTCGAATTGTTTTTTAGCAGTGGAGTAGTAATAGTCATATTTTTTCCTGCCATAGTTTGAATTACGGATATTTTCGATTTGTGCTTTAACATCTTTATAGCCTGGATCACGTTTTTCAGCTTCAAGAAATTGTGCCAGTGCATTCTCCAGATCACCCTTTCGCTTATAATTCATACCTGCATCATAATATTTTTGTGCACGTTTCTGAAGGGCTTCTGTGGTAATAATTAAATATTGTCGAGCACCGGTGTGCTCAGGATCAATGGACAGCACGGTTTCAAAACGCTCCTTTGCCTGTGTATAATCTCCCTTTTTATACAGTTGTATGCCCTCAGTATAATTTTCATTCATTTTCTTCTTTTGCTGCTGATATATGGTGGCACAACCAAGGCTTGTTGTCAGTATTATCAGTATTAAAAGTAATAATAACGAATATATTCTTTGTACCGGTAAGTTCTTCATATTAATGTTGCTCCTTTGTTGTGAATCATACACTATATATCATGTCTGTAACAGGTACTCATCGTTCAAGTTCAATTGTATGACGCTATTATAATATTAATCCAAATAGATAATTATTCAATTATTTTTATATTGACAAGGCATATTCTTGATGTTTTATCATAACATAAGTTATGCTATTTTTGTATACAACGGTTGTAATATGGGTTTCAGGAAGTCATGCTTGATTCAATACTGCGTCATCCTGTACCCCGAGTGGCATCGGGACAGGTCCCGACTTACGTCGGGAAAGGCTGTCAGCTCAAAATGACACCACTATGTCATCCTGGATTAGATCCAGGATCTTGTTGATAGAGTGCAAACATATTATTGATGGAGATAATTATTCACTAATGGGAAATGACAATTATGTTGTACAGGCACGCGATATTGCCAAGACCTTTACCATGAAGAAGGCTGCTTTTGGGAAGAAATCCATTGTTAAAGCAGTTGATAACGTTAGTTTGTCTGTAATTAAGGGGACTACCTATGGGCTTGTGGGTGAAAGCGGATGCGGTAAAACAACGCTTGCGCGTACGTTACTTCGCCTCATAGAGCCTGATAGCGGGGAGATAGTTATTCTGAATACACCATTGCATACATTATCAAAAGACGTTTTGCGAAAGTTTAGAAAAAATATGCAGATAGTGTTTCAGGATCCGTATGGCTCCCTTAATCCGCGCATGACAGTTGAAAAGATTATATCCGAATCCCTGCGTATTCATGAAAATCTTTCAAAGGAAGAAGTAAAAGAAAAAACATATAATCTGTTGCAGATGGTTGGCCTTGAAGCAGGACATGCTTCTCGATATCCTCACGAGTTTAGCGGAGGACAGCGACAGCGTATTTGCATTGCCAGAGCTCTGGCACTCAGCCCTTCATTTATTGTTCTTGATGAACCAATATCGGCGCTTGATGTTTCCATTCAGGGACAGATTCTAAATTTATTGCGGGATATTCAGGAAACATTAGGGGTTGCATATCTTTTTGTTGCACATAACTTGGCGGTTGTAAAACATATAAGCACCAGGGTAGGGGTTATGTATCTTGGCAAAATTGTTGAAGAAAATGTTTCAGATAAACTTTATAAAAAACCACTTCATCCGTACACACAGAGTCTACTTGCTTCAATTCCTGATATAAAACCTTCCAAACATTCATTTTCAGTTGTGAAGGGGGAGATACCTTCTCCTGAAAATCCTCCGCAAGGGTGCCATTTTCATCCACGGTGTCGGTATGCAATGCCTGTGTGCAGGGAAGCGTACCCTGCAACAGTTACAGTGAACGGAGCTAAGGTGGCATGCTTTCTCTACCATTGAAGATAGCAATAGTTGCCCTATTATGTTGTAGCGTTTTTTTTGCTATTGATGAATTTACAGTAACTATCGCACAAAATAAAGAATATACCATTTATGAAAAGGATGGTGTGCTCTTTTGCACGGGCAACACTGAAGTAGCGCTGCATAATAACAAAGGTGCCCAGAGGATTGTAGTAAATGATCTTGAAGGTGCCATAGAGATATTACAGGAAGGATTACAGCATGCTCCATTGTTTTATCCGTTTTTATATAATTGCGGTATTGCGTTTATGCGTAAAAGAGAATATGATGCTGCCCGCATATATCTTGAAAAGGCAATGCACATTGTGCCCGAAAATCCCAGGATATATATTCTCATAGGTGAATTGTATGCGCTCACAGGAAGAGAAGGGGATGCGCTACTTTTATTTAGAAAAGCTTTAAAGATTAACCGCAAAGAGCTAACGGCACTAATAAAAATTGGTAACATCTATGTTGAGCGCAATCAGCTGGAATTGGCCAGACGATATTTTGATGCTGCGTTAAAAATAAATCCACAGTATCCTGATGCGGTGATTGGCTTTGCTAAAATCCATTTTAAAAAAGGTGAGTTTTACAAAGCGCTTATCTGGCTTAAATCAATAGATGTGGCAAAAAAAGATTATGACAAGGCCTATCATTATTATTTTGCCGAAAGCTCCTTCAAGTTGAAGGATTATAAAACAGCGTATGAGCAATATGAAAAATTATTGCAGTTTAAAAACGATGTGTTTTTCCTTACGCATTCATACGCCTTAATTGAACATAAGATGAATCTTTCGCGTCAGTTTGCCGAACTGGAACATGTTGAATAATAATGAACTGATTTTCATACGTATGTTACATAAAAGAGCAATAAATCACTTCATGATTAAACCTGATATCTCTAAAAATATTTTTTTCTGTAAGTTATCAAGCATTCTGGACACCTGAGTATTGAGCTCTCGGTCCATACTTCTTTTTTGTATGTATTTATTAATTTCATTTATTTCGCTGCGCAGTATTCCGTTAACTCTTTCAAGGGTTGCAAGATAATCGGCAGAGCTTTGTGATTGAATCTGAATTTTTCTTTTTTTTATTTCATCAATCAATTCCTGTTCTTTTTCTTTTTTTGTTTTCTGATTCATGATAATCTGGTCAAGGGCTCTCTGAGCTTCAATAAATGAATTCTTCTTATTGGATAAATAATACAGTGGAATATGTGTGGGATTGGCAAATATGTATGGTAAAGGATTACAGGTAAATTCATCATGTAGTTCAGATTTTAGATTTTCATCAATGATAGCATAGTTGTACAGAATATTATGGGTATATTTTTCACTGGATACTATTATAATATCCTGTCCAAATTGGATTACTTTTGCGTAATAGGATTGAATCATAGCCTTACATGGTGTGTGAGCGGTAACATTATGGTGCCGTATATTTTGTGCGATAGCAATAAGGGTATCAGCAACATTCAAAGGATTATTAGAATACACTGTAACTACACCAGGTAAAAGAGTATGAATTATGAGGTTGTTTTGTTTGCAGTGATTCAGGATGAGTGCGTGTATCGTATTGAGTGAGGCCACAAGTTCTTCAAGCAAAACCGGATTGGGATTTTGGTATAGCTTCATTGTAACAATGAAAAAATCCCTTAACATATCAATTTTGCCTGGTTTAATTGTTACACTTGATGTAGACTGAGAGATATTAATACCATGCTTCCTATAGAGGTTACCAATAAAGTTGACAATGTCGTCAGAAATGTCAGCGGGTAGATTCTGTAGTATTGATATTGTTTCATAACCAATTGAATATTCTTCCTGTACTAATGATAATAAAAAATATGCAAATTCAGGAATATTGTAATTATTGAATACATATAGCATTTCTATCTGAATGTCCCTGTTTTTTATGATTAACATTTCTTTAATATACCGTTCAACATCCTTGTTGTTGAGCTGTAACAATAGTGCAGTTGCATAAATACGGATACGAATCCCTGATTCCTTCATGCAATCTATGAGGAACTGGACCAATGCCCGTTTATTAAAATCCCGTAAGCGCGGTATGATACTTCCTATTGATTGTAATATTGTTTCTTTTAAAGGTAGTTCGTTTGTTTCAGCAAAAAGTGTAATAAGCCACTCTATTTCTTTTTCATCGCCGCAGTGGCCAATATTAAGAATTGCGGGTTGCTTAATGTTTATATCGGTGCATGTCATAACAATATTTTTAAGGATTTCAATAGAACTTTTATATTGAGTGGTTTCTGTTTGTAATAAAAGATCTAACGCTGTAGCTGTCACCGCAGGATCAAGATTCCCTGCATTATTCAAAAGTTCAAAAAGAATGGAAGCTGCCTGCTGGTCTGTATAGTGTCCAAGGTAGTGAAGTGCAAGGACCTGACTCTTAGGGTCGCCTGATAATACCATTAATTCCAGTTCCCCCAGCATATACGGGTATTGCATACTTGATAATGTATGTATACATGCATCGAATAGTTTTTCATCACGATACTTCTTAAGGTAATTGTATATTTTTACAAGAAGTGGTGCAGCTGATTGAATATGTAACCGGGCTATTATATTGCACAACCTGATAATCCGTTCCTGCAAAAATCTTTTTTCAAAGTCAATTGTTTCCAGACGTGAAGCAGTAATTTCTCTGGTTTTGGGGTTACTCTCATAAAGCAATTCAATCAATGAGGAAAATTGGTCTCTTTGTGTGCTGTCGATAAAGGGCACATATGATGTTAAAAGAGTGATAATATTATGTATTTCATCGTTTTTTTCATTTTTCAGATAGTAGATAATCCTGTTTAAAATTTGTGGGTTAAGTTTTGATAATAAAAAATTCCTTACTCCTTTAAAGATTTCAGGATAGTTTTTCTCTTCTACATCTGATATCATGTAGTTTTTTCTATAAATTTCAAAAAAGGAATCCAATGTGACAGTAAAATAATTAAAAAGTTTATCCTTAAGTAATGTACTGCTTCTGTCGTTTTGAAACGATTCAAAATAATTTATGATGGTATCAACAATTATTGTATTATGATGGGGCGATATAGAACCAAGCGATATGAGAGCTCTTATTAAAGGCTCCGGATCTCGTACCTCCATGATGGTATGCTGGAGTAACAGGAGTAGTTCTTCTTTGTCATTTTCATTTTGGCCACTGAGTATTTTTAATATATAATCATTGGTTTCTCTGTGTTTGGATGCGATAAGAGCGTGTAAACATGAAATTTTTACCGGAGTTGGAAATTGGTCAAAATGGGAGAGCATCCTGGATAAAAAGACCCTGAGTTCAATAATAAGATTTTCTTCACCTGATGAAGCAGATGATCCATCTTTCTGAGTCAATTGGGTAATGGAACTGCTTATAAATGAAATTGCATCAAAAATTCCCATGAGGGTATATTCGTTTTGGTTGTTTAATGAAGTAAGTAAATGTATATCATTGAAAATTGATAATGTACGTATTGCGTAATACTTGATTATTTCATGTGTGCTCGTTTCATTAAGTATACTTTTCAATGTGGCAAGGAGATTGTTGTCAGGATGCTTTAATATTCTCAGCGTTTCCAGGCACTGTATTACAATTGAAAAATTAGACTCTTTATTGAAATTATGCATAATATAATTATTAAGAATTTCTATTGTCTGCTTATTCCCGTACGTTGATAGATATATGCAGATCAGTATCTTTTCTTCATTGGTAATTGGCTCCTGAAATAAGGTGTGGAAGACGTCTGTAAATCCCGGCCGTTTATGCTGTGTTATGCTCCGTATTGCACTGAGGCGAATAGCGGGCTCTGCAGATAATTCTGCACTCAGGATATTATGGGCAATATCGCTTTTGGATTGTGCAATAAAAGGGTGCAGGCATATCCGAAAGTATGGCGTAAATTTAAGATTTTTGGTAAGCTCCAGTTTAATTGATTGCAGAATATCACGTTCCATAGTGCACCTGTACACAGAAATGTATTGCAGGTAAAGTATATACTATGAAGGCATAGTATGTAAATCAGAATTTTTTCTGGAAAGAATATAAAGTTAAAAAAAAGCTTGAAATTGTACATATATGATACTATATTGATTAATTGAGGTAGTTGGTTTTCTGCTTTATTGGTATAGATTTGTGTAAAGCGGGTGGCAAAAGCCACTCTTTTTTTTAGTCATTTTTATATGTCTATAAACTGAGAATTATAATGAAACTTAATGAAAGTCTTGAGAAGATAATTAACGATACTGCACGTGACCTTGGTTATAATATTTATGACAGTGTGCTTGTTGTGCACGGAAAGACACCTCGAATTACTGTGAAGATAGATCACATGAATGGTATATCGCATCTTGATTGTGAAAGATTCAGCAAGGAGTTGTCCCACCGCATAGATGCAGAACAGGTGCTTGATGACTACATTATTGAAATTTCTTCACCAGGAATTAAGCGGGAACTCAGGACTATTGAAGACTTTCTGCGGTTTGCAGGAGCGCCTGTTAAAGGTATTTACCAGGATGGTGATGTACGTAAAACGTTCAAAGGCACACTTACCGGGATTGATGGGGAGATAGTAACCATTAATGAAACTAATAAAGTGTTGACTCTTTCATATGCACACATCATAAAAGCAAATCTAGATTATTAAAGGTGAACAGTATGAGTGGAAACTTTTTTGAAGCACTGCATCAGATTGCTACTGAAAAAGGAATAACCCGTGAGATGATTGAGGAGATAGTTCAATCAGCGATTCTGTCGGCGTATAAAAAACAGTATGGTATTACAAGACCTGTAGATATTACCTTTGATAGAGAAAAAAATACAGTAAAGATCATTTCGCGAAAAATGGTGGTACGTGTTCCTAAAAATCATGCTGAAGAAATATCCCTGGAAGAAGCTTTAAAGATTAAACCAGATACAAAATTTGGCGATGAGATCATTGTGGAAGAAAACCCGCTTGAAACGTTTGGGCGCATAGCTGCACAGACAGCAAAACAGGTTATCCTGCAAAAGATCAAAGAGGCAGAAAAAAATATTGTATATGATGAGTATAAGGATAAGGTAAATGAATTAATAAATGGCTATGTACAGCGTAAAACAAAAGAGGCATTGTATCTTGATTTAGGGAAAACTGAAGGTATAATCCCCAAGCGTGAGCAGTCACCTCTGGAACATTATAAGATAGGTGACAGGGTAAAAGCCATAGTGCTGAGTGTACAGAAAAACAGCAAAGGCCCCAGTGTATTACTTTCTCGCGCACATCCAAAATTTGTTGAGAAGCTTTTTGAGATGGAAATCCCCGAAATATATGATGGTATAGTAAAAATTGTTAGTATTGTACGTGAACCGGGATTACGCACCAAGGTAGCTGTAACCAGTGACAGGGATGATATTGACAGTGTTGGCGCCTGTGTTGGTATGAAAGGTGTACGGATCCAATCCATTGTCCGCGAGCTTGAAGGAGAAAAGATTGACGTTATTGAATATTCGCCCAATAAAAAGGTAATGGCTTCAAATGCGCTAACTCCGGCAAAGGTTAAAGAGATTATTGAAACCAGGGATGGTGGTGTGATAGCTGTTGTGGACAATGAGCAGTATCGTCTGGCTATTGGTAAAAATGGCCATAATGCACGGCTTGCTGCCAAATTATGTGGGTTTAATATTGATATCAAGACGGAGGACCAGTATCGTGAATTCTTAAGTTCCAGTGAATCGCGTGCTCTGGTTGAGCAGCTATTTGCAACAACATCGGAAGGCGAAACACCACTGGAAGAATTGCCGGGCCTTGATGCACGAACCATAGCTCTGCTTGAAGCGGGTGGAATTTTCTCTGTTGAGGATCTGGTTGAAAAATCTGTAGAGGATCTTATGAATATTGATGGCATTGGGGAAAAGACAGCGCAAAAGATAATTAATATAATACAAGAATATGTTGACTTTGAAGAAGAAGATTATGAAGATGAACAGGAAAATAAGCAGGAATAGTGCAGATAGTGTCATCTGAACGGAAGAATCTATTGTCATAAGGGCAGGATTACGTGTTATTCTTTCCCGTTGATATGGCACAGGTACGGGCTAATATTTTAATCTAATAGGGATTAGTTAATGAAAGCTATTGATGTGGCAACAAAAAATCATGTTTCAACAGATGATGTTATAAAGATCTGTAAGGATCTTGGTATTCCCTGTGCGGATGAACAGTCTGAATTGGCAAACGATGACGTTTTTCTAATAGAAAAGAAGATTCAGATAATAAAAGAGCAAAGAGCTCAGGAAGCCAAGAAACTTATTCAGCAAGCAGAATTGAAGAAGAAAATAAAGCTGAAAAGAAAAGTACATGTTGCAAAAGAGCTGAAAAAAGAAGCTGAGGAAAAAGAAGTTGAAGAAGCTCAGGCGCCTGAGCAAACGATTGATAAAGAGGTAGCTGACAGAAAACCCCAGGCTGCAACAGGAGCTGGTGACAAGGATAAAAAAGATAAACATGAAAAAAAAGAACGATATGATAAAAAAGAAAGGCATGGTAGACCTCAGGACAGGTTTCGAAGAAAAGATTACAGTAAAGATGATACACAAAAGCCAGGAGGTGTAGCAAAAGAGCAGAGAACTGATAGGCAACAAGCTTCAGCAGTAGTTGATAAAAGAGATGTTCCAGTTATTGATAAAGAAGTTGTAGATTTGCAGAAACGGCAGAAAGACAAGGGAAAAGCTAAAGAAAAAGATAAGGATAAAGATAAACGTTTCTTGAAAAAAGAGAAGGAAGAGCTGGAAGAAAAATTATTACTTCTGAAGCGGAAAAAGGAATCGCAGCCTCGTGAAGCTGTTGCTCCGAAAGAAATAGAGATTACCGAGACAATAAGCGTTGGCGATCTTGCCAAAAAGATGAATATAAAAGCCAGTGAAGTAATTGCAAAGCTTATGTCAATGGGTGTTATGGCTACGATCAATCAGGTTATTGATGCTGATACTGCCTCTATACTGGCAAGTGAATATGGAACTGAAGTTAAAGTGGTATCCCTGTATGAAGAAACAGTTATAAAAGTTGATGAAGAGGATAGACCTGAAGATTATGTGCCACGGCCACCTATTGTCACTGTGATGGGGCATGTTGACCATGGTAAAACAAAACTGCTGGATGCAATACGAGAAACCAATGTTGTGGCAACAGAACATGGTGGTATTACGCAGCATATTGGTGCATACAGGGTAAAGGTTGAAGATAAATATGTTACGTTTCTTGATACTCCTGGCCATGAAGCGTTTACTACCATGCGTGCACGTGGTGCAAGTATAACAGACATCGTTGTATTGGTTGTAGCAGCAGATGATGGTGTAATGCCACAGACTATAGAGGCAATAAACCATGCTAAAGCTGCAAATGTGCCTATTATAGTGGCAATAAATAAAATAGATTTGCCCGAGGCTAATCCAAACAGAGTAAAACAGGAGTTAACAGCATACGAACTGATACCTGAAGAATGGGGTGGCACAACCCTTTTTGCTGAAATTAGCGCCAAACAAAAAATAAATATCAAAGAGCTTCTTGAATTAATACTAATACAGGCGGAAATGCTGGAGCTTAAGGCTAATCCTAAACTACACGCCAGGGGTGTTGTTATTGAGTCAAAGCTGGACCCGGGAAGAGGCCCTATAGCAACAGTGCTGATTCAGAATGGCACACTTCATGTGGGTGATCCATTTGTGGTTGGCCTGTATTCAGGAAGGGTTCGTGCGATGTTTGCTGATACCGGAGAACAGGTACATGAAGCTACTCCTTCAATGCCGGTAGAAGTTCTTGGTATCAGTGGGGTGCCTCAAGCCGGTGATCCTTTCCAGGTAGTTGAATCAGAAAAATACGCCAGACAGATAGCTCAAAAACGCCAGGAACTATTACGCATTGAAAGTGCCCAAAAGATAAAGAAAGTTACCCTGGAGGACCTGAACACAATGATTAAGGAAGGCGAGATCAAAGAACTTAAGATAGTTATCAAAGCAGATGTTGATGGTTCTGTTCAGGCATTGCGCGATTCGTTACAGAAACTATCTACCAATGATATACGTGTGAAGGTAATACATGCAGCAACGGGCGGTATCAATGAATCCGACGTCATGTTGGCCTCTGCTTCCAATGCTATAATTATAGGGTATCAGGTAAGGCCATCAGCAAAGGTTGCAGAGATTGCTGAGAAGGAAAGTGTGTCAATTAAATATTATAATATCATCTATGATGCCATCAATGATGTCAGGGCAGCCATGGAAGGTATGCTGTCTCCTGAAATGAAAGAGGAGGTTGCATCAACAGGTGAGGTTAAACAGGTTTTCAAAATCAGCAAGGTGGGAACTGTTGCAGGAGCTATTGTGTTAACCGGGCGTTTGAAGAGAAGTGATAACATACGCCTTATACGTGATGGTGTAGTTGTGTTTGATGGCAAGCTTAATTCATTAAAGCGGTTTAAGAATGATGCCAGTGAAGTTGAGGCGGGACAAGAATGTGGATTTACTCTTGAAAACTTTAATGACATAAAGGAAGGGGATAACTTTGAATCATATCATATTATTGAGATAAAAAAGAAATTAGATGATCCCTCACGAGGATAAGCCAGTACAATGGGTTTCAGAAAACAGAAATTAGAGACACAGATTAAAAAACTTGTTGGTACGTTGATAGTAACAGAGATTAAAGACCCGCGTATTGGGTTTGTTACAGTGACAAATGTTGAGTTGAGTAAAGACTATGCCTATGCCGATGTATATGTTTCGGTGTTAGGAGATGACAGTGACAAAAAGAAGACGCTGACTGGATTGCAATCTGCACGTGGGTTTATACAGTTCAGGGTTGGCAAAGCTCTGAGCATTCGCACTATTCCTGAAATTCGTTTCCATCTGGATACATCAATTGAGGAAGGTGTGGAGATGGTGCATCTTCTGGAAAAATTAGAAAAAGAATCTTCAAAGAATAATAGCGGAAGCAGTGATGCGTAATATATGAATGTCAGCTATATAAACAATTGCGTGTTGCTTGTAGACAAGCCTGCCGGCTATACTTCATTTGATATTGTACGCAGCATCAGAAAAGTATTGAAAGTGAAAAAGTGTGGACATGCGGGAACACTTGATAAATTTGCATCAGGCCTTTTGATTGTGTGCACAGGATGGGCTACCCGGCTGGTTCCGTTTTTTATGGGAATGGACAAGCGTTATATTGCCACATTGCAGTTGGGCGTGGCAACTGACACACACGATAGTGAGGGACAAATTATTTTGAAAAGCAATATCCAGTGTACAGTAGAAGATATACAATCCTGCATAGAAAACTATTTTACAGGAAAGATACTGCAGGCTCCGCCGGATTATTCGGCCATTAAGATTAATGGGAAGCGTTCATCAGACAGGGTACGAAAAGGTGAATCGGTGGCGATAGCTCCAAGACCAGTCCACATTCATGAAATAACTGTACGTAATTTTGATACAGCATGTTCCAAAATCACACTTGAAATTGCATGCAGCAAGGGTACCTATATCAGGGCACTGGCGCGTGATCTGGGATTGCGATTGCACACAGGCGCCCATGTGACAGCTTTGCGAAGGATTGCCATTGGGAATTTTAGTGTTGAGGATGCTTTGACCATGGAACAAGTCGTTGAGCTATCGCATAACAACATGAAGGATATGCGGGGGGTGTATACACCATTTACAGCGCTTGATGGTTTTGGCATACTGGAAGTAAAACGGGATTCTTTGTTAAAGATTAAACATGGCACGCTACCGGGACGTAATGATGTGGTGCGTGAAACCGGTACTGATATATTCAGGGTGGTACCTGAAGGTACTGAACATCTGGTGGCATTGGCTGTAAAAGATGAAAATGGGTACAGATGCAAAAGAGTTTTTATTGAAGAGTTTGATAAAATTGATACAATGAAATGAAAGTGGTCCCCGCTTTTTAAATTTATTTCTTGACTGATTTTCACTGCACATAGCACTGTGAATTATAAGGCTTACAGCGAATACAATAAATTAGAATATAGTGATTGTAAGGAGGACTAAAAAGTCGTATGGCAGAAAAAAGCGAGATTATCAACAAATACCAGTTGCATGAAAAGGATACCGGATCAGCAGAGGTTCAGATTGCCCTTCTAACTGAGCGGATTAACCAGCTGACTGAACATTTCAAAGTACATGTCAAAGACCATCATTCACGCAGAGGCTTGCTTAAACTTGTAGGCAAACGCAGACGGCTTCTAGATTATCTTAAAAAGAAGGATTTAACAAAGTACAGAGAACTGATTAAATCACTTGGCATACGAAGGTAGTGGGGTAATAAAGATTTTAAAATCAGCAGTTAAGGATTATACAATGAATAAGGAATTTGTAGCAAATATTGGAAATGATGTAATCCTGTTTAATACCGGGATACTTGCAAAGCAGGCAGATGGTGCCGTTGCGGTTTCATGTGGTGAAACAATAGTATTTGCTTCGGCCGTTGCATCAAAGAAGATTGTTGAAGGACAGGATTTTTTCCCGTTGACAGTTGATTACCGGGAAAAGCATTACTCAGCGGGTAAGATACCCGGTGGATTTATTAAGCGTGAGGGCAGACCAAGCGATAAGGAGATTTTGACAAGCAGATTAGCTGACAGGCCTATACGGCCTTTGTTTCCGGATGATTTTGTCAATGAGGTGCAGGTTATTATTTATGTGCTTTCTGCTGACAGAGAACATCAACCAGATGTGCTGGCAATAAATGCGGCATCAGCTGCACTGAGTATATCAGGTATTCCCTTTAAAGGACCTGTTGGTGCGGTAAGGGTTGGCAGGATTGACGGACAGTGGAAGATAAATCCATACTTTCAGGAAATGGAACACAGCGATATTGACCTTGTGGTAGCCGGAACTAAAAAAGCTGTTACCATGATTGAAGGGCAGGCAAAGAATTTAACCGAAGATGAGATGATTGAAGCTGTTGAATTTGCCCACGCCAATATCATAAAACTGTGTGAAGTACAGGAAGCATTAAAAGAAGCGTGCGGCAAACCGCTTATGTCTTATGAGCCAAAACTAAGCGATAAGGAGCTGGAAAAGGTAATTAGAGAAAAGTATTTTGCCGACATTGAACAGTTAAAAGAAGTACATGAAAAAAAGGCGCGTGAACAGGCAAAAGATGCTATTATTACAACAATAACCAGACAGCTACAGGAACAATTCCCTGATACTATTGCGCTGGTCCCTGAAATTGTAGATAGCCTGGATGCAGAAGTGGTTCGTTCACGTATATTGAATGAAGGGAAGCGCGCTGATGGTAGGGGCTTAAAAGATATCAGACCAATTGATATTATGATTGGAATCTTGCCCCGTGCACATGGTTCAGCACTTTTTACTCGTGGTCAGACGCAAAGTTTGGGGATAGTGACACTTGGGACTGTTGCTGATTCCCAGCGTATTGACAGCATCGATTTGATTGAAGAATCGTACAAGCGGTTTATGCTTCATTATTACTTTCCACCATTTAGCGTTGGCGAGGTTGGAAGGGTTGGTGGTATTGGCCGCCGTGAGATTGGTCATGGGATGCTGGCTGAACGTGCACTGGAATATGCTATTCCTGATGAAGATATATTTCCTTATACCATCCGTGTTGTTTCGGAAATACTTGAGTCTAACGGTTCCTCATCAATGGCTACAGTGTGCTCAGGTTCACTGGCATTGTTTAATGCGGGTGTTCCCATGAAAGCGCCAGTTGCCGGTATTGCAATGGGCCTGGTACTGGAGGGTGACCGCTATGCCATTTTGAGTGATATACAGGGTATTGAGGACCATCTGGGTGATATGGATTTCAAGGTTGCCGGCACTGCAACCGGTATTACTGCGTTCCAGATGGACATAAAGATTGAGGGTATTACCACAGAGATTATGCGTAAGGCATTGGAGCAGGCAAAGGAAGGAAGGCTCCATATTCTTGAAAAGATGAATGAAGTTATAGCTGAACCTTCTAAGGAACTATCGCCGCATGCACCAAAAATTGCTGTTATGAAAATTGAAGTTGAAAAGATTGGCGAAGTGATTGGGCCCGGTGGCCGGGTAATCAAGAAGATAATAGAAGAATCAGGTGCTGATATTAATATTGAGCCTGATGGTACAGTTTTTATTTCTGCCAGTGAACAGGATTCTATTGAAAAAGCGCAACTTTCTATTAAAGGTCTGGTAGAAGAGGTGGAAGTGGGTGCTATCTACAAGGGAATTGTGAAGCGGATTACTGATTTTGGGGCATTTGTAGAAATATTGCCAGGCAAACAGGGGCTTGTACATATTTCCAAGCTTGACCACTCACGTGTTGAAAAGGTCAAGGATATTCTCAACGAAGGTGATGAAGTGCTGGTCAAAGTTATTGGCATCGATGAGCAGGGACGCATCAACTTAAGCCGCAAAGACGCTATGAAGAAGCATTAGTCCGGAAATGGTACATAAATTTATACTTCCTAATAGCCTCACAGTGTTGCTTGAACCAATTGATAATGTGGTCTCGGTGTCGTGCGGGCTGTGGGTTAAGGTGGGTTCACGACACGAAAAATCAAGTGAAATGGGCTATGCCCATTTCATTGAACACATGCTTTTCAAGGGCACTGACAAATACAGTGCAAAGGATATTGCTCGTCTGGTAGACAGGGTTGGCGGACAACACAATGCTGCAACTAACAGGGAATATACCTGCTATTATATTAATGTGATATCAGATTATTTAGAATTAGCTGTTGAGATACTTTCTGATACTTATCTTAATTCCACATTTGATGCCGAAGAGATAGAAAAAGAAAAAAATGTCGTGATTGAAGAAATACGTATGTATGAAGATACGCCGGATGAACATATCCATGACCTTTTTATGGATACCATGTTTTATAATAGTCCATTGGGACATTCTATACTTGGCAGCTTTGATACGATTGGATCAATTAACAGAGACAATATTGTTTCGTTTTATACACATCATTATACTGATGATGAATGTCTTTTTGTTATCTCCGGCAACTTTAACATTGAAGAAGCCAGGCTGATTATTGAAAAATATTTCTGTAAGGATTGTACAGCAAAAAATAATACAAAGCTTATTGTACCGGCACAGTATGAGCGCAAATTACGCACACACCTTGATAAAGACCTGGAGCAGATACACCTGTGCATTGGCACTGATGGGTTGAGTAAGGTTGATGAAGACAGGTGGGCATTTTATTTATTTAATACAATTTTAGGCGGGAGCATGTCATCGCGCCTTTTTCAGAATATTCGCGAAAAAGAAGGACTATGTTACAGTATATATTGTTTTCATTCATCGTTTATGGATACGGGTGTATTTGGTATTTATTGCGGGTCAGCGCCCTCACAATACAATAAACTGTTGAAGCTCATAGCCAGTGAGTGTCGACAGTTGATTTCACAGGGGATTTCCGAAGAGGAATTGACTGATGCCAAGAGCTATCTGATTGGGAATATGGCATTGAGCTTGGAGAGCACAGAAGTGCGTATGAGTCATATTGCAAAAAATGAGATGGTTTTTGGCCAGCAATTTACATTCAAGGAAATAGTAAGAAATATACAGGCAGTAACAATGGATGATTTTATGCGTGTTGCCCACAGGATTTTAGATCATGCACAATTTTCGCTGGTTACTATCGGCAAATTGCCCCAGAATCCCATCAATGAGTTCCATCTAAATTTATAAATAAAAACTCGTAGCCATAGTTTGTTATTCTATATAAAATAACTTGCCATAATACTGCATAAAGATGCAGTATTATGAAATGAATATGCAAATCTCACATTTAAAATAACCACCCAACTTACAAATTATTCACAAGAACTTTGAAATATTGAATTATAATTTTTTTTGTTGACTTTTAACGGTGCAAGAAATACCAATACCAAACGGACGGAATATATATGACCGATAATAATTTGAGGAGGTACGTGGCATGTATAAAACAAACAAAGATATTCTACTATTTGTTTTTGGGTTTCTTTTGACTTTCCTTTTCATATTTTACTCAACATCAGTGCTCTCTGCAACCTATCGTGGTGAGATGACGAACAAACAAACAGTTACGGGAACGTTAACTCAGACCGGTGCAGAGGAGTACTGGAAGATTGTGGTTCCATCTGGTACATATCGTATGCATGTAGTTATGGAACAGGGTTCAGATAAAAAAATAACCGGCCAGGATTTTGATATCTATGGGAGAAAGGGCTATGAACCTACTACAACCCTGTATCATTTTAAAGGAGCTACGGATGGACGGCATGTCAAAGGCAGTGGGGAAGATGTGTTATATACTAACGGTGGTATTTATGCAATTTCTGCGGGTACATGGTATATAAAAGTTCGTAGCTATAATGGAAGTGGCAGCTACAAGTTGACAGTTACTTTGTTGGGATCTGGTCCAGCTACATACATTGATGAGACTGTGCCAACCCTTGTAAGCGGTGAGAAGGCTGGTGGTTATTTGGGGGGTGATGCATATCGTGATCTATGGAAGGTTAGTGTACCATCCAATACAAGCAAGATGCAGGTGATTGTAGAGCTTGGTAACAATTATTCATGTGATTTTGATTTGTATGGGCTCAGGAATTATCATCCTGACAAACCAAATATGGACTATAGCTTTTCTTCAATCAATGTAGGAAGCGAAAATGTTACAGTAACAAGCCCCGCAGCGGGAACATGGTACTTTTGGGTTGATAGATGGACAGGGGCCGGGGATTATTCTATAAAAGTTATACTAACACCAGGTGATAGCGCTACTTCGCTTACTGCAGGTACAAAATATAGCGGTACACTTTCAGCCGGGCAGACAAAGTTATTCAAAATTACTGTGCCTTCTGATATAAAGAATATGCGTACAATTTTAAACTGTGGTTCAAATAACTTTGATCTATATGCAAAATATGAGTTAAAACCAACTACTTCTAATTATGACTGGAAGAGTACAAACAGTACAGGCGAGGATTACACATTTGACAATCCGAATGCTGGTGTGTGGTATATCCTGGTGAAGGCAACATCAGGGAGTGGCAGCTATGATATTACCTGCTATCTAAATAAAAATACGGCTTCTTGTGCTACACAATATCCAGTTATTCTTGCTCATGGTATGGCTGCAACTGATAAAATGTTTGGAGTTGTTGATTATTTTTGGGGTGTAAAAGCAGCTCTTATGAATGCTGGTGCCCCTGTATATGTAACTCAGGTGAATTGTATGGATAGTACTGCAAATAAAGCGTCACAATGGAAGACCCAGGTTGAGCAGATTCTTGCAAGTACAGGTAAATCAAAATTCAATGTTATTGGCCATTCGCATGGGGCTGTATATACACGTTACGCAATAAGTAACCTGGGGCTTGGTACAAAATGTGCATCGCACACCAGTATTGGTGGTCCTCATAAAGGCAGTGCAGTAGCTGATGTTTTAATAGGAGTATTAGGGGATAAAGGATCATGGCTTGTAGGCAAAGTAATGGATTATGTGTATGCATTTTTTATTGGTGATACACAACCAAATAGTTTATCGAATGCACAGGATTTATCACGAAACTATATGATCAATACCTTTAATCCCAATACGCCCAATGTAAGTGGTGTGTATTACCAGACATATAAGACTAAAATAAAAACTATCACTGCTAATCTAGTTCTGGGCCCAACAAAGCTTCTCCTTGATTATTATGAGGGTGATAATGATGGTTTGGTATCGGTGAATTCGCAGTTATGGGGAACAGATAGAGGGCTTTACACTGGAGCATGGTGGTGCGGTGGTGTTGACCACATTAAACAAATAGGGCACTTCTTTGGATTTACTCCAGGTTTTAGTGCACCTAACTTTTACAAAGATATAGTAGCAGATTTAAAAGCAAAAGGATATTAAAACTTCCTGCAACAAGCTTGTGGGGGAGATCTGTGAGGATCTTCCCCACTTGATACAAAATTATCATTTGTATGAGTAATACTATTTATTTGTAGAATTTTACAATGAGGGTTATATGATTGCTCTAAAAAATATAAATAAAAACACTGCGCTTATAATGATTGCGATATTATTAATATGTGCTATTGCTATAAAGTATGTACTGTCTTCACGTAAAGAGCTTCCAGATGAGTTTATTATAAAGCAAAATAATTTTAGCTTATCAATGTTAATCGATGCGCTTGGCAAGGTTGAATTTACTGATAATGATGCTAAAAAATATTTTAATGAAGAAATTATCACACCCCATACACTTAATTTTTTAAGGGATTTACAATGGAGGTTTGGTAAAGAGGATCAAACGTTTGAAGCGCATTTTGCAAAAGTATGTAAATACCTTAATTCCATTGGGATTAAAGATCCCGAAGCCATGTGTGCGTTATATAAAAAATATATTGAATATGAAGTTTCTCTTGAGGAAGTACTTGGTGATTTTGGTGTTCCAAAAAATCCAAGGGAAGCGTTAGAGTTTTTGCAAAGAATACAAAACTATCGGCGAGAATTTTTTGGACAGGAAATTGCAGATACACTGTTTGCTGCTGAAATAAAAACTCAAGAATATTCTATACGGCGAAGTGTGATAGTAAACGATCCAGAACTGTATGGAGGCGAAAAATTAGCATTGCTGGATGATTTAAATAATAAGATGTGGGGAGATGAAGCACACATTGTTGAATCTTCAACGATTTTGAATGAACGCTATAATAAATACCAGGAAAGCAAACTAATCTACTCTAAAGATATTAGTGAAATGAATGAGGATGAAAAAAAAAGCTTTGAGTATTCATTACGAAATAAATATTTTCCTCCCGATGTTGTAGCAAAATTTGCTGAAATAGATAAAAAAAATGAAGAATTAAGGCAAAAAGAAGAACGATATTATACCCTTGAAGCAAGTATAATGTCCGATCCTTCATTATCAGAACATGAGCGTGAGGAAAAAATAATAAATTTACAAAAAGAGATTTTTAGCAAAGCAGAAATTGATGCATTTAAAAGAAGGGATGCTATAAAAAAGGGTGAAGGGAATCCTACCAAAAATATAAATGAGGATTTGAAACCTCGGGAAGACTGATAGAGGTCTTTTAATTTATCTTGTGTTTTCGTAATAGCCTTAAAGGATAATCTAAACATAACCTGAATGTGCTTGACTTTTCATGTTAAAAAGATGTATATTTAATTAATTAATACTGGTATAATTTTCATAATGTAATGAAACAATCCACTACTTACATATTAGATATGGTGATTACTAAAAAAAAGGAACAACGCGAGTGCATGCGTTGTGAATTATTACAAAAGCTGGAGAGTGTTTTAGATGAGCTATAAGCTGTAATATATTCGTATGAATTGGATCAACGTAAAATTAAAATAGTTCTGGGTGATGCTTTGAAATTAAAAGAAATCTATACACATGATATAGAAAATTTTTTTAAAAGAATTGGAAAATATATAATTTGAATCTGAAATTTACCAAAGGTGGGATTAAAGCAAAATTAATAACTTGACAAAAACGCATAAAATTATTACTCGTTTTAAACATGTTAGATGCACTCATTACATCCAAAACGCGGCTTAAAATTTTACTCAAATTTTTCATCAATCCTTCCACAAAAGGATATTTAAGGGAACTTGCCGCCCAGATGAACGAATCCACCAATGCGGTGAGAGTGGAGCTTGACCGCCTTGTTGCAGCTGGATATCTGGAGCGCAGCGCTAATGGCAATAAGGTATTTTACAATGCCAATACCAGACATCCTCTTTACAAAGATATTCATAATGTGGTAAAAAAATTTTTGGGTATTGATGTGCTCATTGACAATGTATTAGCAAAGCTTGGCAAGGTGCATGAAGCGTATGTGGTGGGTGATTATGCAAAGGGCATTGATGGTGGCATTATTGATGTTGTAATTATTGGCACCGTTGATTATGCGTACCTTGCGCAGCTCATTGAAAAAGCAGAGGAGATTATTAAGCGCAAGATACGACCACTGGTGCTATCGCCAAAAGAAAAAGCTAAATATAAAGACAAAATTGATTTAGAGAATGCACTGCTGGTGTGGAAAAATGGGAAGTAACTGGTATGCGGTGTATGTACGTTCACGCCATGAAAGTAAAGTCCATGCGCTGTTACAATCAAAAGGTATTGAAGTTTTTCTGCCTGTTGTTGAGAAATTGCGTCAGTGGAAGGACCGCAAAAAACGTGTTTTATTTCCTCTTTTTCATGGATATCTTTTTGTGAAGTTACCTGATGACAGGATGTGTTTTATAAATGTATTAAACACTCACGGCGTTGTAAAGATATTGGGCGATAGTTCCGGATATCAGCCTGTTCCTGAAGAACAGGTTGCATCAATATATAAGATGGTACACAGCCAGATTGCAATTGACGAACATCCGTATTTAAAAGAAGGTCAGAAGGTGAAAATCATAGATGGTCCTCTCTCGGGAGTACAGGGCATACTGGTGAGCAAAAATAAAGAACATCATGTAGTTGTGTCAGTTGATATTCTGCAAAAAGGTGTAGCAGTAAAAGTGGATATACATGATATTGAACCAGTTATATGAGTTTTTTAAAAAAACTATTTCTTAAAGGAGGGTTTATGATGAATTATGTAAAAATTTATATTGTTGGATTAGTCCTTTTTCTGCTCATTGATGCAGTATGGTTGGGTGTTATAGCAAAAAACATGTACAAACAGTATTTAGGCTATCTTATGGGTGATGTGGTGTGGTGGGCTGTTATTGCTTTTTACTTGTTGTTTATAATTGGGCTTGAATATTTTTGCATAGTTCCGGCATTAAAAGCAGGCTCTGTACTGCAAGCATTATATGCAGGTGCACTTTTTGGTCTGATAACTTACGCAACGTATGACCTTACCAACCAGGCTACTATTAAAGGATGGCCAATAATGGTTACATTCATTGATTTACTCTGGGGTGCAGGTATTGGAGCTATAGTAAGTGCACTTACTGTGAAGATTGCATTGCTATTAAAAATATAACACACGTTTCTATGGTTTTTATAAAGCTTTTTAAAAATTAAACATTGCTCCTGCATTGAGTGTGTATCGTTTTGCTGAATGTTCATTGTCATGGGACATGGACAGACGCTGAAATTCGCCAAATACTAAAATCTCTTCAGTGATATGGATACCTGAACCTAAAGCCCACCATCCGCTGTTGAAGAATCGCCCTTTTTCTTTTTTATCATATCCATAATCGTATGTAAGTTCACTATACAGCGCTATACCAGCTCTGACATATGGGGCTATTATCTCACTTGCGGTGATCATTATGATGATATCAGGACCCCATGACTGTTTTACCGTAAATTTTCTTTCATCACCATTGAATGTGTAATGTAAGCGTTCACCATGAAAATAGAAGCCAAATCCAAACATGATTATTTCAGTATCAACATTGAGATGCCCCATTATTCCATAATTAAAACCTTTTAGTGAATCATATTCCTGGTCGTAAAATTCTATTTTGCCGTATGGAGTATAACCTCCAAGAACCGCAATGTCAGCTATAGCAAAGACCACAGATGGGATAGCGGTGAAGCATACAGTAAGTAATAATGCAATAATGTTTTTTTTCATACGTACCCTCTTCTGGTTGTGAAATATATATATTTTGCAACACAACTACAATAGTTTAGAAAATTTTTTAAAGTAATCATCCACTGCCCAACGCAAGGTTTTAGTACCACTACATTATTCATGCAATGGGTTTACGTCACTATTTATTCTTAAACCATAATTTATTAACACGTTATGCTATAGTGTATTCTCACGGCGTTGATAGCGAAAGAATACATTTCATACAGAATACAATAATTGTAAGTAATATATGGTCATATTTTTCAATCTTTTTTTTATTCTGTGTATGCATTAATTGACATTTCTTATATTATATTTGACGTAATTCTATGCCATCCTTTTTTTATATTCCATCAACCATTTTTATCCGACAATATAGGTAAACTATGTGGTGCTGCACAAGGATTGTATATAATGAATATCCCATTTCATGTTCCCTATATTGATGACAGCGATATAGAAGCGGCAGTTGGCGCCATTAAAAGCGGATGGACCACAATGGGTCCACAAACCATTGAGTTTGAAGATAGTTTTTCCCATTATATTGGAATGCCGTATGCTGTTGCAGTAAGTTCATGCACGGCTGCACTTCATTTAGCATTAAAAGTATGTGGCATTGGTCCGGGTGATGAGGTGATAGTTCCTGCAAATACATTCGTTGCCACCGCAGAGGTTGTCCTTTACTGCAACGCTCGTCCAGTGTTTGCTGATATTGACAGGGACACTCATTGCATCAGTGTTGATGCAATTTACCGGTTACTATCGCCCAAAACCAGAGCCATTATACCTGTACATTTTGCAGGGCACCCGTGCGCAATGGATGCCATACTTGATATTGCACATGAATATAACCTGTATGTCATTGAAGATGCTGCACATGCACTGCCGTCATGGTATAAGGGGAAGCGTGTTGGTACAATTGGCCATATTGGCTGCTTTAGCTTCTATGCAACCAAGACCCTTTCAACGGGCGAAGGCGGGATGCTTGTGACACATAATGAAGAGTGGGCAAGCCGTGCACGGCGATTGAGACTACACGGAATGAACCGCGATGCGTGGAAGCGCTATGATAGGGGCGGAAGCTGGCAGTACGATATTGAAGAGACAGGCTATAAGTATAACATGACGGATATTGCAGCTGCTATGGGGTTAATGCAGCTTGAAAAAGTGGAACAGCTATGCAAAAAGCGGGAGGCAATAGCGCGTATGTATAATGAAGCGTTTGCTGTAAGTGATGCGTTAATTCCGTATACCGTACAAGAAGGAATATCTGCCTGGCATCTGTATCCGCTAAAGCTCAAACTGGAGGCACTTTCCATTACACGTGATGAGTTTATTGTGAAACTGGAAGAACGTGGCATAAAGACAAGTGTGCATTTTATTCCGCTATACCGCTTTTCATGTTTTGCACATGAGTATGGCAATGAAGCTATGTTTCCTGATACTGAATGGGTGTTTGCACGCGAGATAAGCCTTCCTATATATCCTTCAATGACCGAAAAGCAGGTAAATTATGTGATTGAAAATGTATGTGCGATTGCACAGGAATACAAAAGGTAGATATGAAAAGAATACTGTACCGCATTAAACCATCTGCATTTGTGTATATCATTGCTGATATAATGTGTATCATGGCGGGGTATGTGGCTGCGTCATTGTTACTGTGTTATCCCGTTTCTATGTTTTATACCGTTGCGCTGTTACATGCTTTGCTGGTGATGGGCGGGTTGTATCTAACACAGAGCTACAGGATATTATGGCGTTATGCCACACTGCATGATTTTTATCGTGTACTTATTGGTTTTACTGGCGGCACCGTCATGCTGCTTTTACCTGGGAGACTAGTATCTTTACACGGTAATAGTGTGATTTTCATGGCAAGCGCGGGCAGCCTTGCATTAGTGATTGTGTATCGTGTCATTGTGCGGGAAACAAAGATACATACGATTGCATTACCCCCAAAAAGATTAAAAGCTATTCTTATAGCAGGTGCAGGAGAAGCTGGCAGAACGCTTCTGGCCGAGTTTAAACGTGATGGCAGGGCTGATAGTATCATAGGATTTGTTGATGATGACGTACGCAAGGTGGGCACATTGTTGTGTGGGAAGCCTGTGCTGGGAACCACTGATGACATACCAGCACTGGCGGAACAATATGGTATAAAAGAATGCATCGTGGCAATGCCGTCAGCGCCCAAAAAGGATATCGACCGTGTCATAAAGATTATTAGAACAAGTGGCAATGTCAACATTTCCATTTTGCCGCCAGTTACAAAGCTTTTTGAAAAGGCTCTGACCCCGGAATTGCGTGGGATTGGTGTTGAGGAACTCATTGGGCGTGAAGAGATTGAGATAGATAGTTCATTAATTGAAGAGTATTGTAAAAATAAAACAGTGATGGTAACCGGGGCTGGCGGAAGCATAGGCACTGAGATATGCAGGCAGCTTTTACAGTTTAAGGCAGCACGTATCATTGCCGTTGGCAGAGGCGAGCACTCAATCTATAACCTTAAACACATACTGGATGAGTATGCCAGGTATTTTGAAAAGCCTGATATTATGTACTATATAGCTGATATTAATGATTCAGTGCGTATGCAAAAGCTTTTTGATATGCACAAACCGCATATAGTGTTTCATGCCGCTGCACACAAGTATGTTGATATTATGGAACAAAATCCGCAGGAAGCGGTGCGCAACAACTGCCTGGGCACGCGCACAGTTCTTGAGGCGGCACGTGCTTCAGGTGTAGAACAGTTTGTGTGTATTTCAACGGATAAGGCAGTACGCCCGGTAAGCGTGATGGGAGCAACCAAGCGTATGGCCGAGATGATTACACTGGCATATAACTCAACCCACATGCGTACGTGTTGTGTGCGGTTTGGCAATGTCATTGGAAGCCGGGGTTCGGTTATCCCTTTGTTTTATCAGCAGATTGCCAGAGGGGGACCGGTTACAATTACTCATCCTGATATGACCCGCTACTTTATGAGCATTCCTGAGGCTGTGATGCTTGTTATCCACGCTGCAGTACTTTCCAGAGGTGGGGAAATATTTGTACTAGATATGGGCATACAATACAAAGTTGAAGAGGTGGCACGCAATTTAATAAAGCTTTTAGGATATGAACCCGATGTGGATATTCCTATTGTATACACTGGCATTCGCCCGGGCGAAAAATTGCATGAAGATTTGTGGAATCAGGGTGAAGAGCTTGTGCCAACACTTCACAAAAAAATTTACAGGATTGCCCACAATGGATTCGATACGCTATCGGTAGAAAAGATAAATAATTTAACTCCAGCATATGTACAGAGTTTGAATGAAGAAGAGTGTAAACATTTAATCAAAGCGATAGTTACTGAGTATGAGCTGTTTGGTTAATATACATCATCGTGAGTCCCAATATCAATTGGTATGATTGTATGTTCTTGCATGATGAACGATAGTATAATTCTATAGTCAAGATTTAATGATACAGAATAATATTCCTGCACTCTTCCCTGCAATTTATGCAATCGTAGTGATGGATGAAATGGGTTGTTTTCCAGAATTGTTAGTACTTTTGCATACCTATCCAGCAGTTCGGGATGTTTTTTAAAAAATTTAACGGCCCTTTTTTGGTAGGTTTCGGTTATCAGAATTTTGTATTGCATTTGCTATCTCATTAACGTGTTGATGAGCCTTTTGTATTTTATAGTTACCTGTCTTTATGTCTTCCATTACTCTTTGATATGCAGCATCTAATTCTAATTCCCTGAGATATTTATAACGCTTAATATCCATAACTACATATTTATTCTTACCACGAACATTTATTATTACTTCTTCGCATTTTGATAGGAGTTTTGAAAATATAGAAACTCCTTTGGTTTTTATTTCATTTGCTGATATAATCATAAAAGTACCTTTCATAGCATTGTTAATAGTATTATAATTAGTATTCAAAACAATGTCAACTGAATTTTTTAAAAACTTTTATCTATCCAGCCACCAAAAAGAATTGCGCCATCATCATCGTAGCACACGGCAGCCTGGCCGGGAGTAATGCTTGCCTGTGGTGTTTCAAATGTTATGGTAAGAGTGTTGTGTTCAAACGTTGCGTGTGCTTTAAACGGTTTTTGTGTTGAGCGCGTTTTTACCCATACCGGTGTATTGTGTGCGATAGTTACCTTCATAAAATTTATCTGTGTAGCAACAAGGCCTTTTGCCATCAGTTCATCCTTGCTTCCCACAATGATGCGATTATGCACAGCATCAATGGCTACAACATATAACGGATGTTCCCAGGCAATGCCAAGTCCACGGCGCTGACCTATGGTGTAGCGATGAATGCCGTGATGTCTGCCAATGACGATGCCCTGTGTGGTGACAATATCACCTTCTGGTGGACTGTATCCTAATCGCTGCTCAATAAAGCGAGGATAATCATTATCCTGAACAAAACATACTTCCTGGCTTTCAGGGCGCTGAGCTGTTATAAGTCCCAATTCACGCGCTTTTGTGCGAATATCCTTTTTGGTACATTGACCAAGCGGCAGTATCAGGTGCTGTAATACATCCTGTGTAAGGTTAAACAAAAAATATGACTGATCCTTGTCAGCGTCGATGCCACGTGTAATATAATATCGGGAGTTTTTACGCACTGATGCGTAATGTCCGGTGGCAAGCATATCACATCCTAACTGCCTGGCAAAATCTAAAAGTTTTGGGAATTTAATAAAAGTGTTACAATTGATACAGGGGCTTGGTGTACGCCCTTGTACATATTCGGTGCAGAATGGTTCTATGACCTTTTGCGAAAATTCGTCTTCAACATTTACAATGTAATGATGAATACCTAATTGTTTTGCTACTTTTGCTGCATCATTAATGCTTTCAGGGCTGCAACATACATCATACCGTGGCTGGCATCCATCCATTTCAGCACACAGTAAAATTTTTGCGGTAAGGCCAATCACATTATGCCCTTCCTGTACAAGTAGTGCGGCAGCTGTTGATGAATCAACGCCTCCACTCATTGCAACTGCTATGTTCATATATGCCCTTTGTATTATATCTTCCCGGATTTTCTATTATTCTTCAGTAAATGTTTCAGTAATGCTGCACATTGCCTGTCAATAACAATAATATTATTTTGATTCATTTTATACCTGCCAACATCAACCGTATATAGTGGCTGCAGGTTTTTTATAGTTTCAGCTATCGCTTTTGCTTTTTCATAGTGGTGTATAACTATGCCTTTCTTTTTATACGCTTCTATGCGCTGCATAAGTGATGCGCTGTCGGAGCGTAATTTTCTAAGCAAATATTGCTGGCTGGTATATTCATTTACTATCTGCTGTACATCAAAATCTTTAACCACTGGTATGGCTGACTGCATTGCAATGATGTGCTCTAATGTGTCATCGCTAAAGCCGGTGTGTGCTGATTCAAAAGCTTTGTGTAGTATGGACGCATAGCGCATAAGTGCCTGTTTTGCATAAGTTTGTGAGTTAAAGAGTGTAATTCCCTTTTCAAGTGTTTCTATATTCATTGCAATCTCAAGGTTGCAAAGATGAGATCCTGGTGCAGTATCTTTTGTTGGATATGCCAATGCATAGATCTCCTCTTTTATGGTGTGAAGTGTCTGCACGGTACTGCCACGCTCTGGCGTATCTTCTTTAGGTACGTCAACATATAGAAAAGCTTTCAGTATTTCAAATAGTTGCTTCACAATAGGGATTATTTCTTTTGAACTGGAGCCTAACGATTGTACAACTTTTTGAATGTGTGTGGCAATGCGTGTGATATGCTGACAACGGTTGGCATAATTAATCCTGGGTGGTTGCAATACCATAAACTGGCAGTACAATGTTGTTGCATCTGCGTAGTTACGTAAATACATTGATTGCATTTCAAAATGCTGTGTGAAATTTTTAAATGCCTCTTCATTTTCAATGGCAATGCCATCGGTGCTCTTCATAATTGCAAGCAGTTTCTGCTGCTCAGCAATCTGATGTTGTATTGGTGTAATGTACTGCAGCGCTATTGATGTGATATCGCCAGGCGGCGAGCTGTCTTTACCAGTAACTATCGCATCCCTTTTGTTTTGTATTGTAGCTATTGCGTGTGCACAATCCATTTTTTGTGGGATGGTAATCTGATAGGGGATGCCGGGTGCTGTATTGTAAGCTGCGCTACGTTCGGGAACAGTGAGAATAGTGTGCTCAAGCTGTGATAATAGCGACACAATGAGTTCTGGTTTGCGACGAATGTGTGCTTCATCATACTGTGTGACGTTACACAGTGAGGCTATGGATGCAATATAGTGCTGCTGTTGTTTTATGAAATTGATTTGCGCGGCAAGTTCCTGAAAACGCAGGCTCTGGTATACATCATCAAACGGTGGCTGGCATTTTTTTATATATTGATCGTATTGCGGATTACTTTGGGATTCGGCAACCATTGTATCAAAATTTTTGAAAAACGATGCAAGGACCAATTCAGTGTGAATGATAATGCAATCATTAGAGCTGATGTCAGTGTACTGCAATTCTTTGCTGATTTGCTCCTTTGTGATATCAATAAAGTATTTATCTGTGCACAGTGACAGCGCCTTAGCGTAAGTGAGTAAGTGTGTTCTGCTTTCTGTGGTATCTTGTTTTATTGTAGTGAAGCTTGTGTAAAGCTGGTGTGCCATCGCAATGCGCGTGTCAAGATACTCTGTAACAAATGGTGCAATATATGGTTGATTTTCTATATGTTTTTGTTCCCTTTTTAGGTTTTTAGCATAATTTGTCCAGTATTCCTGTGTATATATTTGGGTTGATGTTAACATTATGATCACGATAAAAGTTGATATATAATTACAATGTCTCATATGTACTCACTTATAATCTTTTTTTATATATCGAAACAGATAACGGGGGGCATTACACTTATTTTAATAATTGCAAAAATCAGTATGCATTCTGAAAATCATTGACATTGTATGGCAAAGAAAGATATTTAATCCATACAAAGGATGCATAGGCAATGAACGACAAAAATAAACTGTATGAGCGGTATATAACAATTTTTGAAAATACCGGTGCAGGGACTATTCTTATTGATGAAGATACTACAATAGTTATGGTTAACAATCGCTTTGCTTCAATGCTAGGATATGATAAGTCTGAAATAGAGGGAAAACTAAGCTGGACAGAATTTATTCATCCTGAAGATGTTGACAGAATGAGAGAATATCATTATTTGCGGCGCAGGAGTCCTGATGCTGCTCCTAAAAACTATGAGTTCAGAATTTTCTCCAGAGAGGGGCAGCTTTTATACATTTACTTAACAATAGACATGATACCCGGTACCGGGCTAAGTGTGGCATCGCTCGCTGATATTACATCGCTTGTAGAAACTCGTGAAGCATTGCGTGCAAGCGAAGAAAAATATAGAATGCTTGTTGAAACAATGAATGACGGCTTATTGATACAAAATGAACATTTAATTATTGAATATGTTAATAGTCGTTTTTGCGAAATTTTGGGATATCGGCAAGATGAGGTAATTGGCAAGAAGATTGAAGAATTCCTTATATCTGATTTTAAGGCTCACTTCAATTTACAAATGCAAAAACGTGCTCAGGGGATACAAGAGGGATATGAGCTGGCATGGCAAAAAAAAGATGGTAAGATATGTTATACAATTGTATCTCCTAGAATTATATCCGATAAAAATAAACCTTTTGCTGGGAGTTTTGCTGTAATTACTGATATTACTGAACGAAAAGAATGGGAAATTGCCTTAAAAAAGTCTGAAGAGTTGTTTGCGAGCGTTTTTGATGTTACTCCCGTTGCAATTGCGTTAGTTGACATGGACACGGGCGAGATTGTGAAGTCAAATAAGTTATTTAGGTCAATGGCAAATATTTCTAATGATACTATAAAACATTTTTTATTTGATCTTGGTATAGTGAAAAAGGATGATTTTCGTAAATTATATAAACAACTGCTCAAATCAAAAAAAATAAGTGATTACGAAATTTATTTAAATTATAATGAAAAAGAATGCATTGCCATTTTATCAGCCGAATTGATACAATTTTATGATAAAAATATGGTAATTATAACTTTAACAGACATAACTGAAAAACGCATCCTTGAAAAAGAATTGATGTCAATAAGTGAAAATGAACGTAGAAATATTGGGCAGGATTTACATGATGATATCATCCCTCACCTTTTAGGAATTAATGTAATGATACAAGCATTAATTCAACAGTTGCAAAAGAAAAAAAGAATTAGTGTTTTAGAATTGGAAGAAATTAGAAACCTTTTGTCAATAGCTGTTGTCAAGGTGCGCCAGCTTTCAAAAGGATTAAGTCCAGCTTTCTTTATTTCAAATCAAGGTTTATCAATTTTACTAGAAGAACTGTGTTCGTTTACTCAAAGTGTATATGGAATACCCTGTATTTATGAACAGGAGGGGATCATTCATATAAATGATCCAGGTGTATTAACCCATATATACTACATAATTCAGGGAGCGTTGCACAATGCTGTACGACATAGCAGTGCTACTAAAATTAAGGTAACAGTAACTGCAGATAATGAATATGCACGTATAATTATTGATGACAATGGTAAAGGATTTGACAAAGAAACTACTCAAGGAATGGGTCTGAAGATTATGATGCACAGGGCATCATCTATTGGTGCAGATTTATTTATTGATAGCGATAGAGGGTTTGGCACCAAAATAATATTACAATTAATAAATAAAGGTGATAATGAAGTTGCGTAATGTAATAAATGTTGTTATCATCGATGATCATCCTGTATTCAGGATGGGGTTAAGAAAAATTATTAATCAAGAAAATGATTTCAAAGTAATTGGGGAATCAGAAGATGCTACAAAAGGATTTTCTTTGATACAAAAATTATTACCTGATATAGCTATTATCGATATAAGTTTAAAAGATAGCAATGGATTGTCATTAATACAAGATATTTCTCGGCATTTCAATAAAGTAAAGCCATTAGTGGTATCAATGCATGACGAAAAAATATTTGCACAAAGGTCGTTACAATTTGGTGCGTACGGTTATGTGATGAAAACAGAAACTGCAGAAGTAATAATCACAGCTCTACGAACAATAGCAACCGGGAATATATATATCAGTGCTAATATGATGAATGAAATTCTAACCACAATAGTAAAGAAAGAATACAAATATAATCCTATAGAAACCCTGACTACTAAAGAGCTTGCAATATTAGAGTTGATAGGCAAAGGTAAAACCACACGCGAAATCGCTCAATTGCTACATTTAAGTAATAAAACTATTGGAACATATAAAGAAAGGATAAAAGAAAAATTACAATTGGGCAATGCTGCGCAACTGGTGTATTTTGCAACAAAATGGATGGAAAATCCCCTATCTGTAGGTAAAAAACCCACAATAAAATAATATTGTTCCTTATAATATTATAATAATCGATAGTATTGTAATATAACAAATCCTGAATATACAGTTGTGTAAATTATGTATTCAGGAGGTTAAACATGAATGCTCAATATTATGTTTCGGGTCAGCATTACGATTATCAGCTCACGTTAGACAAGCTGTTACGTGCACCACTTTTATATAATCCTGATGGACAGATCAAGTACCGTGATATTGTATGCCACACGTACAGGGATATGTATGAAAGAGTGCATAAATTGGCATGTGTGTTATCAGATTTAGGAGTACAACAGGGTGATACCGTTGCAGTGATTGATTATGATAGTCATAGATATTTAGAATGCTTTTTTGCTATTCCTATGATGGGCGCGGTATTGCAGACAGTTAATTTCCGTTTGTCTTCTGAACAGATTGCCTATACGATAGGTCATACACAGACTAATGTTCTTCTTGTTCATGAAGATATGTTAGCAATAATTGAAAATATTTTGCCGCAGTTAGAGCATGTCAGGCATATTATCCTGTTAAAAGATAAAAAGGATTCGTTTGCCACTTCAATACCGATTACAGGCGAGTATGAATCTTTGCTTAAATCCGCAGACAATTATTATGAATTCCCTGAATTGGATGAAAATACAAAAGCCACAACTTTTTATACAACAGGTACCACCGGTCTACCAAAAGGGGTGTATTTTACTCATAGACAGCTGCTACTACATACGTTTTCTATGATGACAATGCTTGGTGCATATGAAAATATTGGGCGTTTCAGATCAAATGATGTGTATATGCCATTAACACCAATGTTTCATGTGCATGCCTGGGGTCTTCCTTATGTTGCAACTGTACTGGGTGTGAAACAGGTTTATCCCGGGAAATATGATCCAGCAATGTTATTAAAATTGATTATAAATGAAAAAGTGACCTTTTCACATTGTGTGCCAACAATTTTGCAAATGATTATAAATGCTCAGGGTATAGAAACCATCAATCTGTCTGGTTGGAAAGTTGTTATAGGTGGATCCATGTTGCCTAAAGCATTATGCAAAAAAGCTCTGGAATTAGGCATTGATGTCTATACGGGGTATGGCATGTCAGAAACATGCCCACTTATAAGCCTGGCACTGTTAAAAAAAGATATGATGCAGATGCCCGTAGATAAACAGGTTGATTATAGAACTAAAACAGGGTTGCCAGCAATACTAGTTGATGTAGAAATTGTTGATGCAAATGACAAACCATTGCCTCATGACGGCAAAACAGCTGGGGAAGTGGTGTTTAGAGCGCCGTGGTTGACAAAGGAATATTTTAAAGATCCTGATAAAACAAAAGAGTTATGGCGTAATGGTTGGTTGCATAGTGGAGATGTTGGTATTATTGATCAGTCAGGATATTTGCAGATTACTGATAGGATCAAGGATGTTATTAAAACAGGCGGTGAATGGGTATCTTCATTGGATTTAGAAAATGTTCTGAGCCAGCATCCTGCAGTGTTCGAGTGCGCAGCTATTGGTATTTCAGATAGTAAATGGGGTGAACGACCTTTAATGATTGTGACACTCAAAGATGAGTGGAAAGGTAAAAATCTTTCGAAAGAATTGCATGAATTTATGAAAAACGCAGCGCTGGAAGGGAAATTCCCAAAATATGGGGTACCTGAGCATTTTGAGTTTGTTGATGTAATTCCTAAGACAAGTGTGGGTAAGATAGATAAAAAAGAAATTAGAAAAAAATATAATGCATTATTAGCACAAAGAAGTCAATAATTGAAAATATTGTAATAAAGGCCAGATGATATATTCTGGCCTTTTTTATTAGAATTACATCTTTTTATACTATATTGTTGGGAAAGAAGAATATCATTATGATGCTAATATCATAAGCTGACAATCACAAATAAGTTTCATACTCAGAGATATCATATAGGGAAAATTATTATATAGTATGTGTTAAAAGGTCAATATGTTTGCATAAAATTATGATGATATTGAGAGTGCAGCAAAGCTTTTTTACATTGGGCGATAGAGCCTCCCTGGAGCAGATTAAAAGTGCCTGCAGAATGGTAATGCAACAATGTCATCCTGGCCCCCGCTGGGATGGTCATGGTTATACATAAAAAATATTTTACAAAAGAAGGTTTATTAATTATTTTTGCTATATACAATATCCTAAATTCTGAATATAGTCAAATTATGTATATTTTTGAATTGATAGCTGAACAGC
>CALEUQ010000043.1 GCA_937920495.1 uncultured bacterium | reverse complement strand
ATACATCGGGATGTGATGTGATAGGTAAGATTGGGCATTTGTACACGCAATTTCCTGGCCATAGTATTCCTCCATGTGTTACGTTTTTGTAATAGATTCTATGTATATACAACGCATCTGGTGGGAAAATTGTAAAAGGTTGTGGTAATTTTTTTAAAAATTTTGGGAAAAAATGGGGTCAGAGCCTAAAAAAAATATCAGGCTGACAGCGCAGAGCATACAGAGCAAGTTGAACAAAAAATGGGGTCAGAGCATTAAAATCGATCGTGCCTCGACACAAGTCGGGATTCAATAACAAAGGGTCAGAGCCTATATGTAGAAGTTGGTCAGCCATATACAAAGGGGCAAGAATATTTTTTTGAAATTAATCTTTACATAATATAGAATACTTTTATGATTGCTTTTTATTTTTGGGAGGTCATTGTTTCATGCCATTGAAGAAGGATGCAAAAAAGCCACAATCACGAGGCAAACGAAAAACAAATCTTTTGAAATTATGTACCGTTATGAATAAACTTTCTGTTGACGCTGTTGACAAAGAAGTGGTAAAACGCTTCAAGACGGTAATCGATTCTGCGGAAGAAGATTTAACAAAAAATATTGTCAATCAGATTATTAATCATTCCGATGAGTTAGAATTGTCTACAGTGCCAGAAATGTTTCACCCTTATGTAAAACATTACCTTTTCATGATGAAAAGAAACAGTAAGAAGAAGTAATTAATAATGAAAATTGTAGTACAGGCATTTGCGGAAGCAGCTGAAGTGCTGGGTTTCAGGAAAAAGCAATTTGATGTGGAAAGCGATATAACCGCAGGAGAACTTGTACGCTATCTGGCGAATTCAAATCACGAGTTCAAGCGTATAGCCAAAACTATATTTGTAGCAATAAATGAAGAATATTGTTCCAATGATGCAGTAATCCATGAAAATGATGTTGTTGACCTTATCCCACCAGTAGGCGGAGGCTGATGGATTATGATGCAGTGTACGTTGCAACATGAGCCCATTGATGTGGAAGCATTGCTTGCACAGTGTACCAATCCCTCCGATGGTGCGGTGGTATGTTTTATTGGCCGGCCACGAAATATTGACAATGGCAGGGAAGTAGTATACCTGGAATATGAAGCACATCAATCTATGGCAATAAAAGAACTCAATGCATTAATGAAAAAAGCTTCAGAGCAATTTGCTATTAACGATTGTATTGTGGTTCATAGATTAGGGCGTGTGGATATAGGACAGGCAAGTGTTGTTATTATTGTGACATCAATGCACAGGAAAGACGCATATGCTGCCTCACAATATATCATAGATGAATTGAAAAAAATAGTGCCTATCTGGAAGAAGGAATTTTATAAAGATGGCTCACAGTGGAAAACCGGTTAATGTGAGTAATAGCGTTCCACTTCATTTAAAATTGCAGTTGCATTGTTAAGCATCACTTCAGCTTGATCACATTTAATCTGGCCGTTTGAATTCACCGCATGATCCTTGATCTCTTTTGACCGTTTGGCAATTTCTATTATTTTGGTATTTCCAAAGGGTGTTGATTCCATATATTTTTCAAATATCTCTATAATTTTGTCCGGATCATCGGAATCAATGTCATGATCAACTAATAAAACCCGTATGGCGTAAAAAATTGCCCTGTATGAAGCTAATACCGAGTCACAATAATCCTTCTTTTCAAGGAAAATAGTGGCTAATTTAATTTTTTCCCTGCTTTGATTAAGCCTGAATTGTATTTTTTCTAATGTACTTTCCATTTACATTTATCAGTAAGTAAGTATTTATAGCTTATTCTAACTATAATTTTTTTATGGTAATAATTCAAGTCTTTTTTTGCAATAAATTGGTGTATATGAATATTTTGTAATTAATGCCACTGTAGTGCCATAGTGCATCCCAGCTTGTGTGGGGAAACGTTTAATGCGGGATCTTTTTCTCCATTTCATCCTAAAACGTGATTCAGGATCTAATAATACTATATAAAAAAAGTGTACACCCCCGCCGGCTTGGGCGGCGCAGGTGTACACCGTTTTATTAACAAAATATTTTTAAGGAATTATTGGTGATTTTCTTTAATAATTATCGTTTAGAGATAAAGATAAATATTGATAAAATTGTATCTATTGTTAATAATATTGTATTAGCAGGGATAGTTAACAATGATCATTGCACTGATAACAGATTTTGGATTAGATGACCCATATGTTGGTGTTATGAAAGGTGTGATGTATGCACACGGATATACGGGGCATATAGTTGATATATGTCACAATGTTTTGCCGTATTCAATAGAACATGCGCAGTATATGCTTGTAACATCATACAGCTATTTCCCTGAAGGTAGTGTCTTTATTGTAGTTGTTGATCCCGGTGTTGGCACGCAACGAAACATTTTGCTGGTGTCAGATGGCAGGTATTATTTTTTTATGCCGGACAATGGAATAGTAGGGTGCTTGCAACAGGATACCATCAAAGTATATGCTGTGGAAACTGTGGAGTTTATTCACGCTTCATCTACATTTCATGGCAGGGACATTTTTGCTGTAGTAGCTGCACAATTGGCATGTGGTGGTTTTGAAGCAGTTGCCTGTAAAGAATATACTCAATACAAAATACATCCTTTTCCGTTTTACGAAATAAAAGCAGGTGCGATAGTTACTAAAGTGATGCACATTGACAGATTTGGTAATTGCATTTTATCATTGCCAAATGATAGATATTCTCTACAATTGCACACGTTGCTGGCTCACACGCGCTATACTCTATATCATTGCACAACCTATGCAGATTTGCCCGATAGTACAATTGGCATATTACCGGGAAGCAGTGGTTTTATTGAGATTTGTATGAATCAAAAAGATTGCAGCACACATTTAGCTTTGAAAACAGGCGATATGGTGGAATTACTTTATGAATGAACGAAAAATTGCAATACTTGTTGGTGATGGTATGGCGGATTACTCAATTGACAAGCTGGGTGGTAAAACGCCATTACAATATGCACACACTCCTCACATGGATTACCTTGCAAAAAATGGCATTTGCGGGCTGGCTTGCACAGTGCCACCTGGAATGCCACCGGGCAGTGATGTTGCAAACCTTTCTCTCTTTGGATATGATCCTGCCACCTGTTATACCGGCAGAGCTCCGCTGGAGGCACTTAACATGGGAATTGATCTTGGTCCGGGTGATGTTGCGTTCCGTTGTAACATAGTAACTATCGAACACAATAGTATGCAAGACTTTTCTGCAGGGCATATTGATTCAGCATTTTCAAAGATTGTTATTGATGAGATAGCACGCGCTATTCAGATAGATGGCATAGAGTTTTATGCAGGTGTATCCTATCGTAATATTATGGTGGTGCGCAATTTTTCAGGTGAGTTGCCGGTCACAACGCCACCTCATGATATACAGGGAAAAGAAATTCAAGAGTTTATGCCAAAGGGTGCACACAGTGATCTGCTCAATGACATCATGCAAAGGGCAGCGGTGGCGATAGTTAATAGTAAAAAAATTGCAGATGCTAAAAGCACATTCAGAGGTAATCCAACGGGAATCTGGCTGTGGGGAGGTGGTTACAGGCCAAAGATGGAGCCATTGTCTAAGCTCTATGGGTTGCATGGACATACGATTGCAGCGGTGGATCTCATCCATGGAATTGGGAAAGCTGCAGGACTTACACCAATTCATGTTGAAGGAGCAACCGGGTATATCGATACAAATTATACCGGTAAAGCGCAGGCTTGTATCGATGCAATGAGGAATGCAAATTTTGTGTTTTTGCATGTTGAGGCACCTGATGAATCAGGGCATGAGGGCAATTTACAGCATAAACTAAAGGCAATAGAGGATTTTGATGCAAAAGTTGTAGGGCCTGTTGTGAATATGCTCAACCGCTACAACAATTTCACGGTGCTTGTGATGCCTGATCATCCCACACCACTATCCTTACGTACGCATGTAAGCGATCCCGTTCCTTTTGTCATATATTCACCTGACAGAAATGTGAGCCACAATTGTAAAGGCTTTAACGAAGTAGATGCTGGTAACACCGGTATTGTTGTAAAGCGAGCACATGAGCTTTTAGGCATGATAGTACACAATACTTATCCATGGTGAGGGATATATGTCAAAGAAATTTATAGCCGGGATAATTGTCATTGTAGCAATAGCTGGTGTAATGGTTTATAGATCCATGGCACCGGCAACTATTGAAGATGCTGTTGCCTATATTGATAATGGAAATTATGCAAAGGCATTGAAGGTACTTGATACACTTGCAAAGACTTCAAGTTATGAAGATGGTGAACGGATATACTATTATAGAATTAAAGCGCTTTTAGGACTCATTAATCAATTGAATGAAGAATATGCCGATGAGTGTGGTGAAATACAAAAAACAAAAAATAAAAAAATTGAATCCAGGCTTAACAATAAACTGGAAGCCATAAATAAAAAGTCAGGACTTGATCTTATACTTGTCAATGATACTGGATGCTATATTTTTACATCTGGTAAACTGTATGATGAATTTGTATCATTGTATCCCGGCAGCCGTTTTATTGAAGCAATAGATTTTGAAATACTGCAGTTTACTATACAGAAGAGTCCGGGTAGAATAAATCCGATAATGGAATTTTATAAACGCTATCCGGAAACAACATACCTGTCGTCGCTTGTACACATGCTGCTGAATGCACTGGCAAATCCAAAGATCGAATTAAAAGGACATGCAGATAAGCTTTCTGAAATGCTGCAAAACTTTTGCAATAAGTATAACGCAAGTGCCGAGTACTATCGGTTGTTTAGATGCAAGGGTGAAAATGTTAATTTACGCGATTCAGCTGGCACGCACGGGCAGATTACCGGCAAACTCAATAAAGGTGAGTTTGTTATACAGCTGGAACGCTCAATGGATTCGGTGCAGATTGGTGATGTGCGCGACTACTGGTATAGAGTGGTTTCAGTAAGTGGCAGCAGGGGATGGGTGTTTGGAAAGTTTCTTGAACACATTGAGCCACTATCGGTAACTATCGCACAAAATGAAGAAAATTTTACTATTGATGAACATTTTAATGAATGGATTGATTCTCATACACCAAAGGGATGGCAGCACGTATTCTCAGGCTATGAGTCAGCCATAAGTTTTACCAAACAAAAAGATACAAATATCGTAAAGCTTGATGCAAATGAAAAGGGTGGTCTTTATAAAAAAACCGGAAGCTTTCAGAATATGGTGTGTAAGGTTAAGGGTCGCTTGCATAAGGGGAGTGTCATCTTAGCAGGTGTTGCTGGCTACGGTGGGCTTGCTGCTGTGATAACACTTTTACCAGAAGAAGTGGATGTGTGTGGATACAAAATTCCGTATACTACCACAGGCTGGCATGAGTACGAATTGCGCAGCGAAGGCAAAACGCTTTCACTGTATATAGACGGAGAACTTGTGGCGCGCAAGATTACTACAAAAAAACATGAGATACTGAAATCTTCCGGGATTTATATTCTGGTGTGTAGCAACGGTGCACAAGCAGAACTGGAATATGTCAAAGTAAAATAATTGACATAACGCGATTGTTGGTATGTACTGAGATAATGTAAAAAAAAGGAGGGGGAGCCATGGAAGAATCCATACGTGGATTCATAAAGAAATTTTATCTATATACTACACTGATAGAATACCTGGTTATTATTCCATTAGCAGTTATTGCCATAGCACTTTCAACGGATATTCCTTTACAGCAATTTTATTCTATTGTAATTATCATTGCAGTTGTTGCGGTTGTAGCACTGGTGGTTTTCCCACCGGTACAAAAATATATGTTTAAGCCATTCATTCAGATGGCTGACATGCTGAAGGAAGGTAGGGATGTTGATCCAGATATAAAGATACTTATCCGCGAGCGGCTTTTTGCTTTGCCGGTTATGCGCTCATTTGTTGGTATACTATTCTGGCTTTTTAGCATTATTGTTGTTATTATTGGCATGTGGATTGTCCAGATTGATATTGAAACTATCCTTGTGTGTTTTGTTGTTGGTTCGTGCATACTGGTTGCTGTTGGATTTGCAATGATAGTGGTGCCGCAAAAGCTGATAGACGACTTTATTGCTAAAAATGATTTCATAAAAGATTTGGTTGGATACGCACAACAAACACATATAAGTTTCTGGGGATCTTTGAAAAATGCGCTGACTGTTTCTATTAGCTCAATGATTTTGCTATCAATTCTGCTTGTGGCTTCATCAACACTGCTATTTATATTTAAAGCACGCATTGGTGAATATGCACAGCAGATGCAGGTGAATGCTGGTGCAGTTATTAATGATATTAACTATATCTTACACAGTGGATTGGATTTAGCATCTGTTGCAGCCCGTGAAGGTTCAATTGAAGCGCTGGGATATCTTAAAGGAAAAGAAGAAATTATTGATGTGTGTATGATGAAAGATGAGAAGAATGCTACAGTAATGCGTTCACTAACAGCAAAAACGTTATATTTGTCAGCTGATATGCTGGGCATGACACAAGGAATGAAAACAAAAAAAAGCTTTATTGCAGATTTTGTATATGTACCTGCAATACAACGATCTATTGCTGTGTGTGCAGTACCTAACAATGCTATGTGGTATTGTGTAGTATATGATATTAATAAACTATTTCAGAAGCAGTTTGGACATTATAAAATTGGTAACCGTGGTTATATCTTGATTACTGATAAAGATGGTATATTCGTTGCGCATCCCAATGAACAATTAATTGGCAAAGAGAATCTAAAAAACTATGAGTGGGGAAATAAAGCGCTTATAACTAAAGAAGTAACAAAATATATGTGGGAAGGGGAAAGAAAATTTATCTATTGTGTTACCAATGAAAAACCTGCTTTTTCTGTAGCACAAACTATATATGAAAAAGATGCAGGGCTTGCTATTCAAAATACTATAATATTTGTTGCAGCGTTAGCAACAGTGGTTATTATACTTGGTATTATTGCAAACTCCATTATATTATCGTTTGCATTTAATCCTTTTGTCACAATTCGTGATGCATTATACAGAATAGCTGAAGGGGATATTTCAATAACTCCTGATGTAATTTTTGGGAACGAAATTGGCAGTATTGCAACATCTATCAAGACATTAACATCAAAAATAGGTGCGGTGATTGGTCAGATAAAGAATTCTTCAGATGAGCTATCGACAGCCTCCGAACAGATGTCTGCAGGTATTAGTTCATTGTCAGAGGTTGCTTCCAATCAATCAGCATCAACAGAAGAGATAACGGCTACTATAGAAGAAATCTCGGCAAATCTGGATTCGATAGTTGTAAGCACAAAAGAAGAATCAAAAAACCTTGGCGAATTTTCACAACATCTGCAGGAACTATCGCAATCTATTTTTTCGTTTTTACTGATTATGGAAGAATCAGCGCAAAGGACTGAATCAATAAGCAGTGATGCCCAGCAAGGCCAGGTGTCGTTGCAGCAGATGAACCAGAGTATGCAAAAAATTGTGGAAAGCTCTCGTGGTATTTCAAATATTGCACAGATTATTCGTGGTATAGCCGATCAGGTGAACCTGCTTGCACTTAATGCTGCAATTGAAGCAGCGCGCGCAGGTGAAGCAGGCAGAGGCTTTGCGGTTGTAGCTGATGAGATAACCAAGCTTGCTGACCAGATTGCGCAAAGCCTTAAGGATATCGATGTGCTTGTAAAAACCAATGAAAAAGAGATACAGCAGGGAATTGTTATTACAGAAAATACTGTAAGTGCCATATCAAATGTTATTAAAGGAATTGAATCAATAAGCAATGAAGTAACCACCATGGGTCAAAAGATACGTGAGCAGAGCGAGATATTCAATGAAACAAAACGCGTGTGGGATAGTACCGAATCGTTATCCCGGCAGATACTTGATTCCGTTGCAGATCAGAAGAACGCAATTGACGAGATAGTCCGCTCAATTAATACTATAAATTCACTCACGCAGAATGTTGCAGGAACAGCCGAGGAAATGAATTCAAGCGCTATGAATCTGTCGTCAATGGCACAGCAGTTGAAAGCAATGCTTGAGTATTTCAGGGTGTGACTGTTGTGATCCTAAGAATTAAGTTTTTTTCCTGCAACGCACCATACCATATCAGCTATTGTCACTGCTGAAGGGATAACGTAGCTAAAATTCAGGAAACCATGTATCATTCCCTTTGTCTGAATGCAGGTTGACTGCACTCCTGCTTCTCTCAGAAATAGATTGTACATTTCTCCCTGATCACGCAGTGGATCATGTTCAATTAAAACTTATAGTAAAATCTTGAGTTGATTTAACTTTTTCTTTTACTTGTTTTTCTATTCCCATGTTCATTAATATGCGGGCTTGCTCAACCGTAAGATTACTAAATTCAAGGTTTTTAAGTAAATTAAGAACCTCTTTTGCAGATGGATCCAATGACATTGGGAAAAACCTCCTTATAGATTTTTGTTATGTGCGATAGTTACTGAATAGTAACTCAAGAAAGTCATCCTGAATCCCGACTTTTGTTGGGACAGGCCCCGATTTACATCGGGACAGGCCCCGATTCAGGATCTAAAGTCAAAATAGATTCCAAATCAAGTTCGGAATGACGTGAGGAGGAGAATCTTAGTTGAGCACATAATGACGCAATTATGAAATTCAAAATTAAGCGCTGAATGACAGGATCAAAAAAGCCCGGTGTTATCCGGGCTTTTTTGTGTAAGTGTTATTCCTGAATAAATAAAAACAGTGATTCAATAAACTCAGGGTCTTCTTTGTCAATAACTTCTATAATGTGTTTGTGAAGCCTTTTTTTATGTTCGCCAAAGATGCCACGTTTTTTCTTGAATGATTTGGCAAAAGCAATAGATTCTTTCATGAGTTCTTCAACGTTGGCACAGGCTTTTTCTATTATATGATGCTCTGCAAGCTCAGGTGCTCCTACACGCCTGCCGGTGAGTTTCATTTCATTGAATTTATAATACGGGATAGCTTTTTTAACAAATGCAATCATGCCCGGCAAAAATGGAATGCCTAAATCAACTTCAGGGAAGCAGAAAAATCCTCTGTCAGCTCGCATAAACCTGAAATCGCATGCACAGGATAAAATCGCTCCATTGCCAAATGCATGCCCGTTGATGGCAGCAACCACCGGCATGGGGATAAGCAGCAAGCGCTTAAACACATTGTTCATGCCATACATAAAATCTTTGATTGCCTTGAAATCCTTTTCCGCCATTCGTGGCATGAGCCATTCAATATCAACACCTAAGCTAAAGTTCTTTGCATCACTAGATGTAAGTACAATTCCATTAATTTCCTTATCAGCTTCAATTTCATCCAGAGCCTGAAGCATAGCCTGTGCAAACTTTACGTTGTGGCGGTTTTCCGCAGTGTTCATGGTGATAATAGCAATGTTTTCATCCTTTTTCCATTCTACGATGGCCATATGTGCCCTCCTTCAGTAATAAAATAATTTTATAGTACATAGCCTCATAATTATTCACTGCAAATTCTGAAAGATCCTTTTGCAAGAAAATCTTTCAAATCCTGAGGCAGGATATCCTGTAACACATACAATAGTTCACTGCAGTCTTCGTCGCATACTATCTGGTTTTCCCTATCCTTGAAATTATACTTATTCCAGTTTAAACATCGTGCATGTGTCATGATGGATGTGAATATCTTTTCCATAAATGTTGTCTCAGCATCCCAGACTAGATCCAATTCATAATAATAGTCCAGCTTTGTGCCCACAGGTTGAAAGCCACGCATGAATGCTGTATCAATTATCTGATGCCATATACGCTCCTGGCACAGATACACAGAGCTATCGTACAAGTTTTGTAACATATAGGGTGTTGCCATACTAAATACTTTTGTGTTAATTTTAACTTTGCATAAGTACTATACCATAACAACGTTATGCTCTGTCAAGGTTGTTTTCTAAATTGTCAGGAAAAAGAATTGTATTCGTTTGGTAAAAATTAATTGACATTAAGTGTTTGAATATTTATTTTAATAATACAATAGAGGTAAACAATGCACTGAGTGTCAGGTCAAAACAATCAGCTTAAAGATGAGTTAATACCTCTTATCAGGGCAGTTGTTGATGAGCAGGTAAAAATAAATTAAGCAATAAAGGGGCATACGCCCCTTTATTTATGCTCAAGTCGTTATCAATTTTTTTACAGTGCAGAAACTTTTACATTATCTTTCACAAGCTTTTCAGCAAGCGCAATCTTTTCTTTATTGTCTTTGGTAAGAAGAGCTTCCATCTTGTCAATCTGGCCTGCTACCTGATACGCATTGCTTGAAACAAGCAATAGCGGAATGTTTTTCTCAGCTGCTTTTGAAATAATGTTTGAAGGCGGTAGAATATTGTTGGTTAAAATGATACCAACAGTATTTGTTTCAAGTGCTGAGATGATAATGTCACTTCTGTCACCACTTGTGATGAGTAGCTTGCCTTCTTTATTGAAAAGAGGATTGCGCAGCGCCTCATTAACTGACATCGCACCTAAAAATACATTTTTCACAACCTTATTCAGGCCAGCTTCACCAGCAATTACCTTGGCAAACAAGGCTTCTGACAGATAGTCCATGGAGAAATAGGTAAGGTCAGCTGCATAAGGTATCATTCCCAGGATGGGAACACCCATTTTTTCAATCTTATCAGCATAGGTGCTCTTGAAATCATCAAGGTCGTGAATTTTGTTGATGATCACACCTAAGAAGTTGATATCGCTTGTATCGACATACTTCTTGAAAAGTGTAATGTCATCAATGATTACATCATCGTTACCGCCTACAATGAGCACAAGCTTTGCATCAAGTGATTTTGCAACAGTGATTGGGTCAAGATATACTGAAACACCATAGGCAAGATCTTTTCCACCTTCAATAAAAAGAACTTCACGGTTTTTAGCAATTGATTTTGCCACTTCCTGCAGCTTTTCTTTAATACGGGCTTCATCATATACATATCGCAGTTTTGCATGTTCAAACCCAATAGTCATGTCTTCAGGATTTTCTTCCAGGCCAAAAAGATTAGTGAGGAGTGCAGCATCATAATCCCATAACCGTTTTTTCCTGTATATAAGTCTATCGCCAAAGGGCTTCATATATGCCACTTCCTTGCCCATTGCTTTTGCCAGACCAGTAAAAATTGTTGTTTTCCCTGCGCTTCTTCGTGTGCACGCAAATACTATTTTATTCATAATTACACCTCACTTACGATTTAGAAATTATTATCCTGACGTCTACAGCTTTCAGGCCTTTGCCATGCTCATAGACAACGACAGGATTAATCTCGATATCTGTGATTCGCGGTATCTTCCTTATGATTGTTGCAACTTTAATAATTGTGTCAACAACAATATCTATATCCTTCTGCTCTTCACCGCGCACGCCTAAAAGCAATGGATATGAACGTATTTCAGAAAGCATTGAGCGTGCTTCCTTCTTATTGATTGATGCTGCCCTGAATGCAACGTCTTTCATGACCTCAACATAGATACCACCCAGACCACACATGACAATTGGGCCTAACTGCGGGTCTCTGCGGGCGCCAATGATGAGCTCAACACCTTTCTGAACCATTTCGCATACTTCAATGCCATCTATCACTGCATCTTCTTTGTATGCGCGACAGTTCTTCATAATAGCTTCATAAGCATCCATTACTTCCTGTTTATTCAATATGTCTAATGCAACACCGCCAGCATCAGACTTGTGTAAGATATCTCGAGAAACAACCTTCATAACAACGGGGTAGCCTATCTGCTCGGCTAATCGCACGCACTCATCAATTGACTTGCCAATACCTGCGCCTGGTATCATGACGCCAGAAGCTTTCATTACTGCCTGCCCTTCATTTGCCAGCAGGAATGTCCTTCCATCAGCAAGCGCGCCATCGATAATCTTGTTAACGGTAGCAATGTCTATCTGGGCATCTTCAACGGTGTCGTCTCGTTCACTTAGCATGTTGGTATATTTATACAAAGCACCCATACATGATACTGCTTCATACACATCAGGGAATACCGGTACATTCATTTTTCTAAGTTGAATAATTGCATCTTCAACAACTTTACCACCAACTATCGCATATGAAACAGGCTTCCCACTGGCTAAATGCTTGCCATACGTATCCCTGATCATCGGCGCCAGATTTTCGGCATCAAATGTAGCTGTTTCACAGTATAACGCCAGTGTTGCATGCATATCTTCTGAGCGTGTTGGTGCGGTAAGTGCAAGGTCATAGTCAGCAGCTTTTGCTCCACCAGTAATGTCTACCGGATTTTTGGTTGAACCAAAGTCAGGTGTTGCCGGGCCAAATACTTCTTTTAATACAAGCTGGTCATCGTACAGTTCAACACCATATTTTTCGCATGCGTCAGTTGCCATAACGCCTATGCCACCACCGTTTGTAACGATAACAGTATTTTTGCCTTTTGGACGTGGTGAATATGCCAGGAATTTACACCAGTTGAATGCTTCCTGTAAACTTTCTGCTCTCAGTAACCCTGTCTGCCGTGCAATAGCATCAAAGATTTCATCAGAACCAGCCAGCGATCCGGTGTGGCTTGCCGCAGCCATTGCACCGCGTTTTGAACGACCTGATTTTAGCACAACGATTGGTTTTAACTTTGTTGCTTCACGAACAGCTTCAATAAAACGTTCGCCGTCTTTAACACCTTCAATGTACATTAAAATAACTTTTGTTTCCTGGTCACGCATAACAAAGTCCAGGCAGTCAGCCTCATCAATATCTGCCTTGTTGCCTAATGACACGATAGCTGATAAGCCCATGTTTTCAACAGCAGTTTTCCCTATCATTGCTATCCCCAATGCACCGCTCTGAGTAAGGATAGCAACATTACCTCGCAGGATATCAGTTGCTGAGAATGTTGAATTGTAATTACCTGATGCAGAGTATACACCAAAGATGTTTGGGCCTAACACCCGTGTTCCTTTAGAATTGGCATATTCTACAATTTTATGTTCCAGTTCAACTTCGCCAACTTCAGAGAAACCGGATGTAATGATCTGCACATGCTTCACGCCTTTATCAGCACACTCCTTGACTGCATCAAAAGCTAATTTTGCAGGAACGCATATTGTTGCTACATCTATTTCACCTTTGACGTCTGAAATACTTGGGTAGCAATCAACACCTAATATTGCACCCCCTTTTGGGTTGATGGGATAAATTTTACCCTTAAAACCACCCTGAATAATATTTCGGGTGATGCTATACCCAATCTTGCCCGGTTGTGAAGAAGCGCCAACTATCGCAACACTTTTGGGCTGAAATAAAGAAACAAGACTATCCTTTTTTGCTTTCATTGTTCATCTCCCCTAAATTCCATCTTCAATTCATATACTCCTGCGCTACTCCTCTTTTCTATATTAAACCCCATTTTTTCAAATAGATGCAGCATGGGCTTGTTTTCCACAAGCACTTCTGCAGTGAATCCCAGCAAACCATTTCTCTTTGCTATCTGAGTCAGATATGATAATAATACCTGACCAATGCCTTTATATTGATAATCATCACGCACAGCAAATGCTACTTCTGCCCAATGCTGAAATTCCTGAATACCGTACTGACCAACGCCGACCACAACTTCCTTCTCATTTTGTTCAACTACAGCTAAAATTACCATCTCTTTGGTGTAATCAATTACTACCATCTCCTGAAGCCGTTCATGGGGCATGTCTTTTCGTGTTGATATAAAGCGCCTGTAGAGGCTCTGGTCGGATAGTGAATAGAAAAAGTCCTTCAAGAGTTCTTCATCGCTGATCTTGACGGGCCTGAGTTTAAGCTTTATTCCTGTCTTTGTGGTACGGTATGTTTCAAGGTGTTCAGGGTACTCGCCTTTTTTACCCGGTATAAACGCCTGATCACGGTAGATGAGGCCGTTTTTCTTAGCTTCTTCTATAAGCCATGGTCTGAATTTAGGATGAGCTATCGCTATTAAATCCATAGCCCGTTCCCTGATATTTTTACCATGGATATAGGCTATCCCGTACTCGGTTACCACATAGTGAACATCACCACGGTTAAGCGTTATACCGGCACCTTCCGGTATAAACGGCACAATACGCGATTCCTGCTCATTTTCCGTGGTTGAACGAAGTGTAAGGATAGTTTTGCCACCAGGGGCAAGCACGGCACCTCGCATAAAGTCGGCCTGGCCGCCTATGCCGCTGAAGAACGTTTTGCCCAGCGACTCAGCAGTAGCCTGACCTGTTAAATCTATTTGCAGAGCAGCATTTATTGCAGTCATCCTGCGTTGCTGCGCAATGATGAGCGGATTGTTGGTATAATCAATAGTTTTAAACTCTATGGATGGGTTGTCATGAATGTATTCGTAGGTTGGTTGTGTACCCATGCAGAATGAGGCAATTGTTTTGCCCCTATCTAAGGTTTTTTCAGAATTGGTGATAACACCAGCTTTCATAAGCTCTACAACACCATCGGTGAGCAATTCAGTATGTACACCTAAATTCTTTTTTGTGACAAGATGTTTCAGGATAGCATTGGGCATTCTGCCGTATCCAACCTGTATGGTATCACCGTCCTGAATGATAAGTGACACATATTTGCCTATTCGGTCAGATATTTCATCAGATACTTTAGTGGTAAATTCCAGTATGGGTTCATCATGTTGTACAATAAAGTCCACATCCTTGATATGGATAAAGGCATCTCCATGTACGCGTGGCATGTATTTATTTACCTGCACAACAACAAGATGTGCGCTTTCAATTGCAGTTTTTACAATATCAACGCTCACTCCCAAACTTAAAAAACCATGCTCATCAGGGTATGATGTCTGAACCAGCGCAACATCAATTTCAATTATGCCTTTCCGCAACAAGGTTGGAACATGGGAAAGAAAAATTGGGGTGTAATCGGCTATGCCCTGGTTGATAGCAGCACGGGTATTGTTGCCAATAAAAAATGAATTGTGGCGAAAATTCTGCTTAAATTTTTCATCGGCATAGGGTGCAACACCTAATGTCCATACGTGGATAACTTCTGTGTCAAAGAATGCTTTAGGGTAGGATTTGACATATTCAACAAGTGCATTTACCAGATACTGGGGCTCGCTGCAGGCTGTTCCAATGAAGATTCTATCACCCCTGTTGATGTGGCTAAAAATCTTCTCTGCTGGAAGAAACTTTTCAGGATACATCCTTTTAAAATCTTCCAGTTTTGCAGTATTCTGCTCCATAACCCCCCTTTCAATCTGCCATGTATACTTTTAAGCAGATTATATATAAAATATTTTAGCTACCAATTCTGTCAATTCAAATTTTTATAGTAAATATAATATATAATAATTGGTGTTCAAAAATTGATTAATATATCAATATAGTATATATCAATTTTTGATAAGTCAAGATAGAAATAATATTTATTCCCTCTTTCCGTATTTTTGGTATGCGCTTTCATGTACCAGGTTATGGATACATCATGGTTTGTTTACAACTAAACCACGATTTTTTCCTTAAATAAAAGGCTCATTTAGTAATGTTGGGAAAATTGTACAAAATACAAAAAAATGTAAGTGCTTGTAATTCCAATGCAAAGATTTACAGTTAAAAAGACTTCTATAAAGGCGTGCCGTACAGGGATGTACGGCATACTTCGATAAACTCAGTACGGCGCGTCTATGTTGCGGGCGTGCTTCGACGGGGCTCAGCAACCGTGCTTCGACAAGCTCAGCAACCGTGCTTTTTTATATCATCACAGGTGGCCATAAATGATGTTATTTGAGAACGCCCGCCATGGAATGATGAATCCTTGCAGAACACAAGCCGGAGGTAAAGGGATGCATAAGGGAAACGGGGGATGGCCGGTCACTGAGCTAAGTCGAAGTGAATCTCCCGTTTCCCGTATGATTATTGTAGAGGGAAATAAAATTAGTGAACATAATAAACATAGTGCACGCCCCCGCCGCCTTAGGCGGAGGGGTGTATACTGTTTTATTAACAAAATATTTTTAAGGAATTATTAGTGCAACTAAACCAAAATTTATAAATAAGCCGGATAAAAATTTTTATTGTGGTACGTTTAAAAGTGAACGCATTAAATAGTGTTGACATTTAGTACCTGTATTACGTTGGGTATATGGTACAATTAAAGGGAATAAAACGCAACATGAGGTAAGATATCTAGAAAATCTTACCTTTATGTTGATGTGGTTGCAATTACAGCAAGGAGGTCTTGCAATGGAAAACGAAGTACAATATTTTATTGTCAGTTGTAGCGGCGCATCAAATACAGGAAAATATGCCGATGAAGTTGCCCGGCAGCTATCAGCTAATGGCGTAGCAAAAATGGTGTGTCTTCCAAAAATTGCCGTTGGTGATCAAGCCTTAGTGCAGGAAATAAAAACAAAAAATATGAACATTGTTGTGTTAGATGGATGTCCTGTAAACTGTGCTGAGAAGTTACTTAGAAAAGAAGGTATCACAGAAAATATTATTCACATCAACACAACAGATTTTGGCATAGTGAAGGGAAAAACTCCATATAGTGCTGAAAAGGCAAAGGAGATCATCGAATACATAAAACAGGTGACCAGCAAGTAATTATTACCGGTCACCAGGTATGTATGGTAATTGATGTGCGCACATTGCCTTTTTGTGTTCTGTAGTGTTATCTGTAGTGTGATCTTTTTTTATTATCCACTATAGTGCCATTCCCCATCTTTTTTTCTTGACGAATTATGCGTAGTGCAAAGAATTCACCAGGTTAATGGCTGGTAATTCAATTATGAAATTTAAATTATTTATCTTCATTGTAGCATGCAGTGCAATAGCGCTTTCATACCTGTATGCGCCTTATGTTTACAGGTACTATCTCACAATATATTATCAAAAAATACTTAAAGAAGATGAAGCGGTATTTATAAAGAAAATTGAAGAAGCATATACAAATAAAGATTTTGCAAGGGTTGCGCGCTATTGCGAGCATGGCAGCATACTGTATCCTGCAAATAAAAAAATAAAAAAATATACCGGGTTATATTTGCTGTCGCAGGACAATGTGAAAGGTGCGTTCATCCTCATTGCACTTGATGATATCCCTGATGACACTCTAACGTTAGAAAAAATAATTTCCATTCTTGATGTACACAGGTCGTATAAAGAAGTCATAATGGTAGTGCACAAAAAAGGGGCGCGTACTCCTTTGCTTGCATTTTACTATGGGAAAGCACTTTTTTATAAGGGCAACTACAGTCAGTCTTTAATGATGTTAACGCAGGCATATACTAAAGGGATACGTGAAGCCGATTATTTTATTGCTGCCAGCTATCACCAGATGAAAGATTACAAAAATGCTCTGGTGTGGTACAAAAAGGCATTGCATAGAGAGCCGCGCAATAAGGAATATGTAAAGGCTATTGCCACATTATATACGCAGATAGGGGATTACACAAAAGCCACACACTATATCATGCGTGTGCAGCAATAAGAAGCGGAGGACTATATGAAGCATGAGCTCGATTATTTTTTTTACCCTGATGGTGTTGCAATACTTGGCGCAAGTGAAAATCAAAGAACTGGTGGTTTCCATATTTTACGCAATGTGCTGGGCGGGTATACAGGGAAGGTGTATCCAGTCAATCCAAAATATAAAGAGCTTCTTGGTGTACCATGTTATCCTGACATACAGTCAATACCTGATACATTTGAGTGCTTGATTTATTTTATTCCCGCACGTTTTATTTTAGACACAATTAAAGAGGCGGCAAAGAAAGGGGTCAGAGCCATTATCATTGAGTCGGCAGGATTTGCGGAGGTTGGCAGTCAGGGGCAGGCGCTGCAAAAAGAGGCGGTGGCACTGGCTGGTAGCCTTGGCATACGCTTATGGGGTCCAAACTGCATGGGGTATCTTGATGGCCATAGCCGTCATGTATTTTCATTCATGTATACCGACAAATGGAAAACCTTAATGAAGCCTGGCGACGTGTCGCTCATTGTGCAAAGCGGTATGCTGTCAGCGGGTTTTTTGATGTCGGTACTTGAACGTGATACAATTGGCATAAGCAAGGTATGTTCTATTGGCAATAAGTGTGATGTCAATGAAATTGATCTTTTGGATTATTTTTGTGGCGATAGTGAATCGGGAGTAATTGGTTGCTATTTAGAATCAATTGTTGATGGGAGGAAATTTCTGCAGGTTGTGAAACGTACGGATAAGCCGATAGTAGTGCTGAAATCGGGCAGAAGTGAACAGGGTAAAAAGGCAGCAATGAGCCATACTGCAAGTCTTGCAGGCAATACGCGGGTACAGCAGGGAGCGTTTACACAGGCAGGGGTGGTGCAGGTGGTTGATTTGTATGAGCTTATTGATATTGTGAAGGCATTCTCGTATATCAAGAACTATCGCCCGGATAAAGGTATTGCGCTGATGACATTTTCCGGTGGTGCAGGCATTGTGACTACCGATTTAATGGCTGATTACAATATTCCGCTTGCAAAGCTTTCCGATGAGACACTTACAGCAGTACAGAAACTATACCCTGCATGGATGGGGGCTTCACATCCGCTGGATCTGTGGCCTGCTGTTGAACAGAATGGCCTTGATACGGTGTACAGGGCTACGGTAGAAGCTTTGATGAAAGATACGTCGGTTGATGCAATACTGGTAGAGTGCTTTGCAAGCCGCTACTATGATCCGTCGTTTTTCAAGGATATTGGGCAGATGATGCAGACATACAATAAACCGGTAGTACTATGGCTTGTTGGTGAAAAAGACGTGGTGGAAAATTATAAATCGATAGCAGAAAGCTCCGGTATTCCTGTATTTGGGGAAATAGGCAGATGCATTCAGGTGATAGCGGCGTTGCGGTTTCATTTCAGCAAGCGTGGTAAGGTGAAAAATCATTTTAGCATCTGAAACAGGGCAAGGATTACTCCCACTATTGTAATAGTTTGAGTAAGTATTAGCCCAATTATCCATTTTAATATGCTTACCTTTGCCTGTTGCACTTCAGCACGCACTTTTTCTATTTCACGTGTTAACCTGAGCTCTGCTTCTTTTCCTTCTAAGCGTACTTGTTCAATTTCTTTTATGAGCTCTAAGCGTACTTGTTCAATTTCTTTTTGAAGCTCTAAGCGTACTTGTTCAATTTCTTTTTGAAGCTCCAAACGTACCTTCTCAATTTCTTTGAGGAGCTCAGCTCGCACCTGTTCAATCTTCTGGATAAGTTCGGAGCGCACCTGTTCTATTTCCCTGGTAAGTGTTAACTGCTGCACATGTAAATCCTGGCGTGTGGCTACCTGATTATTATTTATGGCTTCTTCTACTTTTTCAACAAATTCAGCCAGTACTTTTGCTTTTACTTCGTCTTCTTTGAAGGCTTCGTATACTTTAACCGCAAAACCCATTTAACTATCTCCAGATGCTTAAGGTATCTATATTCTCAATATGATCACAATTATATGTCTTACAAAAAGATAATCCACATTGTACTGGATGTCAATAGAAATTTGGTATAAAAATTAAAAAAGGTGAAATTGGAAAATTGTATTTTCATAGTAATGGCAAAATATGTAAAACTGGAATGCCAATACCTTAAGGATTGTAACAATGTAACGTTTAAATTAGAAATAATTTTATGTGCTGCAATAAAAAAAGGTTGAATCTGAGTAATTAATACTTAGAATGATTACGTAAATACTATAATTGACACTGCTGCCTTTAGCGGTGGTAGTGTACATTTCTTTGTTCACAAAACAATTCTAAGGAAAAAGATGTGATATATGGTACGGTATATGTAAGTATATTTTTATAAAGCTAATGGGGGCTGTCAATGCAAAGCAGTACAATCCTTTTATCTTTTGTTATCGTTGTCGTTTTATCTTCATGTGCAACCATGGGTACACAGGATACCAAACTTGTAGATCAGCTTAAGGCTGAAAACAGGGTATGTTCACAGAATTTAAACCTCTTTATGCGCGAAAATGATGTGCTCAAAGCTGAAAATGCTAAGTATAAAAGAGAAAATGCTGATGTTAAGTCAAGAAATGCTGTGTTGCAATCAGATCTCAATGCCCTGGCCACAAAGTATAAAAATGATATCGCTATGCTCAATGAGCGTTATGCATCGTTACAACAAAAATATGACGTGTTTGTGAAACAGAGCGATAGTAAGATACAGGAACTGGAACAGCGCAACAAAGAACTGGAAAAAAAGATGGCAGATGAAATAGCCCGCTTGAATGAAGTTATCCGCAAACAGGAAGTTGATTTTATTAAAGAAAAGGAAAACATCATAAACCAGAATACAAAAAAGGAGATAGAATACCAGGCTACTATCGATAGTTTACAGAAACAGGTAACGGCATTAACTTCGGAAAGAGAACAGCTCAAAAGCAGGATAGCCGAGGCTGAGGTACTCATTCAGAAGATGCAGAAAGAACTTGATGAAGTAAAAAAAGCAGGAGTAACAGAGATGAAAAAGTCTGAAGATACAGTAAGCGAAACTAAAAAAGACAACCAAAAACAGGAAGAAAGCAAATAACCGATGCGATATATATATCACATTGTCATATGCCTTGTTATTATAGCCACATGTATCCCTTATGTTTTTGCAGACGAAACACTGACAATCCTTGCTACCAGCAATTTAAGGGGTAATTTTTCGCTGGATATGGATGATACTGCTGATCCGCTACTTAGTATTGCGCGTGGCATAATTGCACAGCGCGCGGCACAACAGGTTGACTGCTATGTTGATCTTGGCAATGCGTTTTCGCCTGGTGTGCTGTCAAAATACAGCTACGGTGCCATCATGCTTGATTATTTTGAATTTGTGCAATGTGATGCAGCGTTAGTTGGTTCTCGTGATATTGCTGTTGGTCTTAAAAATCTGGAGCTGGCATCAAGAACCAGGCCCACACAGTTGTTGTCAATTAATATCACAGTGGACAATAAGCCCATTTTTAAGCCTTACTGGATATATAAAAAAAATAATTATACCATTGGATTTATTGGCATCACGTCATCAAAGGGAATCTTTGATGTAGCAGAAAAACGAGTGTTAAGCGTCTCGCTTGCCGGGTATCGTGAGTACCTTAGCAGCACCATTGCAGCACTCAAAGACATGAAATGCACCTACATCATTATTTTATCAGGTCTTTCGGCTGAAGAGAATATGGCGCTCATGAAAGAATATCCTGATGTAAGCGTAATCCTTGCAGGTGGAGATGCATCCGGATTGTATTATGATGTGTATGCGCCACGTGTAGACCTTGAAGACGGGCGTTCTATTATTACGCTGTCAAAGTCCAATGGTTTTTATTCTATTTACCTTGGGCTGAAACAAAAACTTGTATGCCAGAAGGTAATCTTTTCTGATACTGATAAAAAGGTTAGTGATAGCGTATACATTGACCTGGTTGAACGTATTAATTTATGGAAAGAGCGCTATATGGGAGTTGGTACTTCAGTGCTGGCACAGGATTTCCCTGCAACCAGTGTATCATCAGTAACTATCGCCCACCTTTTGCGCCACTACTATAATACTGAGATTGCCGTTGTTACTGTGCAGGATGTATTTGCAACAAAGATAGCGGGGCAGGTTACCAGCATTGATGTGCAGCGCATTATCCAGAACGACTATACCATTTTTACCTACAGGTTGAGTGGCACGCAAATACAGACCATACGTGGCGCCACCTCACTTATCTTTTCAGGACTTTCGGGAGGAAAAATTCAGGGCGTTGCGGTACATCCCGACAGAATGTACAGCGTTGCTTCAACACAATCGGCGTATGATACTATAGCTGCCATTCTTAGACAGGACGTGAAATCTCGCAATACGTGGACTCCCCTGTCGGTGCTTCTTGCAAATGATATAAAGGGCAATAAGTATATTGCTAACAATGATTTTTCATATCTTGATAATCGTGTGCGTCTGATAGTTGATATAAATCTTTCTAATATGTACGACAACTCAGTAATTACCACCGATGATACTGCATCCACCCCTCCGGGCATGCCGTCGAAAACATATACAAAATGGGGCATTGAAGATAGTGCCAATATTACTCTTTACAATCAATATCACACATTAACGGTGACACCGTATGTGTATTATATGCGTCAGGATGAGCTGTATTTACAGAATTTACTGCGTGGGACGCTTTTTTATACTTATACATTTAACCCTTATATAAATCCCTATCATAAGTCGCAGGTTGATACTGTGGTTGTAAAAAAAGATGATGGGTTGCGACCACTTTTATTCAGGGAAACAATTGGTGCATCGTTTGTGTACAGCTATTTTAGTGGTAGGCTTGGTGTTGGTTTTGAAAAACAGACGCAGGACCCCCCAAAAGATATGTTGTATGGTGCCGAGTCCATTTTACAAATGCAGATTCCCTTTCTAAATTACTTTACCTATACTTTTAACCTGGACAACTTTATCTCGGTTCCAGAAGGGGGCGATAGTACCTATCAAATACGAACCGAGTTAAGAAATACACTAAGTATTAAAATCAATTCATGGCTGTCTTTGTCTATACGACACAGGTGGTTTTACTATAATCCTCTTGATACACAGATACCATATACATACACGCAACTTTTAATAAGCCTTGATGTGAAGGCTAAATTTAAGGTATTTTAGTACTGTTGGATGATTGAAATTATTGTATGGATAATGAGAACTGCGCCGCCGGAGGCGGCGAGTGTACTTTAATCTTAAATAAGCCTTGATGTGAAGGCTAAATTTAAGGTGTTTTAATTTGTTGTTTTATACAGGAAATGAGTTATATTGGTAGTGGTGATTAATGGAGATAGTAACTAAAGAAACTTCAGGGTTTGTATACTATTTACAAATACTATACATCGTACCATTAATCTCATGTTATTTCCCTTTCTGATATCTGCAAAAATCACCATATAACAAAGCATAATGAAAACAACAAAAATTGTTGTTGATTGAAATTGTGCTGACAATGATTATAGGCAAATGCCTATGGATTGAGGTAAACATGGTGTTAAATGTGTTGTTGTTGAATAAAAACCTACTTGAACAGTTGCGAGAGGTCTTTTTACAGAAAGGTTTTGAGCTTACACTACTGGAACGTGCACACTGTGATAGCGATGCTATTTCAATGGCTAAACCGGATATTATCCTGTTTGATGTTGGTATGCACAGTGAGGATGACTTTTTGTTATATCTTGATATTGTGCGGTGGAGTAATGTACCGGTACTGCCCGTGATATATAGAAAAGAAAATTCACATTACACCATGCTCACATCGCAAGAATTGCTGAAAGATGTTGAAGCAATTTTACTTGGAACAGATTATTCTGATCAAAAGGAAAACCTTGCCAGTGTGAAGCAGTATCCCTATGCTCTGACACATTACCACGATATATTTGAAACAATTCCGTATGCTGTATTTTTACATGATATTCATACAGGAGCGGTGCGTGATGTCAATCTGGCTGCAACAAAGTTGTTTGGCTATTCACGGGATGAATTAATGAATGAAAATCCCTCCATAGCCTATCCACCTGATACTGCATTTACTATGGCACATGCCATGAAACATATTGATACCGCAGTTATCCATGGCGCGCATGCATTTGAGTGGAGTGCATGCAGGAAGACTGGTGAATTGATGTGGCTTAAAGTTCACCTTTCGCTGGTTGCTATATCTGATGAAACATTAATTATGGCAGTGGTGCATGATATTACCCGAGAACGGCAGTTGCAGAAAGCACTGGAAGCAAGTGAAAAGCGGTTTAAAGCAGTATTTGAAGAATTTTCAGATGGATTAATGTTAGTTGATGAGAATGGCATTGTTGATTGTAACGCGGCTGTTGAACAGATGTTTGGGTATAGTAAAGAAGAGATTATAGGACTGCATCCTGCAGATTTATCGCCACAGATTCAACCTGATGGGCAGGACTCACGAATGCTGGCAAATGAGAAGATTATACACGCAATGCAAAGAAACGTACAGCCGTTCAGATGGGTACACAGGCACAAAAACGGTCAGGATTTCTGGACTGAAGTGGCACTGATAGTCATTACGATTGGTGACAGGAATTTTATACTTTCCATCATAAAGGATATAACGGAGATAGTAAAATATGAGAATGATCGTGAGCAGTTCCAGAAGCATATGCTTCAGTTTCAGAAAATGGAAGCGATAGCAACACTGGCCGGTGGAATTGCACACGATTTTAATAATATGCTCACCAGTATCATTGGCAACATTAACCTTGCCATCATTTATCTGGAAAAAAAAGATTATGATTCTACGCAGTCATTCAAACAATCTCTGGATGCAGCGTTGTTTTCAGCATCGCAGGCTTCAGAGCTGGTAAAAAAACTGCTCAGTATTTCCCGAAAAACTGCAGGTAATGTGGAAAATGTTGTGGTACAGGATGTATTACATGATGTAAAAAAAATTTGCAGTGCCAGTTTCCCAAAAACGATTACTGTCACATATAGCATACCACCTGATGCAATATATGTTGCTGTTGACAGAGTTTTATTGACACAGGCTGTTATCAATTGTTGTATCAATGCATCGCATGCTGTGACACTCATGCGTAAAGAAGGAAATCCAGGTGGCACAGTAACGGTGGGATGTTCTAAAGGTAAATGTCCGGATCATATTGCTGCAGTTCATCCAGAGGCTAAACCATCGGTTGAATATGCCATTATTTCAATTACAGATGATGGTGTTGGCATGGACCAGGAAACACAACAGCACATATTTGAACCTTTCTTTTCAACCAAGGATAAATCAATAGGGACGGGCCTGGGGCTTTCAATGGTATATTCATCCATCATTAATGCCGGCGGTTTTGTTCATGTTGACTCTTCATTGGGTAAAGGTACTACGATAAGTTTGTATCTCCCTGCCCTACAGTGTTGAAGCATACCACAAAATTGTGTCATCCAGGCCCCGATTTACATCGGGACAGGCCCCGATTTGCATCGGGACAGGCTCGATTCCATGGCGTGTCATCCTGAACTCGATTCAGGATCTAAAGATTCTGAGTCAAGCCTGGTATGGTGGTATGGTAATCAATGTATTATAGCATAAAGAGTATGGTATTTGAAAGCATGTGGGACAATATACTTGCACACAATGAATATTTATATGCTACTGCACACAATATACTGCTGCATACAAAATATGCGCCAAATTCCAGTGGTGTTTGGGGCAGGTGTATGCTTGCAAAAACAAAAGAAGCAAAAAACCATGATGGGATATACCCATAGCCAGATCCACCGTGTAAAAACAGTATTCCTCTGAAAAACAGCTCTTCAGCAACCGGTACTGCGGTTATAGCAAAAAACAATGCAATTAGTGATGTAAGCGAAAATACTACTGCGTGATGTGGGATAGTTACCATAAATATAATGATTATTGCAATTGCCGCTATAAAGCTTATAGATACATCATACATAATATGGGAAGGTTTTATGAGTACTACGAAAGGTTTTTGCATAACTTTTTGAGCATACACTATGACAAAAGGTAGCAGCAATGCGTGTAGCCCCCCATTCTGTAGTATATACATGAATGTATTTTGAGTGGCATACCATCCGCGGCCAACTATCGCAGATGTAATAACAATGGCACAAAAAATGATAAGCGAGATGAATATACTGATATCCAGTAGGTGTCGTTGATACCGTTGTAACCTTTCAAGATAATTGATACTTTCGGCAAGTATTGCTATCTGTTGTTTTGGTGTCAATGCCGTGATGTGTACAAGGCCTTTTTCCAGCAATGCACGCTGATGCATATCGAGTAATGTAAGGCAACGGCTTTTTATGTGTTGTGGAAGGATTGAAAAGATATACGCAGCTTTTATATAATTTTTCATAATTGTATGCAAATTATGTTAAAATCACATGTTTAATTTATAAAAATACTACGTTGACTTTTTAAGTATACAGATAGTAGATTTTATGTAAAATATATTTTTGGCAATAGTTACACCAATAGAAAAAATTTGAGTCAGAATTTTTTGTTGATGGGAAACCAGGCATATTCATTGTGGTTGGAATATTACTAAAGTAAAAAATTGTTGAAAAACAGTCCGGTTGTACTAAAATAGGCAAAGTAACCATTACCAGAAGGTTGTGTTATGGCAGAACAAATACAAACAATAACCGATAAAAGTCAATTTCCCAAAATTTTCTCACTTTTTTTTGCTAATAATGATGTGTATTTACGAACTGCCAGTGGTGATTTAAAGATAGTCTATATGGGTTTTGCTGATGGCATTGTTGCATTTAAAATTCCCTATGTAAAAAATATGCCTGATTCATGTGTTATCTTAACCCGTAAAGATAGTTATCTGGTAAATGGCGTGTTTAAATTGAAAGAAAAAGATGTTGACGATATGTATGTTTTTTATCCTGTACAGTTTCAGATAATTTCAACCCCCCGCAAAGAAGAAAGAATAGAGTTTGGTACAGGAAAGTCAGTATTATTTATCACAAATATTATTTCTGATTATATATTGCAGAATTCGCTGGCGCTATCGCTCAAAAAAGTTGATAATGTGAAAGAAATTTTACGGTTTGATCTGGAAAAACGCTTTCCCTATGTACGAATATATTTCTTAAATGAGGGAATGGCTGATCCGCGAATGAAGTATTTTTATAGCAATCCCATGCCTATCTTTGTTGCTAATATGAATGCTCAGCCTGAACCAAAAAATGAGAAACTGTTCAATATGTATATAAACGAAATCTATGCAAAAGACTACATGCTTCAAAACAGAAAGAACTTAATAGCTGAGATTGCAGTGCCGGTGTTGTACCATGGCAAGATTCCCTATGGCTACATACAGGTTAACAGTGACAAACCGCTAAGTGATGGTATGTTCTCGGTAATAAAGCGATTGGGTGTTGTGGCTGACGAGCTTTTCAAAAAAAATAAGCTTTTTATCCCCGAAACGGACCGCCTGCTTATTGCTGATGCGTCATTCGGTGGCATAGGCATCGTGTTCAGGGAAAGAAAGTATATACGGTATTTTAAAGAAGGAAGTTATGTCATTGGGGATATTTTGCTGCCAAATGGTTCCAGAGCCAATGTGTTGTGTATGGTACGCAACATTACATTGATGGAAAATAAGGTTATCAAGGTTGGCTGTCAGATTAAAGATATAGATGCATTGAGTGAAGTCCATTACCATGAGTATTTAGAATCCGTTGGCATGAAGGCCGAATAACCTGCCAGATAAAAAACTTCATGAACTTTAAGAAAATTCCGATAGTAGAAAGTAGTATCCTTATATCCAAGGAGGGAGTTCATGAATATTTCAGCCCTGCAATCTATCATTTCACAGGAGATAGATATATATAGCCGCTTAGTACAGCTGGAAGAACAGAAAAAGGAAGCCATAACAGCCTTCAATGGGGATTTGCTTTTTTCATTATCAAAAGAGCAAGAAAACTTAATCCTTGATCTGGAAAAGCTGGAAAAGTCACGGCAGCAGTTAATAAAAGCCCATGCCACACACACTGTAGTACAGCCAAAAGACATGACTCTTAAAGACTTTATTACACTAACCCGGATGCAGGATAATGAGAATCTTATTGCGCGGGCTAAGGAGCTCAAAGGAATCATAGAAAAATTTTCACGCCTTCATGAAACCAATAAGAAACTCATCAATGATAATTTAGAGTTTTTCAATGTCATCCTGTCATCATTGCGAAAAGCGGTAACCGTTGAAACGGGGTATGGGCCACAGGGCTTAACAAAACGCAGTGCCAGCGGGTCAGTATTAATGAATAAAACGGTGTGAGGTGGTATATGAATTCAACATTCATGGGAATAGAGATAGGCAAAAAAGGGTTACTTGCACACCAGCAGGCATTGCATGTGACGGGGCACAACATCTCAAATGCTGCAAACGAGGAATATTCTCGCCAGCGTGTGGTGATAACTGCATCTGATCCATTGTACGTGCCAGCATTAAACAGGGCCAATCAACCCGGCAATATTGGTCAGGGAAGCGAAGTGGCAATTATTGAGCGCATACGCGATGAGTTTATAGATGATCGCATCATGGTTGAAAAGCAGGCCTTTGGGTACTGGAAAGCGCGCAATGATTTTATCTACCAGATTGAGATGGTATACAATGAGCCGTCAGAACAGTCAATACGCAGCCGGCTGGATGCGTTGTGGCAGGGTTTCCAGGAGTTGTCAAAGTACCCCGAAGAGCGTTCCACTCGTGAGGTGGTTAAGGAAAAAGCAATAGCACTTGCAAACGAAGTGAAATATGTGTATGGCAAATTATACGAACTTCAGAAACAGGCAAACAGGCAGATAGGCCATACTGTAGCGCAGATAAACGAATATGCACAGACAATCAGGGATTTGAATGAACGCATATTGAAGGCAGAAGCACTGGGCGACAATCCCAATGACCTTAAAGACAAGCGTGATGCATTGATTGAAAAACTATCACAGCTTGTGAATATAAACGTGAGCCGAACCGATAAGGATGAGCTCATTGTGTATATAGGTTCGGAAAACCTGGTGCAGGGCGAAGTATTCAGACCACTTGTTGCTATTGAAGATCCTGAAAAAGACGGGATGTTTACGGTACTATGGAAACAGACACTGACTAATGTCAATATTAACAGTGGCGAGCTGGCAGGGCTTATCTCAATACGTGATGGTGTGCTCAAGCAGAACATAAATGATGTCAATGCATTTGCAATCAATCTGACCGACCTTATTAATGAGGTGCACCGTGATGGATTTGGCAAGAACAACCAGACAAATAACAATTTCTTTAAGCATATTGCAGTAAGCGACAATGTAGAAGGAAACTTTGACCTTAACAATGATGGAATCTATGATGTCACCGCCCTGTTTAAAATTTCCGGCAACAATAAGGTTGATGCATCAGCTGCAATCGGGATTACGGGAACGCTTACCTTTGTGAAGAACAATGCTATGGAGCAGGAAATCAGGATAAACTATTATGCTACCGACACACTGCTTGATGTCATCAAACGTGTCAATGATGCAAAGATTGGAATTGTGGGGTACATCAATCACAACAGTCAGTTAGCTTTCAAAGCTACTATCGCCGAAGATACCAATAAGAAAAATTTTATTATCCGTCACCTGGAAGACTCTGGCCAGCTTCTGGTGGGGTATGCAGGTATTCTGAAAGAATCAGGGCCGCAGGGTGCATTTGATTACCGGCGGGTTGATGATATACGAAAGATTATTGCATCGCGTGAACATATCACTATCACGCCGATGTTTAATCCCGCGTCATATATGGATATTGATGAAACAATAAAGTACGATATTGATTCAATTGCTGCTGCAAAAGGCAAGGATGTAGGTGGAACCGGCGATGTTAATACATCAAATGGTGTTGGTGATGGCAGCAACGCACTTGCGATGGCAGCACTGAAGCATAAGCACGCTATGATAGATTCAAATGCAACGTTCAACGATTTCTATACATCGCTTATTTCACGCATTGGTGCTCAGGGTGAAGAAGCAAAAGACCGCATTGCAAGCCAGGAAACACTGTTAAAAAATCTTTACAATCTGCGCCAGTCAGTTTCGGGAATCAACCTGGATGAAGAGATGGCACATATGGTACAGTTCCAGCACGGCTACAATGCTTCAGCGCGTGTGATTGCCATGATTGACAGGATGCTGGAAACGATCATTAAATTAGGCCAGGGGGTATAAGCCATGCAACGTGTAACCAATCAGATGATTAACAATACAATGATCTATAACCTGAACAAGCATCAGCAGGAAATGGATAAAATGCAGGATATGCTTGCTACGGGGAAAAACGTGCAGTTTCCTCGTGATAATCCTGTTGCTGCTACCAATCAGATGCTGTACAAGACAGCACTGGTTGAAATAGAGCAGTATATCAAGAATATTGATGAATCAAAGTCAAAATTAAGTGAAGTGGACTCTGCTCTGCAATCAGTAATACGCATCTTTCAGCGTCTGCGCGTGCTGGCAGTGCAGGGTGCACACGGCATCTACACTTCATTTGAACGAAAAGAAGCCGCAGCAACTGAGATTAATCAGATGCTTGAAGAGCTTGTAAACATCGCCAATATCAGGGGGGCCACAGGTAAGCCCATCTTTGGCGGCTATCAGACAGGCACTGAGAATATACCCGATCCGTTTGTCCCAATCTACCAGACGCTTACTGCAGGCAACCAGGGCAATGCCATGATAGGCGTGCAGTATCGCGGCAACATCGGCAAGATACTGCGCGAAGTTGCACACGGAGAATATCTGGATGTGAATGTGCCGGGCAACTGGGCATTCTGGGCAACAAATCAGGTGCTGTCGGCCAACAAGGACGTATCACAATACAGAGCGCTTGCCACACAGTCATTTAAAATTGATGGCGTATCAATTCAGGTGGCTGCAGGCGATACCATTGATATGATAATTGATAAGATAAACAATGCAGGTTTAAGCGTACGTGCTTCAATTGGTGCACGAAATAACCTGGTTCTTGAAACAACGGTGCCGCATGCGATATGGCTTGAGGATGAAGGCAGTGGTACGTTTTTGCGCGATGCCGGCATGGTAAATCCTGATTTTCCAAATCCGCCAAACAATATTGACCCCACCGTATCAATAAGCGGCATGTCAATTTTTGACATGGTGATACAACTGCGAGATGATCTTGTGCGCGGTGATCAGGAGCTAGTTGGCGGTCGTGATTTAGGGCTTATTGATATGGCACTTGACAATGTGTTGCGCCACATTGCTGCAGTTGGTGCAAAGGAGAATCGTGTGGATGAGCTGGCAAAACGATCTGAATATGCAAAGAGCAATATTCTTGACATACTGGCAAAATCTGAAGGGATTGATTTCCCTGAAACCATTATGAATTTCAGATGGCTTGAATCAGTACATAACTATGCGCTGGCAGTTGGCGCACGGTCAATAAAGCCAACACTAATGGATTTCCTGCGATAATAACACTAAAAAGAGGTGCTACCGTTGGTTACAATAGTAACAAAACCATTTGGGCAGATTGAAGTTGATGAACGGCAGATTATTGATTTCCCTGAAGGCATTTACGGCTTTGAGGATATTAAAAAATTTGTAATTCTGGATGCAAATGAAAAGTCTCCGTTTAAGTGGCTACAGGCGTATGACGAGCCAGATCTGGCGTTTGTGATTATACGCCCGATAGATTTTATGGTGCAGTATGAACTTGATGTGTTGCCGGAAGATTTAGAGGATATAGGTGCAAAAAGCAAGGATGAGGTGATAGTTTTTGCGATAGTTACCATACCAGAAGACCCTTCCCAAATGACAGCCAATCTACAGGGACCCATTCTTATTAATCCCAAAAGCAAAAAAGGCAAACAGGCAATATCATTAAGTGATAAATATACGGTTCGCCACTACATTCTGGAAGAAATAAAAAGAGCTCAGGTGAAGGGGTGATTGCATGCTGGTACTGGCGCGGAAAATAAATGAAAGCATTATGATTGGAGATGATATTGAGATAGTTATCATCGATATCAAAGGCGATCAGGTGAAATTAGGGATCAAGGCACCTAAGTCTGTTAGCATTCACCGAAAAGAGATTTATGAGGAAATACAAAAAGAAAATATTGCTGCAATGAAGTCAAAGCTTGAGCCTGATACTCTGAAAGATATTACCGATATACTGCAGACACATAAAGAAAAAAACATTGACAATTCAAAAAAATAAGCATATATATTCTGCCACTGCATGTAACAATGGTAGGGGGAATATGTATGCCCGATATAATAGTTCAGACAAATGTATTATATCTTGTAGCTATTTTTTTTATAATTTTTGTTATTCGTGAGATAGTTGCGTTAAAAAAGAATTTAAGGTTAAAATACATATTCACACCGCTTATTACCTACATTGTGATTATCATTGCGTTGTATGTATCGTATGTTCGTGGTTTTACTCAGTATAATATGGTTATTATTGCCGGGCTTGTATTTGCATTAATTGCAGATACTTTGCTTATGATAGAAGAGATGAGCTTTTTCATTCATGGATTATTTTTCTTTTTGCTCACTCATATGTGTTATGTATATTCGTTAAGTATTGACTATAGCTATAATACGAATGATATAATAACTGGACTTGTTCTTTGTGCTATTTTCTTTTTGTATTATATGTTGATGCACAGGGCGCAAGGGAAGTTGAACCTTCCGGTCATATCGTATATGCTTATTTTAGCACTGGTTTTGTTCTTTGCGATAAGTATATGTATTCACAATGTATATCCAAAAGGTCCAATCGTAGCTATTGCAGCAATTCTTTTTGCCATATCTGATGGAGTGCTTGCCTTTAATCAGTTTGTTCGTAAAATTCCACATAGTACTGTTGTGACGTGGTCATTATATGCTCCTGCACAGCTTTTGTTTGCATTTTCATGCTATTATTAAAACAAAGTATAATTATTTTCTTGTCAGGTAGTGCAAAACCATAGTATAATTGGTTTATAATAATATTTGAACAATATATAATACTGTATTGGTGGTGAGTTATGAGAATGATATTTATTTGTATCTCAATAATGATGATTTTCATCTCATGTGGGTCTCTGGTTACGCAAAGCCCGCAAAAAGATTATGATCTTATATATAAAAATTTGACCAATGCGGAATCCATTGAAAATCCAGTACAAAAAAATAAGCTTTTAAACAAGGCATACACTCTTTTGATGCAACGGCATAGTGAGTTAGTAAAACAAAAAAGATCTGATGCAACTGTAGCTGCATTGCTGGCATATTACTATTATTTAAAGGGAAGCTATCAGGATGCTCTGGCTCAACTTGAACTGGCACAGTCTTTGCCATCAGGGGATAATGTATTGATGCAAATAATGCAGGCTCGCATACTGCTGGCTACCAAAGGGAAAGCGGGTGCTGTAAGTGCACTTAATGATGTAAAGTCGCTGGAAAACTCTGATAATCCAATGGCTTTCATTACAATTGGCGATGCCTATTTTTTAAAAGGGGATTATGATAAAGCACGGGATAATTACACAAACGCATTACTTATTAATAAAGAATTACAGGTTGTAGCTGCTAACCGCCTGGAAGTAATCTCCCGCATAAAGACATTATCCATCAATATAGCAAAAGTATCAGACTTTATCCTTGAACCCGCAATGACAAGAGAAAAGCTTGCGTATGTACTATATGAAGTATTTGGTGTGCATAATAAAATCAGTACAAGTAAACCACTTGATGTAAATTTTATTGATATAGAAAAATCTCAATATAAGGATGCAATTATTGCATTGCGGGGGAAAGGCTTATTTTCATATATACAAGGTAATACATTTGAACCCTTTATGGTAGTATCACGTGGCGAAATGGCAAAGATTGTTGAGGACTTTTTGGTATTAGCACGAAATAATGATGGATTGCGTTCAAAGTTTACAAATGAATCTCCTCCATTTTTTAATGATATAAAAAATGATAATGTATATTATAATGCACTGCGATTGGCTGTTGATCTGGATATTATGAGCGTTTCATTAAGTCAGGACGCATATCCAGATGAATCGATAACCGGATTGCAGGCAATAATGATAATTCAAAAATTGGTAAAATAGTTTATATTTTGGGGACTAAAGAGGTGTGTATGAAAACAAAAAGAATATTAATTATAATTTTTGCCATACTATGTGCTGGTATCGTTACGGCAATTACATATTCTCAGATTGCAGATAAGCCGCAAAAAGATGAAACAAACCGTAATACAAAGATATCATATAAAAATTATATATGGATAGAAGGCGAAAATGCTGTATCAACAAATTTTGCTCGTGAACCCATCTATAACTTTTTCTGCAGCAATAAGTTTGCCCTTCAGCTTTCAAAAGACGTTGATCCGCCGCAGGAAGGATATTTTGCTACATATGTCTTTTATGTAACACATACTAAAGAATACGATTTCTGGATGGGATGTACCCCGCCAGGTTCAACATACAAAGATAGGCCAGGGTATGCATCGCCCATTGAATGGAAGATTGACAATGGCCCGTTTCAGACTGCTTCTGCTGAAAATGTCTATGTAAAAAACTTTTATGGTATAGGCGGGTTTTACTGGGTGAAAATAGCTTCGGGTACGCTCAATGCAGGAAAACATACCTTAACTATCCGAGTAAAACAAAAACGAAGCAGTGGATGGGATTACTATTTTTATATAGATGCCATTTTATTATTTCCACAGTATAGTACCGGAATAGCACAGCTAATGGATTTTCCTGATGTTGCTCCTAAAGATTTTTCCACACCGGGGGATGGATTGCTTTTCAATATCCCTGAGTTTTATGAAAAAAAACTTAGGACAAATATTTCTGACAGGGAAGCCCTATTTACCCTTGTGCAGATATATGGATGGCTGTACGATTACAACAAGGCGATATTTTTGCTGCAAAAGTATCTGGAGAAAAATCCACGCGATATAGATATGCGGCTGCAACTGGCTGCGTTCTACTCATGGTCGGATCAACTGGATGCAGCTATCAGTGAATATAAAAACATTATATCTATTGATGAAAAGAATATCACGGCGCGAAAGCTGCTTTCGGTGCTTGCAGGCTGGAACAACAGATATGATGAAGCAATAAAGTATTATCAGGAAATTATCGCCATAGATCCGGAAAATGTTGATGCGTATATTTCCCTTGCTACACAATATTCCTGGAAAGGTGAACTAAACAGAGCTATCGCCACATTTGAAAAAGCTGAGAGTCTGGCTCCAAACAATGTTGATGTACTTGAGGTTCTTGGAGATAATTATTACTGGGCTGGCAGGGCATATGATGCCATACGGCAATATTACCGCATCATCGATATAAATGAGAAGCAGATATCAGCATATAAAAAATTAGCAAAGATATATCTTGATTTAGGCGAAACTGCAAAAGCAGGTAAAATTATTAATGATGCCAAACAGATAGTGGATCTATATCCGGAGCTCTCGGGCATATCCTTAGATGTTAAGGATGAGCTTGCAAAGGAGCGGCGGGCATTAATAGAAAGCTATAAAGAAGCATTGGTAAAAAATCCTGATGATGTGAATTTGAGAAAAGGGCTTGTTGATACCTATATATGGAATAGGATGTATTCTGATGCAGTAAAAGAATACGATGCGCTGCTTGCCTATAAGATGTTTCATTCAATTGAGCATGCAGAACAGAAGATAACGCGGCTGGCTGTGCATACTGTTGGATTGCAATCATTAAAGCCAATCATAAAAACTATTAAGAGCGATGTTGATACACTGCAAAAGCAATATGCAAAACTGATAGATGATAAAAAGAAAGGCAAGGCTGTAATTGAGCCGCCATCTCTTGCAAATGATAAAGTGCTGCTTGAATCGTACATCAAAAAACTAAAGGAAATACAGAAGGAACTTTATTTGTACAATGACATCACTGCTGCATTTGGCAAAGATGTGCAAACCTACAGCGCAATGCAGGCTGCAATTGGATGGCAATTTGAGCCCGACAGAATGTACAGTTATGCGGTAACTGCAAAAAAATTAAACCCACAGATGTATCAACCCTACAAGGTACAGGGGACCATTGATTTGTTGTATGGAAAACCGTCAAATGCTATCAGTTCTTTTGAGTCAGTAAAAAAATTGGCTGCTAACGCTGAATTTCCAGGATTGTCGCTTGCATATGCACACACAGGAAAATATAAGGAGGCGATAGTTCATTTAGAAGAGTCATTGCAAAGTAAAAAAATTTCTGCAGCATACAAGGGTGATATTGAACAGGTAATTGCACTTGCACAATTGAATAAAGAAACGCCTTCGCAAAGCTTGCAAGGTGATATAGAAGATGCACTTTCACATGTTGACTCATTGTTGAGCATAGTACGTGATGATCTTGATCAGAAGATTTCATTTGGGCTTGCAACAATGCGCACTGTATATGAAAAGCAGTTTTTAGACCTGGAGCTTGACAATGCGCGAATTTATAAAGAAATAGCCAACTTCTACTTACAAAATGGCAATTATAATGCATCACGGCAGTATTACAGCAACATCCTGAAAGTACAGCCTTTAAATGTTGATGCAAATTTTGCTATGGGAAATATAAATGAGCTATTAGGATACTGGAAAGATGCAAAGGAAAATTATGAAATATGTATCAATGCACAGCCAGATTTTGAATTTGCCCGCAAAGCTCACTATGAATTGCAAAAACAACATTCTCCCTCACTTACCGGTAATGTGCTATACTTCAATGATAATATGCGAACACGGTATGGAATGGGTATAACTGGTTTGTACCAACCCAGTCAGTATTTTGCATTACAGGCAGGGTATGAATTTAAAAAGCAGACTGACACCGGTGGCATTGCTACAACCGGGCAGCTTTTCTATCCCTCAGATGGTAGCGTATCAATGCAGTCAGCTTTTATGCAGGTTTCTGTTCCATTCAGACTCTTCTATATGAAGCTCTTTGCACAATTGTCCGGGAATATGTATTCAGGCACAGTAGATTATGGCAATCCCTTATATGATTCAACAGTAAACTATATCTCATTGTCGTATGGCGCGGGACTATGGTGGGCACCTCCTGCAAGTGGAGTTACACTCAAAGTGGCGTATAGCCATGATGATGAAAATGATTTAACCCAGTCATTGAAGATGAAATTCAGGGATGCAATTACCTATGATATGATAGAGGGCATTCTGGATATTAATTTTTCGGAATACAATTTTCCTCTTAGCAAAAGGCTGTTCCTTTACAATGCTGTACAGTATCGGATGCTATCGGATTCCAATACACGCCTTTCAAACTTTAATCAGCTTACTGTCAGGGTATACCGTATATCACAGTGGAATATGTTATTTGATATCGCAGGTATATATTCATACGAAGATACAAAATTCAGCCGGTATGCTTCCGGATATATACTATTTGTGCCGTATTGGGCTCCCAAAGGGGTTTCCTATTATGGACCAATGGTTAAAGTTTCTCAACAGGTTGATAATCTCTTTGGTGGAAGCGTATTGTATTCACTATTTTTCCAGTATATGTATAATTCACTGGATCAACGGATTCTAATGCCAGGTATAGCTATTTCACATACCTGGGATAAGGTACGCCTGTTTGCTGAGTATATGTATTCAAATGTTACCTTGCCCAATTCTTCAAACAATGATACATATATTTCACATGATCTTAAGTTTGGTGCAACAGGCACATTTTTCAGTATTTATACGCCAAAAGGTGCAGGCGGTAAACCGCTACTCTTTGTGTCAGCAAATCCAACCCTTATTACGCCAGATGGCGATGGTAAGGATGATGTTGCAACACTCAGTTTAACTGCATTTGATGAAAAGGGAATCCAACAGTGGTGGATTGAGATTTTCAATGAGAAAGGTGAAAAGATTCAGGAGTACAGTTTAGCGGGCACAGTGCCGGTAACATTCCGGTGGGATGGCACAGCAAAAAATAATGTGTTAGCTCCAAATGGAAAATATTATGTACACCTTACCATTCAGAATTCGGCAGGCGAAAGGTTTAGTTCAAAAAAACAGGAGATAGTCCTGTCTACTTCAAAACGGGCTATTGCTCTGACCCCATCATATACAAAATTTTCACCAAATGGTGATAAGATTAAAGATACGGTAAGTTTTATTATTCAGGCAACAGACAAAAAGAATGTGGCCAATTGGTTCATAACTATAAGCAGTAAGAATAAAATAGTTAGGACCATACGTGGTAATGATTTTATCCCGTATGATGTATTGTGGGATGGATGTGATGATAATTTAAAACAGGTGCCCGATGGAGAATATTCCGCAGCAATGACTATAAAATATGATGACGGGATAGTAGTTACGTCAACTCCCACTGCTGTTGTGGTGGTTACAAAAGTTGCTGTTGACATAAAGGTTGAACCAAATGAGATAGTGCCACTACAGACAACATTGCGCATTACTCCTGCAGTTGTTGGTGATGTAGTGCAATGGCAGGTACAATTTATGCGTGAAGATGGCGCTGTGGTTAAAGTAATTAATGGAGCAGGTATGCCTCCCAAAGTTATTTCCTGGGATGGCACAGATGATAAAGGTGAACCTGCTGTATATAATATGCAGCTGCAAGCTCAAATGGAAATCACTGACGATGCAGGTAATGTGGCGCAATCAAATAAAGTACCCTACATGGTTGGATTTTTAGTAAAACAGGACAAAGGGAAAAGGGTAGTGTACATGTTTAATCAGGATACCATATTTAAAGGCAGGAGCGATGAGTTGACGCCAAATGGAGTAGTTATTCTTGACCAGCTTGCTGGTAAACTGACAAAGATGGGTGGATTTACACGGATTAACATTGTTGCCTATACGGATACTCTTGGCAGTAAACAATCAAATGTGGCGTTATCGCAAAAACAGGCAGCAGTTATTGCTGACAGGTTAAAAAATCTGGCATCAGAGATCAAATCTGTTGGTGCTGGATCAGAAATATTGTACTTAAAAGATAAACCTTCAAAATGGGATATGCGCTATGAAATTGAGCTTTATTAAAAAGGTAATAATATTAGTTGTTACTATCGTATCAGTAACAGTATACACAATCAGTGCTTTAGCAAAAGCAAAAGGCCTTACTGTATTATGTATCTATAAATCCTCAGAAGGCTATACTGATGACAGCAACCCATTAAAATGGTTTTTTGAAAAGGATATTACGTCAAATGGCTTACAGGTAAGATATCATGATTTTGATAAAGGATTTTCTTCCTTAAATAATCTTGAAGATATACGGGCGATAGTTACCTGGTATAATGGCGGTGTTGTTGCAAGCAGGGATATTGGCGTAAACTATGCAAAGTTTATGATTGGCGCAGCTGAAAAAGGTATTAAGATAATTATAGTCAACTCGTATGGAGCGTATGGCTATAAGGATGGGAACGAAACAAAATGGGATCTGTTACCATACATACGACCGCTTTTCACAAAAATAGGAATCTATTTTCAGGGTTTCTGGACCAATAATCCCAACAACATAAAGATTGTATATAAAGACAGTGCAATGGTAGAGAAAGATGAAAAGCAGGATGTCACAAAGTCACTGCACTATCAGCAGATTATCCCGTTGCGAGAAGATGTGAAGACATATCTGCAGCTGCAACGAACCGATGCGCCGCCACAGGCAGGTGATGGCAAATCAAGCGTTATTGTCATATCCAGAACAGGTGCGTTTGCATTGGAGACTTATGTGGTACGCGGCAGTAAAGTTATGCTTAACACCTCCGCGTTTATAAAGGAAGCGTTATTTTACAACGATGGGTATCTGAATGTTGCTGTGATGATAGGGGATGTTGATAGGTTGGATAGGATTCAGAATAATATATCGTATGCGTTTAAGTATGCAAAGATTCGTTATGATCTATATACAAAAGATGATCTAAAAAAGCTGGTGGCTAATGATTTAAATGAATACGAAGCCTTAATTATAGCATCTAAAACTAAAAATGCTCTGCCGTTTGGGTTAATTAGGGATTATGTAGAAAATGGCGGTAAATGTATCTTTCTCAATTATATTGAGCCTGATAAAGATTTACAGGCATTTATCGGGGTTACACAATATGAAAAAGAACCTGAATATTTTAAACAGGGCATAACAGTAAACCCATCTTTTTTTATGAATGGAGTATCAGTTACCGGTGATGATATTGACTGCAATGTCCGCAAGGCAATAGTGGATAAGGATGTTAAGGTACTTGGAACAGTGAATACTCTTTTTGATGCCGATAAATATCCAGTGGTATGGGAGCGTGCCATAAAGAAAGGGAAACTATTATACTGGAATACCAGTCTGCTCGATGAGTCAAAATTAACACGCGGGATGATAGTTCAAAGTATTTATAAAGTAGCAGATGTGTTTGCTACCGGGATGATAAATGTTGGCTTAATGATGATAGATGATTTCCCTGCACCGTGGTGGAATGTTGCCTACAAGCCATACAGGATAAAATATTACAGCGATATGTTGCAGAATGAAAAGGATAAATTTAACCGTAAAAAGCTTGAAGAGATTGTTGAAAAACTTAAAAAACTTCCTGATGAAACAGACACACTCTTTATATCAGATGTATGGTTTAAGGATATACTTTCATGGCAAAAGCAATTTGGTTTTGCGTATTCAAGTTTTCTTATTTTTAACTATAACAGAGATACAAAATCCGATGAAGCTGGTTTTTCTGTCAGGGATTTTTATCTATCACAGAATGGCTTGAGCACAAAGATGGGGATTGCTGCGCTGGAAAATGGTTTTGAGCTTGGTTTTCATGGGTATAATCATATGTCATTAACGTTAACAAAACCTAAAGAGTATGATTCAATACCATGGCCTGATAAAAAGACTATGATGCAGGCTTTGACTGTATCGAAAAATGAATGGATTGCACTGTATGGAGAAAGCGCTTTGCCATTCAGCTATGTGGCACCCCATAATATTATTGACACAACAGGCCTGCAGGCGTTGGGAGAAGTTTTCCCAAGCATAAGGGTTGTTGCCACACTTTATGTTGCCAAAAGCGGTGAAGTTGAGCAGGAATTTGATTGGACTCCTGACAACAGGTTTTACCAGATTCCTCGCATTACATCTGGATACTATTTCCGGGATTTTGATAAATTTGCACTTTATGATGCATTTCATAATTTTGGTGTTATTAGCCATTTTATTCATCCTGATGATGTTTTTGATGAGATGCGTTCAAAATCATATGAAGGATGGCAGTGGCTGAAGAGTAACTTTGAAAAAGAATTTGGTACATTAAAACAAAATTATCCATGGATACGCTGGATGACGGTAAAAGATGCCTTCTATGAGTTTGTGGTATATAATTCTTCTGCTGTTAATTTTAAAGTGATTAGCAGTGGTATTGAAATATATACTCCTGGAGGAGCAGGTCACAGTTATTACATAAGGGCGCGTATCCCTAAACAGCATAAACAGCTTATTAATTGCAGCCTTGTGCAATACACACCTGCAACAGGTGATATTGTTATTAAAACAAACAAGTATAAATCAGTAATAGTGTGGTGATGGGATAGTTTAAGGATAGTTTAAAGCTCTGACCCCTTTTTTTACACCCACCCTGCAATAGAATACCGCTTGCGGTACACTTCATCATACCACAAGAATTGCTTTACCCTTTGGGCAAAATCCTTACCCAGCTGCATAAAATACTCATGATGGTCTATGGGTACGCCTACATCTGCTTCTT
>CALEUQ010000042.1 GCA_937920495.1 uncultured bacterium | reverse complement strand
GTGCGAAAGGGTTTGTGCTCTGACCCCACCACATATCACTACAGCAGCATACGTGCGTATTTAGAGCAAGAAGCAGATGTAGGCGTACCCATAGACCATCATGAGTATTTTATGCAGCTGGGTAAGGATTTTGCCCAAAGGGTAAAGCGATTCTTGTGGTATGATGAACTGTACCGCACGCGGTATTCTATTGCGGGGTGGGTGTAAAAAAAGGGGTCAGAGCCTATTTACTCAATCACCACCATGGCGCTGCCGCTGATTTCAGCTATGTATGTGTATGATGTATATAATGATTTATTTGGGGTAGATGGCTTTTTATCGTCTTTGTCGTCGCCATCATAGTCGCGTTCATCCCAGTCAATGATGCCAACACGGTAAAAGTAGATGCCAGCTGAAGGTAGTGTGCTTTTTTGGTGTGTAAAACTTCTGCTTGATGAATTCTCAAGGTTGGAATCAACTTGAAAGTATGATGAACTTCCTATATCATAGCACGCACCTACTACTATCATGCCAGCAAACTCATTATTGGGCTCTTCTGTCATGTATATTTCGTATCCTGCAAATGAATCTTCATCCGGGCTGGCATTCCACTCAACGATAACACCAGTGCCAGCATCATAACGTGCACTGATGGAAAAACTGGCACGCGTGGTGAGTGCTCCTTCAATAAAGTCTGCTGTGTAGGAGCAGGCTGTATTCACAGTAACTATCGCCAAAAAAATACAATGTGTGAGTGTGCGTATCATATATTATATCCTGAACGATGCACTTCCTTCAATTATGTACTTGTCAACAGCTTCTACAAGCTTATCAAGCTCATGTGAGTCATTATACGAAGCTTTTATGGACAGGGTTATATATGGTGATGTGCCATCAATTATAGCAAACCATCCACCTGTATCATTATCCGAATGTGAGCTGTGATAGCTGATTGCCGGATCATAGAATGTATTTACACCAACCCAGAGAATCAAATCCCAGCCGGGATTTTCTAAAAAATCATAACCAGCTTTTATCCACCACAATCGAATCAAAGGTAACCAAACCTTTTGCCCGTACCGCTTATCAATAAGTGTGTTATCTACATGTTGCAATTCAATACTTGATGCAAGGTGAATATTGCCAAAGCTCTTTGATAGTACTGTATAGTATGAATACAGGTTTGCATGTTGCTTTAAACTATCGTTCATGGTATTGGACTTACCCTGTGAGGTGCCAACCCATACGGGATCATACGGCTCATCGTTGTACTTTTGGTATCGTTTGTAGCCAGCAGTTATCTGTGGCATGAATGATGGTATGGCATCTGTGAAAGATAAAAGTTGTGATATGTTCAGGCTGACATCAGAAGATTCAAGACGGTCTTTTGCTGCTGTTGAACGCCAGGTTAATGTGTTAAAAAGGCTCAATGATGTAAAATAACGTTTGGTAATTGTTGATGGATCAAAATTATAATTCATTGTGCCATCTTCATTTGGTTCAATCTGCTGATTTAACACTACACCAACATGAAGTGTGATATATGGATACAATACTACAGTAATAGCAAAGATATCGTCAAAAAATTGTGTGGAATAATAATCGGATGCTGATTCAGTTCCGGCACTTCCACGGTTAATTTCCACTGTTCGGGTTAAGCCATAATGGTAACCACAGGCTGTAAAACCAAGCAGGACTGAATTATTATCCCATGGTGTACGGTATGGTGACGTATCTGTTATATCAATTGGTTGAGTTTCATCTGGTGTTTCTTTATCGGGCGAGTAAACGGGAAACAATACTGCCATGTCTGAAAATGTTCTTACCAGCCGCATGGGGACTGCCTGCGAGTTACTGGTGCCACGATTGAAGGAATTAATATAAAAATCGTATACCCAGTTGAGTTGTATATATGCATCAAATCGGAGATAGTTACTGAGTATGGTATCCCAGCGCTGGTAGAAAATCTGCTGTACTGTCTGGCTGCGAGATGCAGCATTATGTAGTGTGGATGCTTCGTAGACGTATTGTGCATACACTGACGTGTGTAAGGTGCACAGACAGATGCAAAATAAAATTTTTAGAGCAATGATATGTTGTTTTAACAATTGCATTATACCATATTATTGTTTCATGCTGTGCAAGATAGACTTTATATATAGTGAGATGACAACGAAAATTTTGACAACCAAAAAAAATTGTATGACTCAATGCAGCTAACTTCTTTCAATTTTATAAAATAAAATACTTTACAAAAAACATATACCATTTTACTTTTCTGCACAAGCTTTTGTCTATTCGTCCTGATAGAGAATATCTCAATTTAATTTAGTGTATAGTACGCTGGAGGGTATGATGCTAAAAGAATATTCTACTGAAAATGTCAGAACTGTTGCCATAGTGGGTCATGGAAGTACTGGAAAATCTACATTATTTGACGCAATGTTGTTTATTGGTGGCCAGATAGATAAGATAGGCAAGCCGGATGACGGATCACTCACATCGGACTATGATGATGAAGAAAAAAGCAGGAAAATGTCAATACGCAGTGCACTGGGATTTGTGGAGATAGATGATGTAAAAATAAATATAATTGATACACCAGGTATGTCAGATTTTGTTGGTGAAGCACGGGCTGCTATTCAGGTGGCTGAAGCAGCTATCATAGTGGTTGATGCCGTTGATGGTGTGCAGATAGAAACCCAAAAAGTATGGCGCTATTTAGAATCCAAAAAGATTCCACGAATCATTTTTATAAATAAGATGGATAAAGAGCGGGCAAGTTTTAATGCCATAGTAGATAACCTAAAATCTCATTTTAATGCAAAATTTGCCCCCGTGTGCATTCCGGTTGGTGAAGCTGATAAGCACAGCGGAGTTGTGGACCTTATTGAAATGAAAGCAATGATGGCAAAACCAGATGGTAAAGTGCAGATAAGTGATATTCCTGCAGATCTGAAAAAAGCTGCAGATGATGCACGCAACAATTTAATGGAGCTATCCGCTGAAGGTGATGATGCATTGATAGAGAAGTATTTAGAGGGTGAACCGTTAACTGAAGATGAAATGAAAAAGGGACTACAAGCGCTTGTTGCTAAGGCAGAGGTATTTCCTGTTATATGCGGTTCTTCCATGAAAGCTATTGGCATTAAGAATTTGCTTTCTGTTATTAAAAATTATGTTCCATCATGGCAATTAAACAAGCAAATTGAAGGAGTAAATCCAAATAATAAAGAAGAAAAAGTAGTAATTACATCAAAACATGATGCACCATTTGCTGCAGTTGTATGGAAAACATATATTGACCAGTACGCAGGCCGATTTAATTATCTCAAAATAGTTTCCGGTACATTGTTACCTGAAACTGAAGTATTAAACTCAACCAGGAATTATAAGGAACGCGTTACCAAACTGTATACTATGATTGGCAACAAACCGGTTGAAGTGCCAAAGCTGCTTCCCGGGGATATAGGTGTTGTTGTTAAACTGGACAGGACAGCAACCCTTGATACATTGTGTGATGCAAAACATTCAGTGTTGCTGCCACTGATACAATTGCCAAATCCAGTATTTTCGTATGCTGTGCAGGCATCTAAGAAAGGTGATGAAGATAAGATTGGTCAGATTTTCTCACGAATAACTGATGAAAACCCAACTATCACCTACATATATAATCCTGAAACAAAGCAAACAGTTCTTTCAGGGATGGGTGAGATGCAACTTGATATTATTCTTAAATCCATAAAAGAAAAGAATAAGATTGAGCTTGTGACATCAGAGCCAAAGATTGCCTACAGGGAAACTATCACCAAAAAAGCCGAAGCCCAGTACAAGCACAAAAAGCAGACAGGTGGGCATGGGCAGTACGGCGAAGTATTTATACGAGTTGCACCGTTAGAGCGTGGTAAAGGGTTTGAATTTATTGACAGCATCGTAGGTGGTGTTATACCACGTAACTTCATACCCGCTGTTGAAAAAGGATTGCGCGAAGGTATGGAAGAAGGCGTACTTGCACGATTCCCCGTTGTTGACGTTTCAGTGGAACTGTACTATGGTTCGTATCATCCGGTAGATTCATCTGAAATGTCATTTAAGATAGCAGCACGTCAGGCATTGAAAAAAGGCTTGGAGTCAGCAGGTCCAATACTGTTAGAGCCCATCATGGAAGTTGATGTGTATGTTGAGAAAGATTCAATGGGTGATATTCTGAATGACATTACAAGCCGCCGCGGCAAGGTGCTTGGCATGGGAAGTTCCGATGAGGAAGGCAATTCGCCAATTTCTGTTGTGAAAGCACTGGTGCCCCTGGCAGAGATGCTGCGCTATTCAATTGACCTGCGTGCAATGACAAGTGGCAAAGCTACATTTGAGATGCGTTTTTCCCATTATGAGCCAATTTCAGGAAGGATTGCTGAAAAGGTCATAGAAGAACGCAAGAAAGAATTTGCTGAAGAGGAAGCAAGTAAGTAAATATTTAAATAAGGTAAAAGATAAAAAGCCACTCATACACGAGTGGCTTTTTGATTTAATATTATTGACAATTAACACGATTTATTCCTTATATAAAAGTAGTGAACATGATAAACATAGTGCATACTCCCTCCGCCTTAGGCGGCAGGGGTGTGCACCTTTATAATAATTATGGCTATTGTACGGGCAATCTGATTATAGTAACTATAGATGTGTGTTTCGGGATATTAACGTTAGTCACATTATATACACTATGAAAATAATAATTTTTGAAGATTCAAAGTATAACGACTTTTTTCCAATTACTCTCACACGTCCTGTATGGGATATTCGTTGTGGCCTTTTCACAATGTGGGAGCGGTATGCTGTTTTGTTTTCCCAATCGTTCCCCAATGACATGTATTTTTACACACGGCATGAACTGAAGGCAATAGCTAAACAACAGTACCCGCATTTACATATCAATGAACGGTTAGGAATAACTCTACCAGAAGAGTTGCTGTTTATTAATGCGCGGGTTGCATTTCCAGAACTACAGCACATAAACCCTGATACCGTGTATGTGCACAAAGGGATTCCCGTTCTTGCAAAGATACATGAAGCTATTATTCCACAGTTTACCACTTCTACGGATGTGCACAATTATTTGCTAAACATACCTGCATCAAGTGACTATAACGATTATGTTGTAACATCATTGTGGGAATTAATCAATACAAATGGAGATATTATAAAAAAGGATTTTACACTTAAAAAAAATCATGGTGCGCATAATAATGTAACAATTTTGGGCGATAGTAACCAATTAATAGTGGAAGATGATGTAATAATTGAACCGTATGTAGTTGTTGATTGCACTAATGGCCCTGTATATATTGGTAAAGGTTGCACTATAAAATCATTTACACGGATTGAAGGACCATGTGCAATTGGCCATAGCTCTGTGTTATTACAGGCAAAGGTGAGGGAAGGCTGCAGCATAGGCCCGTATTGCAGGATTGGAGGTGAGGTGGAAGAGAGTATCTTTCAGGGTTATGCTAATAAATACCACGAGGGATTTATAGGGCATTCATATATTGGCAGCTGGGTAAATTTAGGGGCATTGACAACCAACAGCGATTTGAAAAATAACTACACGGCTGTTAAATTAATTATTGGTGAAGAGAAGATTGCTACAGGTTTACTCAAAGTGGGGTGTTTTATAGGCGATTTTACAATGACAAGCATTGGTACATTAATCAATACAGGTACTATTATGGGGCCAGGGTGCATGGTCATTCACAATGGTGCAATTACACCTAAATTCATACCACCATTTAGCTGGTATATTGGTGGGCAGATTGTTGACCTGCCATCAGGGGATAAATTTTTTGCTACGTGCCGAACAATGATGTCGCGTCGCAATATGGAATTTACAACAGAACATCGCGCACTGCTTGAAGAGGTACGTAGCCAGACAAAAGTATACAGGGAAGGTTTAGGAAAATGGAACGTGCCGAAATAAGATTTGATCTGGTGCTTATCGTTTCATTTTTTATGCATAGCATTGTCATTATTTCTTTTTTTATTGCCCAGATCAAATATGGAGTATTTGCCAGAGAGCAGACTAATGCATTATTTAAAGGCAGGGATATCATTGTTAACATCAATCAGGATGATATAAAAGACATAAACAAAAATACACTGCTTTCGGATAAAACTTCAAAGGCTAAAGGCTATGTAACCAGAGAAAAAGGAGATAGATGGCTCAACAATTCACTTGATTTTAAGATGCAAAAGGGTGTCAGGCAGTTAGGTAAAGGTGGAATTGCCAGCAGTACAGCTACAAAAGACAAAATTATGCTTTCAGAGGAAAATACCGAATACAGCATTACCTTTTTTAAGGAAGTAGCAGGAGGGGTCCCGGAATTTGAAGGCGATAGCGAATTTACACGCATACCTGACAAATATAGTATCACACCAAAAAATGCACTGTTTTTTACCAGTGATGGATTCTTCTCTTTCAATACATTGAAATTCAAGCCTTTTGAGTACTTTAAAAACATGAAGGATAAGGTTGCTGCCAACTGGCATCCACCCCTGCTTGCCAATGCCACTATTTACGGATATAATCCAATGACAGGAAGTTTGGCACCCGGAAGAATGCGGATTATGGCAGTGCCAACACAGGACATTAAGCTCTACTTTACCATGGACCGCGAAGGTAATGTACTGGATGTTGTGTTGGTAGATTCCTTAGGGAATAAAGCTATTGATGAATCATGTATTGATGCCATACGATTGTCCAAAAACTTTGGCAAGGTACCGGATGAAATACAGGGCAGGGTGATAGTTATTCCATTTTTATTCAGAATCGTATCACAATAAGTGGAATAATACATACGCACCTTAGATGGTAGGCAGATTACCAGGTTGAAGCTGAAATAAAACTAAGCGTATTCCGTAATTTTGGGAAAATTATACAAAATACAAACAATGTAAGTGCTTTTAATTCCAATGCAAAGATTAATAGTTAACAAGGGTCTTATACACGTGCCGTACAGGGATGTACGGCGTGCTTCGGCAAGCTCAGCAACCATGCTTCGGCGGGGCTCAGCAACCGTGCTTTTTTATATTATCACAGGTAGCCATAATTGATGTTATTCAGGAACCACCGCCGTGGAATGATTATTTATTACAGGAGGCAAGCAGGGGTAAAAGCATTGTTGTAAGTGCCGAAGCACCGTAGTACACAGCCAGAAAGGGGCCACCGATGAAATCGGTGTGAGTTCCTAAAGCCCACTCCGTGTACCAGGAGCGCAGGGAATCCCGACTCCACAGAAGTCGGGACAAAAAAGATAGGTATCAGGCCAGGGAAAGGGGCTGGCGCAAAGCCCCGTTACCCTTTGGTACAGTATGCGATTATAATAAATGCGCTACGTAATAATTATATCAATAGTTTTGTAGGAGGAATTAACGCAATGATAAAATTCCTTTTTTAATGGCTCTTATTCCCCAAAAATACAAAAAGAAAATAAAATTGCAATTATTACATAAAAAAATATTGCAAATCATAACATTATAATTAATATAAATATGGAAAGATTATCACCAGGTTAAATTTTATTTTCATGAGGTATAACTATGAAAAATCTACATACGTTACTTTTATTAGTATTTGTTATTACTATCCTATCATGTTCTGATGCAGAACAAAAAGAACTCATTATAACAAACGGTCAAAACTTAATTGGAACAAAAATCCCCAATATACAATTAGATGCATATCACAATGGAACCATAAAAAAAATACAGTTGCATTCGTATAAAGGTAAATGGGTAATCTTATTCTTTTATCCAGGTGATTTTACTTTTGTGTGTCCAACTGAATTAAAGGAACTATCGCAATTTTATGAAGATTTTAAAAATGACAATGCAGAAATTTTAAGTGTAAGCACCGATTCAGTATATGTCCATAAAGCGTGGAAAGAGTCAAATGAATCGATGAAGGAAGTGAAGTATCCTATGCTTTCTGACAGAAATGCTAAGTTGTCTAAAGCACTTGGTGTCTATGATGAAAATACTGGTGAAGCATTACGTGCTTCATTTATTGTTGATCCTGATGGAATAATCGTTGCTTATGAAATACACAACCAGAGCATTGGAAGAAATGCGGGGGAATTATTACGAAAGCTTGATGCAGCTATTGCAGTGCAAAAAGGTGGCGGGGGACTTTGTCCGGCAGGATGGAAAAAAGGGGATCCGTTACTACAACCTTTAAAATAGGAGCTTTGCTATGAGAGCAATATGGAATAGTATTGTACTAAGTGTAGTAGTTTTTTTATCATATGTTGTTTATGCTCACAATGCGGTCACAACTATATATTTTTTTGAAAGCGCAGTATGCCCGCACTGTAAGCAGGCAAATGAATATTTTACGGCACACAAGCATAAAATGAAAAACATAAGAATAATAAAATACGAGTTAATAAACAAAAATGGCATAATGGATCACAATAACAAAAAGAATTTAAAAATTCTTGTGACAATGCTGGAAAATATAAAAAAACAAAAAGGTGATACGCCCTTTATTTATCATGAACGAATTGCGTATAATTACTACACAAAGAATGGATTGCCGTATTACAAATCAGCCGACAAATATTCAAAAAAGGATGAACCTGTACCCGTGCCGCTTTTTATAATTAATGATACAGTCTATTTAGGATTTGATAATTTTGTGATTAGTAAAATTGAGCA
>CALEUQ010000041.1 GCA_937920495.1 uncultured bacterium | reverse complement strand
ATACATCGGGATGTGATGTGATAGGTAAGATTGGGCATTTGTACACGCAATTTCCTGGCCATAGTATTCCTCCATGTGTTACGTTTTTGTAATAGATTCTATGTATATACAACGCATCTGGTGGGAAAATTGTAAAAGGTTATGGGAATTTTTTTAAAAATTTTGGGAAAAAATGGGGTCAGAGCCTTAGCATTCTCATTCATAACGCGTGGGAATTGTTCTAATGGGGTCAGAGCCTTAAAACCACTATCCCGACACAAGTCGGGGCATGTCTCACTCTAATCGGGATTCATGATCAAGAAAGGGGTCAGAGCCTATATATCCGGAAGAGTCAATCAGGATGTGACAAACAGCACGCATTGATGCTCTCAAAATGCTCGGAGGGGTCAGAGCCTGATAAAAAATAAGTTGACTATCATATCAATGCTTCCTGATATTTCAAAATATCTTGATTCCCTATATTTTTTGCAGGAATATCTATATGCTAATTCCAATATCACATTATAACAGTATTATTGATGTTCCCACCCAAGGTGTGTGCGATAACTCCGAAGATTGTTCATCATATCTGAATCAATCTTCGCTGATACATGACCCCCGGTTACATTCCGTGCTTATTACCGAACATTGTATCCAGAAAAGAGTCAACGCCCTTGCCAGTGATATTGTGCGCGATTATAATCACACACATCATATCGATATTCTGCTTGTCTTGACTGGTTCATTTATCTTCACTGCAGACCTGTCACGTGCTATTTACAGACAGGGAGCAATTAACGCCAGTATACACTGTATAAAAACAAGTGTGTATGATAAGACAATAAAATCAAGCGGTGAACATTACCGGGCAGTTACGTTAGAACTATCGCCTAAAAATATTGAGGGACGCGATATTTTACTTGTAGAGGATATAGCTGATCAGGGATTTACACTTTCGTGGCTTAAAAATTACCTGCTGCATGAGCGCAGTGCAAAAAGTTTAAAAATATGCAGTTTATTATACAAACGTCTTGACAACCCTACCCGTGAGGTCCAGAATATACGCAATCAGCTTGAGATTGACTATATTGGTTTTACTGTACCCGACGTGTGGGTAGCAGGTTATGGTATAGATGCCGCATACGAATACCGTCATCTACCATTTATAGTGCGGGTAAATGAGGAATATTTTAAGTGACGTCACTATTTTGGAGGTGCAAATGGCCAACCACTCATCCAAAATTAAAAAATTTTTTTATTTTTTTCACATTCATGCGTAATAATATAATAAAACCTGGTAGAATCATTGTTGGTGATGCAAATGAAAAAAGCACTAATAGCATGTATAGCAGTATATATAATGATTTCGTATCTGTACGCCCTGACCGGTGAGGAAGCTGTTGTGCGCTTCCAGCAGAAAATGCGAAGCATAAACACATTGAGTGGTACAATCTCGTGGACCACATCAAATGGCTTTACCTACACCGGCACATTTAAATACAAGGCACCTGACAAGCTATATGTAAACCTGACGGCTCCCGGTGGCAAAACAATTGTAACCAACGGGAAAAAGCTGTGGGTATTTGATAAATCATCCAATGTGTGCGGTGTGCAGGATGTGGGCGAAGGATACTCTGGCGGCATTGCTGCAATGGTGTCAGGATATAATGCCATTTTAGCTTCGCAGGGGCCAAACGGGTATACTATTAAACTGCGAAGTTTTGAAAAGGCGTATCCCGAGATTGTCATTATTACTGATGCAAATTTTTTACTCAAAAAATTAATCTTAAAAGATAAAAACGGAGATTCAACCAGCTACACGTTATCAAACGTAATCACAGGTGAAAATATACCAACAGGATATTTTGACTTTAAAGCGCCAACAAGTGCGCAATCAGTAAAAAATCCGTTAAATATACAGTAATTGCAGGAAGCAATGTGTGAAAGAGAATAATCTAAAATATATCCTGCATATCATAGCCGTAGTGATATTCACTCTATTGAGCACAATAGCAGATGCTCAAGAATTGTATTACACCTATGTTGGCGTGATTGCACAGGGCGGCACCAATACCACTGACTACAAGGGCTGGGTTGACACACAGCAGACAACAATAAAAAGCAAAGGTGCTGTGTATGGTGGAGGTATTCTTACAACTATTTTAGTGCACCAGTTTGCAGGCGAGTTTTCACTTACCTACATGCGATATGCATCCGATAGCACACCTGACCTTTCTGTAGGGCATCCGCTTGTTACAGTAAAAGGCAAGTATTATTATCCGCTTTACAATGCCTTTCAGCCTGGCGTGGGACTTGGGCTTTATCTGGACCTTCCGCCTGCTTCAGTAGATTACAATGGCGGCGCAGGTGCTACTGTATCCCTGTCTATGCTTTTTACCCTTTCAACAGAGATAAAAACAATTATTGATATATACGCCCAGTATGGCAGCTTTGGTATGGGCGAATCATCAACAAAAATAGAAGGCGGAATTTCGGTAGGTGTTGTGTACAAGGTGGGAAGATTATAACAGACATATTGTGCGCGCTGGCGTACCATCAATTGCTGCAGCATGCGCGGTATGTGCATCAATTATGCACACATACCAGTACATATTAGGATTGCCGGCTAACCCGGCAGCATATATTTTTGATTTCCTTACCATACTATTTTTATTCCTGTGCATATATTCATATATTTATTCATACACATATAATTGGGCGATAGTAACTGTTAAAATAATCATTGCCCTGTTATGGATTTTTACTGTAGCGCTATGTGCAGTTTTTTCCACAGTTGATAAATGTGCTCAAATAATTGCGAAACACAAAGGCATCTTTCAGGCAAAGGTTGTTGACACTGAGTATACCCGATATAATACTACCGCTCTTTTGTACTGTGCGGGAACCACAGGCACATTCACAGCATACAGCATATGTGACACCCATTACCCGCTTAATGCAGGCGATACGCTTGTATTTAGTGCTACCGCCTATCCCACACGAAGCCTGGAAAAAGTGAACAACCTGTATTTGGCAAAAAAAGGGATCAGTGCAATATTTTATTTAAAGCAGGATGCCATTATACTGCATACTTCTTCTCCACCAAACTATCGCACAACAATACAGAATTATATTCGACATTCTTTATATACAATATATTCTAAGGATACCGCATCACTATTCACTGCCCTGTATTTAGGAAATAGAAGCTATATTCATCCTCATGTGCAACTTGCATTTAAACAGGCAGGTGTTCTGCATGTACTGGCAGCAAGCGGCCTGCATGTGGGTATTATTGTGTTTGGGATTATAATGCTTTGCAGGTTACTATCGACCTCAAAAAAATTTTCAATAGTAGCTGCAGCTGTATGTGTCTGCCTATATCTTTTTATTTCAGACCAGCCGGTGTCGCTTTTGCGTGCATCGCTTATGTGTGTGGCAGGTGCACTATGTATTTCATTGAACGCACAAAAACACAGTATCAATATCCTTTGCATAACTGCCTGTATTATTTTATGTTTGTATCCGTATGAATTGTATAGCGCCGGGTTTCAATTGTCGTTTTTTGCAACAGCAGGAATTCTTTTGGTATACAACCCTTACAATAAGGGGCTCACACATTTTGGTAAGCTTTCATCACCGCTTGCAGTAACCTTTGCTGCGCAGCTTTTTACAATGCCGGTAAGTGTATACCATTTTCAGGAACTATCGGTAATTTCATTTGTTTCTAATCTTATCATCATACCGCTCGTCAGCGTATATATGGTTGCCGGCATACTGACACCTTTTGCTGTTTTTGCCGGTATAGGCAATATGTTTGGTAATTGCATTACCTATCTCTATTCTTGTATTTTAACATGTACTCAATTTTTTGCGTCATTGGATGGCACAGTGTATGTTACATCGTTAGCGCCGCTTATCATCTACATACTATTATTACTGGTTCCTCTTTTGTATAAACGAGCAGCAAATGCAATTCTTCTTACCTTGCTGATTGCTGCTGTGGTGTACAATAACAAGCCATCCACAGAAAACTATATGCATGGAAAAAGCCATAGCTCGTTGTTTGTAGCACACATCAGCAGTGGAAATGCAAAATGTATTGTTGATTTAAATAATTACAGCGATTTCATGCAACTGGTAGATGAACTAAAAACACATCAAGCCAGAAAAATTTCAGTACTGCTGCCCGATGCGTCATTTAGAAATTGTGCGTATGCCATGATGTTAGGCACGCAGTTCTGCCTTTCTACGATACATATCAATAACTATACTCCTTCATCAATATCAAAACTGGTTTATATGGCACACATTGACAATATTCCTGTGCATTTTATTGAGAATAATCATCAATTGCTGCAACATCCTGAATGGGAAAAACTATGGGAAATGTATACTTTAATGAAACATGCAAATGTACAATAAAGATGGAATCTAAAAAATTTGCTTTATGTATTAACGCACGCCAATAAATGAATCAGTTTTTATCTATATATATTTGAAAGTGGCTATCTTAAAATCAGATTCTAAATAATTTGTATGTTACCAATGTGTTGGATAGATAAATTAAAAAAACGAACAAGCAAAAGAAAATAATAAAAGTATAACTTAAAAGAGATTTCTTATGAATTTTGTATAACCTTTGTGATTGGAAACACCAATCACACTAACCATAATTTTTTCATTGCTATTTACCCTTTGTGATTGGAAGCACCAATCACATTAATCATAATTTTTTCATTGCTATTTTTCTATTTGTTGCGTATTTTATAGATGCACTGAAACAGGCAATTATTTATATCAAAAGCCTTTGTAATTTTTTTTGCGATAGTTCCCATACAAAAGGAGGCCATTATGAAAGATGTAGCCGTTAAAGAAAGCGCAATCTTTAAACAGATTGAACACTGGCGGCGACAAAAACAAGTGGTTGAAGACAGGGAAAAGGCTAATACGATGCCTTTTGTTACAATTTCACGTGAATATGGCTGTGGTGGATTTGATATCGCTGTCAAGTTGACTGACATACTGAATAAGGAATATCATGCCACTCCAATTTGGGCAGCATACGATAAACAGATTCTAGATAAAATTACCTCTGATCTGGGATTGACCCAGGCATTAACCGAAACACTGACAAATACTGCACGAAGCAAAATGACTGATCTTTTCCAGACAACATTCAGCAAATTCCCACCACAGGTAGCTGTATATAGAAAATTAGCCGAGGTGGTCAGGACACTTGCAATTAACGGGCATGTGGTAATAGTAGGCAGGGCTGGCAATGTTATAACCCGTGGCATGCCGTATGGATTACATGTGAGGATAGTTGCCCCAATGAGTTACAAAGTTAAGCGAATGGCTGCAATGCTCAAAGTTACACAAGCTGAAGCACGGGAGATAATTGAAAGAAAACAAACCGACAGGGAAAGCTTTATTAAAAATTTTCTTAAATTTGATCCAGAAGATCCACATAATTATGATATAGTCATAAACAATGAGAACTTTGCTGTTGATGAAATGGCGCATTTGATCATTGATGCCATGAAGCGAAAAGGTATTTTTGCATAATACTTTAGATATGCTGACATTTACCTGTAACGACACCGCAATTATATATAATCCGGAAAAGTACGCAATACTGTGTGTAAGCAACCCCGGCGGCAAAAAGCTATGGGTTAAAAAGCTTGCAGAACCAGTTGCTATTCAGAATGTACTGTTTGATGACCGTTTTTACTATATTGCCTGCAGAACCGGTGATACCGAGGGCATGTTTTTAACAGTGGCACGTAGTAATGGCTCCACCATGTGGTTTATTCCAGGGCGTACTTTCCTGGAGGTTTTATACAATGGTTTTCTGTATCTTATTTTTGTGGATGAGGGCGATAGATACTTTTTGATTAAAGTGGAACGTGAAGAAGGCACCAAACTGTGGTATCATCAGATAGATAGCGACCTATATTACTATCATTTTAAAGAAGACGGGATTCTGCTTCATTACGCATCCGGTAAAAAGGAAAAGATAACCTATAGTGGTGTGCGTATTATGTATTAATGATAACATCATTGGTATGAAAATGATAGGATATATATGGTTAAAGAAAAGGTTAAGTGAACGCACAAAAGATCAAAGCTTTTATAGGTCATTTTGAACATGTTTCAGAATCTTAAATAGTAAGTATGGATTCCGGGTCAAGCCCGCAATGACACCTGTAAAATCCTTATTTAACAGTAACTATCGCCAAAAAAACTTGTATGATGAAATTCTAAATGAAAAAAGAAGTTTTACCGATAGGTATAGATAGATGATAATTGCACATTATTAAGCAAGAGGTTTTGCTATGAAAGCAATGGGTGTTCCAACTGAGGCTGCCAGCATATACAATCAGGCGCTTGCGTTGTCCAATCAAGGAAATTATGCACAGGCTATTGAAAAATATATGCACGCTGTTGAAGTGTTCCCGCAATTCATTGAAGCATATAACAACATTGGCGAGATATACTCGCGAATGGGCAACCGTGAAAAAGCCATTCAGGTGTATGTCAAAGCATTATCCATCAAAAAGAATCATAAGGTGCTACTCAACTTAGGTGTTGAATATTACAATGCGGGTGATTTTAAAAAAGCGCTGCAATATTTTCATGAATCACTTTCTCTTAAAAATGATTTTATTGAAGGAAATTTTTATACCGCAATGGCGTATTTTAATTTGAAAGATTATACAAATGCGCTGCGTTTCTTTGAATCAACAGTTGCGTTAGATCCCGTTCACATCAAGGCAAACTATCTTTTAGCGTACATCTATTATGAAAACAAGGAGTATGCAAAGGTTATTGAATGCTTAAACCGCATTGCTCATATTGCCGACGATACGATGTTTATTAACAGGTACTACGGTTTTTGTTATTACCACATGGGCGATTTTAAAAAGGCAATAAAATATCTGACCACTGCACTAAAAAGCAGCCCCAAATATGCACAGTTTAAAGAATATCTGGAAAGCTTAACCTATGAAAATAAAATAAAAGAGGTTGGTGATATAGATACAAAGATCAAAGAGCTTGAACAAAAAATAATGAAAGAAAAACCCAACCTTTCGGAATATACCCGCTTAAGCATGCTGTACATCTTTAAGGGCCAGTACAAAAAAGCCGAAGACCTACTTGTAGGAGTCAAGGCCAGAATGGCACGATAAATAAAAAAAACCCACAGACCATCTGTGGGTTTTTAATGTTTCATAGTGTATGAAAAAGTGAATGTGCTACTTATCTACGGTTACATGTACTATAAGAATTCTCCATGTATCACACACTTAACAGCTACAACCGTCGCTAAAACCGCCACATGCATCGCACCCGCCGCTATACTCAGGTTCATCGCTGATATTGACCACTTTGACATGGAAATGAAGTGTTTTCCCTGCCAGCGGATGATTCATGTCAACAACTACTTCATCATCGGTTATCTCTTTGATCACTGCAGGGATCTGTGCACCATTATCCATCTGCAGGCCTATAGTCATCCCGATTTCGGGCTTAAACTGCTGCTGTACTTCTTCCAATGGAAATGCATATAATAGATTCTCGTCATAATCACCGTAACCATCTTCGGGCGCAATAACGATATCTTTTTCTTCGTCAAGCTTCATGCCTAACACTGCTCTGTCCAGACCAGGAATAACCATGCCAGCTCCGGCCTGGAACTCAAAAGGTGCACCGTCTAAACTTGAATCAAACACCTGGCCGTCATCAAACTTTCCGGTGTAATGAATGGCGACATATTTACCTTCTGTTACCATAAAAACTCCTTACATATTTTAATTAATAATTGCTGTAATGTTTGTATGTTAATGCAATAATCCTGTTAGGTTGGCCACTTTTAGGCAGGTGATTACAGCATTACATGCTAACAAAAATATTTGTAAAACAGCAATTGTATATTACCAGAATAAGATACTCTATGAATGTGTCAATATCAATATTTTTTTAAGAAAAAATTCATTATTAGGGTGTGCGATAGTTACCCGGGAAATAAACCATAGCTTCTAATTACACCTACATGGTGAAAAAAATTCAGACACCCCCCTTTCTCCTTATCTAAGAGAAGGGATGGGGTGAAGTTGAAAGATAAATACTACTTCCAAGTGATAAATTATAGAATATATTTGCATTCATGTGTATTAACAGGATAAACGACATGAAAGGTAGAAGAAAAAGATGTTAAAAATATATTGACATATATACAATAGCATTTTATAATGTGCAATAACTGGAGGGTGCCATGAAACAGATTAATGTTGGTTTTATTGGTTTGGGGCGCATTGCCGACCTTCATTTTTTGGGGTATAAAAACAACAAATATGCAAAACTCTATGCAGTATGCGACATTAATAAAAAGCTGGTAGAGCAAAGGGCAAAACAATGGCGCGTGCCTGCTCTATATATCAAAACATCACAACCGTCAAAGAAAGGTGTACTGGAGCGCATAGGAATTAGTGGTAATCTGTCAAAATATGCACCACGGGCAAAAGAATTGACAGAGGAGTTTTTAAAGCGATATAATCCTGATGCAGTGAACCAATGGACAGTAACTATCGCCCTGAATATAGAAAGTGATGGTGATACAAAAGGTTTTTGCTACAGCATAATGATCAATAACAGCACTTTAGCAGTAAAAGATGGGAAACTGCGTCATTGGAAATCCCTGCAATAATTTCAACAGTGCCGGATGCCTGTTCTTCTAATAATATGCCTTCAACTGAAATACTGGCATTGCGTGTGGCGTTTATAATAAGCGTATTGTATGCATCGATAAGCTCTTCTGTATTCTTAATCGCTGTAATTACACCGTCAATCTCTGTTTTATGCAAAAGTTCTCCGGCTATCTTTGCAACAAGTGGAAACGATAACTGTGAAGTAACATCTGAAACTTCTTCAAACGTTTTTACTACAATTCCTCGTGGTACTGGTATACCATACTGTGAAAAAATTAGTTTTGATTCCACCTCTGACAGCACAAGTGAATTGTTCTTGATGTGCTGATTGTACACTTCTGCAAAATTACTATCGTGTTTCATGCATTTCCTCGTGCATTCTCTGATTCTTCCTGGCTTTTACGAATATAATCTGCTGAAATTGCCGGAACAAAAATACATGCAATCTGTAATGGTTGATCACCAGTGTTGAGCGTTTTATGCACTGAGCCAGGGGGAGCATAGAGGGCTGTTCCTGGCTTTATTTCCAACTCAGAATTTTCAAACCATGCTTTCCCGGATCCGGATAAAAAAATCATGAGTTCTCCGGCTTCAGGATGGGAGTGTAAATCAGTGCATCCACCGTTTGGAGCTAATGTTGAAAGAATGAATGTAAAGCCCTTTATTTCTGGATTTGCGTCTGGCGATAGCAATACTTTAAGCTCGCGCGCAAATGGCTTATTAACCCTGAAACCCTGTATTGAAGAAAAATTAATAAACATTACCAGTGCTTCCTTAATAATTCGTATTATATTGTATAATAAGCAACATTATTGTATATATGTCAATAACTATTTTTGTAATTGTGAAAAATTTTAAGGCACCGGCCTGTACAATTTAATACTTGACACTATAATTAATAATGTCATTGCATAATGTGAAACAAAAGGAGAAACACAGTGGCAAAAGTTATACAATCACTTGAACGTGGATTGCGCATTCTTGAGATACTGGCAAAATCAGACAGGCCATTATCGCTCAATGAAATCACTCAACATTTTTCAATAGATAAATCATCCATTTTCAGATTGCTGGGAACGCTTGTTTCATATAACTTTGTTCATCAGGATCCCAACACAAAGAAGTATATGCTGGGCTTTAAAATCATGGAACTTTCGGGAGCTTTTGGTGAACAGACTAAAATTGAAACTTTCTTGCGACCTGTTCTTAAATATGTGTGTGAAAAAACGCATCAAAATACGCACTTAGCTGTTTTGAATGGGCCTGAAGTGGTCTTCATAGCTGTTGAACAACCACGCAATAATCTGAGTATGCATATATCTGTTGGCACACGGGAACCAGCATTTCCAACTGCACTGGGGAAGGTATTGCTGGCATTCATGGAAGCAGAGGGAAAAGAATCAATTTTTCAAGATATCCGATTACATAAATATACTGAAAATACAATAACATCACTAAACAATTATAAAAAACATCTTGACCAGATAGTTCATAGTAAATATGCACTGGATAACGAAGAATACCGGCCCGGAGTGGTATGTATTGCTGCTCCTGTTTTTAATCACAGAGGTAGTGTAGAATATTCAATTGGGATATCAGGTTCCAGAGAGCAGGTTTTGCCACATTTACAGGAATACATTGCAATTATCAAAGATGCAGGGATTGAAGCATCACGGCTTCTTGGACAACCACAATAATCTATTCATATTCAAAATACCAGTATGGACCTTCTTTCACAAAAAGCAAACTCATTCCATTGTATAATTGGACAGTGGCTTTTGATTGGGCGATAGTTACCTGTGCAACAGGCTGGTTGAGTGCAGTTAAAAGTACATCATCGCCGTGAGCCGCAGCAATTTTCTTCTGCAACAAGAGATACTCGGGTATGTCCATATTTTTAATGCTGTCAGGACTTATGTTGTAGTTTTGAGAAAATGCAGCAAGTTGTGCCCTGTTCAACGATTGCAGATTATGAATCACTGTGGTGATTTTCTTTTTGCTGCCCGTTGATAGAATCTCTGCAACTTTCTGCATATTGCCATTCATATATGCATCTTTAAGCACATTAAATGCTTCCTGTGGAGACAGCGGTTGAGATGGTTGGCAGGAAATAATACTAATAACCAGGATAACAATATATGTTAATATACGCATGTGTACGCATCCCCCTTTTTTTCAACTATCATGTTATCTATTAACCGTGTAGGACCAAAGAATGCAGCAACAGCAATAACAGATTTTTCTTTTAGTGATTCAATAGGCTGAAGTGTTTCATAATCTACCACTGAAACATAGTCAATCTTTTTTGGTTTTCCTGCAGTGATGACATCAGTGATAGCAGGTATAAGTGCATATGATTGTACCACGCCTTGTTGTATAAGCTCTTCGGCTTTTTGCAATGATTTATAAATTGAAACAGCGTTGCTGCGGTCCTGGCCTTTCAAATGCACATTACGCGAACTCATGGCCAGCCCATCAGGTTCACGGATTATTGGCGCAACGATTATAGTAACAGGAAAGTCCAGGTCCTTAACCATTTTCTGAATAATGATAGCCTGCTGTATATCCTTTTGCCCAAATACTGCATAATCCGGCTGAACAATATTAAAAAGCTTGGCCACCACTGTAAGCACCCCCCTAAAATGGCCCGGGCGTGTAGCACCGCACAGGTGATCAGTCATCATTTCAATGTCAACATAGGTCAGGCGGTTTTGGTACATCTCGCTGTCGTCAGGCAAAAAAACAAGGTCAACACCTGCGCCTTTTGCCAGGGCAAAATCCCGTTCATAATCACGTGGGTATGTAGTATAATCCTTTGGGTCATTAAATTGCATTTTGTTCACAAATATACTCATAACCTGATAATCAGAATGCTGCCGTGATATCCCAACCAGACTCAGGTGTCCTTCATGAAGGTATCCCATGGTGGGGACAAATCCTATCTTTTTATTATTACGCCGTTGCGATGCAATGTGTTTACGCAATTCTGCTATTGTATTGATTATCATCATACTTCATTCCTCCAGTGAAAAAAATTAAAGGGAATTGAGACAGGGCTGCCATACATGATCGCTTTACTATACAACCTTTCGTGCTGCAATAAGCATCATGTCACCTAAATATAACCTTTTTGCTAACGTGTCGGCAAGTGTGCGCACAACTGTTCCCGGTTTGCCAATACCACTGCCATATGTAATAAACCGTGTAATGGTAAACCCTTTTAATTGCAATAATTTTGCAAGGGTGCGGTACGAAAAAAAATAAAGATGATGAGGAAAATTATAGTAACGCCATTTCCTTCCATACAGCATGCGTGCCGAAAACATACTGCTTCTACATGTTGAAAGGTATAGCATCCCATTATCGTGAAGAAGGGTATAAATCTTTTCAATGAATCTGTCAGGGTGATGCAGGTGTTCGATAGTTGCCCACAATGTAATACAGTGAAAACGTTTGTTGAATTGAAACGATAGAAAATCACCACAGTATGCATCAAGACCCAAACTGTGTTGTGCATACTCGATGCAATCCTGTGCAATATCTATGCCCTCTGCATACCAACCTCGCTGTTTTAAATAATCAACAAAATATCCTGCAGCACAACCAATATCCAGGGCATATTTTTTGCCCTTCAAAGAGTTCTCAAAATCATAAAAATGTAAATCCTGAAGATTCAACATGAGCAGACGCAGTACTTCCCTGTGCATTGATTCAGAAAAATAATTGTTGTATCCCCGGTCAGTTCTACGGCTGAAATATTCTTTATAATATTTGTGCATTTCGTTGTATAAAGGCCTGGGATTAACAAACTCAAGGCCGCAGTGTCTACACTGAACAAGTGTAAAAAGATGGCCGTTTTCAGATGGTTTTGAAAACAAAGGCTTGAAATTATATGTATTGCATAGAATGCAGGGAACAGTTTCGTAACTCATATATTAATTGACAAAAGCCCATGCGCATTTGGCAAGTATTTTTTGTGTGTACTGCTACAACTACAATAACTGCAGCAAGACAGCATCATGAATCCCAACTTTTGCCTGGATAGCGTCATCCTGAACCCCAATTCAGGATTTCTTTGTAAAAATTGATTCCGGGTCAAGCTCAGAATGATCCCGATTTGCATCGGGACAGGTTCCGATTTGCATCGGGACAGGTTCCGATTTGCATCGGGACAGGCTCAATCCAGGATCTGAGATTCTGAATCAAGCTCAGAATGACACCAGGAAAAAACTTTAATGAAAGCCTGATGCTTTGGAATAGTCTTGACTTTATACGGTGTATAGTATAAAATTATTTCACTAATAATTTTTTAAAAATATTTTCTTGATAAAAAAGTGTACATCCCCGTTGCCGAAAGCGGTGGGGATGTACACCATATTATTACATAAATACAACGAATACCATGAAAATTTCAGACAGAATAATTGTTATTACACAGAATAAAGACTGTGAGGCTATAGCCAGTAAAATTGCCGCGTTGCATCACCTTGTTATTGAAGAAAACGAAAAACTTCATTCATTTGAAACAATTATGCAGGAGATTGAAACTTCAAAATCAACAGCTTTCCTGCGTTCTTCCCTTCATACATTTATTCGTGAGCATGGGATCCCGTTTGCAATAATAGTTGATTATCCTGTCATTGCCAAGACTTCTTCAGATACTATCGCACAGAAGATATTTACTACATTACTCATTTCATTTATGATTATTGCCCGTGGCAGTGGCTTTGCAAATATTAAAGGTAATTTTTTTGTAAACATTACAAAAGGCGATGTGCAGCTTTTTAAGAATATAATACTACATCCTGAAAAACTTTTAGCCACTGTAAAAACAAATGATGATAAGGTTAATGCCATTATAAACTTTTATGCTGATCAGAAAGCATTTCACACCCTTTTTTTTATTAAACCCTCCACCGGTTTAACCCATGAGGATAATGCACAAGAACTATCGGCCTATATTGATGCCGTTAAAAAGCGCCACGCGTTGATAGAAAAGATTATGGAAAAGCAAAAGTATACACCTTTGCGAAGCAAGGATGCGGCAACCGTACTGATAAAAATAAACGATGATAAGATTGTGCTGGATCATGAGATTATGATAACGCGCGATAGTGCCTATCAAAAATATACAACAGGCCATATTTATGTGCTTGGGGATTGGACAAACATACACAGCAGAAAAGTTGCCGGGAAGGTTATCACTGCAATCAAGGATGGTTTTGCTGACTGGAAGCTTGGCAGCGATGACCCCGTTATTATTCATTTAGAAGATGCACTGGTTGACCACACAACGGCTGCAACGTTAGCACAAATCGCATTTAGCGAACTAAGGGGTTTCAGTGATATCAAAATATACTGCAATGAAAAAAATTATAAAATTCTTGAAGCTGCAGAAGGTTTCTCGCTGATCAAAAAACTTGTATTTATACAAAAATCTTAGCACCCTATGGTGTAAAAAAATCCATCTTTGCCCACTATGCTGCCCAGCCCTTCTAAAAGCTTTTGGTGTGGTTTGATGTGATAGAGCGGGTTTGCTTTAATAATATTTTCCTTACCGTTGGGTTGGCGAACATGAAAAAATACCGGTTTATTGCCCTGATAGCGCTGCAGCAATTTTTTAATATTTTCAAGCATCTGTGCATCGGTGCCTATTGGGTTGATGATGATATGGAGTTCGCGTATCTGTGTCAGTTTGAATTGGGCTAGCGGTAATACATTCTGTGCAAGTATACGGGATGGTTTTTCATTTTCTATTTCCACGGTCCCTGTAATGACAACAGGTTCCTGCGATACTATCAGAGATTCATATTCAGACAATGTTTGAGGCATAAACAAAACCGGAATGCTGGCAGTAAGGTCTTCAAGTGACGCTTGAGCAAATTTATTGCCTTTCTGACTCTGTTTAATCTGTACATTATTCAGAACCCCAACCAATGTTATGGGAGTTCCATTGACATTTTCCTCTAAATCTTTTATGGGTGTGCATGATAATTTTTCAATGTCCTTTGCATAACGACTGAGAGGATGGGAACTTGCGTAAATTCCAAGGACCTCTTTTTCATGTTGTAATTTCTGGTTTTCAGGCCAATCGGCAATGGAAGCAGGCTCAATATGTATGCGCGAAAATGACTTGAAAGAGGAACCAAATAAATCTCCCTGTCCTGTTGCAATATCCTGCTGCAATTGGCGAGCTGTTTCAAGCATCACATCCACAGATGCATACAGTGCTGCCCTATTTGGGTGCAGGGAATCAAAGGCTCCCGCTTTAATGAGTGATTCAAGTACACCTTTGTTTACTGTTACAAGGTCAATAGAGGTAAAGAAGTCGGTGAGGTCTTTGAATTGGCCTTTGCGTTCTCGTGCCTGCAGTATGGATTCTATGGCTTTGTCGCCCACACCTTTAATTGCAATAAGCCCATACCGGATAGATTTGCCTTCAATGGAAAAGTCACGCTGGCTTTTGTTTATGTCTGGCGGAAGTACCTGAATGCCCTTTGCCTTGCAGTCAGCATAGTATTTTGCAATATCTTCAGTCTCATCAACCTGTGCGGTTAAAAGTGCAGTCATAAATTCTAATGGATAATGAGCTTTAAGATACGCAGTCTGATATGAGACAAGCGCATAGGCGGCAGAATGGGATTTGTTAAATCCATATCTTCCAAATGTTGCTATCAACTCATATGTCTTTTTGGCAACCTCTTCATCTATACCTTTTGCTATAGCTCCTTTAACAAACTTTGCACCCATCGCATCAATAATCTCAGGTTTCTTTTTGCTCATTGCCTTTCTGAGTTTATCTGCTTCTGGCAGTGTAAAACCGCCCATAACCTGAGATATGAGCATAACCTGCTCCTGATACACAATAACGCCAAGAGTATCTTTAAGTATTGGTTCAAGTGATGGATGCAGATATTCAATTTTTTTGGGGTCACGCTTTCGTTGGATATACTGCTCAACCATCCCTGAATCCAGTGGCCCTGGTCGGTAGAGGGCAACAATTGCAATAATATCATCTAAATGTGTTGGTCCTAATTTAAGAAGAATATTCTGCATGCCGCCTGATTCAAGCTGGAATACTCCCATTGTATCGGCTTTTTGCAACAACTTGAATGTTTTGGCATCATCAAGAGGTATTGTATTTATATCGATATCAATATTCCTGTGTTTTTTTATAAGTTTTATACACATATCAATGATGGTGAGATTAGCAAGCCCTAAAAAGTCCATCTTTACAAGGCCAGCCTTTTCCAGGCTGACTTTTTCATACTGCGAAGAGATGCTGCCGTCTTTGGGATCCACATACAGCGGTACGTGTTCTGTGAGGGGGTCACGGGATATAACCACACCTGCAGCATGCTTACCGGCCGAACGGGTGAGTCCTTCAACCCGCAGGGCAATATCAATAAGCTGTTTTCCAGTGTCATTGGATTTATAAAGTTGTTGCAATTCTTCAGAATTTTTTAATGCATCCTCTAAATCCTCATGATGGATAAGTTTTGTAAGTGCGTTAACCTGAGGGAGGGGGATATTCAAGGCACGTGCCACATCACGAATGGCGCCTTTGGATTTCATTTTATTAAAGGTAATTATCTGGCTAACATGATCCTCACCATATTTCTTTTTTACATATTCTATGACCTCATCACGACGCAACGCGCAGAAGTCAATATCCATATCAGGCATTTCATTACGCTCAGGGTTTAAGAAGCGTTCAAAAAGTAGATTATATTTGATTGGGTCAAGCTGGGTTATGCCAAGACAATATGACACCATTGAACCCGCAGCAGATCCTCTGCCTGGACCAACGGGTATGCCATTATTCTTTGCAAACTGGATAAAGTCCCATACAATCAGGAAGTATCCTGAAAACTGCATTCGTTTTATAACCGATAGTTCATAGTCAATACGTTCTTTGACATACTCAGGGATAGTACCGCCAAAGCGATTCCGTGCGCCTTGATAGACAAGTTCGGTTAAGTAGCTATCCTTTGTATATCCTTCCGGTACTTCAAAATTAGGAAGTATTGGATTGCCCAGCGGAATCTGACAATCTGTCATCTCGGCAATCTTCAGAGTGTTGTATAAGGCGTCAGGATAGTCCTGAAAAATCTTTTCCATTTCCTGAGGTGTTTTGAGATAAAACTGGTCATTAGGGAATCGCATCCTTCCCTGGTCGTTTAACAACTTTCCTGTTTGTATGCATAGAAGCACATCATGGTAATAGGCATCTTCTCTTGCCAGGTAATGCGCATCGTTGGTTGCCATTAAGCCTATATTAAGTTTAGAAGCAATTTCAACAAGCTGCGTATTAACCTGTTTCTGTTCTTTGAGGTTGTGGTACTGGAGTTCTAAATAGAATCTATCCTTCCCAAAAAGGTCGGCAAATTCCTGGGCTCGTCTATATGCTTCTTTTGATTTGCCTTCTAAGATAAGGGAGGGTATTTCGCCTGCTATACATGCAGTGGTTGCTATAAGGCCTTTACTATATTTGGTCAAAAGTTCCCAGTCTATACGTGGCTTATAATAAAATCCTTCTAAATAGCCCAGTGAAGATAATTTAATAAGATTTTTATATCCTTCACAATTTTCAGCAATTAATATGAGATGATATGCATTTTCTTCGTTGCTTGCACGGGTGCTTTGCTTATGGAAGCGTGACGTGGGTGCAATATAGAATTCCTGCCCAATAATAGGCTTTATACCCGCATTGTGCGCATACTCATAAAACTCGATTATGCCAAACATATTGCCATGATCTGTTAAGGCTATTGCTGGCATATTATTTTTTACTGCAAAATCAACAAGCTGCTGAATACGTATCGCACCATCTAAAATTGAGTATTCTGAATGATTATGCAGATGTACAAAATCCATACTATTCTCACTTAAAGGAAGGGATTATTATTATCATTAACTATCGCACAAAAAAATACGACATAATATTATATAGTATGGTGTCACTATACTGCCTGTATTTTGATTTGGCAACTAATATTTTTATACTTTTTGCAATATGTTATTGACCACAATACAGATATGCGATAGATTTTGATTAAAGAAACGCAAACTATGCAAAAGATAAAAAACAAATTGCCAGAATTAAAAAAGTAATTTACAGTGGTTTATAATGCTATACAATAATGACTCTATTTTTTTGGAGAAAACACGATGATTGATACAAAGCTGCTTGACATTTTAGCCTGCCCCGCCTGTAAAGGGGATGTTGAGTACGATGCACGTAATGAAAAGATTGTATGTACTGAATGCAAAAAGAAATATCCAGTAAAAGACGGTATTCCCGTCATGTTAGTTGAAGAAGCTGAAGAATAATTTAATGTATGATACGAGGGTACGCGTATGTTTGATTCCAAGCATCCTGTAGTTAAGGTAGTGGGGTATGCGATTGTTGGTTTTTTTGTTCTAATTATTATAATATCCTTTGGCATGCCTGATTTTTTGTCCCGTATGGGATTTGACCAGAATACCATTGCAAAAGTCAATGGCGAAACAATAGGGTATATGGATTTTATACGCTATCGCGATACACATATGTTGGACAAAACCCAGGACCCAAAGCAGCAACAGCGTATGATTATTGAAAGGATGATACAGGAAAAGCTCTTAGTTCAGCTTGCCAGAAAAGAGGGCATTGTGGTAACGGAAAAAGAGATAAAAAGCGTTATACGCAACCGTTTTTCCGACAATACCGGAACATTCAATGAGGCATTTTTTAGGAATTTTCTGGATAGATTTCACATGGGTATATCTGATTATTACAAATATGTTGAACAGGAGATATATCTGGGTAAATTGCAAAATCTGCTGTTAGCAGGTGTCAGCGTTTCGCCATTAGAGGTTGCATCTGATTTCAGAATACAGAATGCAAAGCTAAAAATACAGTATGCGTTTTTATCAAACCAGGAACTGGCAAAGCGGTATGCCAGTGCAATTGCCGTGACCGATGATGAAATTGACACGGAGCTAAAAAAGAATCCAAAAGAATTAAAAGACCCAAAAACTGACAGGCAACGGATAAAGGATAAACTTGCAAACGATAAATTAGAAAAAATAAAACAGGATCTGGCAAAAAATATTGACCAGCTTGCGCTTGCCGGCAGGTCATTTGCGGAAGCGTTAGTATTGTTGCAAGGAGTAGTATCATATTCAAATGAGTTTGCGCCAGGTGATCTGATACGTGATAAAGATGCAAATGGTCGTATACTGTATCCATTGCAGGAATCAAAAATATTTCAGTCGGATGTTTTCAGTTTAAAACAGGGCGCAACATCCCGCTGTATATTTGGCTTTGATGGCATATATATATTTACACCTGTAGTGCGGAACATCCCTGGTACAGCAGTACCTGATAAAGAACGCCAGACACTTGAACAAAACCTTTTTTACACAAAGGCTAATTCTTTATATATTTCATTGTTAACCAGACTGTTTGAAAAGTCGAAAATAATAAGGAATCAGAAGTTTGAGGCACAGTAGAATAGTAACATATAATTTTAATTCCTGTAACAGAGCAAGGGGTAAAGTATGAATATTAATGCTGAATATGTTAATCCGTTTTTGGAGGCAGCAAGTGCAGTATTTAAACAGCTTCTCAATATTGACTTACGACGAGGAAAACTGATCTTAAAGGAAGTGCCACAGCCATCACATGATGTTGCTATTATTATTGGTATTACCGGCGCGGTCACAGGGCAGGTTGTGTTCAGCATGAGCCTGGAAATGGTGAAAAAGATTGCACAGATCCTTGCTCCTGGATTATCTGAGAAGGATATAATGAATGAGTGGAAGGATATAGTAGGTGAAGTTGCCAACATGATAACCGGAAATGCAATGAATCTTTTTGCCTATTCAGGAAAACGTGTAGAGATGACAACACCTACCGTCATAGAAGGTGAAAGCTTTACTATCACCCTGATAAAACAAACAACCCTCGGTATTAATCTTTACAGCCCGTTTGGCCAGTTAGAGATGAACGTTGCATTGAAATAAATAGTGTTATTCAGGGAAATAGGTTGCATCCAGCCGCTTGAGTTCATCAGCAACCCTTTCTTTCAATGGCGATGAGTAAAAGGCATTATACGCGGGATCCTGTGAGCGCTTAAGAAATATGGTATATACTTTTCGTGCCAGTTCAACATCTTTCAAATTGGGGTCCGTTGCCAGAATCCTTCCCAGCCAGTAGTATGCATCATCTACTGTTTCACGATCACTGTACTGTTTTATAACTTTGAGTAATGCACCTAATGCTGCATTGCCTTTTTTTTGTGATATATACAACTGGGCAACCAGTATCAGTGCATCGTCAGAAAAATCCTGATCAGGGTATAATCCTGCTACTTTAGTGTAGTATTCAATGGCATCAAGTGGCTTGCCCATTGCCTGGTGCACTCTGCCTGTCATAAAAAGCGCAGCAGGATATTCTCCTGACTGCTCAGGTATGGCTGATAGCTCCTGTAGTGCATTGGAGTATTTTTGCTGCTGTACAAAAATCTTTGCTTTCCACAGTGAAGCCTGGTCTTTGAATGGGCTCTGGGGGTAATTCTTCTGCAGGTTTTCAAGTGCCTGCAGTGATCGTTCATAGAATTCTGCATTATAAAACTCTATACCCTGCTTTAAAAGAACATCATCAGGCGTGCCTGCTCCTTTCTTCTGTGTTGAATCTTCTTCACTTTTATATTGCATGGGTATTTTTGTGGGTTTTGGTTCAGAAAGGATAGTTTCCAGTATAGCTTCTTTATTTACCGGCTGCACCACCAACGAACACAATATCACCAAATATAGTAGATTCATTGTTCAAACACCCTGTCACGTATATCCATGGGTTTGAGTTCTTTTGTACTTTTTGGCGTAATGGCATCTTTTTTTTCAGTGTCAACTGTGTGCGATTGAGGCTTCAGTGGAACAAAAGGAGTCTTTTCCTGATTGCGTGTAATTGAATCTACAGGCTTTACCACTTGCGGCGTGTAATCGGGATTAATAGGTTCAACCGGTTTTGTGTCATCAAGTCCCGCAAGAGGTTTTTGTATTTCTTTGACATCCTTTGGTATATCAAGAGGTTTTGCCGGTATTGTCATTGCTTCATCATCTTTGGTTGGATAGGTTAGTTTGTTGTCGGTTAATTGCTGGCGCTGCTCCATCAGTGCACTTTCAAGCATGGACTGAAATGATCCAGGCTCCTTCTTCATTTTGATATCCAGATCAAACACATCGTTGGTTATTTCTGCATAGGGTTTGCCAGCCGGCTTAGCTGACTGCTTGCCAAGATGATAGCCCAGGAATATAGCACCAATGGATAAAATAAAAACCAGAAAGAAGAATCCCTCTTTAATGGATTGCTGTGTGCGAATATCGATAGAATCAATCATTCTGTTTAAGGTTCGCACTATTGCCTGTAATATAGATACAATTGGGTTCATGATTAAGTTGTAATGTTGTATTCTTATTCTCTATCAATAATAATAACAATATTGCCTTTTTTCAAGTTATTTCTTGTTACACTGCTTGCAAGAATTTTTTTAAGATCAGAATTTGCAATCACCGGGCACCTGTTATAAAGCCTGAGTGATGCACAGTAGTATGGATTTCTACCGGCTTTTTTATGGCGTAGTGCCACATCATCGCTGAAAGCGTACGCAACAGTACCATACATATATGCATCACGTGAATCAATGAATTCCTTGCCAAATATTTCGGTTCCATCTTCAGCAAAAATTGATGGAAACAGCATGGGATGAAATTGCTGTCCCCGCGTATCTACAATCAGTCCTGAATACTCAGTTGATGGCAGTGTAACAGGCAATGTGGGAATGTCTTTTGCTGGCAATGCCTCCGGTAAAAGTTTTAAAAGCCGCCCCATTGGTAACATTGCAGTGCATTGTGTGGCGATAGCGCCATCAGGCTTAAAACTGTATTTAATATCATGTGCATACAGCCCCAATTGCATCTGTGTATACTCATCACTCTGTATGTAATTTCCCAGGGAGCGGATGGGATCAACCTGTATAATAGAGATTACCATTATGAGAGATTCAGTTGCCTTATCTTTAGCATCTTCTATTGCCCTGCTGCGTGCATTGTTTACAGATATAACTTCATATGTATGTGGATCATACGGTGTGCCGCCCTCAGAGACAATGGGCTTCCCCACTGCTTTTGCAACAATTACCTGATCGGTCCAGTTAATTTCTACGTTGTGGTAGTACTGAATAACTTTATTGTTGACAGGTGCTGATAGTGACGAAAAGATCACTAACATAACTATCGCCACAAAAAAAATAAAAAAGTACCGCCGGTAGTATAATCCCATAGTATGTAACATGTTAGTTTCGTTTTTTAAAGTTATCGGACAAAACAGCCCTGAAATATAGTCAAATTATTGAATCTTCAAGTTTTGTAAAAATCTTTAAAAGCTGCCGTGCTGCTGACTGTGCGGCATCTTTGATCAACGAATCAATCTTGTGCTGACTGAGGTTGTGACGTGCAATATAGAACAATGTTTTGCGCATAAACGGCGAACACAGTGTGTCCATATCTTCATTGTCAAGCAATGTATACATGTGTGCTACATCCTGTTCGGCTGCGCTGTGCAATTCTTTTAAGGTATGGTACAGGCGTGAAAGCTTATTAAAAAGTGATTGTGTATTAATTGTTTTGTTGTGCGATAGTTCATAGGATAAAATCTGCTGTGGGCTGACAGGTGGCTTTTTCCACTTTTCTACCAGCTGGGTGAGTGGTGCAAATGTTGTATTGGCAATAACTGCACCACCTATGCTTGTATTATACACCGGTATTGGCACTCGTTTTGCAGAGTCTTCAAACCAGCTGCGATATAAATCCAGAACAAAATCAGTGATAACCGTGCTTCCATTATTAGAAGGAACGTATTTTATCTTACGCTTTCTTATGACATTCTGATTGATAGTATCCAGATTTTTAAAGCGGTTTATGGCAGGCAGCCAGTCGTCGTTATGATGAGTGCCGCGGCTGTGAATTTCTCTTCCTGTATAGGCTAAATCCTGACCCACAAGCACAATTGCATTGCACCCCGCGGTGAGCAGAAAGTCAAATGCACTGGTTGCAACCGAACCGCCTGATTGAATATCACCAATCTGGCCGGTGAAGTTCTGAATCCAGTCCATAAGTGGTGTTGACTCGCGCTTTATACTTCCATCAGGTGCAGTGTAATATTTTGCGGTAGTGCTGAAGATTTTTTTTTCAATTAGACGGGTTACCTTAGGGCTGCTGACCACATCAGCTAGTAGCAATGGCGTGTGTGTTATGCCAAGAAAATGCTTTATGCTGTGAGTTTGTGCGTCCAGCGTCATTACGATATGTGGTGTAATGCCGTGGCGTTCAAGCACCTTGTATGCAGTGTCAACACACACAATTAATGCTTTGTCGTACGCCTGCGCAAGCGCATCCAGACTGTGAATCAATGAAGGCCCGGCTGAAACAATGATACCCGGCATTCCTTTAAATTTACCAAACAGGGATTGTACCGGCAATGCTGTATGCATCTGTGTTGAATTGAGCAGTATATTTTTTACCCACAGCTCCTCAAATTCAAAGCGGGTTAAAAGGTCGCTGATACGCGAACTTATCTGTTTATGCAAACTAGCTATCATGGCATCATAAAATTGGGGGTGCAATGAATACGATGGACGATGAGTAAGCAAGGCAGTTCCCCTGAATGATCTGATATCAATTGATTCAAGTACTGCAGCAATCTGTTCTTCATCATTAACTATCGAAGCTATCAAACCCACTTCAGGGAATTCCTGTATAACCCGTTGTGTAAGTATGGCGTCTTTTTCTATAACAACAATGGTATGCCCCGGAAACTTGCGTGTAAGAGCCTGCACGTGGTAGCCTAATCCCAATCCGCATACAATAATGATTGAAGCACGTGTGGGATTAAATTCGTCAACAATATGCTGCGCTTCCTTTACAGGGTCATAGGCAGAATGGATGCGGATTATTGTTTTGCCATTGCTATAGTGCAGCGTCTTGTGGCCGCTTTTTGCTATGGTTATTGCAAAGTTTTCCATGTAATTACTGCATAATTTTGTTAAAGGTATCCATGCATAGCCTGTGCAGTGTAGTAAACGCGGCTTCTGTTTCTATGTTAAATTGCCTGCATATTTCATCTTCACAATAATAATAAAAATATTTTCTTGATTCAACGCCGCATAACAGATTTGCCAGATAGGTAACAAACACATAATGTTTAAATTTACTATCACATGATAAGGGCGAATGGTGCCACAGTATTGCTTCAACCAGATATTGGGGGAATTGCCACTTTTGCGCAATAAGCTGGCCTATGCCTGAGTGGCTTAAGCCTATTGAAATTTCCTCCATTACAGTGGATGTGCGTATTTTGCGGTCTGAAACAAGGTCAGCTATCCAGTTGGTAAGTTCCAGATTAACCGAAAGGAGCACTATCTTGCCCAGGTCATGAAGCAATCCACACAATGAAACCTGCTCAACGATGCTATTCATTTTATAGTGTGTAGCAATAGTTCGTGCGTATGATGCTGTTTTATCACAGTGATCCCATATCTGCTCAAATTTCTTAAAGCGTTCATCCAGTATTTTTCGAGCACTGACAGTCAAAAGCAGTGATTCCAGATTCTTAAGACCAATCGTCATTACTGCTTCACTCAAATTATCAATACGTTTACCAGGCATAAATCCGGCTGAATTTGCAAGCTTGAGCACATCAGCAGTAAGTGCAGGGTCACGCATGATAGATAAGGTAATGTCTTTTATTTCAACATCCTTACTTCTGCAAAGCTCTAATAGCTGGATGATATGGTCGGGGAATGTAGGTATCCCTTCAATTTGTTCCAATATCTGCCGTTTTATTGTTGTGGTAAGTTTTTCAGGGCGCAGTTGATACGGCAGGTTAAGTGAAACCTGTGTTATCTTGCCATCAGTGCCTATCTTGTAATTTGAGGGATCTATGCCGGCATTTTTCAGAAGCAATATTACCAAAACTATGCCAAGCCCTGCACCCTCGGTATCATCGTATACGTCTTCATAGGCCTGGGTAAAGTCTAAATACTGTTTTGCTTTCTCAATACGTGTTTTAATGCGTGCAAGCTCCACAGGATGTATGGGTGTGGGATTGGTGATGGAAAAGCGTATTCCATTATCCTGCTTTTTTATGGTCAGGGTAACCTTCAAGTCATTACTCTTAAGATCATGTTCTAATGTGTCAAGTTGTCCAACGATTTCCTTTTTAAAGTTTTCAATACCTTTCTGGTAACTTTCAGGATCATTTATATTTAAATTAATTTTTTTGAAATAAACCCGTTTGGCATTTGCTTTGGTGGCATTAACAATTATTTCCCGCAAAATAGTTATCATCATATCAAGCAGGAATATTTTATCCTGATTTGACAGAATTTTTGCAAGTAGTGCATTCAGCGTTTTAGAAATGTTTTCATTGGGATAGTAAAACGAAAGGCTTACAGGTTCATTTTTTTCAAACCGTTCTGCAAGCTGAGATATATTTAAAATAGCCATAGTATTCCTTTTTATAACGATTATTGTTTACAAATATATAATTTATATACATATCGGTAATTTATGCCATAAAAGATAATACATTGCAACCTATTTATTTTTGGGATTAAAATATAATAAAGACGTTGGAATTGAAGAAGATATATTTAATTATAATTGTGACAGAATATTAAAAATATCCTATTGCCTGCCCCATACGTACTTTGGTGCCCTCTAAATTGGGAACAAAGCTAACCGGTTTTTGGGTAACCACAATAACAGTTGATCCAAGATGGAAAATACCTAATTCATCACCTTTTGATATTTTTGGACGCTTGTCTTTATCAAACCTGTAAAAAGATGGCTTTGCACACCACTGGTTGGTATACACCGGTGCATAGCGCAAGCTAATCCTGCCTACATTCATTGCTCCCACTTTACACACCGCTACCAGCCCAAACGCTGATTGTATATATGATGTAATTCGCTCATTGACAGTGAAAAGCCCGGGCAAAATATTTACCAGCCAGTTCTGCACAGTATATAGTTTCCCGGGATCATACTGATACGCAACAATTGTGCCACTCACAGGTGAATGTATTCGGTGATAGTCACCTGGAGAAAGGTACAGCGTCACAAAAGATCCCCCAATAAATTGTGACTGAAATTCCCCCGGCAAAAGCGATGCCACATCATACAGTATGCCCTTTGCCTGAACTATCTGTCCGTAGTTAATGCTACCACACGCACTTACCACAGCATCAACGGGCGATACCAGAGTAAGAGGATGCGGCTCAACTGAGCGCATGCCCCGTTTAAGGTTACGGGTAAAAAATTCATCAAAGTTTTTAAAACCACCAGGAGGAATAAACGCTTCATCCAGTGCAACATTAAACTTTTTACTATACCAGCCTATGATCTTGTTCATTATGAATGCTGGCAGTGGTATACACACACAATAACCAAAAACACGAGATAAAAGGCGTGTAGGAAGTATTTTAAACAGTATTAGTTTGAGTGATATATTCAAATAAGCCTCCTGATTTTTTTTACCATATTTCAGAAATTATTTCTACAGATTAACAATTGTTAACACTATAATAACAAAATGATAGTGTCTAAATCACCTCACGCTATTCAAGTATCTGACTACTATCAAAGCATATATTGTCAATCAGTTTTCACACATGCATATAACATATTCTGGCACGATTTAATTCTTGACTTAATTGCTTTAATATTATACTTCATAATACCAATCTACTCCTTTATTGACTAAGACGGTGTAGGTTAACTCTGTTATATTCTATGTTCTTAGATTAACCTTCAGAAATAAATACGTTATACAAATATCAAATTATTTTTCTAAAACAGAGGTTATGATGGAACCAGTTGCACACACTAACACTACCAGCACAACTATATCCTTTCATTTTACAGGGAAAGCATCTGAGTATTTCAAGATATGGATTGTTAACGGACTGCTCACAGTGTTAACGTTGGGCATTTATTCAGCATGGGCAAAAGTTCGCACCAACAGGTATATATATGGCAATATTTATCTGGATAATGAACCTTTTGCATATACTGCCGTGCCAGTGAATATATTAAAAGGCAGATTGCTTGCATAAGGTGATTATCTGGATGCATTTAAATATTTTATTCTACTATACATCTGGGTTCCACTCACGCTGTGAATCATTATCCCTTACATTTATTACAAACAAAAGGAATACATTATCAACAATTTTTATTTTGGCACACTTCCAATAAAATTTAAAGGGAAAGATTCAACATTCTATATTGCCTTTATTGCTGCAACAATAATAACACTGTTGTCAGCAGCTGTGTTAGTGGGGATAGCGACTATATTAAGTTCATCAGGATTATTTGACTTGCAAGAAAAAAATATGGAACACATTGCATCAATTGACGTGTCTGTCATAGCAACCATATTTAGTATCTACGGATTACTAATAATCTCATTGTTTATTGGCTCTGCCTTTTATAAAATCTTTATTTCAAACAATGTCATATCCAGCATTTACTGCAACAGGTCACAATTGCAATGCTCAATGGATTATGCAAAATATATCTCTATAGTGACCCCTTTTTGCGGGTGTGATATGTACATGTTGCACTTCAAATTTGAAATTACATTTTTACATCTAAATAACAAAATATGACTTGCCAGGAAAAAGGGATTTGCAAATGATTATTACAATGCCATAGAGAAAGGGTTGTGTGTATGATCATTGAACAACTGCTTGTTACCGCAATGGACGTATTCTGCTATCTTTTAGTATGCAATACAACAAATGAAGCAGTACTTATTGACCCTGCGGGCGATTTTGATGATATCATGCAGGCAATACAGCAGCATAATGCAAAAGTACAATATATCATCAATACGCACGGACATTTTGACCACACTTCAGGCAATAGCACAATGATACAGCGTACCGGTGCAAAACTACTCATTCATGAAGCTGATGTTGACATGCTCACAGGTATCACCAACCGCCTTATGGCTCGCTTCAATAAGGGAAGCGCATCGCCACAACCCATGCACACATTACGCGATGGCGATATTATCTCATTTGGCAATGAAAAGCTACAGGTAATCCATACACCAGGGCACACACCTGGCAGCATAAGCCTGTATACGCCAGGACACATCTTCACCGGCGACACATTGTTCACCGAAGGTATGGGACGTACTGATTTGCCAGGTGGGTCATATAAACAGATAATGGAATCAATTTACCGGATACTATCCCTACCGGATGATACTACGATATGGCCAGGACACCATTATGGACGATTTCCCAGAAGCACAGTAGCCGAGCAAAAACGATACTATATGTAGGAGTAATGTCAATGGTTTTGAAAAAAGCTCTCATCATACTTTGTATCATTACCGCAACCCCCGTATGCGCCCACTTCCCGCCCTGGGATGCTGATGTTACTGTGCCTGCTGAAGCGCAAAGGCGCACGAACACCACACCGCACGTGTATAATGCTGCCCAGGCAATTGGTTACTTTTTCATCCGCTTGTTCCAGGTTGTGGTATCGCCGCAGGACGGCCCAAATTGCCGCTTCACACCAACATGCAGCGAGTATGGCAGGCAGGCAGTGATGCGCTACGGCATTATCGTTGGTGGCTTTCTTGCCGGCGACAGGCTTATACGTTGTAATCCTTACACCATTCCACAGCACAATCCGCTACCACAACGTATTTTTGAGTGACCACCATGTTTGCACCGCTTATCGTAACTTTAATGCTTCTTAACACTGGCAGCCAGCAACAATTCATTGCTGCACTCTACCAGAAGCAGGACTACTACCAGTGTATTGCAGAGCTTAGACGATATCAGATAATGACAGGTGCAGATATGGATTATAGCATTGCCTATTGTTATTACAAAGGTAACAGGCTCAATGAAGCGGCACTGACATTACACCAAAAGACCAATAAGGAAATCCAACATTACCTTCTTCTGGCAAATGTTTACACGTCGCTTGGGCAATATTCTGATGCGCTGCACACTCTTTTTATGTGCGATAGTAACCGGGATCCACAGCTGCAAATGCTTATATATAAAAATATCCTTGCCGTGCATGTTGCCTGCTACGATTGGGATGCAGCCATGGCGTTTTACTCATCACACAGCGATGTGCTCAAGCCCATGCAGGAGATGTTTGTTCTGTTAAACAATGCCAAACGTGAAACACTACATCCATACATAGCTGCAGGGATATCTGCAATTGTTCCTGGTGCAGGCCACCTGTATGCACGCCATTATAGTGATGGCATTATCAGCGCTCTTACCATAGCTGTGCTTGCAGGGGCAACATACATTTCATATACAAAAGGCTATACAGGGCTTGCGTACACATTTGGCGCGCTCACAGTCATTGGCTATGGCGGAAATATTTACTCAGCATATAGAAGTGCCATACATTACAATGAGCTACTACACAGTAACTATCGCACAAAAATATGGAATGAGTATTTGCATTATAATCCTGAACAATTTTTACCACAATGGATGCAACAGTGAAAAAAATCTGCATAATAGTATGTCTATGCGTGATATACGCCAGGGCGTATGCTGATCCCCTATTAGACCTGGCAGCAACACATTATAATAATAAAGAATACTATCACGCTATAACCGAATGCATGCGCTATCAGTATTGCTATCCTGATGGGAGTGAATATCCGCACAGCTTGCTCATCATGTCAAAAGCATACTTTAAAGGTGGCAATTACTACCGTGCCACAGATCTTGCCTTTGACTGCTATCAAAAATTTTCCACCACACCGTGGGGAGAGCACGCACTGTATAATATAGCCACCATGCGCCTGCTTGAAGGCTCTGCGTTTTTTGCATACCGTAACTTCCAGGAATATTTTTCCATGTATCCAGATGGCATTTTGAAAGAGCAGGCACAGCTTAACTTTATCTACACTAAAGCAGTGTTACATTACTACAGTGATGCAGAGAAGGATCTATCCAATTTTATTGCAACAAGTGCTGACGAATCACTTCGTAATGAAGCAACACAGTTTAAAAAGACGTTTGAAGATTTTACAAAGCGGCCAAAAAAGTATGTGTGGCTTTCAGTAGCTTCCTCTCTGGTTGTACCTGGTTTTGGGCATTTTTACACAGGCAACTATTCCGTAGGTATACTTTCATTTGTGTCAACTGCTGCATGTGCTGCCCTTGCATACCGTGGATATACACATGATAATAATTTTCAGCTTGTATTTTTTGGCCTGGCTGGCTTTACTTTTTACCAGTACTCCCTTGTGAGTGCTGTTATCAATGTGTATGAATATAACAGTGATAATCAGCTAAAAGAAGCTATTAAGTTATCAGTAATGAAGCGTTTTTAGGTATATATATTGAGTGACATGTTTCTTTAAACATCTGTTATTACGCGTCGCATGCATCATTGATAAATATTTTTACTAATAATTTCTTAACAATATTTTGTTAATAATAAGTCTACACCCCCGCCGCTGAAGACGGCGGTAGTGTACGCTATATTTATTATGCTCACAAATTCTATTTAAGGAATAAATCGTGAAATATTGTGCTTGCTAAAATTATTTTGTGAAATTACATTGTAATTACAATAATCAAGTACAATCAATATGAGAACTAAAATTATAAAGATTGGCAACTCAAAAGGTATTCGCATACCAAATACTATTCTTAAAGTACCGGGCAACACTTCAACTGTGGATATGCTGTTTGATGAAAAAGAAAAAAAATATCACACATTTATCCAAACAGAGTACAACTGAAATTTCAGAATAAAATTGGATATATAGTGCTGGATCAAATCAGAACTATTGACAAAAAAAGAATTATTAAGGAATTAGGAACAGTAAATAAAAGCATTATCACAAAGATTAAATCTGATTTGCATGAAATGCTTATAGAGTGAAATAGTGACCATCCAGACCCATGGAACAGAAAAAGAAAATAAAAGATATTGAATCATTGCTTAAAGAACGGCGCCCCCTTGAAGATATAGCACAGGACATCCTTGACGGAGCGTTTGGCGAGCTTGATATGGAGCGCAAAGACTCGCTTGACCGATTTCTTGATTTTGTATACACCAAGGTGCAGCGGGGGAATCCTTATATTATTAATTTGGCATACCCAACAAAGCGAATGACAGATTCAGAGCTGGAAGCAAAAGTTAAAGAGCTTATAAACCAGCATCTTTATCCGGATATTATTTTGCCTTTGATTAAATTTTTTACCCGAAACGTGCACAACTCTGATACCAACCTGTATATTGCCTATCTTGTAGAAAATGAAAATATTATAAAAGCCATATACGAAACATACCTGCTTTTCAAAAAAGATATCTTTGAAACCGATAAAGATAAGCGTACGCAGAATGTCCGCAGAATGCAGCAGTTTTTAACCCGTATTGATACCATTTCTGCTTCACCCCTTGATGCTGCAGCACGTTTAAAATTTATCCTGGAATTTTTAGCCTTAAAGCAAAATGTGAGTCACATCTATACACTGGATGATGTTAAGCTTGCCAATTAAAATCCAAATTTTGGCAGTCGTTCTACTACGGTTTCTTTACTTAGCTCCATTTCACGCACATATATATTTTTATACCGTTTTGAGTCTTCGTAATTTTTTATATCATTTAATTCCGGTTCATAGTTCTGTATAAGCCACCACAATATATCCTGCAAATCAAATGGATTGGAATCTACAGCCGTGTACTTATACCACAGTTCCCTTCCTTCCATTGCTTTTGCCAGATCCGGATGCCGTGTAAAAATTGGGTCAAGTAAATTTTTAAGCCCTAACCGCATACCGTCGCGCCAGCAACTGTAAAACAACACGTAATGATATGTTTCCTCATTCTGCTTTTCCATTATGGCAACAATGCCAGCCAGTTCGGGAATAATCTTGGTTATTGAATATTTATCAAACTTATACACGGGCGACCATGCAATGGTGTACAGCACTTCATCCTGGTATATTTTCTTTTTCATGTATTTCGTTCTCCCTTTTTTTCTTTATGCCTGTAATCAGTTCACTTAAAATCGCTATTATCTTTGTGATGCGCTGCTTTACATCAATGGTATTGAGCAATTCTATACGTTCATCATAGTCCAGTATGAAATAATTTGCAATAAAATCTGAAAGCTGCGCTCCATCGGAAATATAATTTAAAAGATGAATAAGTTTGTCAGATTCATCAACATTAATTAGAAATATCAACTCCTGCGCTTTTTTCCTGATCTTTTCGGCTATTTCAGTTTTTATTGTCTGCGTTTGATCTATTTCTGCATACTGGCAATTCCATACTCCCTGCCGTTTAAGTATCTTTACACGCTTTAAGCCCTTTAACGACAACAAATACATGTTGCCCGCCAGCTCCACTTTCAGCACCTCTGCAAGAACACCCACATTGTTTATGGAAAAATAATCCCGCAGTGATTTCACTGGATACACAATAACCGTGTTACCCTGTGCATAACGTTGCGCCACCCATTTTCTTTTAATGGGCACGGTTATCCCACAGTGCGGGAACAATGCTTTTCTGTATGAATAAAAGATACGCACGTGTGCTCCTGCTCACATCTATAGTAATAGCATGTATACCTTAAAACTGCCAGTAACATTTGCAATCATTTTATTTGTTGTGGTGTGAAGAGGAAATGAATTTAATATTTGACCACCCTTTTGTCTTAATATATATTCAAGCCCTATGTTCTCATAGACATGTGTTTCTTTTACATGCTTCGTGTTAGAGTGGATGCTGCCCTTTTTCTGCCATCCTCATTTGTAGCGGCCCTGAAGCCTGACAACACCACGCCTAAATTTCCCATATTCCAGATTGATCGCTTTGGAACTAACATCATATATGGAAAATCAGGATATACTCAAAATTACCCATCTCCGCTTGCCGACCCTGCATCAAGCTGGAAGCGGCTGTATATATCGTTGATAGCAGGCAGCACGGCAAGGTTGTAAATTTTTCTATTTGTAACGGTGGTAGTATCTATATAGTATATCAAAAATTTTTTTATTGCAATCTCATTGCATATCATATATAATATGTGAATGTGTCTCAACACAACACCACACAAGCGAGGTACCTATGGCCGAAAAGCGAAAATATAACCGTGTTTCAAAAAAATGCAAATCTGTAGTTGAAAGCATGGATGGCATAACCTTCAGCACTGCGCACGACATGAGTGAAGGCGGGATGTTCATTGCAACGCCTGAACCAGTGCATCCGGGGAGCACTGTTGACATTGAGATATACATAGGGCCAGAAGAAACCATAAGCTTAAAAGGCACCGTACGCTGGATACGCACGCATGAAGAAGGCGACAAAAAAGCTGGTATGGGGATTCAATTCATACCTACCACTCAGGAAATAGAGAAGCTTAAAAAAGCAATGTCAAAATGATGCCGATGTGCACACCAGTATTCCCGCATTTACAAGCCTGGTTTGCCATGTCACATCAGTAAATGCGTAATACTGCTGCATCTGGCTGTGATGTTCTTCCTCTATTTTTTTTATCATATTTTTTGTCCTGGTAATAGCACTGTGCATGTCCCTGTCGTACCACTTCTGCTGACATTCCTGCCACTCCAGTCGCTTGTGCAGGTATTCCATTTCCTGCACGTAATGCTGCTGTATCCTTTCCTTGCATGGGTCAATATGAAGATTCATGGATTCTTTTATTTCGGTAACTATCGCCCCAACCTTTTTTTCAAGTCTTTTACGCGATAGTTCATAGTAATAGTGAATATTGCCGCAATATTCCCCTGCCACATCATCCGCCACGCTCACCGCACATCCATACTGGCGTAATGCCTCCCGTTCAATATCATCCACAACAGCCTGACTCACAACATCCTTTGACACAAATACCGGGACAATATGCTGCACCTGCTCTTTTGCTTTGACAGTCAGAAGGTAGTGAAAAATTAAACCACAGCAATCATACGGGCATGTAATCTGCTTGATTCCAGATAACCCCCCAAAATCCACTTGCTGGCATTGCGCAATGCTCCAGTCAACAACAGGATGGCCAAAGGCCAGAAATTCCAGTGACTCATTTTCTAACGCTATCTCACTTACAAAGGTTCCATACCTACCCACCGGTGTATGTGTAACCGGGTTATAGCGCACAAAGTACAATCTGTTTTTGGGGTTTTGTTCGGAAATATAATTTTTTATAGAATCATCAACCTTTTTTAGTTCATTGATAAACTGCTCAATACGCTTATTGGAAAACTCCCGCTCCTGCATGGTGATTTTATAATACTCGTCAAAATTAAGATCAATTCTTCTGGCAACTGTCAATTCTTGCAATTTACTGTAGCTTGATCGGGCTTTCTGTAAGTGGGTGTCGATATCTTTTGTGATACGTTTTTTGCTTTTAAAGCCTGCAATCAGCTCCATAAAAATATTGTTGAAAAATCGTTCATCGGCAATATCGCCAAGGATCACATCCGGTGTGCCTAATGATTCCTCAAAAAGCTTAAGCTTATGGTTCAGCACTTCCAGTACTCGTTCGGCAACGGTGTGTTTGGTTGCAAAATTATAGATGATCACATTATTCGGCTGCCCAAAGCGGTGTATTCTGCCAATGCGCTGCTCCACCTTAAGTGGGGACCACGGCAGGTCATAATTAATGAGCACATTGCAAAACTGTAAATTGCGTCCTTCACCTCCCGCCTCGGTGCATATTAATATCTCAGCCTCATTTTTGAAATTCTCTATTGCCTGCTCCTTCTCGTCTCTGCTCAATGAGCCATGAAACAGCACAACCTTATGATTTTTCAGCACATCGGCTAAATAATCCTGTGTTGTCCTGAACTGTGTAAAGATCAATATCTTCTGGTGGTTTTCCGCTTTCAACTTTTTTATAAGTTGCACAAGCTTCTCAGCCTTTTTATTCCTTGTAACATGTTGTGCCATCTCTATGAGCTTTGAAAGGGTTGCAATCTCTTCTTCAATATCCACGCTTTCAACCTGCACTACTTTATCTATATCCTCAAGGTCCTCCTCATCTAAAGTCATGTTATCATACCTGGTAGCTACCTTTTGTGCTAAAAGGCCAGACAAATACTCATGCCTCTTTTTTAATGCACACAGTAGCGCATACGACGAAGAGTCTGATAGTTTCTGGAATACTGTCATAACAAAACCAATGGCACGGTTTTCTGTCTGCATGGCCTTGTTAAACTGATCAGCAACATACTGTGTGGTTGCATCATAGAGCATGCGCTCTTCAGGGTGCATTTCAAAGCGTATAGTTTTTGCAAGCCGTTTTGTAAATCCCCCCACCTCTCGTTTGGTACGGCGTATGACAACCTGAGCAATTTTTTCTTTGAGTGGTCCAAGGTCAGCATCTGGCACACAGTAGGTTGCCTGAAAGCTATGTATGGGGCCCAGAAGATTTTTATCTAGAAGTGAAAGCAGGTAGTACAGCTCCTCTAATTTACCTCTAAATGGTGTTGCTGATAGCAATAATAATGCCTTGCTGTTTTTTGCTAAAAGTTCTGCCACCTGATATGATTTTGTCTGCGTGGTAGCATCGCGTCGCAACCTATGGGCTTCATCAATAACAACCGTATCCCAGCTGGCCTGCGATAGCGTTTCTATAAATGCACGGTTTTTTATAAAATCAATGGAGCAGATTATTTTATTTACTACCCATGGATTACCTTTATACCGTGTGTACATTTTTTTATCAACTATCGCAAACTCTTCATTGAATTTGCTTTTCATCTCGTGCTGCCACTGGTACTGAAGGCTTGCGGGGCATACAATACACACCCTGTCATAATTATATCTATACGATAGTTCCTTAATAATGAGCCCTGCTTCAATAGTTTTCCCAAGACCAACCTCATCGGCAATTAAAAAGCGCTTATGCAGTGAATTTACCACAGTGTAGGTGCTTTCAATCTGATGGGGAAGAATCCGTGTACGCGAATTTGAAAGCGATAGCATCTTGTTATTGGTATACGCGCTTGAAAGCACAAAGCTTTCAGTTTTGAGCAAAAACCGTGTATCAGGTGCAAAAGAGTGTTGCGCTATATAATCTAAAATTGCGTGATCAGATGGCGTGCATGTTGATGCATTATGCTCTTCTTCATAGCACAGTTGAACAGTGTGCATACAGTTTCACCTTCTTTTGAAAATAGAATTATTCTTTTCATTTCACACAGTGTATAATCAGGAAGAACAATCACAGAGTCCTGAATAATTAAAAATTGCTTTCCTCCATTACATCAGATCAAGGATTCAACCTGCTTCCAGTCATATCCTGGATCCATTCATTGCTGCACTGGATGTAACGTTTAGTATAGCAGTGTGATACCAATATTTGTATAAATGGTTGATGCGACATAATACACATATATCGCATTAACACAAGCATTTTTTACTACTACATAGCAGACTCTGCACTGCAACACAGCGGATGGATCACTACCCAACATTACCGCATTTCAGCTCTGAATATATCAATGCTGTAGGGGATATTTTCATCAAGAATGGGCATAATGGGTGTGGTGCGCGGCTTAAATCCACGTGCCAGATTGACACGAGCAAACTCGTTTTCCATACCTATACGGGATGCATAATCAATTGCCTTCCAGTATGCAATGCTGCTTTTTGTTTCATTTCCCTGAACCTGATACACTGCACCTAAATTATTATATGCAGATGCAAGCGACTGGAATATTATAAGATGCTCTTTACGTTCTGGCCTTGGCAATCGTATTGCCTCCGCCTTGCGTTCAAATACCGCAATCATTTTTAAATATTCGCCCTTACTTGCCTCTAAGTTATTCATATGATAGAATGCGTTGCCTATCGCAAACATAACCTGTGGATTGGTGACTATATCTTCATACAGATTTAGCCACTGCTCCAGTGCCTGCTGATAATTCTGGTTAACATAGTATATCCTGCCCAGGTTATAGCGAACTTCAGACGATGAAAAGTTTTCCTGAATTGCAAGCTCATACTTTTGCCGCGCAATGTCTAAATTTGCCATCCTGTCGGCGTCCTCATCTAACAATGTTTCATCAAGCTCATCGCCAAACCTGAATTTAACTTTATCAAAGAAATAATAAAAGATATGGCCAAGGCAGGCGTATGTTTTGCCTATTGACTCAGACTCATAGTAAAAATCCTCATAGGTAAACTCTGGCGGATATTGATACGCAGTAATTGCTGCATTCAGATACTTATATGCTTCAACAGGCTGCTTTATGGTATAGTTGTATTCACCTAAAAGATGCAATGCTGCAAAATAGCGCTCACCTTTCTCTTCAGCTTTTTCTTCTGCTTCTTTAAGCAGCATTTCAACTAGCTTAAGATTTTTCTGCGCTGCTGCTAACTTTGCACTTGCAACATACAGTGGCGGATAATCAGGGTCCTTTTCTTTTAATGCATCAAGCACGCCACGACATGCTGGTATCAGGTTGTCGCCTTCATCCTTAAGCCGTGGTGATTGTATACCCAGGTCAACACGCACATTAAATGTATCTGAACGGTTCTTGCCAATATAATAATGTGCCAGTTTAGCCAGCAGTGGTGAAGGGATATCCGTTAAAATATCTCGCGCACGCAGGTCAGTGTGTATGGAAAGCACCTCAGGCAGATTGTCACGCTCAATAAAAAGATTAAGGAGCCCCGCATATCCAACCCAGGAATCAGGGTCCACTTTTAGAATATTCTCAAAATATTGGCGCGATTTTAAATACTGGCCCTGATACAGATATGCGTTGCCTATGCCAAACATTGCAGTGATATTTTTGGGATCTATTGCCAGCACCCTGTTATACATCATTATTGCCATATCAACCTGCGAAATCTCATAGGTGCCTTTGGGTGCAAATGTTCTTATTGCATCGTTTTGGATACGGTTGTAGTAGTTCTCTGGTATTTTTGCAAAGAAATAGCCCGTATTATTCAGTGTGTCAATATCACGATTATTTATCTGGAATGCCCGCTTTAATTTTGAATATGAATAGTCAAATTCTCTCTTTTTAAAGTATGCCCGTGCATACGCATTGTAGCCATACAGGTAATCTTTTTTATAATGCGTGTCAACGTAGTCAAAATACTCTTCTGCTTTTTTGTAATCCTTTACTTTCTTTGTAGCAGGGTCACCCGGTTCCAGTATCAGCGCCACACCTTTATTGATAAGTCGTTTTGCCATAAAAGGCTTATACACATATTGATAGATAGTTACTGTCAATGTAAACCCAATGAGCACCGCTGCTGCAATAATCTTTGTTTGCCTGAGCAACCGCTGCTGCCGCTGCATCCCTTCACGGGTATATTCAGGACGCGCAGTAATAACCCTTCGGTGCGGCATTTCTTCTTCAAGGGTCAGCCGTATATTAAGCTTCTTTTCAATAAAGCGCTGAATATTATCTTCAGGTTTATTAGCAAGTATCAGATCAATTAATTTACGTGTATCATCAGGAGAAAGCTGATCCTGTAAAATAATTTCTTTAATTTTTTTTCTGAGTACGGGATGTAGAAGCAGCAGAGCTTTTTTTAGTCGCCGTAATTCTGCATCGGAAATCTCCACGCTTTCTTCCATTGATATTGGCTGTGGTTCTTCTTCCAGACCCTCAAACTCAGGTTGCAACTCATCTACAACGTGTTCAACCTTTTCTGCCTTTCTTACAGGCTCTTCAAAGCTTTCCAGTTCATCAAATGAAGGCGTTTCAAAACGAGCCCGTGGAGTTTCTTCTTTAGATATTTCTTCAAACGCTGCAGGTTCAGACATTTCTTCATCAAGACCCAGTGTTGCCATATCAGCTTCAGGAAGTTCATCGGCTTTGAGTTCAGAAATTTCAGATACTTCTTCTGTGCCAATCTCTGAAAGATGTATATCCTCATCCAGGCTCACATCTTGTGGGATACGCGGTTCTTCTGTGACAAATTCATCAGTACTGATTTCATGAGCTTCAACGGTTTCCGGCTCAAACCTGGTAAGTTCTTCCAGTTCATCAAGCGGGCTTACTTCTTTCTTTGCAGGCCTTGCAGGTGGCACCTTTTTCTCAAATGGAGGAATTTCTTCTTCCAGCAACTCTTCAGGCAGTTTTTCTTCAACTGCTATCTTTTCTTCCGGGGGGACCTGTTCTAAAGTTGCAGGTTCTTCAAATTCAAACTGAGATACCGTTTCTTCCTTACCCGGAGGCAAAGCTTCTTCCGGTACTTCCTGAATCATATCGGTTATATCTACTATCTCTTCAGGCTCAATGGATAAAAGCTCGCTCTCTTCCTGTTTCTGACCCGGAGTAATGGTAAAATCAGCCGCAGTTGAATCAGCCTGAATCACGCTAACACTACCACGCATCGTGGCAATAGATGCAAGTTCAGCATCAAACGAATCGACAATACGCGTAATCTCAGCTTCTTCTTCAGGTGTCAGATTTTGTATCTCTTCGGTTACCGCCATAATGGGCTCTTTTTACCTGTAATTATCCTGCATAATGTGACATAAACAATGAAGCTATATTCTGTGTAAAAAATCAAACATATTTTCAGTAATAATAAATTATATATACACCCTGGCCGCCGGAAGTGGCGGGGGAGTATTCCATACTTTATTCATAAATCAACCGTCAAGATAGTAACATAATTTTCGCTCATTAATCCTCACACGCTCGTTATAATATAAATACGTGTACACTTCTTTAACTTACATGATACCACACATTGTTAATTATATATTAATATCCATTTTAAATAAAATCATATAAATATTTTCTTTATACCTATCGACATATTAATATATAATTTATAAGCGCAAAATTTAGCCACAGGAGCTTAGAGTACATGCCTAAATCGCTGCAATGGATTTTGCTCATCATCTCACTGTGTTATTTTTCCAATAGTGAGTATTCTTCAGCAAAAAGCGTTCCTTATTATTCACTGTATACACTTTCAAAGGCTATGCCTCCCTCCCCTGTAACTGTCTCACATAGTAAACCGGGAATGCCGCAAATACTACGTGGCACGTTGATCACCTACAAAAATCGCAGCGCTCACAGGGTATATATTGCCGGTGATTTTTCATACTGGAAAAAGCAGCCCATGGAACGAAGCAACAACGGAGTATGGTTTTACATCATCCCATTTAATGATGATGAGCGTATAGTGCGCTACAAATTCCTGGTTGATAATGTATGGATTAACGATCCGGTAAATCAGGACATCGCTGATGACAATGCAGGCTCATATTTTTCCATTGTTCGTCAGGATAAACTTGCTGAAGGCACACAGGTCAGCTTTAAAATACTGGATGAAAACATACGGCTGGTGGAATTCAGGTTGTACGCGCCTAAAGCAACTATGGTGGCGCTTGCAGGCGATTTCAACAACTGGAATCCCGAAATTGATCTGCTGCAAAAAGACAAAAACGGAATATGGCGCCTGCAAAAGCGCCTGCCCAGAGGAGCATTCCGTTACAATTTTGTTGTGGATGGTATATGGAAGCTGGATGTGTATAACCCTAACACAGCATCCAACGCGGCAGGTATGCTGTGCTCGGTCATACAATTCCCCTAAATACAAATATTTTTGGGGCGATAGTTACTGTAAAATTACAATCCTTTAACAACAGTGGCAAGCGCCAGTATAATAAAGCCTATTGTTACCAGCCACCATGAATGTGCCGTCAATACCGGCAATGCAACAAACTTACCGATAATCCCAAGCCCTCCAATGATAACTGATATCCACCATATGACAGACCGCGGTGCATTTGTTCTCATACCAGACCTCCTATTATTATGAAATTATATCCTCACTATCCCCTACGGCTACTGCTTCAATAAATGGTAAACACGCTTGCTCACATAATTAGAATCTTTCTTCTGTTCACAGTAAAGCAAGTCTTTTTTACCCTCAACAAATCAATACAAATGATGAGTAACCTGTCTGCCAATAACTAAATAAAAGCGTTAACTATAGATTTTACGGTGGGCGAGTATTCACGTTTACGATATTGTAATGCACAAATAATTTATCAATTATTTTTTTACATTTTATGAGAAAGATTTTACACCAAACATGCACGTAACATATTTATCTAATAACACTCTTTCCGTATTTTTGCGAAATAAGATGATACATCAAAAAGGTATTTCATATTTGCGTTAATTCATTATGAATAAAAAACTCGTATGTCAATAATAGTATTGCATAAAAAGACTGTTTCAATAAAAACCCCGCGGTGCGTGTGTCGTTGTTATAGCCCAATATATATATCCCTTTACCCCCGGCTTTTTTCTGTACTAAATAATACTTCCACGGCGGGCGTTCCTGAATGACATTATTTATAGCCACCTGTGATGATATATAAAAGCTCAGTTGCTGAGCTTGTCGAAGCATGATTGCTGAGCCCCGCCGAAGCACGCCCGCATCCTGATGCGCCGTACTGAGTTTATCGAAGTATGCCGTACATCCCTGTACGGCACGTGTATAAGACCCTTTTTAACTATTAATTCATCTTTGCATTGGAATTAAAAGCACTTACATTTTTTTGTATTTTGTATAATTTTCCTAAAATTACGGAATAAGCCTCTAATAGATAGATAAAACTAATTCAACATCTTCTGTTATAACTTTTGTACTAAATATATATTTTACTCTTGATTTTTTAATACATATATCTGCATCCAGATAGAATTATATTCTAAATAATGACAAGAAATGAAATGATATGAAACATTATACATTTGAAATAAATGAAAAGATATGTAATCATTTAATAGCAAAAAATAATTTCAGGCCACCAAATGATTATGCAGATACTTTCATAATTATGAACGAACAGGGTTTACTTGATACATCATTCACTGATACTTTAATAATGATGGCTCATTTTAGAAATAGATTAGTCCACATTTATTGGAAGATTAATATAAATGAACTTTGTCGAATTATTCAAACACAGCTGAACGATATTTATAAATTTATACAATCTTTTAAAACCTTAATCAAGAGAAATCAATAAATCTTCTATATTAGCATTTATGGTATAATAGAACTACAAAGTTTATATTATTTTTTTACACCAATTTTCTATACAACACTTATCACAGTGTGGACGCTTGTTACACACATCCTTGCCATGCTTCACAATTAATGCATGGTATTCATTATAATCATGAACTGTTCCTGTAAAATTTTTGTGAAAATATTCCTGTATTGCAACATAATCTTCATGACCGGTTAAAAGCCCAAGGCGCGTGAATATGCGCTTTGTATAGGCATCCACCACAAATATTTTTCTTTCCAGTGCGTATAACAATATTGAATCGGCAGTCTCAGGACCAATTCGTGGAAGCTGTAACAATTCTTCACGCAGCGTATCGGTGGGAAGCTCCTGCAACGTTTCAAAGCTAAAATCATAGTGTGTAAACCATTGTAAAAACACTGCGATGGCTTTTGCTTTCTGATTATAGTAGCCTGAAGACTTTATTAAAGGAGCTATCGCCTCAGCACCTATACTGTGAAGCTTTTGTGCTGACAACAGATTATGCGTTTCAAGATTAGCAATTGCCTTTGCAGCATTAGTCCACGAGACATTCTGAGCCAGTAGTGCGCCGATAGTTACTTCAAATTGAGTCTTTGCTGGCCACCAGTGTTGCGGCCCATAGTGCGATAGTAACTGTTGAAAAATCCTGTTGAGTATATGCATACACCGCTTAAAAACTTACTGGCAGGCGTTTGCCCTCCGGCTGATCAACAAGGATGTCGCCATCTTCCTTATACTTTTTCAGCATAAAATGAGTTACGGTTGACTGCACATGATCTATTGTTGCAAGCTTCTCAGCCACAAATGTTGCAACCTCTTTCAGCGAAGGTCCTTCAACCTGTACCAGCAAATCATATCCACCGGAAAGAAGATACACTGCGGTGACCTCAGGAAAACGGTAGATCACTTCAGCTACAGAATCAAAGCCCACACCACGTTGCGGCGTAACTTTTACTTCAATGAGTGCACGCACTTCATGCTGTTTGATGCGTTGCCAGTTAATATGCGTCTTGTATCTTAGAATAATACGGTCTTTTTCAAGTTTCTTTATATATTTTTGCACCTTATCAACACTCACATTGAGCTGCCGTGCAATATCCTCTGGTGTTGCCTTTGCATCATTTGCTAAAATTTCAAGAATATCCTCGCCTAATTTGTCAATAGAGTATGGTTTCATTAAAAATATTCCCTCCTGAAAAAAAGTGAAATTACACGCACTCCGCTCTATAAGTGCAAACATCGTTATTCATACACATAATACTTCACAATGAAACCATATTCCATATATTTAGTCAATATAAATTACTTGCATAATTTATTATGGTTTGCAATACATTACTATCATAATGCACTTCACTCATTATGGTGGATGGCGTGTGCTGTATCATAGTACCATGTTTTTGCCTGTGCCTTTAAAAAATAATAATAAAATTTGCACGTACATCATGTATGAAAAAACCTTATCTTTTTATAATACCACACGGTGGGTATAAAGTCCCTGATGAACTGGCTGAATTATGTGTGTTAAGTCCGCTGGAATTATTCTTTGAAGCTGATACAGGTGCTGTTGAATGCTTTACACTTAACCAGATAGGCACGGTGATAAGCACTCCCATTCACCGTCTTTTTATTGATGTTGACCGTGATCCGTACTTACTCCCGCCAAAGACACACAATGGTGTTATTAAAATAACCACCTCACAAAAAAAAGGAATCTTCCCTCAGGGGGTATTCCCTGATGAGATTGCTATTGCCGGCATGATTAAACGCTACTTTTTTCCCTTCCACAGCAGGATTGAACAGGCAATAAAAACAAGCCGTTTTATCGTTGTATGTCATACGGTAGCACCTGTTGCACCACCCGTTGCCATTGACGCTGGAAGCCCCCGACCCATCATCACACTGGAGCATATTGTCAGTAATGGAAGCAACATTACAACCTGTGATGAAACGCTCACATTAAAATTGTTGGGTATTTTGAAGAAAGCATTCACTGGCGAAAGATATACTGTCACCACCCCTTTTTGCATCGGAAGCCCCACAAAGCGGTATATTATGCAACGCTATACAAAACATTTGCTGCCCGTTATACGTATCTCTTTATCAAAGGCACTATTTCTGAATGAAAAATATTTTGATCCACACACACTAAGCATTGATCCCCAACGTATTCAAAGTATACAGGAGCGGCTGTATGAGTGTTTTGATACTTTCAGTAAATATATTTAAATAGTATTATTTGCTTAAATGAATGGAACTATATCTGATGTGATTACTCTCACCATTCCTTATGAGTGATATACTCGTAGGCGCTGATTGATGCGGTTGCGCCATCAGCTGCTGCCATTAGTACCTGACGGTATGATCCTTCACGCAGATCACCTGCTGCAAAAAGCCCGCGTACAGGTGTTTTCATATGTATATCAACCTTAACCTGTCCCGCTTCATTCAACACTTCTTTAGGTAGATATGCAGTATTTGGTGTGTAGCCAATAAATATAAAAAGACCATTCACAGCAAGCTGGCTTGTTTTGTTTGTCTTTTTATTTAAGATGGTTACTGTCTGCACTTTTTCATCTCCATTCACCTGTGTAACCACAGTATCCAGAACCAGTTCAATCTTTGGATTAGCCCGAACTCTATCCTGTAAAATCTTCTGCCCTCTGAATTCATCCCGCCGGTGAATTAGATACACCCTGGATGCAAATCGTGTCAAATACAGTGCCTCCTCAAGCGCCGTATTGCCGCCACCTACCACAGCAGTCACCATATCCTTGAAAAATGCAGCATCACAGGTGGCACAGTACGACACACCACGGCCTGTAAACTCAGACTCGCCGGGCACTCCCAACCGCTTGAGTGATGCACCAGTTGCTGCAATCACCGCGCGCGCCTGTAGCATAGTGCCATCTGTAGTCTTTATTTCAAATACATCATTAATTTTCTTCACAGATTCCACATCTTTACTTTCTATGGTTACCCCCAGGCGGCGTGCCTGCTGCTCCATATTGCCTGCAAGCTGCCAGCCTTCAATTGGTTCAACAAAACCAGGATAATTTTCAATTTCATACGTAAGCATTACCTGTCCTCCAGGAGAAATCTTTTCCAGCACCAGGGTATCAAGCCCTGCCCGCACTGCATAGATTGATGCAGCCATACCTGCAGGTCCTGCGCCGATTATGATGAGTTCTTTCATTCTATATGTCCTCCATAAAAATAGAATTGTTGTAGCCTGTCCCAATATAAATCGAGCCTCTCCCGGCACAAGCCGGGATTCAGGATAACCAGTTATATGTAATTACAATTAAATCACAGCATTTAAGAAAATACTATAATTCTTTTTGTAAAATTACACGTTATGCTATTTTTCTTTTGACATTCTGTGTATGTGTTAAAATGTATGTCAAATACTTTATCCTGTGCTATATTTTTTGATATTTATTATTTTCACAGAAACGTTTCATATCATTGATATTGTAATTGGCAGTGTGCATATTGCACCTAACTATCGCCACATTTTATGTATGGGCGATAGTAACTTACAAAAAATCTTTTACTAAAGAGTGAGGCTATGGAAGAAATAATCAAATATGAAAACGGCACCATACAGGTACCCGATAACCCGGTTATACTTTTTATAGAAGGCGATGGTACCGGTCCTGATATCTGGCGTGCAACAAAGATTGTACTGGATGCAGCAGTGAAGAAAGCATACGGTGGCACCCGTACAATTCAATGGCAGGAGATACTTGCCGGCGAAAAAGCATTTAACACCACAGGAAGCTGGCTTCCTGATGAAACACTGGAAAGAATAAAAAAATATAAAGTTGCTATCAAAGGCCCGCTTACCACACCGGTGGGTGGTGGCATACGAAGCATAAATGTTACACTGCGTCAGGTTCTGAAACTATATGCGTGCGTACGTCCCGTGCGCCATTTAGCCGGGGTACCAAGCCCGCTTAAAAATCCTGAGAAAGTTGATATGGTTATATTCAGGGAAAATATGGAAGACGTGTATGCCGGCATTGAATGGAAGCAGGGAACACCTGAAGCAAAGAAGGTCATTGATTTTTTAAATAACGAAATGGGGCAGTCCTTGAATTATGATACAGGTATTGGCGTAAAACCTATAAGCATTGAGAATACCAAAAACATTGTGCGAGCAGCTATTCGCTATGCAATCGACAACAATCGCCCAAGTGTGACAATAATGCACAAAGGCAACATCATGAAATTTACCGAAGGGGCATTCCGGGATTGGGCCTACCAAACAGCAAAAGAAGAATTTGCCAACTACATTATCACCGAAGATGACCTGTGGGCTCACTTTAATGGCAAGGCGCCAGCAGGCAAAATTGTAATAAAAGACCGTATTGCCGATGCAATGTTTCAGATGGTTCTTTTGCGCCCCGACGAGTTTGACGTTATTGTTACCCCTAACCTGAACGGCGACTATATCTCAGATGCGCTGGCTGCACAGGTTGGCGGTCTTGGCATGGCGCCAGGCGCAAACATTGGCGATGATGCGGCAGTATTTGAAGCTACGCATGGTACCGCACCAAAATATGCAAATCAGGATAAGGTTAACCCTGGTTCTCTTATTCTTTCCGGCGAGATGATGTTGCGCTTTTTGGGATGGAAGGAAGCAGCTGATTTAATCATCAAAGGTCTTGAGAAAACCATTCAACAAAAACGTGTAACATACGACTTAGAGCGGCAGATGGAAGGCGCTACTCTATTGAAATGCTCAGAATTTGGTCAGGCTGTTGCCGATAATATGTAGCAACTAATTTACACGGGTGTTTTCCAGATATTTATAGCAGGATCATCATTGCACTTCTTGCAGAAGGCTTTGGTATTGCCGTGTCCGCATCCATAGCACCAGATATCAAACACACGGCACTGTTTGCATAGCGCTTTACCACACCCATCGCAGCGCACCACTGCCTCTTGTGTGTGGCACACTTCACATAGTACACCGGAGACTGTTTCCATCGTATTACCTTTTCTCAGGATATCCGGTTATTTCGCGTATATCTTCATACAGCGGTTTCAAATGGCTGTATAATTTCTGGTACACTTTTTTATACAGCTTATCATAGATTTCCACTTCCTTTGGATTGGGATAAAATACTTTTCCTACACGTGTCATTGCACTCACTGCGGTCTTAAAATCAGGATACATCTTTAACCCCACTGCAGCGTCAATTGCAGCACCTAACGCTGATGTTTCAAAGGTATGAGGCCGTTCTGCAGGCAGATTAAAAATATCAGCAGTAAGCTGCATTGCAACATCGCTCTGTGCACCACCACCGGATACTCGTAGCTTTTCAATTGGTACTTTGTTTCGCTTCTGTGTCCGTTCCGCACCTTCACGCAGTGCGTATGCCAATCCCTCAAGTATTGCACGGTAGATATGCACACGGGTATGTACATCACCAAATCCAATAATAGCACCCTTTGCCTCAGGACCCGGCACCTTAACACCCGGCGACCAGTACGGCTGCAATGTAAGCCCCATTGAACCAGGGGGCACTTCCTTCACAAGCCTGTCAAACAGTGCTTCGGGTTTTAATCCCATCTTCTTTGCCTGCAACTCTTCTCGTGCACCAAATTCCTTTACAAACCAGCTCAACATCCAGAAGCCCCTGTATATCATAACCTCTGTATTATAGGCACCCGGAACTGCGCTTGGATATGGAGGGAAAAATGGGATGATTTCAACATACCGGGTGTTGGTTGTTTCTACAGTTGCAGTGGTGCCATAGCTTAAACAAGCAATGTTGGGTGTTAAACAGCCCGATCCTAAAACCTCGCACGCTTTATCAGCTGCAGCAGCAATTAGTGGCAGGCCCTGTGGTATTCCTGTTTCACTGGCAGCTTTTTTTGTGATATAACCCAAAACCTCAGTAGGTTTTACCAGGCGCACTAAGGTATCTTTGCTCATAGGGAAAAGTTTCCACTTCAAATCAGATGCACGTGCCCAATCCTGAAGTCTGTAATCAAATGGGATAAATCCAACCTGGCAGCCTGTTGAATCAACAAAATCACCCGTCAATCTGTATGAAAAAAACCCCGATAAAAACAAAAACTTGTATGTCTTTTCCCATATTTCAGGCTGGTATTGCCGAATCCAGTTAGCTTCAGCTTCGGTTATGAAATATTTTACGGCATCAAGCATATTGACTGCTTTTAAGCCTGCTTTTATATACCACGGAAGCTTTACCACTGATGTATCTGCACGGCGTTGATCAAGCCACACAATTGCAGGGCGCAGTGGCTTTCCGTTTTTGTCCACGTTAATGACAGTATCTCGCTGTGTTGTCAGCGTCACGCCACGAATAGCATCTTTTTTTACTTTTCCCTTAGCTAAAAGTTTTTTTGTGGTTGCACATAATGTTTTCCAGTAATATTCAGGGTCCTGCTCAGCCCACCCGGGGTAATTGCTGAAATACGGCTCTATGGGCGTTTTCACAAGATCAACAACATTTCCCTGTACATTAAATACTATTGCCCTGATGGACTGCGTGCCTGCATCGATGGCTAAAATAAGTTCTTTAGTCTTTGGCATATTTCACCCCATTTGTAAAAATAATATCTACATGCCGTTATAGTGTACACAGCCCTTACAAAGCAATAACTTTTTATGAATAATGAAGTGCATGCGCACTGCTGCTCAGTGCATCAGTTGCCCATAATTCTATATTTCATTATTGTTCAATTGATCGTTCTATCTGTTTACTATGTATGATATCATCAACCACTATCGCAATGTCTATATCGCTTACTTTTACACTTATGTCGTGAACCGTACAACACTATCTGCGTAACAGGGTCATATTCTTTATAAAAAACTATGAATTTATTAAGTTTCGTTTCCTCATACAGCGTTAATCTATTATTTTTTATCATAGTGATAAAACCTCATTACGTATCAAATCAATACAATGAAAGAAAGTCAAGATATTATTACACTATGTACTGTAGAGCATCTTTGCATCAAACCAATGTGCATTACGTTACTCATAAATAAGAAATATTGTTTTTGAATGTATGACAAAAGAATACGATATAATCCCATCAAACAAAAAAAATAGTATTGCCATTGTAGTATATGCTATAGTGTACTGTACATATAGTAACGAGGGAAAGTATGGTCACACTCATTGAAACAAAACCTGTTGCACACAATCATTATCTGCTTACACTACACACTGACAGCACGCAGAGTGCTCCGGGTCAATTTATAAACATCAAAGTGAATACTACCACCGACCCGCTTATCAGGCGGCCTTTCTCAATCTTTGACCATGATGCCTCTACACTTACAATTGTTGTGCGTGTGGTGGGCAGTGGTACACAGCTTATTGTTAACCTTAAACCGGGTCCCATAGACTGCATTGGCCCTTTTGGTAAGGGGTTTTCCCTAGTGGCGGGTAAAAAGGCTTTGCTTGTTGGTGGCGGTGTGGGGAATGCCCCATTGTATTATCTTTCAAAAAAGCTTGTGGCATTACATACACAGGTAACCTATATTTACGGGGCCCGCACTGCATCTGATATTTTTCTGTTAGATAGTTTCAGGGAACTATCCAACACTATGATTGTAACAACAGACGACGGAAGCGCTGGTAGTAAAGGTAATCCTGTTGAAGCAGCAAAAGATATTGTGGCAAAAAATGAGTTTGATATAGTGTACACCTGCGGCCCTGAAATCATGATGAAGCGCCTTACACAGGAACTATCGCACATGAACATTGAAGCTTCACTTGAACGATACTTTGGCTGTGGTATTGGCCTTTGCTCTGGATGCGCTGTTGCTACAAACCAGGGTTACAAGCGTGCCTGTATTGACGGCCCCGTATTTGATGCACACACCGTACTGTGGGATGCGCCGTAGATTATTTGAATAGCGGCGATAGTTTCTTAAAAATTTCAGTCCCTGCTTTCTGTAACAGCATAAACGCAATCGTTTCAGTGGGATACACTATGCTCCCTGCTTGCCTGAGTGCGTGAAGAGCCATATCCCACTCGTGCGTGCGCCGCGAACACACTGCATCTGAAGCAACAATGACATTATAATTTTCTTTAATAAGCGAAAGCGCGGTGGTCAGCACACAGATATGTGCTTCAATGCCGCATATAATAATAGTGCTGCGTTGTATGCGTGTAATCTCTTGACAAATGGCATCATCCTTCATACAGTCAAAAGCCAGTTTGTCAAAAGCAACAACACCCTCAAGGCGGTCCAACAACTCCTTGATTGTAGGCCCAAGCCCCTTGCGATATTGCTCGGTAAGGATTATGGGCAGGGTATAGGCTTTCGCAAGCTCAATGAGTATACCCACATTCTTTGCCACTTTTTTGCGCATCTCATATTCCATAGAATTGAACAAACTGTCCTGCACATCAATTATAAGAAGTGCAGTGTCCTCAGGTGTGATGTAAAATTGTGTAATATCCATAAGCAATCACCGTATCATATTATCTATAGAATCAAGGATATTATCATCCTTTTTCTTCATCTTTTTTAAGATTAGTTCCTTCTGCTTTTCAGATACATTGATATGCGGTATTTTTGTTGTGGGCAATGTACTGCCACTTGCACATTTTGTGCATTCCTCCTGTGGCTCAGTGCCGGGTATAAAAAGCTCATCAATAACCTTTTTGCAATAGTATGATGGTAAAAGTCCCGATTCCGCACACACCTTTGTAGTTGTGATGTTGCCATACACAGCAAAGTCCAGTACCGGCTCTTTCTGCAATGCACAGCTCATATACTGCCCCCACACCGGGGCTACCACTGCACCACCTGACTGTCCCGGTCCAAGGGACAACCCCTTGCCATCATATCCCATCCATATGCCAGTTACCAGTTGTGGTGTAAATCCCACAAACCATGCGTCGCGATAGTTACTGGTGGTACCGGTTTTTCCTGCAACTGGCCTTCCAATAGCAGCCCCACGCCCCGTACCGGATGAAATGACCGACTGCATAAGACTTATGACGATTCGTGCTGCTTCAGGCGGTACAATTTGAATGCTTCCATCTTTTTCCTGCTCAGCAAGCTGTGCCATAATTTCTTCTTCGGGGTTATAGATAATGTTACCGCTTTTATCCTGCACATATCGTATTGAGTACGGAATCACGTTTTTTCCGTTATTTGCCAGGATGGCATACGCCCGCGACAGCTCAAAAGGACTCACCTCAAAAGAACCTAATGCTATAGAAAAATTCCGCGGCACCCTTCCTTTTAACTCATTGCGTGATATTTTTAAAAGCTTTGCAAAATATGAAAGTACCGTATCAATACCAAGCCCATCAGCAATACGCACCGAGACAACATTAATTGATAATGCAAGTGCTCTGCGCAAAGTCACAAGCCCGTAATACTCACCTTCATAATTTTCCGGTATCCAGTCGCCACCTTCCAGATCTAAATACAGAATTGGCGAATCCATAATGGTAGTAGCAGCGGTAAATTTTTTTGAATCAATTGCGGCAGTATACAGTAACGGCTTTATGGCCGACCCTGCCTGCCGACGTGATTGCATCACACGGTTGAGCTGATTGGTGGTGGTAAAATCACTTCCCCCAACCATTGCCTCAATATAGCCATTGGTTGGATTGATTGAAATAAGACAGCCTTCCACATTCATAAACTCTTTCTGGTCCCAGCTGCCTTCAAAATATTGCTGCAACATATCTTCTATGCTGTCAAGCCCGGTTATAAGGTTTAACGCCTGCAATTCCCATAGCAAACCATCCTTCATATATCGGTTGAATGTGCGTTTTTCAGCCGAGCCACTTGCTTTTATTGGCGGCAGCCCAAACAAAAAATGCAATAAATTTACTTCATCTGCAAAACGTTTTGACACATACTCATCATTATCAAATGTCAGAGTACGCGAAACAACCGTCTGCTTTTCTACAGCCTCTTTCAAAAGCTTTTGTGCGCATTGCTGCTTATCAACATCCAGTGTAGTGAACACAGCAAGCCCATCCTCATACACTGCCTTTTCGCCAAACTTTGCAACTAATGTTCGCCGTATGTGCTCGGTAAACCACGGCGCCTTATTCACCCGCGATGACCATGCCGTCATGGTGGGCGGCAAATCATTAATGTAAGCCAGATAATCCGGCCAGAAATCCAGATATGCCTTTTCAGCCTGCGGCACCGTGATAAAGCCCATGTCAACCATCTTGGCAAGAGCCACCCTGTGGCGTTCCATTGAAAGGCGTGGATTTTTTAGTGGCGATAGTATATTGGGAGCAGACGGCAGTGTGGCAAGCAAGCTACATTCAGCTAAATGTAAATCCCACACGTGTTTTCCAAAATAAAATTTTGCTGCCGATTCAACACCATACGTCCCATGCCCTAAAAATATCTGATTGAGATACATCTCCATAATTTCATCTTTTGTATAGAATATCTCAATCATGAGCGAGATGAACGCTTCTTTTATTTTGCGATATATGGAACGCTCTCCTGATGTGAGCAGGATCTTTGCAAGCTGCTGTGTGATGGTACTGCCACCCTGCTTCACACGGCCAGAAACTACATTAACAAAAAATGCCCTGACAATGCCTTTGGGATTAATGCCATAATGCTCATAAAATTCATTATCCTCCATGGCAATAAATGCCTGGACAACATGGGGCGGGATTTTTTTGAGTGGAACAACTTCACGTTTTTCTCTGAAAAATTCAGCAACCAGTACATTGTTTTTATCATATATCTTTGTGGTCTGGTATGGTGTGTAATGAGCCAGTGCCCGCACTTTATAAAAGTCCATAACAAGAATAACAATGAACGCTATGATAGCACCTGCTATAATGCCCACAATGATTGGCCGTATGTTGCCAAAACGCAATTCCACTGCATACAGGATATCTTCAAAAACATTAATGATTCCAGTCAAAAAATTACCTGTATCTACGTATGATCGTTTGCTGAACTTTTTGTTTATCCGGTATCTTCTCATAATTCACACACACCACTGCATAATGGTAATGCTATAAACAAAGTGAAACCTTTCAATCTAAGTCAACATTTTATTGCAATAATTTTTTTATTTTACGGTTACTATCGCACAAACTAAAACATTTTCTTGACACAAAACAGCATTTCGTATATCTGTTCAGGCAATAGCTGGAAATCAAAAAGTATAACGAGGTATATATGCTACCATTCACCAAGCTTCATGGGATTGGCAATGACTATATTTACATAAATGCAATCAAATATCCGGTAAAAAATCCAAAAAAGTTAGCCATAGCAATGAGCAACCGTCATTTTGGCGTTGGTTCTGATGGGCTCATTTTGATACTGCCTTCACAAAAGGCTGATTTCAGGATGCGCATGTTTAATGCTGACGGCAGCGAAGCTGAGATGTGCGGCAATGGAATCCGTGCATTTGCCAAATATGTGTATGACCACAAATTAACACGTAACACAACCATATCGGTTGAAACATTGGCCGGTATAAAACATCTAAAATGCACCCTGAAACATGGAAAGGTGCACACCGTAACGGTAGACATGGGCCAGCCAATCTTGCTTCGTGAAAAAATACCCATGATGGGTAACCCGGGTATGGTTATAGAAGAAGAAATACATGTTGATGGTGTAAAATTCCCAATAACTGCTGTTTCAATGGGCAATCCCCATGCCGTTATTTACGTTGAGGATGTCAAAAATTTTCCCGTTGAAAAATATGGGCCAATGATAGAAAACCATGAACTTTTCCCAAAACGAACCAACGTTGAATTTGTTGAGATAGTAAATGAAAAGGAAGTAATACAGCGAACATGGGAACGTGGCAGCGGGGAAACCCTTGCCTGCGGAACGGGAGCATCAGCAGTCACCGTGGCAGGAGTACTTACCAAAAAAACAGCCCGAAAACTTAAAGTACATCTTACCGGTGGTGACCTGACTATAGAATGGAATGAGAAGGACAATCATGTGTATTTAACAGGCACTGCAGAAGAGGTGTTTGAAGGTGTATGGCCTGAATAAGACATAGTAGCATGTACTGTCACCACAAAGCTATTGTGTGAAAATATTTTTCCTACCACAGATTTTTGCCGTATATACCGTGCTCAAGAAGAACAACCTTAGAAACGCCAGGCACATTGCGGCTTATTGTCTGTTCCAGCGCCCTACCAAAGGCTTTGAATGAATCGGGGATATAGGGCACACCTTCAATTGTTCCAAGCTCACAGTCTATTATGCAGGTGGTATCATAAAACCATATATGGCGCACAATAATATCAATTGGCGCTATAGCTCGTGTATTCTCAAACTCTGACCCTTCTGCAACAAGCTTTATAAGCCGTCGCACCCTGCCTTCATTATCAGCTGGCAGAAGTACCTCCCGTGTTTCTTTTAAGATTGACTTTGCATCTAAATCCGCAACAAAGATGTCAATAGTATCGCGAGTATCAAGTTGGGGCAATGAAGGATAGATATCAAAGATACTCTTATCGGCAAGCACTGAAATGGCAACATAGTCAATTAAACACACGATGCTTATTGCATAAAGCAGTGTGCGATAGCGCTTCTTTGTATCCAGAGGAGGATTTACCACTAGTTCAATAAAGGCAGCACTGCAGATCCTGTATTTTTCAACCAATGTTGAATATAACGTTTTCCCTGCATCTTTATATTTTTTAAATGTTAACGCTTTATCAAAAGAAAGTATACGTTTCATCTGTTGTTATTCCTTCACCTGTGGTTATAAAAAAATTATTTGCATACCCTGTTACGTTTGTCAGGCATATTCACCGGTAACTTCCGCCTTCACTAATTATGCAATACGGTTTTATTGTATGCATCAATAAAACTCATGATGCCTTCAGCTATACCACGTGCAAGCTTTTTTTGATAATTTTTATCGGTCAGGAAAGTTTTTTCCTTTGCATTGGTAATATATCCAACCTCAACAAGAGCAGACGGCATAAGACAGCCACGCAATACAAAAAAATCAGCCTTCTTTACTCCCTTTGATTTAAACTCGCTTATATTTTTGTCAAGGCCTTTTTGGATTGCATGGGCCAGCATAGAACTTTCTTTCTGAATCTGCGTGGTAAGCATCAGTGCTTCAATGATATCTACATCACTGTAGCGCTTTCGCTTTTCAGGTTCTTCAAATATAATGACATTATTTTCCAGTACCGCCGTGGTACGTGCTTCTTCATTGGATGGATTTTGCGACAGATAATACGTTTCAAAACCTGAAATTTTGCTCACCACTGCTGCATTGCAATGAATACTCACAAATATTCCATTGACACCTTTCTTGAGTAACCTGTTGGCTATCGCGGTACGTTCACCTAATTCTAAAAATTTGTCGGTGGTTCTGGTCATCACCACATCAATGCCTGGAAATTTCTTCTGAAGCTCCAAGGCAAGCAGATGCGCAATCTGCAATGTAATCACTTTTTCTTTGATTCCGCTTTTACCAATTGCACCAGGGTCCTTGCCGCCATGCCCCGCATCCACCACAATAAACCCAATTGCATCTTTTGATATACGAGGCAATGGCGTTGTTTTTTTTTGCTCTTTGTGTACCGTTGCTTCTTCCTCTTTTACAATAATGCTATCGCCCTTCAGGGTAACAATGTAACCATCAAGCAGGCTCTCTATCATTGGCAAAGCAATGTCAAGCGGAATCAGTACCTCCCCCTGCAATCTGGTTACAGGATAGTCACTGCGCAAAAGCATATCACCAGCCAGTGCAACCGACATGCCCACTGTGTAAATGGCAAATCGTGGGCCGCGCATCACCTTGCCGCGCTGCAAGATAATATCAAACGACGATTGTACCGGCAAAAGTGTCCGTATATCATACTCAGATATATACGTTTTGCTGGATATAAGCTTTACCGGCAGGGTGATGTGATCCTGGGAATAGATGTTGGAATACACAAGTACACATGCAATAGTGAGCAGAAGAACTACACAGCGGGTGATGCAGATAACAATGTCACGGGATGTTAGCATTGATTTTTTGTAAAGTACTATCGCGTGCGTGTAAAGTAAATTTTGGAATAGATACGCCAGTTACTTATTGATGACACAATTATAGATATCAGCACAGATAGTAGCGATATCTGCTGTAATGTGTACCCTGCAAAGGTATGTAAAGGATTCACAATGTAGATTAACCCACAAAGACCCATGATAACCACCATACATTTTCCAGCGATGCTTGGCCGCACCTGAATATCATGTGTGTAAAAAAGATACAAACCTGCAATTATATGGAGCACATCACGAATCAATATAACGATAATCATCCACAACGGGAATTGCCTGAAATAATACAGAGTAACTGCCACAATGAGTATAACACATTTATCAGCAACAGGATCTAAAAACTGCCCCAGCCGCGATACCTGCCTTAGCCATCGGGCCAGAATACCATCAATAAAATCGGATATGGCAACCACACTATACACTATAACAGCAGCCTTTAAGTACCATATATCTCCTGTCATTCTTTCATAGTACAACGCGCAGGCAATAGTCGGTGCCAGAAGTACCCGCATCATCGATATCAGATTGGACCACGTTGCAACACGTCCTTCAAGCAAATCGGCAATTTTCATTTTTACCAACCATTTAGTGCAGTGTATTCTCACATATAATCAAACTCTTACCAGAGAGCGTCAAGCTAAATTCTTAAATGCTTTCAGCATTAAAAGTTTATTGACTAAATATACTTCATTCCCGATATATCACTACATTCATACTTTTTTTGGGGCGATAGTTACTAAGTAGTGGTCATTTCCTTAGAAAAGCTTTTCATGGTTGCTGTGCAAAACTGAATGTACTGAATGTATGGAAATATCCTAAAGCAATAGTCATTCTAAATTCCAACTCTTGTCAGGTTAGACTGTTATCCTGAACTCAATTCAGGATATCATTGTAATATCGACTCCGGTTCAAGTACCCAATGACAAATGAGTGGAGATTCTGAGTCAAGCTCAGAATGACAGAGAATAAATAATATTTTTCAAAGGAGCAATGATACATGAGAAAGCACTATCACATATATTTTTTTATGATTATTATGCTTACTGTTACTCAGTGCAGTAAATCAAATAATGATATTAATGCTACTACAAAAAACACAAAAGCTGTTGTAATCAACGATACCACATCAGTGCGTGTTGATCCTCACATATTTTCATCAAGGGTTACCACCGTACATAAAGGAACTATCGTTACCGTAATTGATGTTTCAAAGGAAAAACAGTGGGTTGGTGGTCAGATAGATCACTGGTACAAGGTACAGCTGCCTAACTCAATCAAAGGCTGGATTTTTGGTTCATCACTTGCCTTGCAGATAGATGCCTCGGATGCAGCAATTGAACGCTATGTCAACAGCTTATGGAAAAAGGAAGCTGATACGGTACGAAACGAACTGGCTGGCAAATGGTGGAGTGTGAACAAAAGCGGTGATTTCACCGAGCATGCCCTTGAACTGTATCCTGATGGTTCATATAAATCATATAGAAAAGGTACCAAAGGAATAGAAGGCAGCTACTCACTTAATTTCCGAACAAGTGAGGTTATGTTCCTGGATGGCACAAGTTTTGGCAAAAATCTGTACTTTATTAAAAGAGGCAACTCATATCAGCTGGTTGAAAGCCTGCAGGATGCAAAACTGCAATTTAAAAAAATAGCAGAATTTAAAGATTCTATGCCTAACATTGCCCCCGAATCAACTGTTACGGACACACAGGAAGGTGTACTACCAGATGACCAGAACAAAAATACGAATCAATAAATTCCTTTCATTGTGCGGGTTGGGTTCACGCAGAAAAACTGAAGAAATAATAAAAAAGGGATTAATCTATGTCAATGGTCTGCCCATGACCGACCTGTCCTTTCAGGTTGATGTCAGTAATGATATTGTTACGTATAAAGGACAGGTGTTACTGCCGGTTGAAACGTACCACTATCTTGTGCTTAATAAGCCTAAAGGATATGTCACCACAACCAAGGATGAACGCAACCGCCCCACTGTATTGCAGCTTATTCCAGAACACTTCAAGAAAGAAGGGACATTCCCCGTCGGCAGGCTTGATAAGGATACTGAAGGATTGCTGATTTTTACCAATGATGGTGATTTAGCCTACAAATTAACCCATCCCCGTTTTAAAGTGCCAAAAACATATCGTGTTACGCTTGATCGCCCCTTGCGCGATGATCACAAATTGGCTCTGGAACATGGTATAGAACTCTATGGCTCATATACTCTTCCTGCAACCATCATCCCTGTCAATGATGAGTGGACGACAGTTACCATAACCATAACTGAAGGGAAAAAACGGCAGGTGCGTATGATGTTTTCAATGCTTGGATATGAAGTCACGGGCTTAATCAGGATACAATACGGTCCCCTTACACTGGGAAATCTACCGCCAGGCAAATACAGGATTCTTTCAAAACAGGAAATAGAAAAATTAAAATCTTTTGTCAATTAATTCCTTAATACACCTTCCCATTAATGACGATATTCATAGTACTACACATTACAAAATTTATCATAAAAGGTCTGACACTGTATGCAGAATTTTGATTTTTACTCACAAAATAAAAATCCATATACCGATTACAATCCCCAGGATTATCGTGAATATACAATACCACAAAACTATGCCGGTCACAAATCCTTTTCGCAGAAGAAAGCACACCGGATGCTGACAATTATCATTGCACTGATCATAATGTCGTTTACTGCTGGCCTGGTTGTCGGCATCAAATTTGCAGGCGGACAGAGTAAACCAATTATAGACCCTCAAACAAAAGTAGCATTAAACAATGCAGCACAGAAAGCAAAAACACTGGTTGAGCCAAAACAGCAATTCGCAAAATCAGAATACCCTTACGCTATCAAAATTGGCAATACATATTCCAGGGATGAAGCTACTGCGCTTGCAGGAACATTGAGCAAAACGGGACAGCGTATTATTGTTGCCAAAAACAAAGACCAGTACACAGTATATGCAGGCCCGTATGCATCATTACAGGATGCAAAAAAATCATTGAAAATAATCATGTCACAATCCAAAAATGGCAACTTCAATAATGCTATTATTCTTAAGCGATAGTCATAATGAAGATAACCATCCGAAAAGCCTCTCACGATGATGCAGAACACATTCTTGCATTGCTTTCACCTTATGTGAAACAAGGGATTCTGCTACCCAGAAGCAAACAGGACATTGAAAAAAGCAGTGATTCATTCACAGTTGCTATCGCCCAAAAAAAAATTATAGGCGTTGTTTCACATTATAAATATAATAACAAACTGTTTGAGATCAGGTCGCTTGCAGTAAAGAGCAAGTATCACCATAAAGGAATAGGAAAACAACTTGTGGCGTACGCTATAGATGATATATTGCTGCACCACAACAATGCAAAGATTTTTTGCCTTACCTATACGCCGTCATTCTTCAAAAAAGCAGGATTTATTGTGGTGGCCAAAGAAACCCTCCCCGACAAGATATGGAAGGATTGCCAGTACTGCCAGCACAAAGACAACTGTACTGAAACAGCAATGGTGTATTCACTAAGGACTAAGGAGTTGCAAAGCTGTTAATGATTGCCATTATTGCGCCTTTGTAAAGCTCATACCGCTCTTTTGTGGTAAAAATTCTTACGCAATACCCCCTGTTTTCTTTTGCAAGCAAAAGCTCCATGCCTTTAAGCTGTACATTGTCCTGTGTAACAAATGAATATACGGCCATGCTATCACTATATTTCAGCAACTCACGCTCATACGTGTCAAATGCAATAGTACGCCAGTGCTGCTGTAATACATGTATTGATTCAATGGTATCAGCAAAGCTTTCAGCAACCACTGTTATGATTGCATCATAACCGTTTGTTTCAGAAAACCGTATGCCTGCTTTCATCACTGTGGAAGAATACTGCAATGAATCAACCGACTTTGCAGCAATGATATCTGCATTTCCCTGTAACGTTACGATATACGGAACTTTATCATTAAACACATACATTGTAGTATCTTCCCTTGTTAAATATAACCATGCATCGTTATTAATGTCAACAAAACGCCTCCCCTGCTTCATCTGCATATCACGCATAAATGCACTCATATCCTTTTTGGCCTTTACCACATTCATGGATGATTCTTTCAACGCTAAAATAGATTTTGCTATAACAAGTGACTGAGTGCGATTTCCTGCTTTCCATAAGGATTTTACTTTTGATGTATAGTATTCCAGAGCGTCCTTAGACACAGGTTTATATGCAGATTGAGTGTCATCAGTATAAATTTTGCCACTTTTATCAAAATAATATGTATTCCCTTCTTTATCTACCATCATAGCCCAGTCAGGCATCTGGGCGTAGGTTGTTATATACACAAAAAAAAGGCATATTACCAATAAAACCCTTTTCATTGTCTTCGTTGTATATTTTCCTTCATTTATTTTACAATTTTTGATGGTATTCCAGTTGCTTTGACACCATCCTGTGTATAAGGCTCATCTAACGGCAATAATCCTGTATCAGCAGGATATCTCCTTTTATATATGCTATCAATGAATATTAATTCATCATCAGGCAGTGTAACTTTAATGTTACATTCTTCACAAAGTGCCACAATGCTATTAATATTATGAATTTTCTCAAAATCCCATCCTTATAGATAATAAACAAGCTTTTATTGAATTTTCTACAGCCTGTTGCGTATGATAACACGCAGCTTTATAAAATCCACCATCTAAAAGGCATAATGAAGTTTTAAATTCTTCTTCACTCTGCAAAATCCATTCATTAATGATATCCTTCATATACATGCTCGTGCCTTCTTTGATTATTAGATTGATGAATGGGCTCCCTTTTCTTTAATGCTCCTGCAAAACCGAACGCTCTACAATAAATTCATCGATTGCAAAACATTTATAGTATGGTTTAAGCCGTCTTTGCAATCTGTAAATTGCTTCTTTCTTTGTGCGTGAATCATCGATAACGATGAACAAATCTAAATCATTACCTGTGCCAGCACGTGCAACTGATCCAAACACTACAATAGAATATACCCTCAAGTCAAGAAACATTATTACCTCTTTCCGTATTTTTGGGAAATAAGATTATCCATCAAATTTGTACAATTTTCCAAAAATTACAGAATGAGCCTTATTTTTTATTTTACCAGGTAGCCTGCCCGTGCGGTCTCTTAATTATTGACGAACCGGGACAACCCAATAGTTAATTAATCTTATTGACAGAAAAATAGCAAGACAATATGGTATTACAACAATTAATAATATGTATTGTAATATCGGTGCATTGTATGACCTTTTTAAATCCACCATCAATTAAAGAAATCAACAAAGTATGTATACATCATATCGCTACAATATGGAGGAAATATGGCAGACGACATTTATAAAGAATTATCCAAACGTCTGATGTTTGAAAATTCCGCTATCTTACCACAGATATGGCAGCGTGTGGCAAACCAAACCGAAGCACATATTATTGCGTACCTACCTGCAAATGCACAGCAAATAGCACAAAAGTTTAATCTATCACTTGATGAAGCCACACACATTCTGGAAGAGCTTTTTAAAAGAGGTGCTGCATTTAAAAAGTCAAAGCCCGATGGCCCTGAGTATAGACCTCCCAAACACATTGTCCAGTTTCATGATGCAACACTCCTGTGGAAAGATGCCCCTGCCGATTTAAAAGAACTGTGGGTAGAATTTATGAACACCGACTATCCACCTCTTCTTGAGGTTGTTACCAGAGCTGGCATCCCTTCATTTATGCGCGTTATCCCTATCAACGCAACTATACAACCCCAAAGTCAGGTGCTGGTTTATGAAGATGCATACAGAATCATCGAGCAGGCAAAAGAGCTGGCAGTAGTTGATTGTGTGTGCCGCCTTTCACATGGAAACTGCAGCAAACCGCTCAATGTGTGCATACAGGTAAACAATGGTGCCACCTACACACTGGAGCGCGGTACAGGCAGGGCAATTACAAAAGAAGAAGCTTTTGAAATATTGAAAATTTCTGAAGAAGCCGGGCTAGTTCACATGACCGAAAACAAAGGCTTTGGCAATGCAATATGCAACTGCTGCTCGTGCTGTTGCGAGATGCTGCGCTTTGCAGGCAATAAAGCCACGCATGGAGTTGTAGCTAAAAGCAGGTTTACTGCTACAGTTGATACAACAAATTGCAACGGGTGTGCGCTCTGTATGTCGGTGTGCCCGGTACATGCTATTGAAGTTGATGACACAGCAGCAGTTGATGCTGAGATGTGCATAGGCTGCGGGCTGTGTGCATCGCACTGTCCTTCAGGAGCAATATCACTTAGAGAAACACGGCCTAAGGAACATATACCTGTGTGATGTAATTGTATTTTTTTTAAAAAAGTAATCCATACTCACTGCATGTGGGTATCACACCAGACGAAAACGTCTATGCTGAATGCATAATATGTATTATACTGAATCCCTGCTTTCTTCAGGACAGGCTTGATTAGGGATATAAAATAAACGGAGTGTAGATTCCGAATCACATTCGGAATAACCTCAAACATAAGATTCCAGGTGAAACCCGTAATGGCACTGTTAACATAATATTTTTCTTGGAGGTTAAGCATGAATCTCAATCATCCAGAAGCAACACAGCAAGCTCTTAGTATTTTACGCAGTGGTGACCCTTTTCAATGGTATGTCATCACATTGTTGGCATTTGTAGTGTATACCTACTTTAACGAAATCCAGAACAAAAACTGGAAAGGCATTGCAGCCGGGCTTTCTCTTTACATGGTGCACTGGTTTGTAGAAATAATCAATGCACTTATTCAGCATTTCACCGGTCATGCACTGTGGACTGTACCCACAGGGACTGCATTTCTTATATTGGTTGGTGTAGGAGTGGAACTAAGCCTGATGTTTTCAGTCTCAGGATTAATCTTTAGCAAGATTTTACCAGCAGACCCAAAGGCAAAGATTCTTGGCATCAACAACCGCTTATTTATAGCTATCGCCAATGCTGCATTTTACTCAATCTTTGAAATATTTTTAGTGAAGACACCATGCTTTGTGTGGGTGTACCCATGGTGGGGCGCGCTGCCCGTATTCATCACAGTATATATTCCATTCTGGGTTGTTTCTCTGTATTGTTACGACTGGCAGCCCAAAGTACAAAAAGCTGTTATTGGCAGTCTTTTTGCAATTAACGCCACAATGCTGATTGTGTGTGCCGGTATCCTGAAATGGATTTAATTATTTAAACCCTCTGGGGTTTTTCATAGTTTCTTTTTCCCAGTTTTCCAGTTTACGCTTTAGCTTCTGAGCTATGTCAGGGTAGGTATCGATTACATTGTACGCTTCACCGGGGTCTTTTTCAAGATTGTATAATAGTGGCCAGCGGTATCCCAGTTGATCTTTACCTAACTTGTTAGCCAGATCAACCGAATCTAATGGAACTGGCCACACATATCGATCAATCTTTGAGTAATATTTCCATTTTCCTGATCTAATCCCTACAAGCAGATCATAGTGATAAAAATATAGATCCTCGTGCACTGGTGTATCGTTACCCTTGAAAAGCTCCACAATATCCTTCCCATCAATGATGCGATCTTCCGGCAAACCAACACCGGCAAGCGCAAGCAATGTGGGAAAAATGTCAATATTCATGGCAGGCGCATGAGTAACCCTGCCCTGTGGCACTACGCCAGGCCAGCGTACAATACAAGGCACTTTGAATCCTCCTTCGGTACTATTACCTTTTCTTCCTCGCAAGGTACCTGCACTTCCTTCATACCAGGGCCCATTATCACTGGCAAAAACAACCATGGTCTTGTTATCCAGACCTTTTTCTTTCAAAAACTTAAGTATCTGTCCAACACTCCAGTCTATCTCCTCAACAGTATCCCCAAACTTGCCCGCCAGAGATTTTTTATCAAATTTTTCTGATGCCCATAACGGCTGATGTGGAAACGTGTGTGCAAAGTATAAAAAGAATGGATTGTTACCACAGGACTCTAAAAACTGCAATGCCTCTTTTGTATATGTACCAGTTAAAAAAGACTGATCCTTGCCATGAATATTATCAATAATTTTTGTTTCATTCCTGTACACAGGGCACGGCCGCATATCGTTACTATGCGGTACCCCGTAATAAAAATCAAAGCCATGACGCAACGGATTAAATTCAGGCTGTGTTGAGTAATCGCCCAGATGCCATTTACCAACCATACCGGTTCTATATCCAGCAACTTTTAATGCTTCGGCGATAGTTATTTCTTCAAAAGCAAGCCCCTTAGCAACAACATCATCCCGCAAATCCATCATGCCCAATCCGCGCAGCATCATGCCAAAATTACGAGCAAGTTTGCGCCCCAACGGTTCTTTCTTTGGGAATGGGTTGCCTATAATACCTGTCCTGAAAGGATATCGCCCTGTAAGCAGCCCCGCACGTGAAGGTGCACACACCGCAGCGCATGCATAAAAGTTAGTGAACCTGTTGCCTTCTTTTGCCAGCAAATCGATGTTGCCAGTACGTATAACAGTATTACCATAACAGCCGATATCACCATAGCCTAAATCATCGCAGTATATAATGATGATGTTAGGACGCGGAGCATTAGGATTTACAATTTGCAATTTCTTTAATTTTTCTTTTGGGGGATAATTTCCATATAAATCAGAAATGTCAGGAGTTTTGAGCAATTTATAAGTGCACGTACCAATCAACGCACCCGCACCAACTGCAACTCCTGTAGCAACAGATTTTTTTATCAGTTGACGTCGAGTAATTTTTTCTCCCATGCAAACCTCCTTTGTATATACATGGGGATTTTACTTTTTATAGTAAAATAACTCAACAATTTTTTGACTTGAAGATATAAAAGCAGGTATCTCTATAGATAGGAATATTTATCCAGAGCATCACTGAGCTTTCCAATACATGTTACATGATGTCAGCAATGTGTCATCCTGAATCCCGACTTGTGCCGGGACAGGCTGGTTTCAGGATCTTTTTCAATATATGTTGCGTTGTGTTTGGTATGGTGGATTTCCATTGTTTTTGCATCTATATATGGTTCAAGGGTATCGTATTCATAATATGGTGACAATGTATATCGTTTCATGGTTATTCTTTTTAATAGTTATTTTTTTCACAAATCAAAAAATTAGATAAATAGCTTTAGTATACATAAAATGCAACATTTCATCACACTACCATAAAATTTTGTGCGATAGTTACTGTTAAAAAAATATTTTTAAAATACTTAAATGGTAATCCTCCTGACTATTCATCAATTTATATATAAAAAAAACTATTATCGGGGTGTTATGAGAATTCAACAAAATTTGAAAAATTTAGGCATTCTTGATTCCAATGCAATGATTAATATAACGCCCGCCGTGAAATAATGCATCTTTAAATCTTATCGTGTGTTGCGTTATTTTAGCAATAATTCCACCACCTCTGTGGTTTTTTTATTTCAGGAATACATACATTGTGTTATAACAATAGTACCCGCTTTGCTTTTTTTCTTATTGAGACAATCTTTTTAAACAAAAAAATGTTTTTAAAGTAGGGTTTTTCTTGAAAGGAATTAATACAAATGTGAAATACCTTTTTGATGTATAATCATATTCCAAAAAATAAGGAAAGAGATTTTTTTATTTGACATTTCGTATTTTGTAGTACTAAATGAATCATTATAATATACTACATATACATACTACTGTGGGAGGAAACCATGAACATTGAAACCACTACATGTATTTCTGTGGAACATTTAGAACTGATGAAGTTTTATTCTGATCACTACAATATCTCGCAACGCACATTTTTATCCGGACTTGTGAGCTTTGCTGCACAATTGGAAAAGGAGGATGTAAAATCATTCAAGCAGCTTTCATATCGTAATAAAGGACCAAACTGGAAGCGCTTTCATCTGGTATTGTTTGAGGATGAGTATGAGTTTTTTATGGATGTGAAGAAGCTGTGGAAGATGTCGCTTGCCAAGATTATTGCGTTTTGTTTGGATAATGTGCTGGATGAATTTTTAGCAGTGCTTG
>CALEUQ010000040.1 GCA_937920495.1 uncultured bacterium | reverse complement strand
TAACTTAGGTGCATAATTACACAGCTAATACTAATCCAATCTAATAATACCTCCAAGCAAAATATGGGTTAGTTATTGATGAATGGCTGCAGTGTAGAAAGTTTTGTTAAAAAGACATAGTGAAATTACCTGTCTTTGATTAACAAGTCAATATAATAATGCACATCATCAGGATTATATTCAGGCGGTATAAAAACATCTTCAAACGAGCATTTTCTAAATATGTATTATTGATTTTGATGCTTATTAAAATATTTACTTCACACATCTTTCACTGTTTCAATTTTAATTCACTTTTTGCCTTTATATCAATAAGTCCAATAATATCTTTCAATGTTTCTTCATTACCTAAATCAAAGCGAAATTCATAAGAACTAAAAGGATTATTATATAACTTACCTCTATAAGTAACATGCTTTTCAACTTTAACACAATACTCACAGTTACAGTTTATTTCATGCAAAAAGCATGCAGTAACTTTTGGTGAAAAATAGTCGATATTTTTTAGTATATCTTCAACTTCTTTACCTTTGAGTGGTAAGCGTCAAACATTTCATCACATAGTATAAAAGCAGTAAAGGTGTTACAATCACAACAAATATGGTTGGGAAAGTTGAAAAAGTAAGCAAACTTTTTCAACCAGAGATGGAGTGATCGTATGAATACACAAAAAGTTGCAACCGAGTACCGTTTATCACACTGGGCGCAAATAATACAAAAACAGATGGACAGCGGACAAAACATAAAAGATTTTTGTCAGTCGACAGGGATAACCAAAAACGCATATTTTTACTGGCAAAGAAAGTTACGGGAGTCGGCTTGTACAGAGCTTACAAAAACAGAGGAACTAAGAAATATTGCACCAAGTGGATGGATGCAGTTAGAATCGAAACAGGTGCAACATTTTAAGGAAGGGTTGGACATTGAAATTAACGGTTGTCATATCGCTGTGAATGCTGATACAGATCCTGAATTACTGAAAAAAGTCTGTCGTACACTGAGGTCGCTATGATAAGATGGAGTGACAAACCTGTATACCTTTGCTGTGGGCATACCGATATGAGAAAATCCATCAACGGGCTGATGACGCTGGTGCAGGAGAGTTTTTGCCTAGACCCGTTTGCGGATGCACTGTTTGTGTTCTGTAATAGAAGCAGGGATAGGCTAAAAGTCCTGGAATGGGATGGAGATGGGTTCTGGTTGTACTTTAAACGGTTGGAAAGGGGCCATTATCGCTGGCCGCCAGAAGGGGATGCCAGTACCATGGTTCTTGATGCCAAGGAATTAACCTGTTTGATTGATGGTGCCCGATTGGAAAAAAAGCTAAGAAGAAAAGAAGTTTTGGAGCGACAAATTTCGTAAAATATTTTATCTAAAAGTGCCTGTAATGTTGATTTCATGCGGGTTTTGTGGTATAATACTTTTATGAAAACACAAGAAAATACGATAGAAAATTTAATTGAAAACATAAGAGAATTAAAGGCAGAAAACGAACAGCTAAAGCAGCAAAACCAGTGGCTGATGGAGCAGTTTCGTCTTTTAAAGCATAAACAATACAGTGCGTCCAGCGAGAATAGCAACTTTGAGCAGATGAACCTTTTTAATGAAGCAGAAGCAACTTCAGATTTGACTGCACCAGAGCCGACTTTGACCGAGGTGAAGTCACATTACCGCAAGAGAACCCGTTTAACAACGGACAAACTGCCTGAGGAAATGCCAGTGGAGGTTATTGAGCACGAGTTGCCGGAATTGGAACGTACCTGCCCGGACTGCAGCGGTGAGTTACATACAATGGGTAGTGAAACACGTGAAGAGCTCAAGATTATACCTGCGAGAGCAGTACTTGTACGTCATGTACGTCGCGTTTATGCATGCAGGAGATGCGAGAATACTTCTGATCATGTCCCCATTGTAAAGGCCGATATGCCAGAACCTGTCATTAAAGGCGGATTTGCTTCTCCTGATACGATTGCTCATATAGCAACACAGAAATTCATGATGGCATCCCCACTATATCGACAAGAGCAGGAGTGGAAGCAAAATGGAATCAATCTCTCACGTCAAACCATGTCCAATTGGCTCATCAAGGCATCAGAGGACTGGTTGGAGCCGATATATGAGGCAATGAAACACCGGTTGTGTGAACACGAGGTACTTCATGGAGATGAAACAGTTCTGCAAGTATTAAAAGAGCCGGGCAAAACGGCGCAGTCAAAGAGTTACATGTGGTTGTTCCGCACTAGTGGAGAGGCAAAACACCAGATAGTGCTATATGAATACCAACCAGACAGAAAGCATATACATCCGGAAAAATTTCTGAAGAATTTCTCTGGCTATCTCCATGCGGATGGTTATGACGGGTATCACAAGCTACCCGATAATATCACTGTGGTTGGTTGCTGGGCACATCTGCGTCGAAAGCTTTTTGATGCACTGAAAACCTTGCCGAAGGATAAACAACCCAATTCCCATGCAGCAAAGGGAGTGGATTATTGTGACAAACTGTTTCATTTTGAAAAACAGTTTACTTTACTGACCTCTGAGAACAGATGTAAAGAACGTGGACGTCTTTCTAAACCTCTGATGGATGAATTTTTTAATTGGATAGAACATTTGAATGCACTACCCAATACCCTTCTTGGTAAGGCGGCGCATTATGCAAAGTCCCAACGCAAATATCTTGAAAGGTATATTCTAGACGGCCGTCTAGAAATATCAAACAATCGTGCAGAGCGCAGCATTAAGCCCTTTGTTATCGGGAGAAAAAATTGGCTTTTTTCTAACACACCAACCGGCGCAAGGGCAAGTAGTGTTTATTACAGTCTAATAGTGTCGGCTATAGAAAACGGGTTAAATCCTTTTGAATATTTATCGTGGATTTTCACTCATGCCCCCAACATTGGGAAGCCCGGCTATGTATCTGCAATTGAAGATTTTCTGCCTGGCAGTACCAAAATACCACCGAAGGTGTTTGTACCGAGACCTAAAGGAACAGAGCCTAAAAAATATGCCTGGGAGGAAGATTGATGAATTTAAAAAAGCACACGGCATTTATGGTTGATTTTATCTCGGATTTTGTTAATGGTGAATTAGACCGTTATTTTTTTGATTTGGATTACTCTGCTTATGTAATAGAGCATTTTCCTCATATGGAATG
>CALEUQ010000039.1 GCA_937920495.1 uncultured bacterium | reverse complement strand
ATAATGATAATTCATCGTACTGTTAACTCTTCGGGGTAGGGATTTAAATATTTTTGCGATAGTAAATATGTATCATTAAATCTGAGTGCCCAATTGCGTAACAGTTCTATAATAACAGTGCGACGAATTTTATTTTCGCGGTATTGATCAATTAAATGAAGGAAGTGCTTCTTTTCATTTGTATTGAGATTGTCGGAAAAATATCCAGATATGTGTAAAAGAGTATTGATATGTTGTTTTTGTGATGGCTTCTTGCTGAACGCAGTATACAATAATGTTTTATAATCATTCAACGTTGTTTCAAAAGCACCTTTTTTATAATTAGCAAGAATCCTGCCTAACTGGCTGAGCTTTCGTTGATTATATGTCATCAAAATATATTTGTGCTCCTGATGAAATTGTAAGAGGTCCTGTATGGCAGGTTTACTGGCGATCATTTCTCTGAAGTGTGCAAATGTGAAGATCCTGATTAGAAAATGTTCCCTGATATCTTCATCACGAAGCCTGCCTTCATCTTCTATGGGTAAATATCCAAATCTATTAAAAACCTCAGCTGCAAACAGCCCCTTACCCTTGCTATGGAAAACACTTCCCATGGAATCTCTATAAATTTTAGTTCCTGATACGCCACATGATGGCGATTTTGCCTTCAATATAAAACCATCTATATCGTATACATTGGTAAGAAATGATGTGGCAAATTGCTGCATCAGATGTGTTACATCCTTTTTAGTAGTCGGCTGGAAAAGTCTGAATTGATTGGTATCATAATAAACCAGGATACGGTCTCGTGGTACACCTAAACCAATCGAAACCTCCGGACACACATTAAATGGCCTGCAAAATTTCAAAAGCAGCCTGACAAAATCATCGCTGATGGTTTGGCCATTATACCTGACATTTTCACCGTTCAGGCACGCACTTACACAGATTACTGGTTTGAAGAATTGCATGATATTTTCCTTGTTCGATAGTAGCCGTTAATTTTAATATGATAATAAAGTATGTCAAGAAAAAAAATTGGTTGACCGTCCATCCAGATTATTATATTATGTCAAAAATTTGTTCAAGAGGAAAGCATGAAAGTTGAAACTATTACAAATTTATATGCTACTACCAATCCATTAATACGGCGGAGAGCTGTATTATTATATATTATGAATATAATTATCTTTTGCGTAGTCATTCCGGTTCCATTTCTTGTTTTTATTGTACGCGGTGATTTTTTAAGACCACTTATTATTGGGATAGCATCGATAGTTGGCTCATTAATAAGTATTAGTACTTTACGAAAAGGATTGTATCATTTTTCGGCAAATGTAACATCGCTCACAACTTCTATTTCCATATTAATTGGTACATACCTTCAATCTAAAGGAACACCGGGAATTGGTTATTCTTCAATGGTATATATTATGCCAGCTGGTATTGTGTTTGCATCACTATTCTGTAGCAGGTTGTGGACTACTGGCATCGCTCTTATGTATTTTATAAGCGGTATCATCTTTTATCATTTCAATAATGTGCAGGGAATAATTGACAGCAAGATTTTATTTACTGGTTTAATAGATAGTAGCCTATCAATAATATTCTGTTTTGCGTTATCATTTCTTATAGTAAAGATAATGAAAGATTCTATGAATGAAATTCAGGTTGAATCTGATAAGAATAAAGAACAGTATGCAAAATTAAAAGAATTAATGTTAGTTATACAACAGGTAGCGGGAAATCTTAAAGATGCATCAGCTCAAATGCACAGCATGACAGGGAATCTTTCAGAACAGGCGCAAAGTCAGGCAGCGTCTGTTGAAGAGGTTACTTCAGCAATTGAGGAAGTGAATGCCAGTATGGATTTAGTAAGCCAGCATGTTAAGGAGCAAACAGTGAACCTCAACGAATTGGATTTAATGATAACTGATTTTACTCAACTTGTTGGTAATTTACAACAAACTATCAACACTGCAGCACAAAAAATATACGCCACTGCTGAGCAATCAAGAAATAATGAAAAGACACTTGAAGAACTAAATACCGCCATGCAAGAAGTTGGAGCAAAATCCCAGCAGATGAATTCAGTGGCAGATGTCATTGATTCCATAGCAGAGCAGATAAGCTTACTTGCACTTAATGCATCAATTGAGGCTGCACGTGCTGGTGAAGCAGGAAGAGGATTTGCCGTAGTTGCAGATGAGATTTCAAAGTTATCAGATCAAACAGGTGAAAGCTTAAAGGAAATTTATACTCTCACTAAAGAAACGGAATTACAGATACAAAAAGGTATTGCAATTGTAAAGGAAACGGTGAAGGCAATGAGCGCTATGATACACAATGTAAGCGAAATATCACACGATATTCAACATATCAGTAAGAATATGGAAGTACAGATTGAAAGAAATATGACAATAAGTGACAGGGCAAAGGAAATACACCAGCACGCCAATGAAATACATTATTCGGCTTCAGAACAGATGACCGCTCTCAGTGAAGTTGCAAAATCCATTGCAATGATAAATGATTATACTCAGGAGCTTTCACATGCTGTGGTTAATTTACTGGAGATTGCAAAAATTGTTGATAATGAGGCACAGCATTTGAAAGAAAGGACAGAGAGTATATAGCAATTACATGCTATTGGCAATCAATGAGTACATCATAGTGTAAATAGTGTTGAGGGCAAAGACGTTTGTGTTTGAACATATATACAGCATCCGGTATTCGCAAGCGTGTCACCACATATATCCGTGATTTTTGAAACTTGATATATCCTTTGTACTCTCGTGTGGTTAAATTCAGGGAATCCATATCTTCTGAAATTGTAAAATACTCTACAGAATGATTTTTATACATGTCATACGTAAAAGAATTAACACAGTAACAAAAATCACCAGCACACAGCACAACATCCTTACCTTTAAAATATTCAAGCCAGCCATACGTGGGAATGATAAAATGTTTGTAGCCGTTATGTATACATTTATCAATTTTCTTAATGGTATCATCTATGGCATCTTCGGGAACAAAAATAGGCAGCTCTATAAAAGCGTTGGTGTTTGTGTGTATTGCGTGCATCTTTTCCAGATGTATACTTGTGTGTGGTGAACTGTTTGTGTGAGTTGCAATGTTGCGTTTCTTAATTGAAAAGATGTGAGCAGTAATGTCATTTTTTCTTTTTTGATATGTATATTCTTTGTGTCTGTTGTAATCGCTATATAGTGTTTCATAGAATTGACGACGTAATTGTTTGAGTTGTGAAAGAGGGATAAAGATTTTGTCCTGAGTAATTACAGAAACAGTCACAGTAAATGGAACATTTGCTGTTTGGGAAAAAATATTTGTAATGGTGTTGGGCGATAGTTCCTGTTTAATAGCCCTATAGATTGGAATGGTATATGAATAGTCTTTGGTAAAATTTTCAATTGCTGCTTTAATCTTTACAGTGGAATTAATCATGATAGTAAGCTGCACTGAGTATGGCTTATAGGGAATAGCCTTTAATTTTTTATGTGCAGTATCTGATTTGCTTTCCCCTATTACATACACAAAAAGTGGCAATGCCCCTTTACATGCAACATGCCATTCTAAGGTTTGTTTTCTTTTGTCAAATGTATACTTTAGTAAAGTACCTTCATAAATCTTTCTACCCTTGCTATCGACAATTCTAAGTCGCATGCCTTTTTGTAATGGATGCATTGTAGAAATTATACATGAATTGTGTTGTATACGGGTGACAGTGCCAATATATGTTCCTGCCACACCAGGCTTTTGTGGATCAACCAGCCTATCATAGTAACTATCGCACATATATCCCTTGCTTGCAGTGCGTAGCTGTGGCGGCTCTTTGTCGCAAATTGTATCTTCAATAATGCAGTCAATTAATTTCCTGTAATATGTAACTACCTCTTTAATGTACCAGGTGCTCTTTAAACGTCCTTCTATCTTAAATTTTGTAATTCCTGCTTTTATGTAGTTAGAAATGGATGATCCCAAAGCCAGATCTTTCATAGAAAAAGGATAGCGCGTGGTACCTGAAACAGTAAAAGGATAGCGGCAAGGTTGGAGACAGCGCCCTCTGTTACCTGATTGCCCGTAAAGGTAGGATGAAAAAAGGCATGCACCGGAAAATGAAAAACACATGGCTCCATGGATAAAGACTTCATACTCAAGTGGGACTTTTTGCATAATGCTTTTTATTTCGTTAAGCGATAGTTCTCGCGGCAGGATAATTCGTGACACGCCTAAGCTCTTAAGAAATTGAGCATGCATGCTGTTGTGGCAAAATGTTTGCGTAGACGCATGAATTGAAAGAGATGGATAGTAGGTACGCAAGAGGTGAATGAGCCCAATGTCCTGCACAATCACTGCATCGACTTTACTATCCTCAGCAATGTCAAGAATGTCAATTATCGATTTGAATTCATTGTCAAATAGTAAGGTGTTTAGTGTGAGGTAAATTTTCTTGTTGTGGTGGTGGGCATAATTGACTGCATGTTTAAATTCATCAATTGTGAAATTTTTTGCACGAGTGCGGGCGTTAAATTCTTTCAGGCCCAAATACACAGCATCTGCGCCTGCTTCCAGTGCAACGATAAACGCTTCAGGTGAGCCTGCCGGTGCAAGGAGTTCAATTGATATAGAATTTGATAGCATGATAGTAATTACAATATAATTACAATATATAATAAAGATAAGCTATGTAAAAAAATATATAAACTCTTATAAAAAATAGCTTTTAAGGATATTTACATATTTGCGAATAAATATAAAACTGTTTTTAGATGTGGGCATACTTATGGTATCATTGTAAATCAAAAAAGTATAATTTTATAATATACAACAATTTGTTTTAATCAAATGCTTTTTCTTAAAAGCTTTGGTGGTGGTCCCCAGTAGAAATAGACAATGAGCGATCTAAGAGGTAACGCTAATCTTTCAGCATACAGGCTCAGTATACCAAGATGTGTGTGAGAAATACAGGTAGTGGTCTCAAAATCCATAATTTCCTCCAAGAATTGTATCCAGTAATATTATTGTGCTTTTAAGTACAAACCAGGGATTATTTTTTATGTCAATATTTTTTGAAGCAGTAAGGAATTCTGTAATTTTGGGAAAATTGTACAAAATAAGAAAAAAATATTATCTTGACACAATACATATTATCATTACATTTCATCGCATGAAAAATTCACAATCGTTTAAACAACTTAAAGAATCAGAAAAGGAAAATAGAAAGAGAATCATTATTGATGCAGCAGAACGCGTATTTGCTACTAAACCTTTCAATCAAGTAACCATGCGTGATATCGCCAGGGAGGCTGGTATAACTGCTGGTGCCATTTATCGATATTTCCCTGATCAGCAAGCACTCTTTGTTGAAGCTTTTCTGCGCGGAGCAGAAAAGATAATCAATGAACTGGAGCAGGTTGTTTCTCGTAGTAAAACACCTTTAAAAGATACTATCGCCACATTTTTAAAATTTTTGATGAAGCATGACCAGTATTTCAGGATGATGACACATTTTATGCTGGATGCACATTTAAGCCATGACCTTGTTGAAAAGCTCAATGAAGCAGAACGAACACTTCTTGATCTGTTTACAAAATTGTTTGCACACAAGCAGAACGCACGAATACTGGCTCATAGTTTATTTGCAGCAATGAATGGAATTGTTATTACTTTTCACAATTACCCTGGCAGAAGCCAGAAAGACATACACCAGCATATGAACAGGTTAGGTGATATGCTGTATCAGCTATTTTCGCAATGAAGCTACCTGCTGCATATTTTCAACTTCATGAAGGGCACAGTTTTGAAATTCATGCAAAAGATTATGGCATGCATTTTCCCACAAAAGGCATAACCGGGGATTTTCCTGACCAGGATAAATAAAATTATTTTGCATACATTCAGTAAATGATAAAGTAATTTCGTTTATAATGGTATCATCAGAATTATTATATAGAATATCACGAATTAATTGGTTCACTGGATACCATTCAGAAGCTCGCTGAATATCTCGATATATTTGCATTAAAAGTACATTACGTGGACCTTCCCATAGTTCGTTGATAATATTATCACGCAGAAGTCGTGGTAAGCTTGAAAAATCTTCCATAACGCCATGCCCACCAAACACAGAGATTGCTTTCCTTACTATATCTGTTGCATCCCATGCAGCTACAATTTTTTGTAACATGATAAGTATGCGGACTTGAAAACGTTTACGTTGTATCTCTATATCTTCGTCTGTTACAAGGCCACCTTTTAATCCTCCTGGCAGTGAGGTAAATCTTTCGTAAATTTTAAATGCACCGGCAAGTGTCCGTTTTGCATACTGGTTAATTTCGTCTAATTGGCGTTTAAGGAGCGGAAATTGATGTATGGGAAATCCAAATGCAGTTCTGAACTGTGCATAATGTGTTGCTTCGCGGGCAGCTCTAATCATTCCTGCTGCAGCTGATAGACCTACAGTAAGTCGTGAATGTGTTAACACTATACCAACCACATTAGCAATACCTCGTTCTATTGGCCCAACTTTATAGGCTATGGATCCATTGAATGTAATCTCTGCTGTTGGAAGTTCTGCTGTGCCTAATTTCCATTTAAGCCTGTCAATTGTATATCCGTTTCGTTTTTCATTTTTTTTGTCAATCCATGACGGCATGACAAAAAGGCCAACATGCTCTGACCCTCTGGGGCGAGCAGTGATGACAACATAATCGGCGTGAGTTGCAGAACAGAAGAACTTTTTCCCGTAAAGAAGCCAGTGGTCACCATTATCAACTGCTTCCAGGTCATTGGCTGCAACATCCGATCCGCCTTGAATTTCTGAAAGGTACTGCGCACCAATTCCAAAATCACCATCTATACCTTCTTTGCAATGTTGTAAAATTTTTTTCAATTCTGGATGATCATGATATTGTTCAAGTAGTGCAATCAGTCCCTCCGTACACACTAACGGGCAGGCAATTCCTGCTTCGCCATTTTCATAAATAAGGATTAATTTCACAAGTCGTTCCCAGGGTAAAGTTTTTGAAGAAAAAATACCCTGGCCAAATACTTCCTTTTCCATTTCTTCCAGTGCTTTTGGGCGTACAATACGGTCTATCCTGTGGTTATGACCATCATAATGCTGCATGAAAATCCTGTTGTGTGGTTGTGCAATATCATCAGCGATGTCTCGCCAGCGGTAGGAAGCCAGTTTGGATAGTTTTCGGGCAGCAGAGTCAACTTTTTCAAAATCATCTTTTGCAAAATAACGGGTTACCTTTTGTAAAAATGTATCATCGGCATAGTAATCTACACTACTACGCCATTTCAGATATTCATCAAAGCTGTATGAAGTATTGAGTGCCATATTTACTCCTTATGTAAACAATATTTACATAAGTAAACATTATTTACATTATATATTTTGTCAATTATTTTATAAGGTTCTTTACGTAATTTTGGGAAAATTGCACAATTTATTCCGTAAATAAAAATTGTGAACATAATAAACATATTGTACACTCCACCGATGAAGGCGGCGGAGTGTGCACCTTTTTATTGGCAAAATATTTTTAAGGAATTATTAGTGGAAAAAATGAATAAAATATAAAAAAATATTCTATTGTCATACTAAAACGATATGTGAACAATACCCACCAGGGGAATGTTAGCCCTGCTGTACAGGGATGTAGGTGGCGTTGGGGTGAAGATGTTGCGATAGTAGGCAGGGAAAACTTATTTTATGTATGATTTTCATGCCAAAAATATTGAGAGAAGGAAAAATAATTAACCTGTGATTCATTGTAATAAAAATGGATTGATATTATGTTGATAGTGTGAGATGATATAAATATATATTAGATAGTTACAAAAAAATAATATGAACGAAATAAAGAAAATACTCCAATCAATTTTAAATAGGTTGCAAGAGCCTTTTGTTGCGGATAGCCAGGCTTTACATTTTATTGAATCATCATTGGGCTGGCAACCTTATGAAATTACCAATACTCTGCTTGAAGAAAGTGGCATTATAGAATTAGTTGTAGTGCCGGATGAACATTTCAGAAAAAGTATTGAACCAGATATCCATCCTGAAGGATTATCCCCACACACTATCAAAGAAATAGAAGATAAAATTAAAGGATCTATGACACATATTTCTTTAGATATTGCGGGAAATACGATCTATATCGCTCCATCATACTGTGATGAGTTTATTAATAAACTTTATCTTCAGAAACAAAATATTGTTATCCCGGATAATACAATGTCATTACAAAAGTATATCGCGGCAAGGGTTGCAATACGTGTATATGCAAAAAATCATGACTTGCAGGTGCTTCAAAAAATAACTGATGCGCTGGTAAAAGATAAAGATGAATTATTATTGTACCATACAATACAGTTATTCACTCATATTGTGTATAATGAAACAGATTTATATACTCAGCTATCAATGCACAAACAGCGTTTACAAAAGCAACTATGGGATATGTATGAATTTCAGAAGCTTATGGAAGTATATAGCATGGAATTCTTGATGTCGGCAAGGAAAACAGCACCTATAGTAGACTCCCGCAAAGTACTCTATGACATAAAGCTTATTGATACTATGTGTGTTGCCCTGTATGGCACGCCAGCACAGAGTTTTATTTCTGAAGTTGAGATTGATAACAAAAACATAAGTGACATGCTGAATACCATATAGCATTGTTATTGATTAAGAGTGAAATCGTTGATAATAAGCACGTCATTAAAACCTTCAAGTTTGGTAGGTAATTCTTTTTTACTGTGTAATTGCCTGATGACATATTCCGGTATGGTTAGGCTTAACCGTTTGCTCTGTTCTATACATTTTTCCAGAGGTGTATCTAAGAAAATAGCTCCTATGGTTTTTTTATTTTCTTTTGCAATGGTTATAAATCTCTGCCGTGATTTTTTTGTCATGAAGGTATTTATGATTAATACATTACGTTTATTCTGTACAAAATGTTCGGTAATTTTGCGCTCAACATGTTTTGCAAGCACATCATCTTCTTCGGTAAATTTTTCTGCTGCCCATTGTTCACCAAAATGGGTCATCTCATACATGAGCTTTCTAAGCTCAAGCCGTGATATGCGATATAAACCTGAATTTTTAAAATACATATTGGCAAATTCAGTTTTACCTGATCCATACAGGCCACACAGGAGCACTATATTATATGTTTTAAACTTTTCCATTGCTTCGTAGTATTTCATGTGGTCCTCCTTAAAATAGTTGTCTTTTATTTATTATCGGCAACACCAGTGGCCAGCAATAATTATTCCCTAGTTACTATCGCCCCACCGTACCTTTGCAATACATGTATCCATGTTAGGAACAAGTATATCGTTTTGAATACGACCACGCAAGGGAATTGCATTGTATTCTTTTAAAAGAACAGGATTGCCTGAGGCGCTTTGGGGAAATTGTGCATATTCAACTACAAATAATGGGGTTTTGTATTTACACGCACTTTTTGCAGCTTCAAAGCTGCCGGCATTGTGAGCTGTTTCTATGATGAGAAGTGCATCAACCATTGCTGCGATCAGGCTGTTACGTATATATGAATTGTACAGGGCATATTCTTCGTCTGGTTCAAAAGGCGAAATAAAAAGCCATTGCACCATATTGACAGTATCTTTCAATACATCCGGAATGGTAAGAGCATTCATGCCCATGGGTAATAGTACAATGGTGTTCCCACCAGCTTCTACTGCGCCACGGTGCGCCATGGTTTGCGGGCCTTTTGCCAGACCGCTTACAACAGTAATAGAATGTAAAGCGGAAATTGCTGCAGCGTGATATGCAATATGATAACCACGCTGGCTTGCATTATGATCCGATAAAATTGCAAGCTTTTTTGTTTTTATGATATCGCTATTGCCATGAAAATACAGTACGGGTGGCGGATACTCAACATTCTTCAATATTTTTTCAGGATAGCGCGTATCAAAAAAAAGCACTGGCTCTATGTTTCTATCTATTAAATCTTCGTACTCATTTTCTATTTTGTCGATAGTAACTGCTATATTTGCAACAAGCTGGCTTAACTGCAATGATAGGCCTGTTTCATGCGCTATGGCCTTTGGGTCTAACTCAACAATATCATATAATGACAGATGCAGATTGGATAGTGTTGCATGAATTGCTCTGAGCGAAGCAATCCCGGCACCTTCAATGCGTGATAGTGCAATCCATAATTTAGTATCGTTCATGGTGTTGTGCAGTTCTATACAATATTCTAAGCGATTGTGATTGCATAATGAATTTAATCAACTATATTTTTTAGTGTGGTATTGTTTGAATTGAGCAAACACGTCGTTACACTGTTAAAAATTAATTAAAAAATCTTACGCGCACTCAGAAAAATATTGCAATTTTTCACGATTTATTCCTTAAATAAACTATGTGAACATAATAAACATAGTGTACACCCTTCGCCGCCTTCGGCGGGGGTGTACACCGTTTTATTAACAAAACATTTTTAAGGAATTATTAGTGGCAATTTTTATATAGAATTGTACACATTCAAAAAAAGTTAATAGTTATGTATGGGGAATTAATGTGAAACTAAAAGTTTTGTTACTTATTGTATTCTTATGTGTTTATAATTCGTTTGCACTGGCAAAAGGTAAACCTGAGATGTTTGTCCAGTTAGGTCACTCTCACTGGATTACTTCAGTTGCTTTTAGTCCAGACGGCAAATATGTTCTGTCAGGTAGTGAAGATAATACACTTAAGTTATGGGACACCAAAACAGGTATGGAATTGCGAACGTTCACAGGACACTCAGATTTTGTTACGTCTGTTGCATTTAGTCCTGATGGCCAATATGTAATTTCCGGTAGCAGGGATAATACAGTTAAATTGTGGGAAGTAGAAACAGGCAAATGTATTACTACGTTTACTGGACATTGGTTTTGGGTTGAAGCTGTTGCATATAGCCCCGATGGGAAATATATTCTATCCGCAAGCAGAGATACTACACTACAGGTAATTGAAGTAGCTACTGGAAAGATACTTCATTCTTTAAAAGGTGGTTCTGAAGCTATCATTTCAGTGGCATTCAGTCCTGATGGAAAATATATTGCTGGAGGTAGTGAAGATAAAACTATAAAAATATGGAATATTGAATCCGGTAAAAAAATAAAAATTTTACGTGGGCATTCTGGATTTGTCACTTCAGTAGCGTATAGTCCCGATGGCAAGTATATTGTTTCTGGTAGTGATGATAAAACTGTTAAGTTATGGGATTTAGATACGCAAAAGGATATACGCACATTTCAAGGTCATCTGGGAGGGGTAACATCAGTTGTGTGTAGTCCCGATGGTAAATATGTGTTTTCAGGGAGTGAAGATAAAACAGTAAAGATTTGGGAGATAGCATCCGGCAATGAACTTCATACAATGAGTGGACATCGTTACTGGATAACAACTGTAGCCATAAGCAGGGATGGTAAATATGTTATTTCAGGTAGTAAAGATAATACTATCAAATTATGGGATGTTGAAACAGCTGGTGAAATACTGACATATAAGGGGCATTCGAGTGTGGTTTCATCTGTTGCATATGATTATAGCAGGAAATATTTAGGTGTTGGTGGTGAAGATAAAGCAGTTAAAGTGTGGGATTTAAAAAATGGAAAAAAATTTAAAACGTATAAAGGACATTCTGATTTCATTACCAGTATTGCATTCAGCCCTGATGGAAAATATCTGGCATCAGGGAGTGAAGATAAAAGCATAAAAGTGTGGGATATTGTAACTTCTAAAGAAGTAATGACTTTTACAGGGCATTCCGGGGTTGTAACTTCAGTAGCGTTCAGTCCTGATGGAAAGTATATAGTGTCAGGTAGTGAAGACAAAATTATACTAATGTGGGATATTATCACAGGAAAACAAATAAAAACTTTTAATGGGCATAAAGACTATATAACTTCAGTATCGTTTAGCCCCGATGGCAAATATCTTATATCGGGCAGTATGGATAAAACAGTAATTTTATGGGATGTAGATTCTACAAGGATAGTACATGTTTTTTCAGGGCATGAGTTCTGGATAAAATCGATAGCATTTAGTCCTGATGGAAAATATATAGCTTCAGGCAGTAAAGATAATACAATAAAATTATGGGATATACAGAGTGGTAATGTGAAACTAACCTTGCAGGGGCATACGAGCGATGTCACCAGTGTTGCGTTTAGTAAAGACGGGAAGATAATACTTTCTGGAAGTAATGATTCCACGATACGGCTGTGGGAGGTAGATTCAGGGAAAGAAGTCAAAATATGTTATGGGCACCAAAGTTCAGTTCAATCTGTTGTATTTGATGATAATGGTAAATATATATTTTCGGGCAGCCGGGATGGCACAGTACGACAGTGGGATGTTGCTACTGGTATAGAATTAGCACGATACATAAGTTTTACTGATGACGAATGGATTATTATTACACCTGAGGGTTATTATTCATCTTCATCATCAGGGGATAAATACTTAGATGTTAGAATTGGGAATGCTATATATAGCATTGAGAATTACAGGGAATCTTTTTTTAGACCTGATTTAGTTAGATTAGCAATTTTAGGTGGTTTACTCAAGGAATATAAAACAATCGCTGAAGTTAAAAATCCACCTATCATTGAGATTTTAAATACACCTAAAAAAGTGGATGGTGAAGATGTGCAAATTGCTTTAAAGATAACCGATATGGGTGGTGGTATTGGTGATATACGTATCTATCTTAATGATACGTCTGTTATTTTAGATAGTGTGCGAGGAATTCAAATCACAGAGCAAGTTGCTGAAAAAGAAATTTATAGAAAATATTCTATGAAATTGGTTTCAGGCCAGAATGTTATTAAGGCTATAGCATTTGACAAAGAAGGGACTGTTGCCAGCAATCCAGCTGTATTGAGAATTATTTCAACATATAAACCATATAAAAAACCGTCGATGTATGCGGTAGTAATAGGAATCAATGAATACAAAAATTCAAAGTTGGAATTAAAATATGCTGTTCCCGATGCAAAGCTGTTTGCACAAACACTGAAAGATATTTCAATGCCACTGTATGAAAATGTTTCAGTGAAACTTTTAACAAGCAAAGAAGAAACAACAAAAGATAATATTAAATCAATCCTTAAAGAGCTAAAAAATCTCAATCCAGATGATATATTTGTATTTTATGTGGCAAGCCATGGCGTGGTTGATGATGGTGAGTATTTTTTAATTACATCAAATGTTGGCTCATTGAGTACAATGAAACTTAAGGAAGATGGGTTGAGTCAAAATGAGTTAAAAGAATTAATTTCTAATATACCATCAACAAAAAAGCTTATAATAATTGATACCTGTAATGCTGCTACATTAGGTAAGGCTTTACAAATGGCAATGCTTACTCGTGGAATGAGTGAAGAGACAGCTATAAAGATTCTGTCAAGGGCTGTTGGTTCAACAATATTATCTGCATCAAGTTCAGAACAGGAAGCTTTAGAAGGATATAAGGGTCATGGGTTATTTACGTATGTGCTGGTTGAAGGCTTGAAAGGTAATGCTGATTATGACAATGATGGCTTTATTAAAACTTTAGAATTGGCTAATTACGTGGATGATCAGGTGCCAGCATTGGCTGAAAGTTTATTTAAGAAGTCTCAGTATCCAACTGCAACGCCACATGGGCAGGCATTTCCAATTGGGAAAGTAAAGTAAGGCTTTTTAAAAGCTTTTTATAATTTCTTTACAATGAGGGAGTAATATGAAAACAAGGGTAATTTTGTTATGCGTTAGTTTACTGGTAACTATCGCACATAACACATACTCACAGGAATCTATTACTACAGGTATTATGCCCTTTGCCGCAACCAATAAAAATCAGTCGGAGATGGCTATTTCTCAATTAACCAAAGTGTTGCAGCAGTATCGGTTTTTGCAATTGGTTGAGCGTTCGCAGATGAAAAGCCTTGTGGATGAGATACAGCTTTCCATGACGGGACTTGTAAATGAACAATCGGCATTGCAGCAGGGAAAATTTTTGGGAATAAAAATTTTAATTTTTGGAGCTATCGACAAAAATACTGTTAGCGCACGTGCAGTGTATACAGAAACCGGTAGGGTAATTGCTTCATCTGTAAGTTCTGTCCAGGAGATTGAACGAATGGGGATTGATTTAGCATCGGGTATTGAAAGTTTTATGGCGCGGGAAAATTTGAAGAGGATGCGAAACGATAGTCCCAATATTGAAGTACAATTCTGGATAGAAACAAAGGATGGTAAAAAGGTAAATATTAACGAAGGCTTGAAGATTGGCCAGTCCGTGAAATTTAAGTTTAAAGCAAACAAATCAGGATATGTCACTATTGTTGATGTACAGCCTAGTGGAGAGGTGGTTGTTTTATTCCCAAACCAGTTTAATCAGAATAATAATGTAAGTGCTAACACTGTGTATTCAATCCCTGCCGATGAAGATGGATTTGAATTGACCATAACAGAACCAATGGGCCAGGATACACTTATTTTGTTCTTTACAGAAAAAAAGGTTGATTGGCTGGACGTAACGAAACTGCATGGCGAGGGTTTTAAAACCGTTAATTCAGAAGAGCGTTTTGCGGTTACTCGTGGATTTGCAGTGACTGCCACACAACTTAAAAATACACAATGGGAAAGTGTTGTTATAAATGTAAATGTAACAAAGTAAAAAATATGTAGGAGTGATGTGTATGAAACGCATAATTAAAAAAATCTTTGTGTGTATATATGCTCTATGCCTTATGATACCTGCATTGGTCATGGCAAATGATGCATATGATCAGTCAAAAGCAATAGAACGTGATTCTGGTAAGGCAGCACAGGAGGCTGAAAAAGGAAATTATGAAGATGCACGTAAAGAAGCCGGTAAAGGTTTTGATGAGCCTACAACTCCAAATTATAACTCAAGTGATTATGACATACCACTTCCAGGAAAGCCCAAAATTGATAACGAATAAATTAATGTTGCAATCTGTAGTATTAATTTTGATTTTTGGGTTTATTCCAAACTATTATGTATTCATTTCTCATTATGATGAGCTGTAACAAAATGTATACGATAGTACCTGTTAATTTGCTGGCAACCAGATATGATGTTTTTTATAAGGAAGAGCATATCGCAACGATCGTACAGCCTGCTGTTTCAATAAAAGATAAGTTTTCTGTGATAATGAAAAGGCAAGAATATTGTCTATCACGGCAGGGTGTTGTTTCCGGTGACTGGAAATTTGAACTGGATAATAGTGTAATAGCAACTGCTTCCAAACCTAATTTTCTGAAAGATGAGTTTATTGTTTGGTTTGATTCACATAGATTGATTTTAAAATCAAAATTCATGAGTTTAAAAAATCAGTTTTTGATTTATGAAGAGAGTTTAGTGATTGGTTGTATTGCACAGGCTGGATTATTTTCTCGTAAAATGCAATGTACTATTCGTGATGATGTGCCCCATGTCCTGGTGGTGTTTTTAATTTGTCTTGTACTGATAGCAATTGATCGCAGGAGCGGCTGGTCACATAACTAAGAATAAGGCTCTATAACAGTAACTATCGCCACATATAAAAATTATTATGAATTGACATGAAATGGTAATAATGTGTATTAATACAAAATATGAATATTGTATATTGAGGTTTGTATGACACAAAAAATAACTGTAGAAAAGAAGGGGCATATTTTACTGATTGGGCTAAACCGTCCTGAAAAGCGCAATGCATTTGATGTTGAAATGTACTGGGACCTTGCAAAGGCCTATGGCACGCTTGATGCTGATGATGATGTGCGTTGTGGTGTACTCTTTGCGCATGGTGAGCATTTCACCGGTGGGCTTGATCTGGTTCAATGGGTGGAGCCGTTTTCAAAAGGTGAGTATCCAAAACTTCCTGAAGGCAGCAAGGATCCCTTTGGTATTGATGAGGATAACCGGGTGGGTAAGCCAGTTGTGGCTGCCCTGCAGGGTATTTGCTTTACTGTTGGCTGGGAGCTTATGCTTGCTACCGATGTTCGTGTTGCGGCTACTAACCTGCGACTGGCTCAAATTGAGGTAAAGCGTGGTATTTATCCGGTGGGTGGCGCCACAGTACGGCTTTTTGAGGAGATAGGCTGGGGCAATGCCATGCGGTATTTACTCACGGGTGATGAGATGAATGCACAGGAAGCCTACCGTCTTGGGCTGGTGCAGGAGCTGGTTGAGCCGGGAAAAGAGCTTGCACGCGCAATAGAAATTGCAGAAGTTATTGCAAAGCAGGCACCACTGGGGGTAAAAGCCATACTGCGTTCAGCCCGCCTTTCACGTGTTGAAGGAGCAAAAGCTGCACTGGCGCGGTTACTTCCCGACCTTTTGCCCATTATGAGAAGTGAAGATGCACAGGAAGGGGTCAGAGCCTTTATTGAGCGCCGCGAAGCAAATTTTAAAGGTAGGTAATGTGTGGGTAATTAGATAATGGGGTAATCAAAAGCTTCAGGTTGCCCCATTAATGCTTTTGCAATATAATATGCTATGGTTATTGTATACCCCAACTTTAACCCGGTACTTATTAAAAATCCCATAAAGGTGAGCAATGCCGCTTTCAATGCCGACCTTGTATTATTTCCTGCCAAAAGTTCACCTATCAACGCACCAATAAAAGGGCCTATGATTATGCCAATAAACGGCAATACAATACTTCCCACTATCAATCCAATCATGGATCCAATTGCACCTTTCTTTGAACCACCAAAGCGGTTAATAATCCATGATGGCAGTATATAATCAAGCACCGTTAATAGTGCGGCGATAGTTCCTGATATAAGCAACACAGTGAAGCTAAAAGAAGCAAAACCGCTAAAATTCATGAGGATAAGTGCAAAGAAGCTTAACGGTGGACCGGGAAGTATTGGGAAAATTGACCCCAGAATGCCACCGATGGCACATAGTATCGCTGCTATTAACAGAGCTACTTCCATTGTATCATTCCAAGAAAAAAGATGTATGAACAGGGATGCGGTTTGTCTGCATCCCTGTAGTGTTATGTTTTACCACTCGTCGCTTTGCTTGTCTATGTATTTTTCACGTACAATGGCGGTAATGTCGTCAATATAGAAGTAATTCCACGCAGGAAGGCGTTCTAAGGTGCTTGGATTGTAGAGTATCTTTACAATTTCTATGTTTCTTTTCTGTGCCAGGTATTTGTCTTCCTGGGCTATCTCATCGGTAATTGGTACTGACAATTTACGCCAGCCTAAGAAGTTTAATTTTCCCATAACCAGTCGTTTTATATTGTCATTTGCATCTTTCACTAAAATTGAGAGTTCGCCAGAAAAATTCTTTCCATACACCCACATGTTTATGTATTTGCAATATTTATCAATAATCAGAGGTTTTGCTGGTATGATTGTCAGGACTGAACCACTTTTAGCAAAAACCTTTACACCTAAATATCGTTTTGAATTTTGTATTGGAGCAGGATAGTCTGTACGCATTGCAACTGCAGCTTTTTCATCCTTAACCACGCGTAAACTTATATTTTTATCAGTATATTCTGTTGTTTCAAAGTCTTCCAGAGTAACTTCTTTATAAACCTGATCGCTAAGCTGTTTTTCCTGTTCTAACACCTTCTGTGCTTCTTTTGACTTTTCATCCTGTGCGTAAATAATGCCAATTGAACAGCATAATAGCACTGTTATACATCCATATATAATCTTCTTCATACTACAAATGACCTCCTTGATGATTTTTTCTTATTTTACTTTCATTATATAGATGTATTACTGTAATGTCAACAGAAATTATTTTACTGTTTCACGATTTATTGGCAAATTCAAACATGCAATATGACATATTGTGTATGCGCTTGCTGTGTATGGCAGCAATTATTATGTTACTCTATCCTTATTTCAGCGTAAACTCCAAAATGATCCGATAGATGTATGCCATCATAAAGAGTATCGCAGCACACCCGTGAATCAATTATATTATCAGGTGCAATCGATTTATTCACAATAATGTAATCTATTCGCTTTGGTTCAAGCTCATGTATTTTATTTAGATGTGAATAGAGTGAATCAAATTTTTTATTTGTGTCAATTGTATAATACTTTTGTATGTTGGTGTTTTTTAATGGATTCCATGTGTAGGGTTCATGCTTTTTGTAAATTATAAATGTATCGTAATACTCCTGATGTAAAAAATACTGCATTTCGGGTGAATCGGGAGTAGCATTGAAATCACCCATCACAATCAAAGGTACGTTTTCAGGAACTATCGCCTTGCAATATTCTGCTAAGAGTCTGGCTTCATCCATACGCCACCTGTTGTCTTCTTCAAGCTTTTCAAAGCTTCTCTGTATTCTTCATCAGAATAGCTGTATTTTTTTCGTTGATTCTTTTAGTAAAGTTCTGCTTTGTGGCGTTGAAAATAATTCATATATTGTGTATATACATTTTACAAAAAAAATTTACTTTGAAGTCTTACACAAAAACTGTGTGTAAAAAAGTAAAAATTTCACACCTGCCATACAAAGGTTAATTGCGATCGCTTTATTATTCATCAATAATCGCACGGAATTATTGGTATACATCATTGTAAATATTATTGTTACAAAAGTGTAATAGCGTCATGGGCAATATTAAGAGATGTGTAGTATATAAATGTCAATACTATTTTTGTCAGTGGTAATGTGTCCGGTAACTATCGCCAAAAATGAAAATGCTGTAACAAAATTATAGATTGTATTTCAAAAAGCGATAGTGTAAGTAGATACACTAATTTAAGTTGACTAATGTGGTGAGTACGTGTACATACCATACATGTTCTCAAAAGTGCATTGTGGATAAAAAATGTAAAGAAAGGGTTGTGGCATTAAAACTTTTGTACAATGAATTGTTTAGCACTACATGGATTATACATGAAATATAGCGGATTACGTAACATACTACATACGGTAGTGTTGAGTATATGTATTATTTTTGTTATGTGTACCCATGCTGTAGCCGGGAATGATTTTGACTGGTTCTGGTTTGTGTATGAAAAGGGAAATTTTTATACCAGCACGTATACTGTGTACCGGCCACTATACCTTAAAAATACCTATGCTGATGCTTCGTTTACGGCTTCACTGATGCCGCTACTTTACTGGAAATATACCACACCCCGGCAACATACGGCAAAAGGTGTGTTGGGTTTTTATGAAAGTGTGGATTACTGGGGGGCGCAGCATTTTGAAAATGATACTGGCATATTCCCATTTGTGTTATATGGTGTGTCAACAGATGAAAAAGACAGATATCTTCACGTGTGGCCATTTGGGGGAACTATTAAGGGGAAGCTTGCAACTGATTCAATTACCACGTATGTATTCCCGGGAATAGCTCTTTTCTTTTTATATCCAGTATCATCATATTATGTACTTGCAATGTATCTTGTTGCATCGCTTGTACCCGTGTATGTGCATTATACAAGCAAGGATTATGATGCACATGGGATTTTATGGCCTTTAATTCAGTGGGGTAAAAGCACGGTGCGAGATGATGTGCGCGTTATGCCTTTCTATGCCCATAGCAAAAAGAAAGATTTTTATGATACCTACTCGTATGGGCTTTTGTATAATGTAAGAAGGGAATATATTGGTAATGACACCTTACATACAATTTTCTTTGTGCCGTTTTATGCGCGCAGATGGCTTGAATCCGGCAAAGCAGAAAGCTCATCTTTACTGTGGCCTTTCTTTTCCTGGGGATATAATGATAAACATGGCAATCAGGAAATAAATTTCCCCTGGCCTTTTGTTCAGATACGAGATTGTGATGATCCATATATTTATAAGCGCATATTTTTCCCGTTTTATGGCAAATATATTGAAAGAAATAGTACTACTTTTTTTATTACACCCCTTTACTTTGTGCTTGAAAAACAATCAGAATGGTATGAATCCAGGTATTCCATATATGGTATTCTTTTCTGGTATTTTGCAAGGGATTACAAGAGAGAGCACCAGCGGTATGGTACGCACTGGCGCTTTTATAAATTATGGCCATTGTTTCATTATGAGTATAATAATAGGGGCGATAGTTCCTTTGCATTACTTTCACTATTGCCTTTCAGGGATGAAGAAGGCTATGAGCGCCTGTATCAGCCCTTTTTTAGCATTGTTGAGTATTCCAGCCAATCTAATGGGGACAAGCGTTTTGGGTTGCTATTGCGAACGTATTTTCAAAGCTGGAACGATACTTACTTTGCAATGAAGATCCCATTTATTATTTCATATTCACAGAAAGATAACTCATTACAACATATATCTTTGCTTTTGTCTTTTTTCAGCTATACTAACGATGATGTGATTAAAGAATTGCGAATTGGATGGATTCCGGTGTATAGAGATATTAAAGATAACGAAGCATATACTGTAAAACAAAAAAAAGCGGTATTGCTTCAAAATGCAGGTGGTGGCGCAACACACCTGAGTTCCAGTTTTTTATATGAGGAAAATATTGTGCAGGGAGTAACTATATGTTCGGTGATGTTTTAAAATCTTTAAGATGCTGTGTAAAAAAAAGTATAGAATATAAATAAAATACAGCAATGGTATGATTGCAAGGAACTGTATATGGGAAGTAAAGTAAGAAAAATTATTTATAACTTTGTTTATGATATAGGAGCCAATACCTTAAACATCATTGAAATGATGGGGTATAGTATGCTGCTATTTTTAGAAGTGCTATATCATTCCAAAGCAGCATTTCAAAAGCGTAGTGAAATAGTAAAACAGATGTACTATGCAGGAGTGAAAACATTTATAGTAGTGTCAATCGTGGGGCTTTTTACGGGGATGATTCTTGCTCTTCAGACCGGCCTTGAATTAAAGCCCTATCAACAGCAGGCTCTGGTGGGTAATATTATAATTGCTACGCTCACACGTGAGATGGCACCATTTGTGACTGCTATAATTTTAATTGCAGCAGTTGGTTCCACGATGGCTGCTGAAATTGGTACAATGACGGTATCAGAAGAGATTGATGCATTGGAGATGATGGCAATAAGCCCTGTAAAATTTTTAGTAATGCCACGGGTCATTGCTCTTGCCATTATGTTACCTGTTGCAACCATTTATACCAACCTGCTGGGCAGCATTGGTGGTGGAATTGTTGCATATTTCCAGCTTGATGTGAGTTTTGATGTATATTATACACATGTACTTGATTCATTACATTTTAAAGCTACATACGTGGGTCTTTTAAAAGCGCTGGTATTTGGTATGATGGTTTCTACTATAAGTTGTGCCAATGGACTTAGAGCAACTAATGGAGCATTAGGTGTTGGGAAGGCAACACGAAATTCGGTTGTATCATCTTTCGTAATGGTGCTCATTACGGGGTACTATATCACAGCACTTTTTTATGGCAAATAACGCAAAATTTTAAGGTTACTGTTATACACAATGATTGAGTTCAGGAATGTCACCAAAATATTGAGTGGAACAAAGGTTCTGAATAATCTAAGTTTAAAAATAGAAAAAGGCGAAACATTCGTTATCATTGGGCGTTCGGGCACAGGTAAAACGGTTACATTGAAGCATATTGCAGGATTGCTTGAACCGGATAGCGGGCAAATTCTGGTTGATGGTCAGCAGATAAATGGGACTGGCAAAAGTCAAAAAGATAGATTGCGGGAAAAAATAGGCTTTGTATTTCAGTCAGGTGCGTTAATTAACTGGATGACTGTTGAGGAAAACATAGCGCTTCCTCTTGTTGAGCATAAATTATATCCACCAGATGAAATTAAAAGGATAGTTGAAGAGAAGATGGAATTATTGCAACTCACGGCAGCCCGTAATAAGATGCCTGCTGAAATAAGTGGCGGTATGAAAAAACGTGCAAGTTTAGCCCGTGTACTGGTTCGAAACCCGGAAATTATATTGTATGATGAGCCAACATCAGGCCTTGATCCTGTGATGTCAAGTTTGATAAATACTATCATCAACAAGATTAAAGAAGATCACTCAATAACACAGGTTGTTGTTACTCATGATATGGATAGCGCCTATGCAATTGGTGACAGAATTGCTATGCTGTATGATGGTACAATTATACAATGTGATGAGCCTGACGGGATCAGGAATACTACCAATCCCATTGTACGTCAGTTCATTACAGGCTCTCTTGAAGGGCCCATTGATATATTATAATGGTGTTATACTTGTGAAAATATTAGAAGGTATAAATTCCTTTGATGGTACAAATTGACAGTGTAAATAAAAGGAATTATAAATGTCATTAGTTATATTTTATGTGTGAAGGAGGGTGCCATGAAACAGGAGATAGCCGTAGGGATAATAGTTATTATAGCGCTTACGGTATTAGGTTATTTTACTATAATAATGAGTGATGAGATATTTGAAACACATACCTACTATCCAATGACAGTTGTGTTTAAGGATGTTGAGGGTTTATCAAAGGATGATAAAGTGCGTATAAATGGGGTGTTATCGGGATATGTGAATTCAGTAGATTTGATTGACAATAATGTTGTAGTAAAATTACGGTTATTTAATCATTTTACACTTTATGAAAACTATGAGATCATGGTACGAAATGAAACTGCTCTGGCGGGTAAATATGTGAGTATTAATCCTGGAACACCGATGGATGAACATGGCAAACAGTATGCGGTTATAACTACGCGTGAAAACCTGGTGGGAACTTCAGTACCTGATCCTTTTACCATGCTTTCGCGCCTTATAGCTGATAACAGGGGCAATGTAAATGCTACTGTTAAGAATTTGCGTGATATCACTGATAAGATTAATTCTGGCAAAGGTACTTTAGGCAAGATAATCAATGAAGATACTGTACATGGCCAGGCAACAGATTTAATAAAGCAATTGCAGGATACTATTGAAGATACGCGTGAGCAGGCACCAATTACTAGCTTCCTTAGAGCTGCATTAACAGCTTTTTAGCACTACGTGTTACAATCACGTTAAATTTTTCACTACAATAAAAAATTATTGGAATTTTACTTGCGCCACACATATTAGTTAAACGTTTTGGTAGTAATTTTGATATATTTTTAAGTAAAATATATCTAAACGAATACTTATGATCAAAATACGGAATAGAGTACATAACTGCGTACTAAGTCTTAGGATGTGTACAATTCATTGTTGGTAAAATACATCACAGAAAGGAATATTTGCATGCCAAAGCGTACAGATATTAAAAAAATACTGATTGTTGGATCAGGACCTATAGTGATAGGGCAGGCATGTGAGTTTGATTATTCAGGTTCACAGGCATGTAAGGCACTACGAGAAGAAGGTTATGAGATAGTTCTGGTTAATTCAAACCCTGCAACTATAATGACCGATCCTGATATGGCTGATAAAACCTATATTGAACCAATAACACACGATATTGTTGCTTGCATAATTGAAAAAGAACGACCGGATGCATTATTGCCAACCGTTGGCGGACAAACTGCTTTAAATATTGCGGTAGAACTTTATGAGAGCGGTGTGTTGCAAAAATTTGGCGTTGAGTTGATTGGGGCAAAGATTGATGCCATAAAAAAAGCTGAAGATAGGGACCTGTTTAAAAAAGCAATGATTGAAATTGGTTTGCAGGTACCACGTTCATCATTAGCATCCACCATAGATGAAGCGTTAAAAGTATTGGAAACCATTCCACTTCCCATCATTATTCGCCCTGCATTTACATTAGGTGGTACAGGCGGCAATATTGTGTATAATCAGGAAGATTTTGTTGAACTGGTACGCAAAGGATTGGATGAATCTCCAATAAGCCAGGTTCTACTGGAGGAATCAGTTATAGGGTGGAAAGAATTTGAACTTGAGGTAATGCGTGATCTTAAAGACAATGTGGTCATTATATGTTCCATAGAAAATTTTGATCCAATGGGTATACACACCGGCGATTCCATAACCATTGCCCCCCAGCAAACCCTGACCGATAAAGAGTATCAGGCTCTCAGGGATATGGCAATCAAGATAATTCGTAAGATTGGTGTAGAAACCGGTGGTTCTAATATTCAGTTTGCGGTTAATCCAAAGGATGGCAGGGTAATGGTAATTGAGATGAATCCACGTGTCAGCCGAAGTTCTGCACTGGCATCAAAAGCTACGGGTTTCCCTATTGCAAAAATTGCTGCCAAGCTTGCAGTGGGGCTTACCCTTGATGAAATTGCAAACGATATTACACGTGAAACGCCAGCTTGCTTTGAGCCAACCATTGATTATGTTGTTACCAAGATACCGCGTTGGGCATTTGAAAAATTTGAAGGTGCTGATACAACGCTTGGCACACAGATGAAATCGGTTGGCGAGGCAATGGCAATTGGGCGCACATTTAAAGAGTCATTTCAGAAAGCGTTACGATCCCTTGAGATTGACCGTTATGGGTTTGGCTCTGATGGTAATTTAAAGATTGATGCAGTAGTTGATGCAATACCACAGCGACAGCAAAATGACATTATTGAACAGAATCTGCGTATTCCAAGAGAACACAGGGTATTCTATATCAGAAAAGCCCTGGAGCTTGACTGGACTGTTGAGAAAATTCATGAATTAACATCTATTGATCCATGGTTTTTACACCAATTAAAAGAATTGGTAGATGCAGAGCGTGAGTTTGTGGCACGTAGTAAACAGGGGTTACAGAAAGAAAGCATTCTGAGCATGAAAAAACTGGGTTATTCCGATAGGCAGCTGGCATTTTTGCTCTATAAAGATGAATTGAAGGCAATATATGCAAAAGGGCTTGATGCACAGAAAGATTACTCAAAGCGTTTAACACAGCTGGAAGATTCTATCAGGAAGTTCAGGTTTGAGCAGGCGATAGTTCCCGGGTATAGACTGGTTGACACCTGCGGCGGCGAATTTGAAGCATATACCCCTTATTACTATTCTTCGTACGATGACGAAGATGAAGCAAAGCATACAACACAACGCAAAGTGATGATACTGGGTGGTGGCCCAAACCGTATAGGGCAGGGCATAGAATTTGACTATTGCTGCTGCCACGCCTCTTTTGCGTTACGTGAAGCTGGTATAGAGTCAATAATGGTTAATTCAAATCCCGAGACTGTCTCAACCGATTATGATACTTCCGACAGGTTATACTTTGAACCACTAACACTGGAAGATATCCTGCATATTTACAACAATGAAAAACCTGATGGCGTTATAGTGCAGTTTGGTGGCCAGACGCCGTTACGGCTTGCACGGCGGTTAGAAGCAAATGGCGTAAAAATTTTAGGTACATCACCTGATTCAATAGACAGGGCCGAGGACAGGCAGCGTTTTGCTGAGGTTGTGAACAAACTCAAACTCAATCAGCCTGAAAATGGTATTGCGTTCACACGTGAAGAAGCAATACTGCAGGCCAATCGTATTGGATATCCTGTGTTGGTGCGTCCTTCATATGTGCTGGGTGGAAGGGCAATGTCCATCATTTATGATGAAAAAAGCCTTTTAGAATATATAGTTAGTGCTGTTGAACTATCGCCCGAACATCCCATACTTATTGATAAATTTCTGGAAGATGCACTTGAGATAGATGTTGACGCGCTATGTGATGGTAACGATGTATATATAGGTGGTATCATGGAGCATATTGAACTGGCGGGAATTCATTCGGGCGATTCTGCGTGCAGTTTGCCTGCTGTAAGCCTGAAGCCAGCAATGATGAACACCATTATTGAAACAACCGTTGCACTTGCAAAAGAGCTCAATGTTATTGGGCTTATTAATATTCAGTTTGCTATAAAAAATAGTGTACTATATGTTCTGGAAGTTAATCCTCGTGCTTCACGGACAGTACCGTTTGTATCTAAAGCAACCGGTGTTCCACTTGCAAAGATAGCGGTGTGGATTATGCTTGGGAAAAAGCTTAAAGATTTTGGATTAACACGTATGAAAAAAATTCCGTACATTAACGTAAAAGAAGCAGTATTGCCTTTTAGCAAATTTCCCGGTGTTGATACCTTGTTATCCCCTGAAATGAGATCAACCGGTGAGGTGATGGGAATAGCTTCACATTTTGGTGAAGCATTTTATAAAGCCCAATTGGGAGCAGGCGACAGATTGCCGCTATCAGGTACCATCTTTTTAAGTATTAACCAGCGCTCAAAAGAGGAACTACTTGAGGATATGCGTCTACTGCATAAAGAAGGTTTTACGCTTATTGCCACAGAAGGTACTGCAGCATTTCTCAATGATAATGGAATTCCATGCCAGCGCGTATATAAGGTAAGTGAAGGCCGCCCCAACGTAGTTGATATCATAAAGAATAAGCAAGTTGACCTTATCATTAATACTCCTACTGGAAAGCGGCCAAAAGAGGATGCTTACACCATACGTCAGGCAGCGGTAAGATACCGTGTGCCTATTATCACTACACTGGCGGCTGCAAGAGCTGCGGTACAGGGTATTATCACCATGAAAAAAGCTGGACAATTTACGGTAAAGCCATTACAGGAGTACCATAGGGAGGTGCAGGAGTGTGTGAAGACAAGGTTATAATGAATGCCAATCAAATTGAGGAAGCAATTAACAATATCAGCAGTGATATTATGAAAGAATTTGGCGATGTATCAAATGTGGCAATTGTTGGCATACAAACCCGTGGCGTGGAGATAGCTAAGCGTATAAAAAGAAATCTTGAGACACGCAGCGGGAAAGAAATCAAGATGGGCACACTTGACATTACGTTTTACCGTGATGATTTAGCAACCAGGGGAGTACTTCCGGCAATTAAAGAAACAACAATCACATTTAATATTACCAAAAAGATTATCATCCTGGTTGATGATGTTCTTTTTACAGGAAGGACAATAAAAGCTGCACTGGAGACCTTAATGTCATTTGGCAGGCCTCAGATAATACGACTTGCAATACTGGTTGACCGTGGCAACCGTGAATTGCCAATTCAACCGGATTATTGCGGGATAACACTGCACACAAAGGTTGGTGATAAGGTTAAAGTACGCCTTAAAGAAATAGATAATCAAGAAGATACTGTCTTGTATTGCTCAGTATAATATTATAACAGTATGAAGCCCACCTTCCATTGTATCCCCTGCCATATCAACCATATATATCGAGTGGTGTCAAAACTTACTCTTGATGAAAATACCAAATTATGTGTAATGCAGCAGTTAACCCGTATAATAGCAGGGAATTTTTCCACCCCACCTGATTGTGCATATGAAATGTATAAGGCTATCCGTAAATGGATTGGTCATGATCCTTTTGCAGATATCAAAAAAGAAAGCAATGCATTGATGATGTCATTGCTACCACAGTTACAAACTCTACTGCAGGGTGATACCTTACAACAGGCATTGCGCATAGCGCTGGCTGCCAATATAATTGATTACGGCATTGGCGATATGGAACCTGAGACAGATTATCTGGCAACATTCAAAACGCTGGTGAATAATATCACGGTGCCTAATAAATTCTACAACCAATTTACCAAAACCATTTCAGATTCACAAAGGATACTGTATATCGCTGATAATGCGGGAGAGATAGTTGCCGATATGCTGCTTATGGAGCAGCTTCCTATTGGTAAGATCGTGTGTGTTGTGCGTGGTGGCCCAGTCATCAACGATGCAACCATGGAAGACGTACGGCATATTGGGTTAGATAGAAAAGTTAGAGTAATAACCACCGGTGACCCTACTCCAGGGATTAATGTGCATCGATGCAGCGATGAGTTTTTAAATGAACTATCGCAGGCAGATATGATTATCCTTAAGGGGCAGGGAAATTTTGAAACAATGATAGACGCTCCATTGGAAGGATTGGTGAAAAATAAGGTAAAATTGTTTTTTATATTTAAAGTAAAATGCTTGCCGGTTGCAGAATACATACATAAATATCCGGGAGATAATGCTTTCATAATACGAGAAATATAAAAAAGGGCACATAAATATGTGCCCTTGTATGGTAGCTGTATATATTGTTTATGCAGCTTTTTTAACTGGAGGTTTGAGCAATGCCATTACTATCATAAGTCCAACTACACCAAGAACAAGTGTTGGCCAGAAAGCAACCTGATATGAGCCAAATACATCCTTTGCCTGACCTGAGATAATACCACCAATGATAGCACCCAAACCGTAGGCAAAAAATACGATACCGTAATTACGTGCATAATTCTTCAATCCGTAAAATGTAGCAGTAGTTGTTGGAGCAATTGCAAGCCAGCCACCTAATATTAGCCAGAAACCACAGAACGCAACCGTGTACATAACCACATCGCCTTCTTTTGCCATAAGCATCATTGCAGAGACAGCGATGATAATCAAAAGGTTGAGAATGGCTGCACCTTTTGGTGTTATCTTGTCGGTGAGCCAGCCAAAGAGTGGACGACCTAATGCGTTGAAAATTGCAAAAATTCCAACAAGGGTTGTTGCTGTTTCCCCATCAATTTTAATAACTTCACTGCCAACGGGTTTAGAAATTCCTATTGCCATAAGGCCAGCCAGACAACCAATGATGTATGCCAGGAATAAACCCCAAAATGTAGAAGTTTTTATCATTTCAGCTGAATCAAAATCAACTGCGCTTGCTGCAGCAGCGGAAGGTGTCCAGCCTGCGGGCTTCCACCCTGCTTCCGGAGATTTGAATGGCAATGCCAGTAGCACTAAAAGAATTGCAAAACCAAACCCAAAATAAAGGAATGTCATTGAAAGTCCAATTGATGGGATCAGCACTCCTGCAAGCTTTCCAGTAATGAGAGCTGAACCACCAAATCCTGCCAGCATTAATCCTGTTGCTAAACCTTTTTTATCTGGAAACCATTTCCCGGCAATATTGATGGGACAACCATACACAACACCTACACCGCTACCGGCAATAATGCCATACGTCAAAATAAGAATATAAATATTTTTTGACTCACCGGCAAAATATGACAATGCCCATCCAAGTCCAACAATAAGACCGCCAAAGATAGCAATTTTCTTTGGCCCATATTTTTCCATAATTCTTCCTGAGAAGAACATTAGAATTGAAAAGAAAGCTAAAAAGATCATGAATGGAAGGTTTCCCTGGGAAGCTGTAACGCCAAAACTTTCTTTAATTACTGGTAAGAAAATGCTGTATGCATACACGCTTCCAAGACATAAATACATAATTAAGCTTGTAACAACGTACACCCATCGCCCTGCTTCCGGTGATAGGCCAAAAAGTTTGTTGTGATGTGTCATATAATCCGATCCTCCTGAATATTTTTAAAAACATAAAATTTTTAACTACCACGACATTAATTGTGAAAAGCAAAAATTTTTATTTTCTATAAGTCAAGAATATTTTTACATTACTATGCATTTCCTTCATCGATAGTATGGTTGTCGTTCACTAATAATTCCTTAAAAAATATTTTGTTAATAAAACGGTGTACACCCCCGCCGCCTTCGGCGGAGGGCTGTACAATATGTTTATTATGTTCAAAAATTTTATTTTAAAGTACTTGCAAGGGAATGCTTAAAGAAGTTTTTATAAGTTTCCTTTATCATTGATATCTGCTTTTGATATACTCTGCTCTTTGAAGTTTGAGTAGAATTGTCTGGTAACCGCAAATGGCTCATCATACTGTTGTGAAGCATTCCACCATATAAAACCTTTTACGCCGGCATCATGTACTGCCTGAATCTGTTTGGCCATATATTCCTGGAATGACAATCCCGACATTGCTACCCGTATCTTGAATGCCTGTATGTACATCACGATCTGTGCATTCTTTGTGCGTTCCTTTGCTCTTTTTCCAGTTATAAATACCGTGTAATAGGGATCAGCCATCAATTTTTTGCTCCATGTATAGTGGGAAGGATATGCCATGGGACAGATAACATCAACAACCTGATCCAGCCCTTCCATGCGCTGCCCGATAGTATCGTTGGTGTTGAGCGGAATTCTGCCAAACACATCACATGCAATTTTTACGTTATATGGCTGTAATTCTGTCTTAGCTCGTGCTAAAAATCCTTCAACAGTTTTATACCGCTGTTCTAAAGGAACATGTTTTAATATCCCATGGTCATTAAACCGTATATAATCAAACTGAATTTCCCTGAAACCTATTTCGCAGGCTTTTTTTGCCAATTCCAGCCTGCCTTTGATGAGTTCTTCAGGGACAGGATATACCTTTAATCCATCAGGGAACATAACCACACGGGCAATTGGGTATAACCCTTGTGAAACAACATAATCAATGTTTTCCCCGGGGATTAAAAATTTATTATTGGATTCATTATGCACATCAATAACAACTGCATTGAACCCTGCATCTTTTGCTTTTGTGATGAAATTTTTAAGAAGGTTAATGTCGCGTCCTGATTGCGAGTTAAGGTAAATGCCTTTATAAAATTCGGGTGCAGGCATGGGTTTTATTTCATCAACTGTTACCTGTGTATCGCTTTTACCAAACATCTCAAAGCCAATAAGAATACCTATAATAGTTACACAGCAGATAAGTAAGACGGCAATCTTTTTCATATTGTTTCCTTTCTATAAGTTATGATTATATGTGTGTAGTATATAGTGATACACTGGTGTTATTTGTCGACTAAAATATATATCCGTTATACCAAAAAAACACTGCTAAAATTTTTATTTACTTATTATCGCTATTATGTAATAAGACGTTTATGTGTGCTCTATGGCGGTTTTTCACAAACAATTTCTTAGAATTATTGTATGCATGATGGCATGGACGCAATTCCTTATGTTATTCATTGACTATCGTTTAGAGATACATGCTGATAATTTTTTTGTAGTAAAGGTGACGTGTAAGCCATGAAAGAACAAACAATAAAGTCAAGAATTATATCCAATAACCCTTTTAGGGCACTCAAGGTATATAATTTCAGGCTTTTTTTTATGGGCCAGTTTATTTCCCTCATTGGGACCTGGATTCAGCAACTGGCTTCAAGCTGGCTTATGTATCGTTTGACTGCTTCATCCATGTGGCTGGGGTTACTTGCATTTGCTGCACAGCTTCCAATATTTATATTAACACCCATTACCGGCGTAGTGGCTGACCGCTATAACCGGCATCATATACTGGTGATTACCCAGATTCTTTTATGTATACAATCGCTTATATTGGGGTTGCTCGTTATTTACGGATATATCACGCCTATATGGCTTTTGGTGCTTAATATCCTGCAGGGGTGTTTCAATGCCTTTGATATGCCTGTGCGACAGTCATTTGTATTTGATATGGTTGCCGAAAAGGAGCTTTTGAGCAATGCCATTGCCTTGAATTCCGTTGTATTTAACAGCACCCGACTTATTGGGCCACCGCTAGCAGGAATGCTTGTGGCGCAGTTTGGTGAAGGTATATGCTTTTTAATAAATACCACAACGTTTTCCGGAATTATCGTTGCACTGGCTTTTATGAAAAATGTTACGTATACTGCTCTGTCGCGTTCAGGGAATATCATGGAAAATATTCGCGAAGGCTTACGTTACGTTACAAATCATTATCCTATCCGCACAGTGCTGTTGTTGCTGGCATTGATAAGTTTACTGGGGATGCCGTACATGGTACTTATGCCTGTTGTTGCAGTGGAAATTTTGCATGGTGATTCGCACACGTTGGGCTTTCTTTTAGGAACTGCCGGTTTAGGTGCGCTTGTGGGGGCGCTCTTTATAGCATCACGCAGCCATACCACACGGTTTGAAAATAATATTGCAGCCGGTTCGCTTTTGCTTGGTTGTGGGCTGGTACTTTTTTCATTTTCACGAAATTTGTATGTTTCTTTAATACTTATGTTTATTATAGGCATAAGCCTTATTGTGCAGATGGCGTCTTCCAACACATTTATTCAGTCAATGGTGGAAGATGGAATGCGTGGCAGGGTTATGAGCCTGTATACAATGTCGTTCATGGGGATGGCTACCATCGGGAATTTATTTGCCGGAGCTATCGCCCAGCGTATTGGCGTATCCCTTACGCTGTTTTTGAGCGGAGCCGGTTGTACTATTGTTGCCCTCGTGTTCTATGCACGTTTACATAAGTTAAAAAAAATACTGGTAACTCAATACGCTAAGTAACGAACAGTTTAAAAGAGTAGATAAAATCTAAATACGGGCCCATGGTTGGATAACTGAAAAGACGTATCATACCCAAGTTCAGTATAATCAGAAGCTCCTCCTCCCCACTTTTGTATCATTGCAGTACTGCCACTGTAACCAACACCTAATGCAGAATTTTCGGTAAAGAAATAAGCAAGCCCAATTGCAGCTTCTGCACCAAGATACGTCACGGTTGATTTCTGACCTACGATTTTTTTCCCTGGATTAGCTGACAACGCCCATTGCAATGCTTCGTTGCTCAGTGTTCCCTTCCCGGCACCAAATCTAACATTGTACAAAAGCCACAAAGTTAATCCCATAGATGGTTGGGTTAATTGATTCTCTACCCCACGGACTGCCGAAGATAACGAGTCCAATGCCACAATTATTGAATAGAGTGATACTTGATAGTTTTTGTCATATATCGGTGTCCCATAAGACATACTAGCGTTATCTAAAAATTTAACGCGTACCGGAATAGTGAATGCCGTGTGTCCAAAACCATAGTATCCAAAATCTTCGGGGTAATAGAGCAAATCATAATGTTTAAATTTAAATTTGTAATCAAAGCGTGATGACATACCAGGTTGAAGTGTGCCATCCCACCTGGCTGCTCCTTCCAGGTTCCCATAGGTTATTTTTAGTATAAAGCCCTTATATCCAAAGTACCCAAGTATTTCCTCAATTTTTCCAATCATTCTATCACCCGCATCTATTTGTACTCCCAACGTAATTCCATAATCAGAGAGGCGTATGTTTGACTCATAAGCAGTCAGTGAAGAGCGTTCAAACTTATAATGTAAATATTCTTTTTCATCATAGTCTTTGCTAAAAAAATAAGAAACATTCCACCATATCCATGGTTGGAGATTTATACCAACCCAGATCTTATCATCATCAGATTCGTCATATCCGTAAATGGGATAGGTGGCAAACAATACAATTAAAATCATAAAAATAATACAATATACATAATGATGTGTTCGTATATTTTTCATATATTTCTCCACCATCTGTATACATGGTATTACAACACATTTTTCAGCTTATGTTGTGTAAATTGATTTTTTTAATTGTGTAATTCTAATTGGTTAAAAAGGAAATGTCAATTACTTTCACTAATAATTCCTTACAAATATTTTGTTAATAAAAAAGTGCACATCCCCGCCGCCGAAGCCGGCGGGGGTGTACAATATGTTTATTATGTTCACAAATTTTATTATTGAAATGCAATTTTACGTTTGAAACATAAAACTTTTGTTGACATACAAATGGAATAAATTTATATGTGGTACACTCTCCATTTTAACTTTATTACTTCGCGTCAAAAATTCCTATTTATTATGGGGTATGTGTATGACCATTCTTACCACTATCGAATCCGACCTAAAAGAAGCAATTAAAAACAAAAATGAGCTTTTAAGCAGTACGTTGCGTATGCTCAAATCAGACATAATGTATGAAAAGACTAAGGGCACCGAAGAATTAACCGATGAAAAAATAATTGAGGTCTTAACTCGCAGTGCAAAAAAGCGCAAAGAAGCCATAACCGAATATGAAAAAGCAGGCAGGAACGATTTAGCATCAAAGGAAAAACAGGAGCTTGAAATCATCATGAAATACCTGCCGCAGCAGATGAGCCAGGAACAGATTGCTGCCCATATTGACCAGGTAATTGCTTCCATGGGAACTGTTACCAAAAAAGATATGGGCAAAGTCATGGGGCAGGTTATGAAAGATCTTAAAGGTAAGGCCGATGGGCAGGTTGTAAAGCAGATTGTTCAGAATAAACTTGAAAATCTGTAAATTTATATATATATTACTATCAAATGGCTATCCCCCGAGATACGATTGAACATATACGGCAAAAAGCTGCTATAGAAGATATTATAAAACGTTATGTTCCTACCCTTACCAAAAAGGGTAAGAATTACGTTGGTTTATGCCCATTTCATAAAGAGAAGACCCCTTCGTTTACTGTATCGCCTGATAAACAGATGTTTTACTGTTTTGGCTGCCATGAAGGTGGAAATGTCTTCACATTCATATCAAAGGTGGAACATGTTGACTTTGCAGAAAGCGTAAAGATAGTAGGTGAGATAATAGGCATACCTGTCCGTGATGATGGAAAATACAGGGATGATGAATACAGCAGGCTCTTAAAAATAAATGGGCTAATTGCTGACAGCTATCGCAACGCATTGCGTATGCCTGCACACAGGCACGCATTGGAGTATCTTTTACAGCGTGGGGTTAGCCAGCAGAGCATTGACGAATTTGAGCTGGGATATGCTCCTGACGAGTGGCGGTATGCTACGGATATATTAAAAAATATGAATATCCCGCTTGATATGGCAGTTAAGACAGGAAATATTAACAAAGTAATAAAAAACGATATCACCCATTACTATGACAGGTTCCGAAACAGGGTCATATTTCCTATTTTTGACCAAAAAAATGAAATTATTGGCTTTGGTGGTAGAATAATTGCACAGGGTGAACCCAAATACCTCAATTCTCCTGAATCGCTAATTTTTCAAAAGCGGAATATTCTTTACGGATTGAATAAATCACGTCAACACATAGTTGAGCTGGGACGGGCAATAGTTGTTGAAGGCTACCTGGATGTAATTGGCGTGTATCAGGCAGGTATTCAGAATGTGGTAGCGCCGCTGGGTACTGCGTTAACGCTGGAACAATTGCAACTTCTGTCACGATTATGCCATGAAGTCATCATTGTATTTGACGCAGACTCAGCAGGAGTGAATGCATCACTCAGGTCCCTTGATGTTGCGCAAAACTTGAATATTGATATACGTATTGCGCAGTTGCCACAGCTTGATCCGTTTGATTTTGTTACAAAGTTTGGTGCACGTGAATTCATGGCAATTGTTGACAGCGCATTACAACCCGTTGATTTCCGAATTGGGCGAATAATAGCTGAAAATAAGGGCAAACGCACTATTGACGTAATAAAACAAATTTTTGTGGTGTTAAAAGAAGTTTCATCTGAGGTACAGCGGCAGCAATACTTTAAAAAACTGGCCACAATGTTTCAGGTTAGCGAGCAGGCTATCCGTACGGATTATGAGCGTTTTACAAAAGGGCAAAAAACAAATGGGGCGGCGATAGTAACTGTTAAAGAGTCTCTTGATTTTTATTCAAAAAGTCAGCGTGAACTGGTACTTTTGCTGTGCAATTACCCTGAATTAATTGAACATTCGGTTGTGGATTGTTCACTTTCACAGTTTACCGATACAGTGGCAAAGAATATCTACCAGGCAATCATAGACCTGTATGAAAAAAATGAACCAATTTCACTGGACAAAATGTTTGATTTTTTCCCCGAAGGGGAAGAGTACAAATTGCTTACACAGGGTTTTTCAAAACAATTTACATTTGAAGATCCCAAAATTGCATATTCAGAAATAATATTAAATATGCGGCTGTATACTATCGACAAAAAAATTAACGAATTTGCAGAAAAAATTAAGAAGAATCAGCAGGATAATATACAATATTATATGACCGAATTAGAAGTGTTGCGCCGCGAAAGAGAAAAATTGGCTTCATATATTTATAACAAAGGCAGTGTAAAAATTTAAGTTCACAATAAATTTTTTAATATAAAGGGTAGAGTTTATTATGGCAAAAGGTGATGTTCTTTTAGAAAGCATTCCAGAAGTTAAAAAACTTGTGGATCTTGGTAAAACCAATGGTGAGATTACCTACGATGAGCTTAATGATATTTTGCCCGATAAGATATTAAATTCTGATAAAATTGATGATATTTTTATTCTTCTCAATCAGTTAGGCATTGATGTTGTTGAAGAGCCCACACGCCGTGCTGAAGCAGTATCAACAAAAAAAGAAAAATCCCATTCAAAAAAGGCCGCAGCGACAGGTACTGAAACAGCCATTTCTGATGACCCAATCCGCCTGTATTTGAAGGAAATAGGGAAGGTATCGCTGCTTTCGGGTGATGAGGAAGTAAAGCTGGCAAAACGTATAGAAGAAGGTGAAATTTTAATTGAGAATGCTGTACTGGACTCAACCGTGCTTCTTAATGAGCTCATAAAAAACCATCCAAAAGTTAAAAGCGGCAAGATTAAACTAACTGATGTATTGCGGATAAATAAACTCTACTATTTTTCTTCTTTTGATATGCATGATCTGGAAAAGCGCTATGAAAACAATATGAGTATTATCATAGCTGAAGACAAAAAAGTATTACAGTACCAGAACAAGCTAAGGAAAATGGCTGAAGATTCAAAAAAAGCGCTGGAATTAAAAGAAAAAATTGCAGAATCACGCAAAATTATTAAGGAAGCGCTGGTAAATCTGCAGGTGCATGAAAACGAAATCAATAAAACAGCGCAGCGCATTTTATCAATGGTTACCCGAATAAAAGAAACACGTCATTTTTTTAAAGGCCTTGAAAATCAATTTAACAAATCGGTAAAAGAGTTAAAGCAATATGGCCGTAAATTGGAAAAGAATGAAGATGTTAAAAAGATATTAAAAGAACTTAAAGCGAAAAGTAAAGATGAAATTTTAGAGATAGTTAAAGACATAAGAAATAATGAGCGCAAGATTCGCCGTATAGAGCAGGAAGCAGGTGCCACCTGTGATGAAATCATGGAGTGGGGTACACAGATTGAGATAGGCCACCGTAAAATTTCACTGGCCAAAAAGGAGCTTATCAATGCAAACCTGCGCCTTGTTGTCTCAATTGCAAAAAAATATGCCAACAGGGGCATGCATTTCTTTGATCTGATTCAGGAAGGCAATATTGGCTTAATAAAAGCTGTTGATAAGTTTGAGTATCGCAAGGGGTATAAATTTTCCACCTATGCCACATGGTGGATACGCCAGGCAATAACAAGGGCAATATCTGATCAGGCGCGTACCATACGTATCCCTGTGCATATGATTGAGCAAATAAACAAAGTAATGCGCGAAACAAGGTTGTTTCAGCAGGAATTTGGCCGGGAGCCAAGCCCTGAAGAATTGGCCGACAGGCTGGGCTGGCCGGTAAGTAAAGTAAAAGGTGTAAAGAATGTTGCCCGCGAGCCAATATCGCTTGAAACGCCCATTGGCGAGGAAGAAGATTCATTACTTGGTGATTTCATTGAGGATAAAGAGGTAGATTCACCGGTGAATACGGCTGCATACAGGCTGCTTTCCGAACAGATTAATGCAGTATTGAGCACATTGCCGGCGCGAGAACAGAAGGTTATCCGTATGCGATTTGGACTTGATGACGGGTATTCCCATACACTTGAAGAAGTTGGGTATGTGTTTAAGGTAACCCGTGAACGCATCAGACAGATTGAAGCAAAGGCACTACGACGTTTGCGGCACCCCACCCGTGCACGAAAATTAAAAGATTATCTTGACTACATGTAGCAGTCACTGTACAATAGCAATAAAAATGGGAGATTGTATCTCCCATTTTTTTATTTTTTAAGTAAACAACTATCTGTAATTTACTGATTTTATTTTAATAAAATCAGGTGAGGACATAATGAAATCCATAACTGTGATAGGTGCAGGTGCATGGGGCACTGCTGTTGCTAATGTAGTTGCCCGTAATCATCCTGAAATTGTTGTGCGGATGTGGGCTTACGAGAAGGATGTGGTACGTACTATAAATACTCAGCATGTCAATATAATGTACCTTCCTGATGTGGAACTTGCTCTTAATATTGTTGCATATACTGATATTAAAGAATCGGTCAAAGGCACGGATGCAGTAATTATTGCCACTCCTTCCAAAGTTGTATATGATACCTGCACACGAATCAGACGCTATGTTGATGCAAAGGTATATTGTGGATATTTGTCTAAAGGCTTTTGCAAGGTTGGTTCGGGTATTTATACCATGTCACAGACTATAGAGTTAGCAATGCCTTTTTTAATAGACAGGGTGTGTGCTATATATGGACCAAGCCATGCTGAGGAGGTGTGCCGGGAATACCATACGGCATTGCATGTTGCCAGCAAATCAAAAGCTTCAATTAATTTTTTTGTGAATCTACTTCAAAATGAATATCTGGAATGCATACCGGCAGATGACATTATTGGTGTTGACTGTGGAAGCACCTTGAAAAATCCCGCAGCAATTGCTGCCGGAATTATTGGCAACCTGCCTGCGTGCGGAGATAACCTTTCAGGAGCGTTGATTGCACAGGCACACCTTGAGATGATTCAACTGGGACGCTGCCTGGGTGCAAAGGAACAGACTATTATGGGCATTGCCGGTTTAGGTGACTTAGTTGCAACAGCGTTAAGCCAGCATAGCCGTAACAGGCGCTTTGGCAGGGAGATAGCTGAACAAATAACCCAGAAAGGAACAACGTTAGGTTTTTTTGACAAGTTATTATTACGCGTAAAACCTGAAAATGTACTGGAAAGAATGAGTAAACGCATGCATTATCTGGTTGAAGGGGCGTATGCCATAGAGCCCATTATAGAGCTTGCCGATAAATATAATCTCACTTTGCCAGTATACCGCTCGCTGTACGATGTGCTTCTCAATAAGCGCGATCCATGGCTGCTCATTGAAACAATTAAAAATCCGGCAAAATATGAAATACTCACACGGCGTGCACGGATAAAGGCAAAGGAGCGCAAAAAAGGCATAGAACGCATGAGCGGTTTAATATTTAAAAATCTTGTGGTTGAGAGGATTATGCAGCAGTTATGCAGTGAAAATAAAAAAAATGAGGTGTTACGTAACCGGCAAGAATACCGGGACTTTTTACAGCAGCAACTTCCCCGGCATAAAGAGTATTCACATGAACTATCGCTTTATAAAACTCTTAATGAAGAAAATTATGAAAAGCAACTTAAACTTCTCATTGAGTATTATTATGATAGTATAAGCGATAGATATGTGTATACATTCTCAGTGCTGGTATTGAAGTTGGCACGATTGTTCTTTTATTTGTATGGATTATTATACCGTCGAAGGCTCACGGAATTTTTTGAGGAAAGAATTTCGCTTACCGGTGATATTAGATATTTAAAAAAGATAGTGATGACAGCAAACCCTGTATATTTTTGCAATGCACATGATCAGGCAGATTCATTGTTTGTGGTTCTAGCACTTATTAAATTTATTTCTATACCCCTGCCGCGGTTTTATGTTGATAGCCAGCTTTTAGAAAATACCTTACTGCGTTTTCTTTTCAGGCTTTGTGGTGGTTATGTGGTGCATACTATGCGATGCGCTTCAGTCATATACAAAGAAACACTGTTGCAGTATATGTTGGTGTGTATTGAGCATGGAATTCCGGTGTTGTATTCTGATATTTTGAAAGATGAAGACAGGCACACGATGTCTATTAAGGAAATGTTCATTGATGGGTTGTGCGATTTGCTGCATAAAACAACTGAAGAGATAGCAATTATCCCTGCCCGGGTTGCTCATAAATATTATAACCCTGTAACGTATCCGGTTTCATTCCTGAAAATTTTCAGAAATGTAACAAAAGTCCACATTTCAAGGCCAATGACGCTGTCGCATTTTTCTGCCAGCCCAACGTTAAGCGATGATACTAAGATGATGTTGGCGCTAAAGCATCGGCATGATATACCCATTTATCCGCATTATTTTGTAGCCTGTGTGTTACATGCCGCTGGGGGAAATGCACGTATTGATACCATTAAAAGTGAGATTGATAGTATACTGAAACTGCGTAATTTAAAACACCGGTATTCTATAGAAGATATAATACGGGAAGGAGTGAATTTTCTTATTTCAAATAATTGTGTTACACAGAGTGGTGACACAGTGCTGGCAAACGAAGATAAGAAAGAAGCCATTAAGTACTTTGCAGCGTATATCGTGTGAGCAACACGGCGCTGTCATGTTTTTCTGAAGCACCTTCTTTAAGCAGCGATCCTGAATTGAGCCTGCTTTTTTTTGTAATCTACTCATAAGGTTATTGTGAACTTGATTAGGAATCTCAGATCCTGTAACGATGACAATAGGGACAGAATGATCTTAGTGTTATTATGCAGATTTGTGAAGTAGTTTGAGTAGAATACAGAACACTTCCTCAACTGAATGAGCAGGGTAGATTCTGCCGCCATTGTCCCTGTCATCTATTGGCTGGTCAACAATCCGTGTGCTCCAGCCTCCGGTAAACACACAGCTAATTATTGGTTTGCCATAATGCCAGGCATATGCCAGTTCGGTTAAGGTTCCAGCTTTTCCTCCAATGGAAATGACAACATCTGCTGAAAGCACATTCATACTGTTGCGGGCAAATCCTATGCCGGTGGGAATAATGATGTGGCAATACTCATTGGCACCATTGAAACTATCAAATGGCAATATACCTACCACAATACCACCATGTTCATGTGCGCCCTTTGAAGCTGCTTCCATAACGCCGGTCCTTCCCCCGGTGATGAGCACCCATCCATTTTTTGCTATAAATGAGCCTATTTGATACGCAACTGAATAATGCTGTGTATCATCAGCTGAGCCAATAACTACAATCTGAGTTTTTTTCATGGTTACTATCGCTTACTTAATGGAAATGTAATATTTCTGTAATTGTTGGTATAATTTCGGATTCCTGCTCAATTATTTTATGGTAAATTTTTGACGGTATTGAAATATCCCGGTAGTTAAAAGTCAATGATTTAATGTCAGCGTGAGTCTTTGTTTTAACGCACAGATACTTATTCATTGATAGTGCAAAGCTGTATTGCCCAAAATTTTCTATTAAAGTATTTTTTATGAGTGCAGAAACTTCATTGAGTGCGTGAAGACCCAGGTGGTTTAATGTACCAAAAGGCGATGTAATATATATACCATATAAAGAACATGGTCCTTTGGCCAGTATTTTTGAACACACCTGATGAATATATTTTAATGTGTTATTTGGGACATCCAGAGAAATTATACTGGCAATGTCAAATGGGCTGGTAAAAACTTTTAGATGCGCAGCATAGTTTAGAAATGTCTCTTTAGAAAAGAATGATGATGAAGTGATGGCTACAAATGCAATGGATAAATCTTCCGAATGAAATACCAATGAGCTGTGGAGTGAAAAATTCTGAATAACATTATGGTGTACAACATAGTCAAGTGCAAAGCGCGGCGGAGAAGAAAAAAAAGTATTTTTACATATTGAATAAAGCGGCTGCACAAACCCGTCAGGACCATGGTAGAGTGCAATGGTGATTTGATTATCCTTTGCATGATATGCAACAATTGCTGAAAATAGTGCAAAATTTTCAGCATTGTGTGTAGCTATAAAATTGAGAAGATAATTTTCATATTGTGGTTGTGATTTTATTTCATCTGCTCTTTCTTTATATAGAGTATATTTCCGCAATGCTTCATCAAATGATATCTGCCCTTCCGAAAATGAAGCAATAGTGTGCTGTATATCTTTCAAAATGGCTGTTACATCATTTTTCATAATAACTTTTAATGGCCGGGATGTGCCCCGGCCATGTTTTATTATTGATATTCGCTTAACACGTTTGATGCAATTACAAGCCGCTGTATTTCGGATGTCCCTTCGTATATTTCGGTAATCCGCGAATCACGGTAAAATCTTTCTGCTGGATAATCTTTAATGTACCCATATCCTCCAAAAATCTGTAACGCTTTGTGTGTTGCCCTGTGTGAGGTTTCTGAAGCAAAGAGTTTTGCCATGGCGGCATTTTTTGAGTATCGTCTGCGGTCAGGCCCGCTGCCGATGAGCATTGCAGCCTGATATGTCAGAAGCCGCGCTGCCTGAATCTCGGTGGCCATGTCAGCAATCATCCACTGAATGGCTTGCTGGCGTGCTATAGGCTGGTTGAACTGCACCCTTTCCAGTGAGTATTTTACCGCGGCATCCATAGCTGCCTGTGCAATGCCCAGTGCCTGTGCAGCAATGCCAACACGCCCGCCATCAAGCGTATGCATGGCAATTTTAAAACCATCGCCTTTTTTACCAAGGATGTTTTCTTCAGGTATTTCGCAGTTTTCAAAAACCAACTCTGTTGTTGATGATGCACATATACCCAATTTATCTTCGGTCTTGCCAACCGAAAATCCCGGTGTTCCTTTTTCCACAATAAACATACTCAAGCCTTTATGACCAATCCCTTTTTCAGTCACTGCCAGAACAACAGCCACATTTGCAACACCACCATTGGTGATGAAATTTTTTGTACCATTGAGCACCCACTTTCCATTTTTAAATTCGGCTACTGTTTTTGTGCCTGCTGCATCAGAACCTGCATTGGGTTCGGTGATGCCAAAACAGCCTATCCATTCACCTGAGCACAATTTTGGCAGGTATTTCTTTTTCTGCTCTTCGGTGCCAAAGTAATAGATAGGGGATAGACACAATGAGTTATGTGCAGATACAATAACACCCGTTGATGCACATCCCCGCGAAATCTCTTCAACAGCAATGGCATAGGTAAGATAATCCATGCCTGAGCCACCGTATTCTTCGGGGTACACAACACCCATCATTCCCATTTCACCTAATTTTTTTACATGTTCCCAGGGAAATTCATGTGTGCGGTCGTAATGTTCAGCTTTTGGTGCAAGTTCGTTTTCAGCAAACTTCCTGCACATATCTTTGACCATCTGCTGCTCTTCTGATAAATTAAAATCCATACGCCGATCTCCTTATACAATCTATAAATATTTGCTGTGTACTATCGTTTCATATACAGATTTATTTTGTCAAGGCAATAACAATTGACAATTAAAAACAGTAACTTTTTTATGTTGAAAAAATGGCTGCCACATACTACCAATGGTTATTGTGTGTGGCGATAGTAACTGATAAAGGATGAACAGTATGATACAAAAACTATTGATGGCAGTGGCATGTAGCATGCTTATTTCATGCGGTTATTTCAGGGTGACCGATCTTTCTGCAAGCAAGGTGTGTGCAATTCCCTCAGGAGCAGCATTGGGTGCGGTGAGTATTAACTACAATGAGTCAGGCCTGCTTGATATGAGTTTTGGCGTGTTGCTTGCAGATCATAAAGTGTATGTGAAGGATAATATTCAGAAGAAGGTGCTTGTTTTTGACAGAGATGGAAAATGTTTGATTGCTATTGGCAACATCACTGCAACAGCTGAAGTTAAGGATATAATAAAAACGCAGGTCAAATTTGATATAATAGGGACCATGGTTGTTGATTCAGATGACAACCTGTATGTGCAAAACAGGTTGGCTTCGGTGCAGCGAATAGATGCCGCTGGAACGCAGATTGACATGTCACCTTCGTTTATACTTGTGTTTGATCCTGAAGGAAAACTGCAGTACACAATAGGCCAGACTGGTATGCCAACAGTACCTTTTTACTACATTGAGCATCTGGAGATAGATAAAAAAAACAGACTTTTTGTTATAGCACGTACGTATGATATATGGAGCGTGTACAGGTTTGATAAGCGCCAGCGAGATTATTACATGACGTTTACCAGAAGTTATTTTGTAGATACTGTTGATTCCGCCACATCGTATACCGGCAAGATAGAAAATATACGGATACTGCACAGCGGGGATGGGTTTATTCTTTCTGTTGCCTATTATAATAATACACGATTTAAATACAGAAAATTGTTCCAGTTTGATATTAAAGATTCAAAGCCTGTAGAATTGTTAAAGATATCCGAGCCAAAGAATGAACTTTTTACAGTAATACAGAATAAATATATCTATGTGTGGAACGTTGAAGATACTAATGATGTAAAGTTTATGCTGTATAGTTTTGACGGCACCATTATAGGAAATGTGCGATGCACATTTCCTCAACAGGCATTATTTTCGGATATTGATATTACCAGTGACGGCAAGTTATATTCATATCATGCCTATTCTACGGGATTAGAAGTGTATGAATGGAAGTAGTGCATGAAAGTGGTAACAGCACAACAGATGCAAGAGATTGACAGGGTTACCATACAGCAGTACGGGATCCCTGGCCAGGTGCTCATGGCACTGGCTGGCAAATCAGTTGCTGATTATGTAGTGCATCACACACACGCTCACTGTGTTGCAGTTTTCTGCGGCACAGGCAATAATGGTGGTGATGGTTTTGTTGCTGCCTATCTGCTTTCACAGCACCTACAGGTAGATATATTCCTTTTAGGCAATACCGATAAGCTTACTCCATCATCAAGGATATACTATGATGTGTGCCAGCGCGCTGGTGTGCGGTGTTATACACTATCAAATGAATCCCTGGTAACTATCGATTTAAAAAAATATGATTGTATCATTGATGCACTCACCGGAACAGGGTTTACGGGACAGCCAAAAGGGTTGTTGCAGCAGGTGATTACTCTCATCAATGGAAGTGGTACTCAGGTTATTGCCATAGATATGCCAAGCGGACTTCCTGCAGATGGCGCTATTGAATCCGATTGTATCATAAAAGCGCACACCACCATCACTATGGGGCTGCCCAAGATCAATCTTGTTGCCTATCCGGGAAAATATTACGCAGGCAATGTTATTGTTGCCAACATAGGGTTTCCGGGTGTGCTTTGCAATTCAGATAGTTTGCAGCGTCAGCTGATAGATGATGGATTTTTTACCGGCAACTATCGCCCAAATAAAGAATATGATGCATATAAAAATGCAAACGGCCACCTTTTGTGTATTGGTGGATTTGATGGGATGGAAGGGGCAATCCTTTTGTGCGCCAGTGCAGCGTTTGCTGCAGGTATAGGGCTTGTCACAATAGTAACCACATCGCAGGCGCGTTCAATCATTGCGGGGAAAATTCCTGAAGCTATCACCAACGCTATTAACACAACAAGTCATGAACCGTTTTCAAAAGACATGTATGGCACAGATGAGTTTACTGGTATATACAAAGAGATTGTATCTCAGTTAGAACGCATAGTGCAGCAATCGCGTCCCACGGCATGCATCATTGGTCCGGGGTTGGGTAGAAGCGTAGGTGCGGCTGCAACATATGAAGCCGTATGTCAGATTGCAGCAAAGATGCAGTTGCCTGTACTGATTGATGGTGATGGGTTGTATTTTTTAGCGCAGTTACCTGAGGTACAAATTCCTTTATGTGTTATTACGCCACATTTTAAGGAAGCAGCGCGTATTGCTGCTGTAAGTGTTGATGATATAAAGAAAAACCGTGTGCATTCAGCAGAACGCATAGCACAAACGCTGCACTGTGTTACCGTACTCAAAGGCCCGGCATCCATAGTAACCGATGGCACCTCTACCTGTATTAATACCACGGGAAATCCTGCACTTGCAACCGGTGGTTCAGGTGATGTGCTTGCCGGTGCTATTGGTTCTTTCCTTTCAAAAGGGTATGATCCTTTAGTTGCGGCATCGCTTGGTGTATATATTCACGGTAAAGCTGCGGATATCTACTGCGCTCATACAGAAAGCTGTGTTATGCAGGCAGGAGATATCATACGATACCTAAGGAAAGCTCTCAACTCTTGATGGATGTATCATTTGCGCAAGATAGGCAGTGAGAGGTGGCTTCTGCTTATTTTATAATTTCGTCTATGTTCACAAATTTAACCTTTTTATTTTTTTCTTTCTTTTCAAAATCTTCTATGATTTCTTTATCTTTGATATCTTCGTAAAGCTCCCATAGTGATTTTTTAATAAGCGATGAAGTATCACAATTATAGTGCTTTTGTAATAGTTTAAGTATTTTTTCTTCTTTTGCATTAAATCTCACAGATGTTACTGCCATATATCGTATACCTCCTCGCGTTTTCCAATGTAAATTACATAAAAATTGTTATCTTCAATATAAAAGATTGCTCTATATTTACCTTTTCGTAATCTATAATAATCTCGTTTATAATTGCCTTTTAATTTTTTAATATCAAATAAATTAAAGTCTTGTGTTACATCAAGTGCTTTGAATGCGTTATGAAATAGCTTCATTGTTTTTAAAGGTATTTCGCCTTTTTGAATGGCTTTCTGCACTGATTTCTCATACAATATCATGTAAACAATGTATTACAAAACTCACACATTGTCAATAAAAAAAGCATCACCGTGCACTCATCACAAACACATCTTCAAGTGTGGGAAGTATGGTTTCAATAGTAGCATCATGAATGTTGTGGGATTGCAGTAATTTCTTTATGAGTGAGAAATTTTTAAATTGTTTTTCAAGCACAACGTGCAGGTCGGTTCCAAAGAGGGCTGCCTCAATTACAAAGTGTGCATTGTTCAATATGTTGTATGCTGTAAGGTAACTATCGGTTACAATTTTTACAATGGTGTAGGGCAGTTTTTCTTTTAAGCCCTGAGGTGTATCAAGGGCAATGATTTTGCCTGCAATGATCAGTGCAATCCGGTTGCAATGTTCAGCTTCATCCATGTAGTGAGTGGTAACAAATACAGTTTTCCCTTCCTTTGCTAACGCATAAATCTCATCCCAGAAAATTCTTCGCATGAGGGGGTCCACGCCAGAGGTTGGTTCATCTAAAAAAAGTATGTGTGGGTCATGAATCAAAGCCTGCCCCAATGCAAGACGCTGCTTGATGCCAAGTGGCAGATGTTTTACCAGACTATCTTTATAGTCTTTGATGTTTACCAGTTGAAAGATAAAGTTCATGCGTTGCATTAAACGGATTTTTGAAAGCCCATATATTGTGCCATAAAATTCTAAGTTTTCTTCAACGGTAAGGTCCTCATAAAGAGAAAATTTCTGCGACATATAGCCAATAATACGTTTGATTTCCCACTGGTTGTGTGTAATATCAAAACCTCCTACTGTCCCCTGGCCTTCATCAGGCTGCAATAATCCACATAGCATTTTAATAGTAGTGCTTTTACCAGCACCATTGGGCCCAAGCAGCCCAAATATTTCACCCTTTGCCACCGAAAAGCTGACTGAATCAACAGCCCTAAAATGGCCAAAACGCTTTGTGAGGTTTAGAACTTTTACTGTTTCCATGTTATGATGTCCTTTTGCCAAATTGCCATACGCTTAGCCTTAGTATTACTATACCCATAATGATAAGTATTACTATGTTATGCCACAGGTATGAAAACCCGGTGCCTTTTAAAAATACACTACGTACAATCTCAACAAAATAACGCATAGGATTAAGGTAGGTTATGAGCTGGAAGACTACAGGCATAGAGTATATGGGGAATATGACTCCCGAAAACAAAATCGCAGGCACAAAAAACATAAATGATGAAAGCATGGCCTGTTGCTGTGTTGAAGACACTGTTGATATAAAAAGCCCGATGGCTAATGCTGATATGATGTAGATCAAACCACATGCAAGCAGAAAGATAAAACTGCCTCTAAAAGGAATGCCAAACCAGAAAATGGCAATAGCAGTTATGATAATGATATCAATAAATGCAATAATAGCAAAAGGCACTAATTTGCCGATAATGTATTCATTTGGCGTAAGAGGTGATACGCGTATTTGTTCCATGGTTCCCGCTTCACGTTCTTTCACAATAGACATTGCCGTCAGCATAATGGTAATAAGTGAGATAAGCATCGCAATCACACCCGGCAGATAAAAATTAATGCTTTTTAAATCCTGATTAAACCAGTAGCGTGGAATAAGTTCAATGGAACCCACCTGATTGCCGAATTGTGACCGCTGCATTATTTTTATTTTGATGACGTTGGTAAAGCGTTCCTGTACATACGAAAGCGTTAATGCGTTGATATATGACTGAATAACGGAAGCCCTGCTTGAATCAGTGCCATCAAGGATAACCTGTAAAGCAATAGCCCTGCCAATCTTTAAATTTTTGCCAAAATTGTTGGGTATCTCTAGATAAAAATCAATATTGCCTTTTTCTATTAAACGCAGTGCCTCAACTGGCGAATCGATGTATGCGTACATGTCAAAATACGGCGAGGCAACAAACTGCTGCACAAATTCTCTGCTTGTGGATGTACGGTCCCTGTCAAACACTGCAAATGATACATTGGTGACGTCAGTATTTACAGCATACCCAAATACAAGTGACATGAGTATAGGTGGCACAATCATGATTGCACGCATTTTTGGATCGCGCATGACAAGGGCAAACTCTTTTTTTATCATAATCCTGATATTGTGTAGCGATAGTTTCATGGTAATTATCCTGTATAGCGTAAATTTATTTTTTTTATGCCTACAAATATCATGATGCTTGCAAATACTGCCATAAAAACAATCTGAGTGGAAAGCAGTGATGCTGCCAGCCCTTTAAGCGCAATGCCTTTGATAAGTGCTATCATGTAGCGTGCCGGAATGATATAGGTGATAGCCTGCAATATAACCGGCATATTTTTGATAGGGAAGATAAAACCTGATAATATAATAGTGGGCATGTATGTTGCAACCATGGCCACCTGAATTGAAAGCACCTGTACACGTGTTGCTGATGAGATAACCAGCCCAAAGGTACAGGTGCCAATTAAAAACAATACTGAAACAAGCAAAAGTTCAGTAAAACTTCCTCTGATGGGGATATCAAATACAAAGTATCCCACCAGATAGGTAATAACAACATCAAACATGCCAATGAAGATATAGGGAATAAGTTTGCCAGTGATAACTTCCCACGAACGTACAGGTGTGGTTATGAGGCTTTCCATGGTACCACGTTCCCATTCGCGGCTTATGGCAAGGGATGTGATGAGTGCACCTATGATAGCAAGCACTATGACTATGATGCCCGGCACCACAAAGTTTTTGCTTTGCAATTCTTCATTATACCATACCCGGCTTTCAATATGTACAGGTATTTGGATTGTACCAAATCCGGACCGGTTTAGGTGTTTTTGGATCCAGGCAAAGTTATACTGTGAGATAATTGCATTAAAATATGCTGAGGCGATAGTAGCCGACATAGAATCTGATGCATCAAGTATTAACTGTAATTGTGATGATCGTCCACCTTTTATGTGTTCCGTAAAATTGTATGGGATAATCAGTGCTGCAACAGCGTTACCTTTATTGATTGCTGTATCAATATCATTGTATCTGGCAACATGCCCTTTATATGTAAGATATTCGCTGTGCATAAACATCTCAGCAAATTGCCGTGAGGAAGGCGTCTTATCCTGATCATAGATGACAAATGCAAGATTTTTCACATCCATATTGAGGGCATAGCCAAATATGAGCACTAAAACCGCAGGAGTAATTAGCGCAAGGATAAGGCTTCGGGTATCCCTGTAGATATGAATCCATTCCTTTTGAGCTATGGCCACTATGCGTATCATCGTTTTCATGTTATTGTACCTTTGTTATTGCTTCCACAAATGTATCCTCAAGTGTTGGAACAACTTCACGAATAGAAATAACTGCAATGCGGTGTGTGCTGCATATCGTACTGATTTCTTTTTTTGCTTTGTGAACATTACTTACAAATACACGCACTGCATTGCCGCTTTGCACTGCATGTGAGTAATCACCATGCTCTTTTAATATCTTTTCAATTTCAACTGGCTTTTTGCTTTGAATTTCTATCAGTGGTTTGCCAATTATTGCTTTAACCTTTACCGGTGTGTCCACAGCAAAAAAAGACCCGTTATACATCAGTGCAACGCGGTTACAGCGTTCAGCTTCATCCAGATATGCGGTGCTTACCATTATGGTGACGCCTTCCACACACAGGTCATACAGGATGCGCCAGAATTCACGGCGTGAAACAGGGTCAACGCCATTGGTGGGTTCATCAAGTAAAAGCACTGATGGCCTGTGTACCAGGCAACAGGCAAGGCCTAACTTCTGTTTCATACCGCCGGAAAGCTTTCCGGCAAGCCTGTCCTGGAAAGGCTTCAGGTTACTAAAACGCCACAGTAGGGGCAAAATATTTTTTATTTCCTTTTCACGCATGCCATAGATTTTGCCAAAAAACATGATGTTTTCAAGTACCGTTAAATCTTCATACAGGCCAAAACGCTGTGGCATGTAGCCAATATGCTCTTTCACAAAGTATATATCATCATCATACTGCCTGCCGTCAAAAAACAGTGTTCCTCTATCTGGCTGCAATATCCCTGCTGCCATTCTCAGTAACGTGCTTTTGCCTGCACCATCAGGGCCAACAATGCCAATAATCTCGCCTTTGTGCAGTGCGATGCTCACATTGTTAACCGCAGTAACGCTGCCAAATGATTTTGTGAGATGAGTTGCTTGTATCATTGTTCACCTGTTAAGATTCTTGCATCTGCGGGCATTCCGGGTTTAAGTTCTTTGCCGGTATTGTCAATGGCAACTTTTACTGCAAAGACCAATTTTACACGTTCCTCTTTGGTTTGTATTGTCTTGGGGGTAAATTCAGGCTTGCTTGCAATTGCCACCACCTTGCCGGTGAAGGATTTATCCGGGTAACTATCGACAAACACTAAAACCTTTTGCCCGTGCTTTACGCGCCCGATATGCGTTTCGTTGACGTATATCTTAATCCATGCTCTGGAAAGATCGGCCAATGTCAAAATAGAAGTACCGGGAAAGGCCAGCTCACCAACTTCTAAATTGCGCGATAGCACCACACCGGAAATTGGCGCATACAGTACTGCCTGGCTTATTGTTGCACTTACATAATCGTAATTGCCTTTTGCAACGTTGTATGCTGCAACTGCGTTGTCAAACTCGCGCTGGGATATGGAACCAGTGGTAAAAAGCTCGCGTGCACGATTCAAATTTTTTTGAGCATTGGTAAGGTTTGCCAGTGCAGCAAGTTTTTGTGCCGATAGCTCATCATAGGCAAGCTTTGCAATAAGGTCGCCCTGTGTTACTTCCTCACCTTCGTCAAAGGGCAGGGAAACAATCCTGCCTGCAATTTTAGATGCAACTTCAATCTCGGTAACCTCAATAACACCTGAGCCTTCAATGTGCGTGCTCTCTGAGCCCATAAAACGCACAAGCTCAAAATACAGCGTGACACCAATCACCACTACAAGAACAATAATAACAGGGATAATGCGTTTATTTTTCATTGTATTCCTCCGCAAAAATAATATATGTGCAGTCAAAACCTGTGTCCTTTTTAAGCTGTGCTACAGCACACCAGAAATCATTTATAGCCTTAATGTAACCCATGCGTGCCGATGTAAGCTGCAACTCAGCGTTAAGCAAGTCGGCATTTTTTATAACACCAGCCCTGTAACTTTCCCTTGCAACGCGAAGTCCTTCGGTTGCAGTTTCAATGTTTTTGCGCTGTGCAATCATTGTCTGGTATGCGGTTACAAGCTTACCATAATCAGCACGTACAGCAATTGCAATTGCTTGTTTAATCTGCTGGAGTTGCTGTTCTATTTCTTTCAGTTTTTCTTTTTGCTCACGTTCAGCAGCCTGTACACTGTCAACAGGTGCCAGTGCACCCCAGCGATAAGTTGCTGCAACGCGTACCTGCCAGGTTGTCTGCCATTCCCTTGTACCAGTAATTGCTGACAAATCTATTGATTGTCCCGGGAAAGGAAGCTCTATCTGTGGTGCATTCGGCATAAGATAGCTTTTGCCATAATATCCGGCTACAGTAAATGTTGGCCACAGGTACACCGATTGCGTAGCATCAATGCTATCGCCAGCGATATCTTTGCTCAGCGACAGTTGTAATACTTCTGGCCTGTGCACAAGAGCCTTTTCAACCAGCAAGTCAACAATTTCAGAAGAGTGCGGCTTTTTTAGATCGCTGTCATATCCGTGAAAGGTAACACTGTATGTGCCGCTTTTAGCGCCAAGGTTATAGTTAAAAAGGTCAAGTGCAGTTGCGTAGTTATTGCGCGCTTCTATGAGCAAAGGTTCCTGGCTTTGTAACTGCACCTGCGCTTGAAGTAGTTCAAATTTTGGGATGCTGCCGGTGTTAAACTGTCGATTGACATCAGCTAAATTAGTCTGCAATACTACAATTGAATTTTCTCTGAGTTTAATTATTTCATGCGCGGTAATTACATCAAAATAGCTTTTAATGACATTGTATTCAATGGAGGCTTTTATCTTCTTTAGTTCTTCTTTTGCCAGTTTATAATTGTTGTAGCTTTGTGACAGTGAGTTGTAAAAATTGCCCGGATTTATGCCAAACTTAAGCTGAACAAATTTAAGATCATACTGACCATCTGACAGGCTCATAAATCCGTTTTCAGCATACTGACGCAGTGCACTTGCTTCAGACTCTAATGCTGGATATAGCATTCCCCAGGCTTGAGCTATCTTTTCATCTGCCTGCTTCAGTTTGTGCTGTGCAATGATGTATTCAGGGCTATTTTTTAGCGCTAGTGCTATTGCATCATCCAGTGAAAGTGCCTGCTGTGCATATGTGTGGGTAACAAAAAGCAAAAAAAGTATGGGCGATAGTAACTGTATAAATATAGATTTTGCCTTCATACATCCTCCTTGATAATACCGTGCGACATTAATGTGAGAAGATTGGCAATATACTCATATACATGATCATCACTGAAAAGCTTTTGGTGAAGTGATGTGCCGTGTAATATCTGGCGCATAAGATTATAGAAGATAACAGCTCCGGCTACCGATATCATTGTATAATGCGGGTGTAGGGCAGGATTGATGTGTGTGCCTTTGTTTGCCTCAAACAGGTTGCCAATAATTTGAGTCATGGGTTCAATGATTGTTGGTACTATAATCTTCTTTATGAATTTGCCACCGCTTGCTAGTTCACGCATAACAATCATAAAATATCGCCTGTCTAAGTTGCTTATGTGATAGGCGTATGCTTCAATGATAATAAGCGGGTTACCTGTTTCATACACTTTTGCTATATTGTTAGTGATAGTATCTGCAATGGTTTGTGCCAGTTCTCGCAAAATTGATGCATACAATGCTTCCTTTCCTGGAAAATGATAGTATATCATAGCCTTATTTACTTTTGACTTATGTGCAATGCGATCAATACGTGCGCCATCAAACCCATAGTGTGCAAACTCATCAATAGCAGCATTCAGTATTTTGTCTTTGGTTGTTTTCATATTCGTTAAATATTAACTAACTATTTAGTTAACAATATACTGATAGCGCATAAAAACGTCAAATTAATTTTTACGTTGAGATGTTTTTTTATTTCCTTCTTTTAGTATTATTAAGAAATAAGACCTATCAAAAGTAAATTTCATCTTTGCGTTGATTCCTTATGCATAAAAAACTTTACTGGCAATAATATTGTTGCATAAAATGATTGTTTTAATCAAAAACCCACAGCGCGGATTACAGTTTTATAGCACAGTATATTTATTCTTAAAAATGACCTCCAGAGGGTGGCATTGTTACTAAAAAATTCAACACAAGCTGATATTTAAAAATTCATTCATTCCACGGCCGGCGTTCCGACGGCATCCTGCCTATTATCGTAACATCCGCAACATAGGCGCCGTGCATCCCTGTACGGCATGTCTTTCTTTATAGAAGCCTTTTTAACTGTAAATATTTGCATTGTAATTATCATCTTTTATAAAAACTTATTTTCAATTTAATGCGATTTTTACTACTATTTTTCTAATAAAAGGGGCAAGGTTATAAAAAACTAAAGAAAAAATGTTGCATAAAATAGGTACTGTATAATATCATAACGCACATATACAGGAAGGTACTATGGATAAAAACAGACGAATACTCATTGCAATACTTGTTATACTGGTTTTTGCGGTTGTGCTTGCTATTATTCAGATCAGCATTACCATGCAACGACAGGCTACGTTAGGGACGCGCATAACGCTTACTGAAGGGCCCGGTGTTGGTGTGGTGCGTATATATGGTCGTATTGAATCCACTGGCGACATGCTCTCGCAGGCAAATGCTGATTATGTTGTTAAGCGCTTAGATGAATTGGCGCAGGATAGTCGCATTAAGGCAATAGTTGTACGCATAAACTCTCCCGGCGGTACTGTTGCTGCAACACAGGAGATATATAACAAGATACTATCGCTTAAGAAACAAAATATACCTATTGTTGCTTCAATGGGCGATTTAGCCGCATCTGGTGGTTACTATATAGCATCAGCATGTAATACTATTATTGCAAACTATGGCACTATTACCGGTTCAATTGGTGTAATAGCCATAGCTCCTAATTTGCGCGGGCTGTTTGAAAAATTGGGGATACGTATGAATGTCATCAAAAGCGGTAAGTATAAAGATATACTTGCAAGCTACAGGGAACTTTCCCCAGAAGAGTTACAGCTCATCCAGCAGATTATAGATACAAGCTATCAGAAGTTTGTGTACGATGTTGCCGTTGGCAGAAACATGGCAGTAAGCGATATCATGCCGTATGCTGATGGAAGGGTGTTTACTGGAAGCCAGGCTGTTGAATACAAACTTGTGGATGAATTGGGTACCTTTGACGATGCAGTCAATAAAGCACGGCAGCTAGCAAAATTGCCTGAAGATAGTGCGGTGTATGAAGATACTGCAAGCCCAATTGAAAGGATACTTGCTACCATGTCTTCATTTGTAAAGCCAAAGCTTGAGCACTATATACAAACAGATTACTCTTTAGTAGAATACAGTTACATGCCATGAATATAGTACAGTTTATTGATTATTTCTACAATGCTATAGTTGATCCTGAAAAGCTTTCGCAGATTATTGCTGTTGAAGAAAAGAAGCATTTTGTAATAAGCGCAGTGGTTGTGGCGCTTGTTGTCTTTATGGATATTGTTGCACAGTCGCTTTTATCGGTACAGTCGGGCTTTTTTTACTATAAGGTGACCTACGGCTTTGTGGCGCTGTTTCTGATACACAGTGTGTGTATTGTGATCTATGCAGGTTTGCTTACCATTACCTTACAGATTGCAGGCTATCAGGCATCCGGTGGATTTATTATTAATACAATAGCACTTGCACAGATACCACGTATTTTCATTGTGCCGGTTGTTCTTATCTTTCATTCTTTATATTTTGCACCGGTATTTTTTTATAGTCTTGGGTGGCTTGCACTTATGCTGTGGTCAATCATCATCGCTATGCGATGTGTTTCACAACGCTATTCACTTGATGCTATAAAAGCAATAGGATATCTGGTTCTGCCCGTTATCGTTACAGGGATTATGGGCTTTTTGATATTTATTGCTGGTGTAATGGTAGTAATCGGGCTTTTATCGTAGTTATATTGCTTTACGTACAGCACCTGAACGGATGCAACGGGTGCATACATTCTTGCGTACAACTTTGTTGCCTTCAACCACGCGAATCTTCTGAACGTTAGGATGCCATATTTTGCTGGTCTTTTTATTGGAATGGCTTACATTGTGCCCAAATAATACAGCCTTTCCACACACTTCACATTTAGCCATTGTTATCTCCTGTGTAAGGTATTATTCATTATTTGATAGTATTCAACAAACTGCACAGCATGTGTTGCTTACGCGATAGTTACTAAATATATTAGCTAAAGATGCTAATTTGTCAATTTTTTATTCACACACCGCTGTATTGCTCAAAGACACATCAATATATTCAGTTAATTATGGTGTAGAATCATCTGGAAAAATGATAGACAATAATTTTTATGACCTGTAAAAATTGCAACAATTTTATTTTAAATTTTTAAGCTGATTCAAAATTTTAGGGAAATTATAAAAAATACAAAAAATGTAAGTGCTTTTGCCATCCTGCCGTTATTGCAAGGTGCGTAGCAGTTCCATCCTAACCAAGGCATGATGGTATATCCTCATGAGGGTGCCACCTGAAAGCGCGATAGTTCCCCGAAAGCGCGATAGTTCCCCGAAAGCGCGATAGTTCCCCGAAAGCGCGATAGTTCCCCGAAAACGCGATTGGCCAATCGCGCTTTCGGGGAACTTAATAAAATAAAGTATACTTGACGTAGAAATTTACAAAATTTAATATTGTAGCTTTGTTGTTACGTATGTATATTTATACATTAGGTTACATATAGTATGTGATGATGTTATAGGGGAGATAGCTTTACATAGAATTTACTTTTATAGTGAATTAATGCTATTGTAGTGGGAGAATGTAGTATGAAAATCACTGAAGATATGAAATTGAAAGACGTTATAACGCACAATATTCAAGTGGCAAAGGTTTTTAAAAAATATAATCTTGATTGTATTGGCTGTAAGGGTGCTGATGAGGATACTATTCGTATGGTAGCAGTTAATAACGGGCTTGACGTGCATCAGTTTATTAAAGAGCTTAATGATGCCATCAAAGAGGCTAAGAATTAATCTATGGCTTCACAGCACACCATGCGCGTGATTGGCGGAAGCTTTAAAGGGCGGATAATACCGTTTGAAAAAAAGCTAAAAGGTGCCGAAGCCACAAGCCAGCGTTTAAAAAAGGCGTTATTTTCAATTTTAGGTGAGGATTTAACGGGAAAAAATTTTTTGGATTTGTATTCTGGCACAGGCCAGATTGGGCTGGAAGCATTGAGTAGAGGTGCTAAACTTGTTGTGTTTAATGATAGCGATAGGAACCGCTATCAGTTTGCAAAAGATATCGTTCATGCATGGGAATTGTCTGATAGAACACTGCACTACAACATAGTTGCAGAACGATGCGTAAAGCTATGCAGTGAACGCGGGATGGTGTTTGATGTCATCTTCTGTGATCCGCCGTTTGAAAAGATAGCGGATGTACCCGTTGTGTACAGTTCTATGTTGGACATAATTTCTAAAAGTAGCATTATACATCAGGATTCGGTTATTTGTGTGCAGCATTACCATACTAATATAATGCCTGAAAGTGCAGGTAGGTTAATAAAAAAAGAAACGCGAAAATATGGCACCAATTCGTTAAGTATTTATACGGTGGTAGTATAGTAAGAGGGGTACAGACGGCATGCGCACAATGTACATACACAGTGTGGTGTGTGCATTGTTGTGAGGAAAGTCCGGACACCACAGGGCAGGATGCCGGGTAACGCCCGGGCGCTGTAAGGCGACGGAAAGTGCAGCAGAAAATATACCGCCCCATAGTGGGGTAAGGGTGAAAAGGCGAGGTAAGAGCTCACCGCATCTGCAGTAATGCAGGTGGCAGTGCAAACCCCATCCGGTGCAAGGCCAAATAGGCAACCGTTATCAGAGTTGCCCGCTCAAGGTTGCGGGTAGGCCGCATAGACATGCATGGCAACATGCATGCAAGATTGATGGCTGTCAAAACAGAATCCGGCTTATGTACCCCTCTTTATTTTTTTGCAATAATAAGCTGCCATGCCCTATCGGATAGCTGGTATACTTTAGGTGTTTTAAAGCCGGCATTGCCCAGCCATCCAAAATATTCCTGGCGTGAATAGATATTGCCCTTTTTGCTTTGGGTTAACATGTGAAGAGCAAGCGTTGCACCTAAATAACTTTCGTTTCGTAAGTTATCAAATATAGCTATGATACCATTCTTATTAAGGCTATCATAGCACATGGTTATTATTTTCTGATTATCTTCAGGCCCTTGCCCATGGCACAGATTTCCTAAAAATGCTATATCAACCTTGCGATCCGGTAATGCAACTGTTGCATCGCCTGCTATTACTTCTATATTGGGGATGGTTGTCAACTCATCTTGAGTTATTGCTAGTGATTGAGGCAGATCAAATACTATTGTTTTAATTCCCCTGCGCACAAATTCTCTGGCAATTGTTCCGGGGGCACCACCTATGTCAATGCAGGTTGTGGGGTCAGAGCAATGTGCAATACACAGGTCAACTATTTCAGGCGCTAATTTCTTTTTCCAGGGGGAATCCATACCTTTGATAAAATCATGCATGGATAATTCCTTAAAGCTGGATTCATCAGGACTTCCGGTACTTAGTACATGAGGCAATGTGCGCCACGGGTTGATGAGATACAGTAAGAACTGTAAAAAGTTACCCTCGTATTCATCGTTTTTTTCGTCAATTAAATGATGTGTGCAATATTCTGTGGGACTATAGATTTCATTATTTTTTTCAAGGTATCCCAATTCAACAAGCGCTTCTAAAAGTATCCATGTTGCGCGTGTGTCAAATTGCATTCTTTTTGCAAGGCCATCTGATGTATCTGGCTTTGTATAAAGTTCTTTAAACACGCCAAGCCGGTGGGCCTGTCCCACAAAGATGGCTTCTTCCAGGTAATGTTGTAATGTTCGTACGGGTGTTGGGGTCAGAGCCATATATATTCCTCTTTTTTAAGGTATGAATGTTTTAACTATTAACTATCGCCAAAATTATTGTAATGGTTTTTGTGCGTACAATATAATGCTTTTTGGGAAAAAGTTGTCAAAGAAGCGTTCAACCTTCTGCATAAACGGTGAGAACAGAGTGCGCGTCAGGAAGTTGCGATAGTGCTTTGTAAAAAACTGGTTTTCAAGATGAAGGCCCACCACACAACGTATAAGCCAGTAGATAGTATGAAATGAATGACGAAAGTCAATGGCATAAATCTTCAGGCCGTTTTGCTCCATGATATGTGCAAGCACGCGGGGGACATATTTGCGTATGTGTCCTCCAGGCGAGGTGAAATATTCATACGTGAGGGTGTCATACAAAAGCTCGGATATGTATGTGGGGACTGTTATGGCAATCAACCCTCCTGGTTTAAGTACGCGCGCAAGCTCTTTGCATGCCTGGTTGTCATCACATACATGTTCCATAACCTCCGAACAGATGATGCGGTCAAAGGTGTTGTCCCTGAAGGGAAGGTTTAAGGCATCGCCAACCAGAACCTGAAAGCGGGCAGTGGGTTTTGACTGGCCACTATCGCGCATATGAACAAGCGTGAAGCGAGTGCGACGAACACAGTCCATATCCATATCCATGGAAAAAACCTTTGCGCCACGGGCAGCAAATTCAAAAGAATGTCGTCCCAAACCACAGCCTGCATCCAGTGTAATATTACCGTCCTGTACGGCCAGAAGATCAAAGTCCACGGTAAGCATCAATTGCCTCCTGGTAAACTTTCACCATCTGTTTTGCTGCATTTTCCCATGTGAATGTTTCAAGCACACGCGTTCGGGCAGCTTTACCTATGCGCTCCCGCACACCAGGATTTTCAATAAGGTAGTCTATGGCCTGTGCCAGTGCGTATGGGTCACGGGGTGGTACCAGTATACCGGTTTTATTATGCTGGCCAACAACCTCAGGCAAGGCGCCACCAGTTGCAGCAATAACAGGAAGCTCGCATGCCATGGCTTCGGCTGCGGGGAATCCAAATCCTTCGTACAGTGATGGGCAAAGTGCTATCTGAGTTTCGGCGTATAACTTCACCAGCTTATCCAGTGGTATCTTGCCCGTAAATGTGATGCGATCATTGAGTTGAAATTTATCAATCCATTTTGGCACATAGTTGCGGTTTGGTGCTCCTCCATCAACTATGGTCAGATGGACTTTATGCTTTGTAAGGGTTAAGGCCTTAAGCATATAGATAACGCCTTTTTTGCGGTCTTCCACATTACCTACAAATATCAGACTATTGGGCCTTTTTTTTGTTTTTATAGGATAGAAGATAGAACTATCCATCCCATTGTATACTACACGCTGTTTTTCAAGTGGTACCCCAAATGCTTTATATATCTCTCTGGCTGAATCATGTGATACTGTGATAATAAGGTCCATCTTGTTTGCTACATATTTCTGCATCACCAGCGGATAATACAGGATGCGTTTGGTTTTAAGGAAAAAGCTTGATGGGTATTCAAACCATGTTGAGCGGTCAATGGTTAAGGGATGATGGATTGTTGACACAAAAGGGATACCAAATTGTTTTATTAATAAAAATCCGTATCCTAAGCATTGATTGTCATGTATGATATCAAAAGAATGTGTTTTCAAAAGCTCTTTTAATTTACAGTATGCTCTGATTGAGAATGATTCAATTTCAGGAAATATACCAAACTTTGATGCCGTAAATTCGTAAAAATTTAAAGGCTCCAATGTGGCAAAAGGCTTGTGAGGTTTTACAAAATCCTTTATGTTGAAGTAATTATGGTTGTCGATATAGTGGTAGGTAACGCCTTCTATAGGAAATGGGTATGGTGGGCCCACAATAGCATGCACTTCGTGCCCAAGTTTTGCAAGCTCCCTGGCCACATACATTAAGTAAATTCCCTGACCACCACAGTATGGATTTCCTCTATAACTTAACAGACATATTTTCATAAACTGCTCCTGTACTGCTCAATGACATCATGGTACACTGCAAGTGTATTCTTTGCTGCTACCGGCCATGCAAAATTTTCTTCCACTCGTTTCCTTCCCTTTTTGCCTAATTCTTCACGCAGTGCTTTGTTATGCAAAAGTTTCAGTATGCCTTCTTTTAATGCCACAGGGTCTTTTGGTGGAACTATAATACCACAGTCGCCAACCACCTCGGGTAGTGAACCGGCACTGGTTACCACCACAGGCGTATTGCAGGCCATAGCTTCAGCTGCAGGCAGTCCAAAACCTTCATAGAGTGATGCCATTACTAATATGGTGCTGGTACTGTAAAGATGTACCAGTGTACCCAAGTCAACCTTGCCGGTAAATGTCACTCTTTTTTCAAGGCCGCGTTCCTGTATCCATCCCCATGCGGTGAGCCGTTTAGGAGGCCCATCATCAACAATAATGAGCTTGATATTTTCGGGCAGCATGGTCATAGCGTCAAAAAGGTAACGCAGGCCCTTTTTGTGGTCTTCGGTATTGCCTACAAAGAGGATGGTGTTTTCTTTGCGTGGTTGGCCGGTATTGCGGAATACTTCCACATCCATACCGTTATACACTACTGAAACCTTCTTTGGTGAAAGATTGAATGCTTCATAGAGCGCTTTTACCCCTTCCTGTGAAGAGGTGATAACCCTGTCAAGCCTGTTAATTACAATTCTCTGCATGGTCAAAGGATAAAACAATATAGTACACACCATTTCCCACATGGTGTTATCAACAAGAAAATCTGCTTCACGGTCTTTGGTTAGTGGATGATGTACGGTGGTAACAATAGGTATGCCATAGCCTTTCATTGGCAAAAGTCCCCAGCCTAAACACTGCACATCATGAATGATGTCATAATGCCTTTCTTTGAGGAGTTTTCGTAGCAGAAAAAAAGCCTTCATGCTGAATGTTTCCATTTCAGGAAAAATATGGAAGCGGGTTAACACATAATCCGTAAAATGCCATGGCTTATAAAGTTTGATAAGCTTTTCATATGGGAAATGTTTTGTTTTTATTGCCCACATATTAAGATTTTCAAGCTTATACACTGTGGCCCATTCATCCATGGGGTCAGGATATGGTGGACCAACAATGACATCAATCTCAACGCCTAATTGTGCCAGCTCTTTGGTTAGGTTGTATAAATAGATACCCTGTCCACCGCAGAACGGGTTCCCACGATAACACAAAAATAGTGCACGCATAGAAGGCTATTTATCTTTCTTCAGAGTTGAACGTGTTGTGATGATTGCAATGCCAACCCAGAAGACCATGCCCAGTATAACCAGTGTTATGCATGCAGCAGGAATAGCAATAGCTAAATAGTAATGATTCAATAATCCATATACAAACCACGCTGCCAGTGCAGCGGTAACCAGGCAAAGCAAAAACGCTTTGAATTTTGAATTATCCTTCTTTTCAACTATTTCTGGCATAGGAGGAGCCACCTTTATCGTTAAAATTGTATATCCAACCCAAAAACCGGTTGCTAAAATAAAAAGGGTAACGATAGCAATGGGAGTTGTCACTGCCCAGTATGCACCGGTATCAATAGAAGAAAAATGTAACGATGAATACATGTCAAAACGTATAAATGCATAATATACAAACGCAATTCCAAGGAGTGCTGAAATAATAACAGCCAAAAACCCATATATTTTTGCTCGTGGCATAGTACAAACCTCTTTGTAAACAGTATAACGTTTAAAAGCTTAATACAATCTTTATTGCATTGTCGGCTCTGTGTATTGCCATTTCAAAACCCTTTTGAATATGCTCAAAAGGCAGGTCATGAGTCAAAAGCGGAGTTACGTCGATAGCTCCTTTTACAATCATGTCCAGTGCGTATGGATAATCCATGGTAAGATCAGGCCCAACTGAGGCTATCATGCGCAATTCTTTTCTAAAAAATGTATTAAAGTTAAGCCGTGGCGATTCTTCAAGGCAAATACCAAAAAAAGCAACCTGACCATTATGTTTTGCTATCTCAAAACATTTATTAATAACTGCCACATTCTGGCCGTATGCGTCAATAACAATATCAGCTAATGAACCGCCGGTAATTGATTGTATGGTTTTAGTTAAATCTTCCTTTTCGGGATTAATAGTATGAGTTGCACCCATGCGTTTTGAAGCGTTCAAACGATAATCCAGAATATCAACAGCTATGACACTGCGCGCGCCAAAGTTTTTCATAAGGGCGGTAAAGAATAAGCCAACAGGGCCCTGTCCCATTACCACCACATGTTTATTGTATGGCTTGTCGATTCTGAATGCGCAGTGCGAAACTGCACCCAGAAGCTGTGTCATTAGAAGCTCATTGAGAGGTAATGTATTGGGTATTTCCTGTACCCGTGAAGGCAGGGTAACATGGTATTCTTTATATGCATCCAGAAAGGGGGGATAATACATTACCAGAGTGCCTTCTTTAATATGCGTAACCCTTGAAGCTTCAACAACACCCAAACATTCATGCCCGGGGTATCCGGGGGGCAGGGGATATGATTCTTTTGGATAGTCATTTGCAAAATAAGGAAAATCGGAGCCGCAGATAGCAGCTTTTAAAAGCTTAACCCTGACATGACCATCAGGGCAATCAGGGATTGGCTCATCGTCAACTGAAAACTTCCGTGGAGCAACTATTCGTGCAGCGCGCATGGTAAAAATTTCCTGTAAATAGAGTAAATTAATATATACAAATCACTATGAACTACACAGTGTTATACAGCGGGGTTATTGTCAACTTATTTATTTGACATTTTATTATGCATATACAAAGTTAAGAGTAATATTTCTTGACAATGTGTTGTATGTTGAGATGGGATAATTATTTTTTTCTTGTTTCCGTATTTTTGAAACAAGATTATCCATCAAAAAGTTATTTCATCTTTGCGTTAATTTCTTATGCATAAAAAACGCTACTTAAGAATAATAGTATTGCATAAAAAGACTGTTTCAATAAAAAACCCGCAGAGTTGCTTTCATTATAGTATCACAAGATATGTATAATTTTCCCAAAATTCTTAAAATGAGCTTAAAAAAATTATTGGAACTTTCCAGGATATTTAGTAATTTAATATTATATTATTTAATTTAAAGGTAAATATTTATGAATATTACTATTACCGAAGCTGCAAAGCAAAAAATTTTAGAAGCTACAAAGGAAGTAGATTTCAAGAAATCTGCACTGCGTTTAGTTTTTTCTGGTATAGGATGTGGTGGACCACGTCTGGGTCTGGCTATAGATGAGTCAGAAAAAACAAACGATCCGATGATAGTGACTAATGAAATTACGGTAATCTATGACAGCGATATTGCACGGTTTATTGATACTGGTACTAATTATACCAAGATGTGTGTGAGAAATACAGGTAGTGGTCTCAAAATCCATAATTTCCTCCAGAAGTTTTATTCCGTAATATCTCTATAACTTGAAATAATATAAAAAAATAATTACATCTGTCAATTTTTATTTTGTCACGGATTCAATGACCAAGCGCAATTTTTCTAGACTGTTATCAAAGATGATATATGTAGAGGATATTTTTTCAACATCTCTACTACAGTCCTTTACATCAGTCGTACCGTCCTTTGTTGTATTTTACAGATGATAACGATGTGCAGTTTTCTTTATCGTAATACAACCAGAGCTGCTTTGCTTTGACGTGAGACTACCATATTAGCTTCCCGGTGGCCATACTTGGTTTTGTTGTTAATTACATCATGCCTCTTTCTGATAATCACACAATTGTGTATTTTCACTATCCTTGTTACCCGGTTTAATTAAACGTTTTTGCTGCCTTCGTCTACCTCTGACAGTATATTCAACCAATTCAGTTGCTTCATGGTAAATATACAGATAAATAGATTCATAATTTGTTTTAATACCTTCCTGTGCATGCAAGCAATTTTCTTGCGCTCCTCAAACATAATTTGTAAGTAGACATTTTTAACAGCATTTGTATCTATTTATATAAGGGCTTATCCTTTGAGTTAGTTTGTGGCTAATCAACTTCATGAGGACGTTCCTTAATTTAAAACTATCTTTCAGTTAAAAAATTGTACTTCTCCATTGAAGTGGAGCCTGCATAAAATCTATGGGTAAAAAAATATTAAATACGGATGAAAGCCTGGCAGTGTTTGAAAAGAAGTAGCGTAAAATAAAGTTTGATATTATTTTTAAAAGGTTTATAATGATATGTGGAAAAAATGTAAAATTTTTATTTTGAATACGCAGGATCATATATCTTTTGCTTGACATTTATATATTGAAAATTAGGATAAATGCCTATAGTTAAGTGTTAATTGAATGTAGACAATTCAAGGGGTTGTGGGTGCAATGAAAATTACCAGAAAAAGTATAGATGGTATTGTTATAATAAAGATTGAAGGGTCGCTTGTAACTGAACATATTAAACAGTTAGAAAAAGAGATATATACTGCACTTGAAAAAATGAACAACATCATTATCGATTTCAATGAATTATCTTTTATATGCAGTGCAGGTTTGAGTCTGCTTATTGCATCACATAAAAAGGCTGAAGCAAAGAAATTAAAAGTGGTCATAACCGGATGCAGTGAGGACATAATAAAATTATTTAAATTAACTGAGCTTGATAAACATCTGATAATTAAAAATACTATCGAAGAAGCTTGCTTATACATATCCGCACAATGAAAATAATAGCCTGTTTAGGAAATCCCGGAAAAAAATACGCGGGCAACCGCCACAACGCAGGCATGATTATTGGCGCGGAAATTGCTCGCAGATATACAATCACGATACACAAAAAAGAACATGATGCTATTATGGGAATCGGTACTATTGATGGGTACGAGTGCCTGTTTGTAATGCCACAAACCTATATGAATAACAGCGGTATTGCCGTACAAAAGGTGCTATCGTATTACAAAGAAAATCCTCAAAATCTTATTGTGTTGCATGATGAGATAGAACTACAGTTTGGGCATGTAAAGCTTAAGTTTGGCGGAGGTCACAAAGGGCATAACGGCATCCGCTCTATACAGCAACATATTGGTACCCCTGACTTTTACCGTATACAGATAGGCGTTGGCAGACCCATAGATGGTACTCCGGTTGCAGATTATGTGTTGTCAGATTTTACCACAGAAGAAAAAAATAATTTACATCAAATCACACATAAGGTACAGACCATCCTTATTGAATGGCTTAAAAGCACGTAATGGACGATAGCTTGTTGTATTGACTTATTGCGAGCATATAGTACATTATATTAAGTTGGTGGAATGGCACTGTGAGGCCAGTAGTATAGCCTTTAATTATAGAAGATTCATCCAATGTAGTTTAATTATATTGGAACCTCACCTTTAAACACTCTCCTTAGAAAAGGCGAGGGAAATTCAGAACCCCTCTCCTTGTTTAAGGAGATGGGTTGGGGTCAGGTTAAGGGATTAAATTTTATTTAAAAGGAGGAACAGGATGAAAATAATTGTACCGCTTGCTCCGGGATTTGAGGAGATAGAAGCTATAACAATAATTGATGTTCTGCGAAGAGCAAATCTGGATGTACAATCTGCGGCGCTTTCTGACACTCTTGTAACCGGCTCGCATGGAATTGCAATTAAGGCGGATACACTATTGCATAAATGCAATCCTGTCGATTATAATTGTATAGTATTACCGGGTGGAATGCCTGGTAGTGAAAATTTAAAAAACAATGATGATGTGCACAAATTCATTAAACATATTTTTTCAAAAGGTGGGTATGTTGCTGCTATATGTGCTGCACCTATTGTGCTGGGTGCTGCTGAAATTTTGTATGGCAAAAAAGCAACATGTTTTCCTGGCTTTGAGCATGAACTTACCGGTGCAACTATTGTGAATGAACCTGTTGTGGTTGATGGCACAATTGTCACTGCAAAGGGCCCGGGATGTGCACTACCATTTGCGCTGACTCTGGTGGGGCTTTTTGCCGGCAAAGAAATTCAGACTACATTAAAAAATACCATGCAGGTGTACTGGATGTAGGATTGTATGAAAAAGAGCCTTTTTAAAAAGGGAGCATACATATATATAGAAGGTGATGAAGACGCGGACACTGTGTACATCGTTGATAAAGGTGTTGTGCAGTTAGATCGCTATAATAAGAACGCTCCCATATATAAAAATATACTGAAAGATGGTGAATTCTTTGGCGTGATTGCGGCACTATGCAATAAGCCACGCATGGAATCTGCCATAGCACGTGTGGATACTGTCATAACATCACTTACCAAACAGGAGTTTATGAATCTTTTATCAAAAAAGCCTCAGATAGCTATTAAGGTGTTAAACTATTTTTCTAATGAGCTTAGAGCATATAATGAGATGATGATAGCCTTGAAGGATAAAGGCGTGGAGCTTGAAACACCTGAAGAAGCACTGTATAATCACATCAGGTACTTTTATAATAATGGAAGCAACAACCATGCGTATTACTGCTGCAAGCGCTATCTGGAGCTGTACCCACAGGGGCTTTTTGCCAGTGTAGTTACCACAATGTTGGAAAGCATTAAAGATAAGGTAAAGGGGGCGATAGCTCCGGTAATCCAGGCACCGTATAAAGTGTATGCAGACCAGCAGATGATCTTCTGCGAGGATGAGCCCGGAAATGAGATGTACATTATCAAAGAGGGCAGGGTAAAAATTGTTAAATTATCCAGCGAAAGCGAGATAATACTTTCTGTATTAAAAGATGGCGATGTGTTTGGGGAGATGGCGTTAATATCGGAAAAGCCGCGTAATGCTGCTGCAATAAGCTGGGGCAAAACTGTACTACTTCCTATAAAGAAAGAATCGCTTACTGCAGTTATGGAACAGATGCCTGCCATAACGCAGCTTATTTTCAAGGAACTATCGCACCGCATTTGGTTTACCTATATACAACTTGAGTCACAGCTATACGACAAGCCAATTACACGGATTTATGCCCTGCTTGAAAATAAACTTGTTGAGAAAGGTGTTTCATTAAAGAGCAATGACCCGGTTACGCTTAACTTTGGTATTGATGAGCTTTTCAGGATGCTGGGATATGTTGCGTCCAGAATGGAAAAAACAACAAATCTGCTTTTGTCGGATTCAAATTTGCAGTTTAACGTTGGCGAAACAATAATTGAAAAACCCAGCCAGCTTACTGCCAAAGCCAAATATTTTAAATCCCGCGACCACATGGCTATCATTGAAGGTGAAGAAGAAAAAGAAGAGAAGAAAGAAACATCACAAAAAGAAACAACGGTTGTTAAAGAGGAAATGGCAGAAACAAAAAAAGAAATTGCTGAAGAAGAGATTATAACCCAAACCGTAACAGCAGATGAGGCAGAAGCATTCTTGAAATTTGATGACAAAGTACACAAACCTGCCCAAGCTCCCGATCAGGAAGAATTGCATACTATTTCTCAGGAAATAGAAATATGAATATTTTTTTTACATTGACTTTTTATTTATTTTATGGATTGTGAGTTAAGATTAGTATATATGTTAAGAGTGTGTTGGTGGACTCATTAAAACTACAGTGCTGTATTATTATAGATAGTATGTTGAAAGATGCTGTTGCCCTGCCTAAAGAAAGTGGCGCAGATATTCACTACGTTTACACTCCATATAATGAACTGCCCGCAATACTGCATGCAATTAATGCTGATCCTGGAAGTTGTACTGCTGTGGTATATATTATACCATCGCATCACTATGATGAAGTAAAATCAATAGTGCGCAATATTGAAGCACACAATAATAATCTTTATGTGGGCTTTGTATGTGTTGGCTCTAAATATACTACAACCATGATGCAGGATGTCATTGCTTTGTATAGAAATGGAATCAGTGAAGTAGAGTTTAAATTTATAATATCCAAAGCAAAATTTATTGCCCACTCGCATGGCGAGTTTAAAAAGTTAAGCCGTCAGCATATACATCAGCTTGCAGATACTCAGAGAGATTTTGATGCGTTAATTAATATAGGCAAAGCGCTATCAATTGAAAAAAATCCCGACCGGTTATTGAAATTAATTTTGCATTTAAGCAAGACCATTACCGGTGCTGATGCAGGTAGTATATATCTGGTTGAAGAAAAAAACGGGAATAAATTCTTACGGTTTAAGCACTCGCACACCTTTTCAAAGGATCTGCCGTATGAAGAGTTCACCATACCAATGGATAAAAATTCAATAGCAGGGTATGTTGCAGTAACCCAGCAGGTGCTCAATATACCCGATGTATATAAATTAGGTCCTGATGATCCGGTGGCATTTAATTCGTCATTTGATAAGGCGCATAACTATCGCTCAAAATCAATGCTTGTAGTACCCATGATTAATCATGTAAATAAAACGATTGGTGTCATACAGCTTATTAACAGCAAGGAAGATATTGAAAATGCGTATGATGGCAATGAAGCGTATTCAATTAAATTAACGTGTGAAGAAGATTTTAATACAAAAGTAGTGCCATTTCAGAAACGATACGAAAGTTTGATGGAAGCGGTGGCCTCGCAGGCGGCTATCGCCATAGAAAATAACCGCATGATACGTCAGATTCAAAAACAGTTTGAAGAATTTGTCAGGGCATCGGTAACTGCCATTGAATCACGTGATGTTGCCACGTCGGGCCACTCATTCAGGGTTGCTGATATGTGCTTAAAGATTGCGCAGGCAATTGGTGAGGACACATCAGGACCATTTGCTACAACAACGTTTTCTGAAACCGAATTAAAAGAGCTTGAATATGCGGCACTTTTGCATGACTTTGGTAAGGTGTATATTGACACTGCAATCTTTTTAAAATCACATAAATTGTATCCAAAGGATCTTGAAAATATTTTGCTTAAGCTTGAATATCTGTACCGGTATCAGCAGTTGAAGTATGCTATGGCAGTATATAATGAAATCAAAAAAGAAGCTGAATTTGATGCACGCCTTGAACACGTTACCGCTATTGAATCTGAACGCGATAATGTGTTGCATACAATACTTCAGGCGCGCCAGAAAGTCATAGAGCTCAACAACCCAATGGTAAGAGAAATGGATGTTGAAAAAGAGGTAAAAAATTTGCAAGCCTTGTTGCAGTCGCTTGAATGCTGTGATGTGGAAAATAATGCATTGGAAATATTCAATGATTACTATATCAAAAATTTAAGCATAAAGCGCGGAAGCTTGAACGATGATGAACGTCGTGAAATAGAAAGCCATGTGGTGCATACGTATAACTTTGTAAGCAAGATCCCATGGCCGCCAGAGTTTGCACGCATTCCTGAGATTGCCGCAAAGCATCACGAAAAGCTTGATGGCACCGGTTATCCCTACGGACTAAAAGGTGAGCAGATACCACTGCAGGCACGTATCATGGCGCTTGCTGATATATTTGATGCCTTAATTGCTACCGACAGGCCCTATAAACCGCCCATTACATTAGAGCAAGCACTGAGTATAATAAAAGAAGAGGCAGATAAGAATAAACTGGATAAGGATATTGTAGAGCTTTTTATAAAGAAAAAAATTTATGAGAAGTTTGACCGTGATGCGTACAGAATGAAGAATACGGTGCATTAATTAGATCATTCAAATTTACTATGACATTTCACTTGCCTGGTATATGTATTCAAAAAAATAAAAAAACCAATCCACAAAATTTTACAATAATTATCAATGTAATCCAGTCTAATTAATACAAAGCGTGTAAGGTTTAGCGTAATATGGTAATGTCACGTACAGTATATGTATTTAAAATATATATTGAAATATTTTATTATTGACAACATCAGTAAATATAAAAGAATGAGTAATGAAATATTACCAATTGAGATGGTATTTATAATAATGGATGATAAAACGCCACAACAATTGCTCATTGAACATTTAGACTTTATAAAACGTACTATAAAAAAAATTAATTATGTAAAAAATTACAATCTTAATGAAGATGATATTGAAGACATTTTCCAGAATGTATGTTTTAAACTTTTTCTGAATGGTATTGCCAATTACAAGGGAAAAAGTAAATTTAAAACTTACCTGTTCAAGATAATACGTAATAGTGTAATTAGTTATGTTAATAAAAAAAACAAATTTATTAGACAAGTTGATATTGACAGCAATCAATCAGAAGAGCAGGATGATGACAATATTAGCATCTTTGATTTGTTCCATCCGGTATCAATAGATTTTACAGATGAAATTGTGAAAAATGATATTTTAAATATTATTAAAAATACACTGGATACGTTTGATGAAAAAGATAAATTAATTTACACATGGTATTTTTTGTATAAAAAAACGCAAGCAGAAGTTGCCCAAATGATAAAACTTTCCCAACCCTCCGTATATGAACGCATAGAAAAAATCAAAAAACGTATTTTATCTGCAGTTAAGAAGAAATATCCTGAAGTTGAAGAGGAGATACTGTCATGACGCAGTTACATATATACTCATCTAATTGCAATGATGATTTGCAGGATATGGTATTGGGCGTTGCTGATGGTACAATTACTGATGAAAAAACAATTGATAAAGTGTTTCATCATTTAAATGAATGCACACAATGTAGACAGCTTTATGAAGATTATTTCTTAACAATGGAAGATGAATTTAATATTGATGATGACACATTCATATTGGATATTAAATATCAAGATAATATTTTCATTCCTCAGGTATGTTCAAAATATGTAGTGCAATCTCAAGTATATGTGTTAGAAAATGAAAAACTTCCGGTAGTAGAAATAGAGTATCCTTATAATGACAAAATAATTAAAGTTAAAATTATATATAATAACAAAGCAATTGATGTGGTGATATACAGTCCCGTAAATGGTATAAAAATACATCTGCTTACTGGAAGTAGATTTGATATAGCAACTATTACTAACAATACAGCGCAATTTTCGTCAGTTGAGCCAGGTAATATAGTGCTGCTATTTGATTTTAAAAAGATTATTAAAATTAATATAACAAAATAAGATGGACACTGCGTTATGGCTTATTTGTACCTTGATGAAAGTGGAAAATTTCAGGGTTATAAACAAAAACGTAGTATTGTTGGTGGTTTTTTTATTAAAGACAAAATTTTAACAAGTAACGATGTAGCAAATTTTTTTAGACAATTTAATTTAGAATCTGAAATTTTTCATGGTAACGAATTATCAAATTCAACTTTATTGGCTGTAATAGATAATTTGATAGATTTTTGTAAACAAAATGATATTATTCCGATAATCTTTATCCCTCAGCGTGGTTTTTATGTTATAAATGATACTAAAACTTACCTGCATGTGCTGGCTGAGGGAATTTTTGCATTTATTAAAAAAAAATCAAAATTATTCCAGGATATTAGTGAATTAACGGTTACTATCGAACATAGAGTAGGAATAAAAGAAGAAGAATATAAAGAAAGAATAAACGAATTAGTTACAAAGGCCATAGTATTATCACCATTACCTAATAGAAACATAAAAACCAAGGTAGAGGTGGAAAGTAAAAAAAATTATTTTTTACAATTAGCTGATGCAATTGTTCATACGTTTTATAGATTAGATACGCATATAAATGGTAATGATAGGTATGATCAAAAAGTAGTAGAAAAATTCAATATATGGATAGAACAACATAAAATATATATTCATGCTTCACCAACCATTACTGAAAAGATTAATAATTTGATGAATGATAATCTGTATGAGTATGCGTTAAAGAATTTAATCGACAACGCTTTAAAGGATAATGCGGTAAAAAAAATCCTACCTGATGTTTTAGAGCAGTTATGTAAACTAAATATCTTTTATATTAACAGTATATTTTCATCTTTGCTTGCTCTTTATTATAATGCAATAAATGAAGATAGAATTTTAAAAGATTTGGACAGTGATATATTATTTATAATAGAAAACATTTTGCCACGTTTAGAAGAAAAACTTCCTGATTATGGTAAACGTAAAGAAGACATTCACTGGATATATACCTACTGTTATATGATCCTGCTTACTTTATATAACCATAAAGGTGATGTACATACATTTGAAGATGTATACAGACAGGCATACTCATTTATCAAATCAATTCCATTTGATTTAGATTATTTAAGTGCGCGGTTACGTATCAAGGTACTCTATGGTGTGCATCTTACCAATATGTATGCATTTGAATGGTCTTTCAATGAAATGCACAATCTTGAAAAAAAAGTAAGCGAGGCATTTAGTTTTCTAAGTGAAAGCGATGAGAATATAGTTGTGCAACCACGCATACTTGGTGAAATTATTGGAACAAAATTGCAAGCAAAGATGTATCACACTTTAATACACGGGGGCAGCTGGGAAGAAGTGAGGGACATTTCTAAAAAAGCACTACAAAGCTTTGTTCAATCTGAAGACATCATGCGTCAGTATCAGTACTGTGCACAAATTGAAACGTATACAAAAAACTTTGAAGAAGCAAGACGAAATCTAGCAAAAGGGTGTGGTGTTGAATATCACAATGATATGCAATTGCTGGAAGATATCTTAAAAAGATCATTATTATTTCCATTATTGCATTTTTTGCGTATATACTACGTAGAGCTAATGAACGATTATTCAAAAAATGTTAAAAAGTATTATGAGATAGTAACTACGTGTTTTAATAAGTATAAAGCAAATGTTGAATCAATGGTAAAAGTGTCAACCTATCCTGTTCATTCTATATATCATTATGTAATGGTTTTGTATGGTCTATATGGTTCAAACTCATCCATAAAGCAAGCAAATGACTTCTATAATCATGCACGTGAGTTATGCATGAAAAATGAAAATGTTACAATCCTGACAAAAGAATTATCAATAAGAGCTGACTATATCTGGCTTTTATCGCTTAAAGATAGTGCTTCATTAAAAAGCTTGCAGGAAGAAATAAAAAAAATATGGCACAAAGTGTTACAACAAAGTTTAGGTACAACATTGTATGACTATTTAGTAAAGGTGCAAGAAAAGTATAAAGATACACCTGTTATCAAATGGAATACTTTATGGTATTTGTTTCCATTTTAATGTTAGCAATCAATTAATATCCGTAGTATACATAATTATATGTACTTATATCATTTTTGCCAAATTGTTGAGTAATGCTATCGATGCTATATTTATACGCATCTGCATAAGTGTGGTTGCATGCAATAGCTTTAAGAAATGATTGTAAAAAACAAATACTTCGTTTATATTCTAAAAAAAAATGGGTCCCAATATAGGTTTCAACTCCCGAATTTATAACAGCATGAGCAAAAGAATTGGGTGTAAACAAACTGCAGCGAGCTGATTGACAGGAATTAATGAGTATGCATTCAGGTGGGGAGCCGCTTAGCACATCACAATCTTCAATAGAAAAAATACTTCCATCCTGGCATATCAAGCCTGTGTTTTCACTGCAGTTACCAAATGCTGCATGGCCAAAAAATATAACCACTGTAAAGGGATTGGAACTATATTCGGCAAAAAATTTTTTTAATTCAAATGAGTTTTTTGCGGTGATAGTAGCCAGTGAAAATTGTTTTTCTTTTGATAACAGCAATTTAATATTATGTACTGTGGTTGCAAAATCCGGGAGATTTTCACCATAACCTGTGATGAATGCAATGCTTTTTTGATTATTACATTTATTATTTTCAATGAAATTACTATCACGATTGGGAATACGAAACAGTGGTAAACTTACGTTGCAGTGAGCAAAGATAAATTCCCACGGAAACGCACTCAATTCATTATCTATGACTAAATGAGTTAAATTGTTGTGTATTGAAACGAAATGATTGAGCTCTTTTGTAAAAAGAAGGGTTTTAAATGACAGAGCATATTTCCCCATGTTAATTGTGGAATATGAATTATTGATGATAGAAGCATTGATATCCATGTAAAAGCGGTTTACATAATCTACCAGTTTATCGATTTCCTCTGGTTTTAGTTTTTTCTGGCCTAACCTGTACAACCTTCCATTAACATCGGCTTCATACTCTATATTTGAAGAGATGCTGTTAAAGCGTATTCGCAATTTATTGGCATGATATATTTCAAGCAAATTGAAGATGTTATCAGGTTTTTGAATGTATAATATTTCAGTGCCGGGCAGAGGTATGCCCCACTGTAAAAAACCTTTTGATGAATCAATGTATGCAATGTCGGTTTTTAATGAATGCGCCAGTATACCAATTTGTGTTGAAAAAATCTTTTTGCCACCTGTGATGTCGCATAGCACAGGATGATAGTTTTTTTTGTAACGTTTGATTGTATCCTTTATTTTACTATTGTTATTGTTGTGATTGGTACTATCAAGCTGTATTGTTTCTATGTTGAGTTGTAGTGATTGAGTTAGGGGGTATAGTTTTTCAATCAACTTGTTTTTATCGCTGGTATAAAATACCACAAGGTATTTGGGCTTAATGCTGTACAGTAAAAGCAGTAAGATATTGATATCATGTGAAAGCGTTGTGATGAGAGTTAAATATGAATTGTAATTGTTTGATTGTAGATATTGTTGATATTGCTGATGCAGCAAATCACTTATAATTGGTAATATAGCGTCACGGTAAAAGTTATTACGCTCTTCTTTAGGTTTTGAATTTAATTGAGTAATAAGATGATGAAGTTGCTCCATAGTTTATGGAAAAAGTAGGTTATGGGTGGTGTCAAGTAGAAATATTAATGATGATTAAAATTGTGTTTATGTAAAAGGTGTGTATCCTGCTGTAACCTAAAAGCCATGCTGTACAATAATAATCGCTTTGCGTGACGATTCAGGTGTATGACAGGTGAATCACAATGTGAAAGGTTTACACCGTAATCGGTGGTAGATTGGAAGTACAATTCTTTATACCATACCTGGTATAATTTTATGAATCCATAACACCTGCATTCACCGTCTATTTAAGTGATTTTCTATCTATTGTATGTATAATCGGGTAAAAATAAAAAGCAAAGTACTCCTATAAAACTGTGGTTATCACTGTCATTAATATATATGGATAGCTAAGAAAATGATGTTTTATAGCCTGTAACTATCGAACAAAACAAAATGTAAAAACAGAGGTTGCATTATACAAAGTGTATATGTGTATGAACAGGGTCTCATATAGTAAAAGTAGGTGGGTTGTTAGATCAGAAGAGTCCCATTTTTTATGATTGTTCAGGCTGCCCTGCATGCAGTCATTGCCTGAAATGGAATAGGGACGATTATCATATAACAATTAAAATTAAATTAAATAGTGAATATAATTAGGTTAATTTGTACTGTTATTGATATGAAAAGTATAGTTGATAGAATTTGTAAAAATGAAAAGTGTTTGACTTTTGTTTTTATGTATGACATCATTTGTTAGTTTTTGTAATAGACAAGGAGTTTGAATGATATTATCACAAAAAGCTACCTTACTATTATATAAATTTAAAATACTTTTACACGCAACCAAGCCTATACGGTTTTTCAACTTTCCAGATATAGCCTTGCGTGGTGTATTTGGCTGGACGCTAAAGTTGCAAACCTGCCTTGAAAAAGATCGTACTTCATGTAATGGATGTCAGTTTATTTTAGATATTAATAAACTTTTATTAATATTTAGGGGGAACAATGGCGTTCTACATTGGTAAATATAATTACAGGATAAAAAAAAGTTATGAAATCGAGGTTGTCACTCCGTTGTTCATGTCGGGTGCGGATATATCCAGGCCTGAACTTAGAGCTGCCTCAATAAAAGGATTGCTTCGTTTCTGGTGGCGAGCAATACATCCAATACATAATCTGGATGAACTAAAAAAACAGGAATCGGCAGTATTTGGCTCTGCCATGAATGATTCACTATCAAAGTCACCTTTCTCAATGTTCATAGAAACAAAGAAAATAGAAATTAAGGATAAAATTGCAGAGGGGAAAAAGGTTGAGGTAGTCAGGCAAAACAAGAATTTCAACATAGATATTTTTACCTATTTAGGATTGGGAATCTACGACCCATCTAATCATAATTGGTCCAGAAAGCATATCGCACCCGGCAGCACGTTTATACTACACTGTATGTACACGTCAGAAGCTGTAAAAGATGAAGTGGAAAAAGCCTTGAGCGCACTCATCCATTATGGTGGAATGGGAGCAAAGAGCCGAAATGGCTTTGGATCTGTATATTCAAAAGATGTTCCGATAATTGAATTTCATAAAAAAATAGCAACCGATGAAGCAAAATATACCTCGTTTTCTAAGAAATCGCAGTTATTTGCTTTCAAGGTGCATGAAAAATGGGAAGATGCGCTTTCTGAGATTGGCATAGCATACCGCACCATGCGATTATCACAGGAGATAGCAATTAATAAACATGATTACGGCAATAGAAAATATATTGCCCTACCAATTGTCCAGGCAAAAGAAGAGGAAGTAAAAGACGGGAGGCACGCCAAAACATGCTTTTTGCATGTAAACAAGACAGAAGAGGGAAAATATCAGGGAAAGATTTTAGTACTGCCATATAAATATCAGGGGCCCCTTGCTGATAATGGCGAGTATGCAAACGTTACTCAAAAAATGTCCGGCGTTCTAAAAAAGATTCACTCCGGTCAAGATATAAAAACAATTTATTAACTTGATTCAACGTATCCATAGAAGGAAAGGAGGAATACGTGAATTTAGACACTTCATACTGGAATAATAAAATTGCAGCTTTTTTGCACGATCCTTTTGATAAAGCGCTTAAAATACCAGGACATGAAGGGCGGGCAGTTGAATACCTCAAAGCGCTGGGAGTGGAAAGCTGCCAGGAAAAATTCTGGAAAACGGCAGATGTGTTGGCCGCTGGTTTTGAACGCGCGGTGTTGCCCGGGTATCAAGCTGATGAAAAGACAAGCGGCGCAGTTAATTTTTTACAAAATCCAGTAACAACCCATCCGGTATCGTCAAATAGCAGAATAGGAATAGATGTAGATGTTAAAGATATTAATTACGAAGAAATTAAAGGACTAATTGAAAACGATATAACAATAATTGATGGCGGCAATGAAATAGAACGGGTGCGCAATCGATTCTATTACTTATATTTTTTGCTGCGGTACAGGCTTGCATCAAAAAATATCTCAGGACTTGGTGGGCTGTGGCATAGATTACCCGCTGATACTCGCATGCCTGATCACTCGATATGGCATCACAATGCACTTGTTTCTGCGCTGTATAGCTCCATGGAGCTTGCAAAAGCCCAGGAAGGAGTAGCGCTTGCGGTATTTAGCATAACTCCTGTGCAGGGTTTTATTGCAAAAGCGCGCAAATTGCGGGATTACTGGACCTCATCGATTTTGCTGTCATGGCTGGCATTTGAAGGCATCAGGTATGTGACAGAGAACCTTGGCCCTGATCATGTATTGTACCCTTCATTGCTTGACCAGCCACTGGTTGAAATGTATCTCAAACGTATTGCGGGCTTTGATGCGCTCATTCAGGAATCGTGTTTGCCAAAGCCATCCGAAATAGCCACGTTTCCAAATAAATTTTTGTTTTTACTTCCCTATTCTGAAGCTAAGGATTTTTGTGAAAAAATAAAAGAAACAATACTTTCAAAATGGAATGAGCTTTCTTTGCAGATATGTTCTTCAATAGTTAAAAAATGTTCAATTAATGATAAAGAAAAAAATGCAATTGAAAAAATGTTTAAACGTCAAACAGGTTTTTTCTGGGATATTAATTATGCCTGTGCGGGTATGATCGGGGAAAGGGATATTGACTCCCTAAAAAACTATTTTGAAGAAGAAGTATATAAAGCTTCCTGGGAACTGGCGCAAAAGTTTGCAAAATTGTCCTCCAGTTCATTTCAGGGGTGTTTTTATAATGTAACGCATCGGCTTGTGCAGAGTGCGCTTGCATCTGCTAAGAGCAGGCGAACCATTCATAGACTTCCTGAAAATGGTGAAAAGTGCCACTTATGCGGCGAGTTTGAAGTCCTTCATACTGTTGAATATCCTGAAGATGTGAAAGCTTCAACATACACAAAGCATATACAGGCATTCTGGGAAAAGGTGAAACAGGGGTATGGGAAATTTGATTTTACTGAGGGAGAAAAACTTTGTGCGGTATGTGTGGTGAAAAGGCTTGCTGCAATCGTTCTAAAAGGAAACTCACATATATTATCACATATCTTTGCCAATGCCGACGCATTTCCCTCCACAACAGAAATAGCTCTTGATAATTTTTTTAAAAGATACAATATTGAAAATAAAAATGATAAATGGGAAATAGCGCAGAATTTACATGAAAATGATGAGTTTGAAAAGCAGATTGCGAAAGTTGTGCATACAAAAATAAAGATGTATGAAGAGGATAAGTATTATGCCATACTTTTAATGGATGGCGACAATATGGGATCGCTCATCAATGGTGAGAGCGTGGCATCAACGTGGGAAACTGTGATACATCCGGAAATTGTAGATAAGCTAAAAAATAAAACCCTTGCAGATGTGTATACAAAAGAGTGGGAAGATATTTTTAAAAGCCAATCTTTGAAAAAGAGGATGCTTTCTCCTGCAGTTCATGCTGCAATTTCTGAGGCGCTGGGTGATTTTTCACTTTTCAGTGTAAAAGAAATTATTGAGCGGTATCGTGGAAGGCTCATATATGCTGGTGGCGATGATATCTGTGCAATACTTCCAGCGTTTAATGCATTGAATTCCGCAAGAGAAATACAGAACGTCTATTGCCAGCCGTTTGTATTTGTGGATGATAAAGGAAAAGTTTTTCCTTTATCAGAAAAGTTTACGCCTCAGGTGGGGAAAATGGCAATTCAGCTGGGGAAGGGTGAAAAGATTTCAATATCGGCTGCTATTCTCATTTGCCATCATAAGGAAAGCTTATCCGAAATGATTGCACGAGCGCACGGTCTTCTGGATAATGAGGCAAAGGCAAGTTGTAACAGAAATGCCTGTGCCATTGAATTGAAAAAGCGCTCGGGCGGTTCGCGATATTTTGCGGCCCGCTGGGATGATCCCGTATGGGATAACTTTAACAATATCTTCTCATTATTTAAAGATAAAAGCATAAAAGAACGGCTTTCCAATTCTCTTGTATACAGGTTAGAAGAAATGCGCGATGGTATTATTCCTATTATTGAAAAAGATAACACGCTGGGCCTATATCAAAAATTTGTAAAAAAGCTTTTAACCAAATCGCTATTTTCTGAGAAAAATCCTGACCTGGAAAAAATTGCCTGGGATGTAGTCAAAATTACGTGTAGAAATAATAGTTTTACCAATGAGGGTTTAATTATTGCTTCGTTTCTGGTGGGAGGTGGCAGATGAAGTGGTACAGGATAACACCACTTGACACATTATTTTTTAAGGGATCAGAACCAATGGTTATGGGCTCGGATCATACCGCAACGCTCATTTTTCCCCCCGGTCCGGAAACCATTGCTGGCGCATTGCGAACTGCCATCATTAGAAGCCAGGGGGTTTCGTTTGATGAGTATAACTTTGGAAATGTATCTTCAGATTTAATAGATAGAATTGGAAAATCGGGTCAACCGGCTCCGTTCTGTGTCATTGGGCCATTGTTTATGAAAAAGGACAGGCTTTTTGTGCCGGCGCCATATAGCTGGTATATCGATAAAAAATCTTATGAATTGGTTATGGCAAATAAAGATAAAGGTCATACCGTTACTCTACAACATGTATCTCAAATTACGAATAGCAAAGTGATTATAGATGGACAAAATCTAACTGGCTGGGTTAAATCTGGTTTGCAGGAGGTAACTTCAGCGGGAGGTTTTTGGGTTAACGTTGATGATGTTGGCAAAAATGAAGTAACACTGTACCACACAGATTTTTTTTGTGCCAGAGAGCCAAGAACGGGAATTGCGCTTAACGATAATAGATCTGTCAGGGTGCATCACCTCTATTCATTTGTGCATGCACGATTGAAAGATGATGTGAGCATGGTGTGCGGCATAAGCAAAGATATTGGTATTCCTGAGATATTGAATATACGTTTTGGAGCTGAACAGCGCATGGCGCGGATTACATCAATCAATTCAATAAATATTCCGCAAGGCAGGAGTAATACATTTATGGCGCTTTCAATAGTTGAAGGAAATGAAAAAACAAATAGCACTCTTATTGCGGCTGGTAAGCCAATATACATAGGAGGATGGGATATGCATAGAAGATTTCACAAACCAATGAAAGGATATTATCCGGCGGGAAGCGTTTTTTCAGAAAAAATATCTGAAAATATGATACAACTTTAAGGAGGAATTATGTTTAAAACCGAAAAAATTTCTATCATAAAATTTGAAAATATTTCACCTATGCATGCAGGCAGTGGTGATTCGCTGGCTGTGGTTGATTTGCCCATTCAACGCGAGCGCCATACAAACTGGCCCCATGTACAGGCCTCGGCAGTCAAAGGTGCTCTGCGATCACATTTCAGGAATTTTAACCAGGATAAGGGAACATATACTAATCCCAGGTATCTGTGTAACATAATTTTTGGTTCAGATACTCAGGATGGATGGGTAGCCGGTGATGAACAGGAATCGCTACCAGGTGCTATTTCCGTAAGCGATGCACGGCTTCTGGCGTTTCCCGTGCGCGCAAATATTGCACCCTTTGTGCGGGTAACCTGTCCGGCGGTTCTTGAAAGGCTTAAAACCGATTTGGAATTTGCCGGTTATAACTACAACTTTGATATTCCGGATGTTGCCGGTGACCAGGCATTTGCGTTGAATTGGGATGTGAAGGAACAAAAATGTATTATTGAGGATGCCGTAGTCAAAATTGCAGGGAACAAAGAAATAAATGAAATTGTCAAATTCATTGATAGCAACCATAAAGTGTTTATTATTTCAAATTCAATGTACGATTATTGCGTCTCTTCGTGCACAGAGATTCAAGCGCAAATAAAAATTGATGCAGAAACTGGCACTGCCCAGGACGGTTCGCTTAGATATCAGGAACTGTTGCCATCCGATTCAATTCTGTATGCACTGATTTGCTTTGGTAAGCAGAAGGATGCTGATAATGAATTTAAAGTTGAAATGATATATGATTTCATAAAGAAGGTATTTTCAGATGGCAGTTTTGTCCAGATAGGTGGGGACGAAACGCTTGGCCGCGGTATTTGTAAAATTATGTGGATTGAGGGAGGTCAAAAATGACAACTCTTGGTCAGGATCGTTCAAAGTATGCATTGGAAAAAGTGTTGCAGTTTAAAAATATTGACAAGTTTGATTCCTTTGCGGCGGGCGCAGGAACCATGATTTTGCGCAATGGCTTAGGGCAGACCATGGCATTCTGGATGCAAAAGAGCGAGGGGAAAGATACGGAAAAGCATGGTGCGCTTTTGAAGATAGTTCGCGAATGGCTGAATAAGAAAGAAATAATTCAAAGCAGCGATAATATATCGTTTATCAAAAAGCTGGGTGAGGTTTCGCAGGAAACGTACCTTGCAGCACAAAAAGAAACTCTTGAACTTCTGGAGTGGATAAAGCGCTATGCCGGTGCGCAGCTATAGGAGGTGCAAATGGCTGTCCTGTATCCTTTTAATAAAGACGCAGCAAATTTGAAATTTACCCGTGGCAATTTTGGTTTGTGGTTTAATAAATATATACCTGTTATAGGCCATAAAGAGTCGTTTTGTAAAGCGTGTGATGCAAGCGGAGATGAAAATGCCGCAGTAACTTTTTATTATAATAATTATAAAAATATTAAACTTGCCATCGAAGGTGAGTTAACCAGAAGGCATGAACTACAAACACAATTTCTCCAGCGCATGAAAGAGCAGTATGAAGTGATTGAGCTACGTGCAAAATTAATTTCTCCTCTCCTTACGGGCGCTGGGTATCCCCATGCTTCAGAGACATCACTTCTTTTTGACCATAACCTGGGAATACCGTACATTCCATCATCATCGGTGAAGGGGATTGTGCGATTTGCACTAACCATTGGCATCCTGGACGATAAAGTATATAGCCATGAAACGTATTATATCAAAGATGCATCTGAAAAGAAATTTTTGCGCCAGGAAAAAACCCCTGTTGGAACGATATTTGGATATTCTGTTGAAAATATAGGCAAAGGAGCAAATACACACGAGAAAAAAATAACGGCTCAGAGAGGTTCGGTAATTTTTATGGATGCGTACCCGGAAAGAGTGCCTGATTTGGCAATTGATATCCTAAATCCGCACTATCCAGATTATTATAGCAAATCACAATTCCCCTCTGATAATCAGAATCCCTTGCCAATTAAATTTTTAGTGGTTGCACAGGATACTGTTTTTATCTTCCGTGCCATAGTTAAAAAGCATGATGCTGAATTATTGCAATTGGTACTAAAAGCATTTCAAAATGCGCTTTGTGTTGAAGGGGTAGGTGCAAAAACGGCAATAGGGTATGGAAGGTTTACCATACAAGAAAAGACAAAAACGGATAGCAGTGTAAGTAAAAGGGAGGAGGAAAAGCAGGCGCCGGTAGTCGAAATCGTTGAAGGAAATGAATATGAGGTAAAAGTTATAGGTGTTACCGCTGATAGAGGAGCGGTGCAGGTACTGATGCCAGATGGTAAAAAGGCAATAATCGGGAAAAAGGATTTTCCAAAAGAAGTACAGAATAATTTAAAACAGTATTGTAAAAGCGGACCGAAAATACGTGTGAAGGTGGTATCAATTCAAAGCGGTAATGTGAAATTAAAATTAATATAAAAAACAAGAGAGTTTCTTTTTTTTGTATTTTTGGAACTGGCAGGAGGCCGTTGGTACGCCGCTGTGTTGCCGTGTAAGGATTACTCATTAAAGGATGCAAAGAATGTAAATGGATTGATGGAAGGTAGGCGTGCACTTACAACATGAAGCATCACGTGATAAGAATTGAATTATACACTTGTGATAATTTAATTTCCCAAAAATACGGAATAAAGGTAATAATTTATTAAATTCCCGTAGTAATATTATTTGCAACTATTCGACTGATGTTATCTATGGTTTCATCTTTTGGTTTAATAAAAATTGTGTTATTTTCTTTTTTTAGCTGTATAAGCGTGTACCCAAAGCCTGCATGAGCAAAAAAGTTACGTTCATCAACATTTGTATCAGGCTTATAGTTCTGGTTCATATTTAATTGGCCATAGTCAATATATTCATCTTTAATTAGTTGTTTTGAATTAATTTCATTAATTTTATCCAGTTCACGATAAATTCGTGAAGTATTGGTTTTGCTATGTTTAAATATTTCCATTAAACATTGTATTGATGATATAGGTATCTGGGTTTTTTGAGTTAAATTGTATTTCTTAGAAAGCAATTCTGCAAATAAAAAAGATTGTAATAGGGTGATAAATATTGGCGAAAAATCAACTGGTTGTTGTATGCATAGCTTATTTGTATTACAATTCAACTGGAAAAAGTTATTAAACAAGTTTATGATTTTGTTAATCAGTGTATTCAATTGTTCAACATCCGGGAAGAAATAAATAATAAAAATAGGCAAGGCATTGTATGCGGCACCTATAAATGCATATATATTACCAATAAAATTATTATAACAGGGAGCAATACTTTTTAATTGATGGTTAAGTGATATGCCAATGTTGGCTTTTTCTTTATTGTCAATATCTTTATTTAGCGATACTCTAAGAAATTGCATATTATCAGGATATTTGTAAATTGCCAGTTGTGGTGTTATCTGATTTTTTTCAATCTGGTTAATATTTAATTTAACATTTCCTGAACCAACGTAAGGGTCGCTGTTGAGCGCAATAAAGGTAACATCAAAAAAATAAGCAAGTATAGCAGCTATATCCTTTATTGCTCGGTATGTCATCATGGTCATATAATTTATGCCATGGGTAATGTCCAGGTAAATTTCAATTTTGTTATGGGTATTTTGGTCGATAGTAACCGCGATCTTTGCCAGCTCATTATACACAAATGCAAAAAAATTATCTGGATTGTTTAAAAACTGTGTGTGAGTAAACGATCCCATTGCAGGAGTAACAGTAACTGAAACAGTAGCAGGTGATACCTGATTGTACTTTTTAAAAGTTTGTGTAATGAATAATTTTGTATTTTGCTCTACAATGTTTTTTAGATCTTCATAAACATATTGTGTACCCTGTAACTGTGTTACCTCATTTTCAATTAAGGTGTCAGCAACTATCACAATGGTATTGTCAGGCTTTATTGTTTTGTATAATAGCGGTAGTGTTGTTGAAGAGGTAATGGATTCATTGTTATAGGTGTACGTAACTTCTTTCCAGGCTTTGTAGTTGCCCCATATTTCAATTAATATCTTCATTGTAATGCCTATACTGTATATTATGATTTATGAAGTTACATTAGTTAGTTATCATACAATTAATAGTATAAAAAAATATAAGTATGGAATTACCTGTCAAGTAGAATATTGTATGGAAAATGGTGATCGTTTAAACAGGTTAATATGTATTATTGGTACTGCAATATAAAGATTTTACTAATATAAAGCACACAATAATCAATGTATCTCTATATAATATAATTAATACAAATAGTTAATTGAGAGTATTATCAGGGCAATATATAATCAAGCACAACAAGCTGATTTTTATGATATTACAAGAATGTATGCCGGGCTGAATGCATTGGTACGATTTTATGAATTTGAAACTTTTTCTAATTATGACACACATATGTTAATATGTACAGACACATGGCTTTGTAAAGAAACAACCAAAATAGTAGAGGACTACATCAGAAGTAAAGGTTGTAATCAGTTAATTGTTTATAAACAAAATGATCTAAGGACTGATAATCTACAAAATTTTCATTTAGCATTGACAGAACTTGCAAAATGGGTTGATGAAAATATTTCATTGTATAGGGAAAAAATACTATATTGTATTTAATTCAAATTGATGATTTAAAAGTGTTCATGGATTTTTTAAACACTTTCATTGATTTATGCTGATAAGATTATATAACTTTGAATCTGTGATACGGATAACAATCCGGGGTATATATGAAGTTTCAACTGTTGTTGTAACGTTAATTTAATTAACAGTTACTATCGCACAATTGCATTGTAAACATAGAAATTAATCCACTTATACTATTTTAAAGATAATTATAGATGGTGGATACGGTATATATTGCCAATAATAAAAAAATTACCAATAAAATAAAACCCTGCACAATCTAATAATATAAAAACTAAAGCAAGGAGGGAGCCAATGAAATATACCCGGCATTGTTTAAAGCAAATACACAACCGTGGGTTAACACACGCAATGGTAGAGCTTGTTTGGCTGTTTGTAAAACGGGTGAGCGATGGGATAATACCGGATAAAAAAATATACATCAATTGCTAACTGAAATTACGGAATTAAGAAAATTGCTCATCAAAATGTATGAAAAAGGTGTGATGGCAGTTATTGAAAGGAAAAGGAATATGATAACAGCGTTCTTTATTATATGGAGGCTTGGTGAGGTGACAAAAACATATAAACGGGTGGGCTAAAGCATGAGTAAGTGGCTGCAGGTAAATTAAATAAAAATAAAAACAAAAATAAAAATAAAAACCTGCAAGCCACTTTTTTTAAAGGAGGTCAGGTTATGGCAGATATATATTTAATATCTGATTATGGAAAGCTATATAAATTTAACCGTGTGTTCCACTTTTTGTATCCTGATGGAACAGTATCAAAGTTTTTTCCACATAATACTGAACGTATATTTATAATTGGCAATATTGAAATAACGCCCGAGGCACTAAAGCTATTGATGTATCATAAGATTGAAGTTGTATTTTTGCACAAAAACGGTTTATTCAATGGAAAATTAGTTTTTGATGATAGTAAAAATGTATTATTGCGCAAAAAGCAATATGACAAGCTCAACAATCAAGAATTTGTGCTGCAATGGTGCAAAAATATTATAAAGGGTAAAATATTAAACCAGCTGGTATTTGCACATCGCATAAAACGCAAACATAAAAATGTGTTACAATTACAGCAGAATACTGATACCTTAAAACAAATTGCAGAAAAGCTTGATCAGGCCACCAACATCAATGAATTGCGCGGTTATGAAGGTGCTGCTTCACGGACGTATTTTAGCTCATTACGCTATGGTATAATTCCACATTGGGCTGAGTTTAAGGGAAGATCAATGAATCCGCCAAAAGATAATGTAAATGCAGTATTGAGTTTTACATACACGTTGCTTAACCACTTAATTGAAAGTTATATACTTGCGCAGGGTATGGATACGTATGTGGGATATCTGCATACTGTTGAATACGGAAGAAAATCGTTGATATTTGATCTCATGGAAGAGTTTAGATCGCCACTATGCGATACATTAACCGTTGCACTTTTTAATTTAGGCATTGTAAATCCTCTTGATTTTCAGCAAATAGATTTTTCAAGCAATAATGATGAATATCCATTAGAGCCAATAGACGAACAGGAAGATACTATAAGCACCCGCAAAGGCGTACTTTTGAGTAAGGATGGGTTAAAAAAGGTGATAGAAAAGTTTGAGGAAAAACTTGAAGAAACATATTACTATGTGCCGCTTCAAAAACAACTATCGTACCGAAAAATAATAGCCCGGCAGGTGGAACACTGCAGGCGGGTGATAAATGATGAAGAAAAACAGTACAGACCTTTTGAGGTAAAATGAAATATTTAATATGCTATGACATATGCCACCCAAAACGATTAACGAGCGTGGCAAAAGAGCTGGAGAAGATGGGAATACGGGTTCAATATTCATTCTTTAATGTTGAAATGAGTAGTGAAATGCTTGAAACATTAATAAAACGTTTGGTAGCGCAAATAGATACCAAAGAAGATAAAATATATGTATACCCGCTATGCAGTGAATGTCGTAAAAAAGTAATCATAGACGGTACAGGAACAATGCTGGACTTGCAAACGTATAAAATATTGTGAGATAGTTATTAGTTATTAATGCACATATCAATACTTGTAAGTATGGAAACCTGGTTAGTAATATATGATATTAGAAATGAACGACGCCTGCACAAAATAGCAAAGATTATGGAGCGTTACGGGGTGCGGGTGCAAAAATCGGTGTTTGAAATGATGTGTGATGAAAAAGCTATTACACGCATGCGCAATGAGGCAAAAAGCATACTTAAAGAAGAAGATTCGCTGATTATTATTAATTTATGCGCACAATGCTGGCAAAAAAAGATTCAGTATGGGGTAAAAACACCCGGTATAGGTGAATATGAAAAGTACAAAATATTATGAATGTGCGATAGTTAAGTATTAAAACAATCAATGCCAATTATATCATTTTTTAAACTAACATTATTTAGATTTATAATGCGTGTTATAATCATTTTTAGTAAAATTATTCACAATTTATTTTCTAAATAAAATTTATGAGTATAATAATCAAAATGTACACCCCTGTCGCTGAAGGCGGCGGATGTACATCCTGTTGTTAACAGAATATTTTTAAGGGTTTAATTAGTAAAAGATATTGACAAAAATTGATTATTGTGGAAATACAATAAGAAGTATAGTGGAATTTTGACAGTTCTTTGAAAACTGTTAAGATTAGAAGGGTGTATATTTCCGCCAACCTCTGCATGTGACATAAAAAGGCTATTGTTAGGGTAGGTTGGCGGAAGTGAAATCATTGGAAATTCCAGGCTTTATAAGTGTTGTATAAAAAGTACCAACAATTTTTATAATTTTGTTGGGTAAGTTGGCGGAAAATGGCTTAAAAACGCTGGAATTTCCAGTAGTTATAAATCAGGAGTTCGAAAACTTCCTCGTGAATAGGGGATTGAGACACTTATTCCTGTCATACAACCAGGAATAAGGAACTTCTAGTTCGAAAACTTCCTCGTGAATAGGGGATTGAGACCCACTTCCTTTTCGGAAATAGCCATCTTAACTGTGACAGGTTCGAAAACTTCCTCGTGAATAGGGGATTGAGACTAACCACCTCTTTTATTAGATTCAAAC
>CALEUQ010000038.1 GCA_937920495.1 uncultured bacterium | reverse complement strand
TTGTGACGTGATAGGTTAGGTTTGGTGCAATGAAGCGTGGTTTACGCATAGTGTTTCCTCCAGATATAAGAATAAAAGTGTAAGGTTCTGTATATAGATACGCACGAAGGTAAAAAATTAAAAAGAAGAGAGGATTTTTTTTGCAAAAAAGTTAAAAAAAGGTGTCAGAGCAACATCGTTACTCACGCGTAAAGAGAATCATGTAGCATTGGGTGTCAGAGCCTTCAATCTCTTTGTAAGTGAGTGCACTTTGCGTGTATGTGGTGTCAGAGCAAAAGAAGATATAAGGCAATAGGAACAATTGCCAGTAACTATCGCCGCAATAATAGGTGTCAGAGCATGAAAACATTGTGACAATTAGCAGGGTTGAAATTTATATAATCGATAGTTGTACAGGGTGTCAGAGCTTAAAAAATATCCTCACCGCTGCATACGCAATAAAAGGTGTCAGAGCTATTAAAAAATTAAATTGTTGACAGCACAGTGATTACCCCATATACACAACATAAATACCTTAACAAAAAAGAGAGGCTCATGATGAAATCCAATGTTAAAAGCAAGGATTATCAGGATTTTTTAGATGACCTTAAAGGATATTACGATAAACACGAAAATAAAGAGGAATATATACCAGTAGGCACCCGTATTCAGAAGATCAGGGAAATTCAGGGACTTGGCATTGAACAGTTGGCTACGATGGCGGGTATTGACGCTAAATATCTTTTGGATATAGAAACACTAAAATCGTTTCCTGATTTGGGGACAATTATAAGGTTGTCAAAAGCTCTCAAAATTTCAACCGGGCTTATATTTGATGAACAATCAGGTCTACCGTATACAGTAATTCGTAAAGACCAGAGGCGAAAGATAGCCCGAAAAATCTCAGGGAAAAAAGATCACCCTCATTACGAATACCTCTCATTATCGTCAGGTGTAATTTCACGGCATATGGAATCATTCATAGTCAGGTTAACCAGCAATGTGTATTATACTCAGGACCTGTCATCACATGATGGAGAAGAATTTCTTTATGTACTTGAAGGAGCAATGAAGATTAAATTAGCTGACAAAGAGGAAACGCTGCATGCTGGTGACAGCATCTTCTATCACTCAACTATTCCTCACACTTTAAAAAGCATCAGCCCCAAGCCTGCAGTGCTTCTTGCGGTACTGTATACAGGGTAATCGTGTTTATACACAACACACATTATCTGCAACAGATTGTGTTCAACACATGCCAGTATGAATATTGTATGCCAATTATCAGTAACTATCGCACATCATCTTATCTTTTTAAAACCCACCTGTAAATAACAATGTTAAACGCTTTCTGAATTGAATTGATAATAAAAAGAAAAGCATCGCGCACGTCAAACATTGGGCTTGGCAAACCAAAGAGCAGCGGAACAGGAATAAACAGATTGCGCGCACCAATAGGACATCCTTTGATGCGCAACACCCTTTTTGCAACAAGCTTACCTTCCACTGTGGTGCAATCGCCCACCAGAAGCACACTGCCATCCGGAATAACTACATCGCCCTTATAAATTCCCGTAACGATAGCTCCTCTTTTTGCTTTTTTCAGTGAACCAGGCCTGCGTTTTTCAATGGTGCCAAGGCATCCTTTGACAGCAGCCTCACAACCGCCATCGCAGATAATGTCTGTATTGGGGGCGTAACCTGAATAAAACTTCAAGGGAGTATCAAGCTCCTGCAATACCTGAAACAACCTGCGTGGACCCTTTGGCTTTTTGCGTAGCTTTTCAATATCCACATCACCACTTATTGTGATATCCTTAATATAGCATGAACCATACCCACGCTCAGCTGCCAGGCGCAAATGCACTACATCCTGTGGGCGATAGTTCATAATATAGGCAGCTACCACATCCGCAGCCAGCGGATCATTTGAAATAATAAGTGCTCCCAGTCGCACAGGGTATGGCGCTGATTCAAATCCATAAGTAATGTCAATTGCATCAGAGACAACAAGGTCGGGATACCCTGCTTCTAATAGATCAACAATTTTTTCATGTATGCGATAGTCATGGTAAAGCATTCTTTCTTTGTGAGTGAGTATACCTATATTTAATTTCAGCGCATTGGTAATTGAAGCAAAGATATGATACTTTAACTTGGGCATCCATATCTTGAAATTGGCCTGTGCAATGTACGTGGAAAGGTCAATTTCCTTATGCCACTTAGCTTTTGATAATGCAACCCTGATGATTGGATGCTCATTCAAATCAATGACAGGTACATGCAATTTGTGAGCCAGATCAAAATACCCTGCTTCTTTCAAGAATAACCGCGATGGAATGCCATATCCGCCCGATTCGCCAATTGTGATAGTATTGATACTGTTCTGACGTAATACGTTCACCATTGCTTCAATCACTGCCGGGTGAGTATATGAGTTAAAAATATACTGTTTATTTGCTGTGACCACGTTTGGCTTAATAAAGACTTTGTCTTTTAACTGTATGTTAAGGTCTTTTATTGATGTATTAATAATCTTCTCAATATTTGAGACATTATAATCATCACACTGTTGTACAATGACTTTTGGTTTTTTCATAAAAATCACCTCATAAATTATATTACAACAATTTGCCGATATACTGTTAAAATTATACCCTTTGTCAATGAAAATAAATATTTTGCTAAGTAAACAAACAAGTAACATTTTGTTATGAAAAGCTTTCATTTTGATATAATCTGGCTGTCATTTATGGCAAAATTACCCAGATGCACACTGTAACATTTCATTAAAACGTCTTTACTATAGATCCTTTATTTGGTTAGAAGATTCCGTGTGAAGCATGGAATGACAGTGTGGCAATTTTGGATAATACTTAAATTATTATAGTATATATACATCTCAGAATGTTGTTATAGAAATCCTATTTTTAGAAGATGATATAATAAAATGAAAAATCACTAATTCTTAGAAAAATTTTTCACCAAAAGAACCTGATTGCCTTTTTTATTAAACTTGACCTCATCAAAAATATTAAATACCATACGCAACCCTCTTCCATGAGCTAACATATCTTCATCAACAGTTTGCTGTATCTTTTGTATTATTTCCCTGTAATTAAATCCATTACCCTCATCTTCTATTTTATACATAACCTTGTTGGAATTTAGTAAAAATTCAATAGTTACTTTTTTATCCCTATATTTTGGATCTTTTTGTCTGCTTAGCACAAATTCTAGATAGTTTCCATTTGATGTAGCCTGAGATTTTTCCTCAAAGCTGATATTTAAATTACCATGTTCGATTGCATTAATAATAATTTCACGTAATCCCAGCTTAATGGCGCTGGTTGTTTGCTTATCTACATATTTTGGCAGATTGAGCACCAGGCGGTTGCATATCTCTTCAGCTGCAATCAGGTAATTTCCTATTGAAAGCCTCATCTTTTCAGCTTCAACATATTTCAACAAATTTTCATCCAGAACTGACGTTGCCTTCATTAGAATTTCATTTCTATCATCAATTGTAATATGTTCCATTCTTATATTATATTCTTTTGGTTCAAGTGTACCTCTGGATTTTAACTGAACTTTAAGATTTACAGGTTTTCCTTCTTTAAAAAGCATATTGATTTTTTCTTTTATGATTTGCAGGGTCAAATCACTTTCACCTTCGGGCATAAAAAGCAAATCATAAAATGTTATGGATGATTCACTCCCTTTGCGTATTGCCAGCTGTTCATACGCAGCTCTGTTTGCAGTGGTAATAGCTAAGTTAGAATCAAAAGAGATAATGCAATCATTGGTCCCTTCAACCAGGAAGCGGTATTTCTTTTCCGAAATGCTTATAATCTTATGAGCCACCTCCAATTCCTGTGCATAGGTAATAAACATCCGTGTAACTGATGACATAAAAAATACTATTGCCAGTGTAATACCAAGGCTGAAACGTGAAAAGTATACATCCGGGAATAAATCATAAAAAATATGAGTGTGGACATGTAACGTATCAATTGCCGCACCTGCAAATGCAAAGAAGAATCCTAATGACGGGAATAGAAGGTATTTATAATTTTGCTGCACAACCATATCAGTTATTACTGCGATAGTACTATATACAATATATATGCCCAGCAGTATATCCCGTATGGCATAAAGTATACCTTCCTGACCTCGTCCATAGTCTGCTTCATAATGCATCCAGGTAGTCTTTGGTTGTACCAGAGAAATAAAAAGATCAGGCCACAGATATGCACACAGTGTTGCGATTACCGCATAAACCAATCCAGCATACGCTAACACTACATTAATTTTTTGCCATCGTGGATTCAATACAAGAAGTTTATTTAACGAATAAGGAAGAGCAAAGAGATAGAAAAGCCCGGCAACCTGTTCAAGGCGGTGGAAGTGAACTGATACAGAGCGATTATGCAGCCAACCCCCAAATGACAGTATCATTGTTTCACTGCCCACAAACAGCATTCCTAAAAAAGCAAAGAATGCAACAGCAAAATACAAAGAATTTTTATATCGCCAGTACATGTATACATACAAAATAAAACCACCCAAAAGTATTCCAAAGCAAATTGGTGGTAATAAAAACTGAACCAGACTTACAGGTACTTCAAAACTCATACTCTTCCTTTTAGCTACTTATTTCACTTCAAACCGTATCATGTTAACAATATTGTTTGTTGATAGAATGACATCAAAATACTTGTCAGGCTCAAGATAGGTTATCCGTGTACGGCCATCATTCAATGCAACTTCTTCCTCTGGTGTTCCCATGATTTTGATTACCTGATCCCTGGTCATTCCAATGTTAATATTCCTGATCTTGCCACCCTTCCATTCAGGATAAAACAACACCTGTCGTATCATTTCCCTGTGGAAGACAAAACCAAACTGCAAGTAATCAAAGATGATATAATCTTCTTCTTTTGTGGGTCCTCTGTCAATGTGCATCTTAATTGGAACGCCATATTTACAAAATACCTTTGAGTGACGCGCACCAAGCTGATCAATCAATTCATCTGCTGATGGTGTTTTGTCCGCTGCAATAAAGACCAATGCTACAACAACAACGGCCAGTACGCCTAATGCACGCTTCATATGAAGCCTCCTTTAGATTTTATTATAATAAACAACATTTCTGAATTTTTATCATAAATCATAATTAAAAGCAAGTAATTAATTTATTTTTTTTGGCGATAGTTACTGTAAATAAAGTTCAAGGTGTCAGAGCATATAAATTTTATTTTATACACACATTTTAGCTCTGACACCTTGTATATCAGCAACACTAAGGCGATTGTTGTAGTAAGTTAATTAAGGAATTATACGGCTCTGACACCTTGTTAAACCATGATTAGCGTATATGGAATAATTTTGAAATAAATTAGACTTGACTAATTTTATTATAATTAGTAAATTGTATTAATACTTTACATGCATAAAGTTTATGTTACCATGAAAATGCGACGAAGACAGGGAAATCCCTTCAATTTTAATGACTATCCAGATACTTCCATGGATACGCCTCTTTCTCCAAACATGGAAGACTATATGGAAAACATCTCCATGCTTTTAAAAGAGCATGATGTTGTCCGTGTTAAGGATATTGCAAAAAAACTGAATATAAGGATGCCCAGCGTAACAGCAGCCTTGCAAAAGCTAAAGGAAAAAGGACTTGTTGATTATGAAAAATACGGGCATGTGCAACTTACCACTAAAGGCAAAGAAGTGGCCGATAGTATCTATGAAAAGCATTCATTCCTTACAGAATTTTTTAAAGAAATTCTCAGCATGAATACACAAGAAGCCGAGGAACAGGCCTGCAAATTAGAACATCATTTAAGCAGTAACGCCAGCAACAGAATGCAGCGTTTTGTGGAATTCTATAAACAGGAACAGCTTGATGGACAGCAATGGATTAACAGGCTTGACAGTGTATTGGAAGAAAAGCGCTTAAGTGAGCTTAAAGAAGGTCAAAAAGCTGAAATTATACGGATACTGGGTAGTGGTCCTTTAAAAAAACGACTGCTGGAAATGGGTTTCAGGAAAGGTGAAATTATTCATGTCCTTAAATATGCCCCACTAAAAGATCCAATTGAAATCTCAATAAAGGATTTTTTGCTATCTATACGTGTTGAAGAGGCACATTCAATCATTGTAAAACCATTAGGAAGTCATGACTAAAAAAAGTATAACCATTGGCCTTATTGGCAATCCCAATTGTGGTAAAACAACCATTTTTAATGCTCTCACCGGTGCACGGCAAAAGGTAGCAAACTGGGCTGGTGTCACTGTTGAACGTCGTGAGGGTTTTTTTCACCATAAAGGGTACACCATCAAAGTGGTTGACCTGCCAGGTGCCTATAGCCTGACCTCACTCAGCATGGAAGAGCTGATAACGCGAAATTTCATATTGAATGAGAGGCCAGACTTTATTGTTAATGTGGTGGATGCAGGCAATCTGGAACGCAATCTATATCTTACCACACAATTAATTGAGATAGAAGCTCCTGTCATTATTGTCCTGAATATGATAGATGAAGCGTATGACAAAGGACTGACAATCAATACAGAAAAGTTGAGTGATCTATTTGCCATGCCTGTTGTTCCCACTGTAGGAACAAAAAATATTGGTATTGACCAGCTTAAAGATACAATTGTGGAGAGTTATGGGAAACAACCAACACATCGGAAAATTGTAATACCTTATGGTAATGACATCCAGCAGGCTATTTTGACCTTACAGACACTCATAGAAAAAAACACCATTGAATATCCATCACGATGGCTGGCTATAAGCTTAATAGAAGGTGATATTGACGCTGAAACGAAAATTAATCGATTACCCAACGCTGATGAAATAAAAAAAACTACCACATCCATTCGCAATAAATTGATTGCAGCCTTTCATGATGATGTAGAAACGGTATTATCAGATATGCGCTATGGATTTATCAGTGGGGCACTAAAAGAAGCAGTGCACAAAAAGCCTGTTAAACGGTATGACATAACACAAAAAATTGATTCCATTGTACTAAACAGGTACATTGGATTTCCGCTCCTTTTTGTTATGCTTTTTATTTTATTCCATTTAACATTCATCCTGGGTGAATATCCCAAACAACTAATAGAATTAGCAGTTGGGTGGATAAGTACTGTTTTTTCTAATATACTACCCAGTGGGCAATTGCAAAATCTTGTTGTTCAGGGGATCATTGGCGGCGTTGGAAGCGTAATTGTCTTTTTACCCAACATATTAATTTTGTTCCTGGGTATCAGTTTTATGGAAGATAGTGGTTATATGGCACGTTCTGCATTTCTTATGGATAAAATCATGCACAGTCTGGGTTTACATGGCAAATCGTTCATTCCACTGGTCATGGGTTTTGGCTGTAACGTACCAGCTATTATGGCAACACGCTCACTGGAAAACAAACGTGACCGTATATTGACAGTGCTTATTAACCCTTTCATGAGCTGCTCTGCCAGGCTTCCGGTGTACATACTTTTTGCTGGGGCTTTTTTCCCAAAACACGCAAGCATCATCATTCTTTTTATGTATGCACTGGGCATTATACTGGCATTTATTTCTGCAAAACTTTTTAATAACACCATACTCAGAGGGAAATCCATGCCATTTGTCATGGAACTTCCACCATACCGCATGCCTACCTTAAAAACCATTCTTATCCATATGTGGGATAGAGCTTCCAGCTATTTAAAGAAGATGGGCGGCATTATTCTGGCATTTTCGATCATAATCTGGGTTTTAAGTGAATACCCAAAACCCCATCATATTGAGCAGGAATATGACAAAAGGATACAACACATTCAGCAGGAATTCAAGACTTCACTATCTTCATTACAAAAACAACACGCCAATCCGCAAATTACCGAGCAATTATATCAAGAATATGCTACAAGGATGGAAGACCTGGAAATAGAAAAACGACAGGAGATGATTAAATATACATTTATTGGCAAAACAGGCTTGCTTATATATCCGCTGCTTAAGCCTTTAGGATTCAACTGGCAGATGGGTGTTTCGCTTACTACCGGCTTTGTAGCAAAAGAGGTTGTGGTAAGCACCATGGGTGTTTTATACCATGCAACTGATGATGAAAGCAATCAGAACCTTTCAAAAAAAATAACCAACCCCCGCTATGGCATTACACCTGCAAGTGCTATTGCGTTTATGGTTTTTGTCATGATATATATACCCTGCCTTGCAACAGTTACTGCAATTGCCCGTGAAATTGGCACGCGGTGGGCTGTATTTTCAATTTTCTATCAGGTTTTTGTAGCATGGGTTGTAAGTTTTGCTGTGTATCATTTAGCGCGATTAGTTATCTGAGGAATCAGCTTTTCTGAATCTATCCTGAATATTCTTAATTTTTTACCATATCCCTTTCTCAGGCAATTTCCCATATACAGCCATTGAAGACGTAAATGCAATGGTTTTTTCTGGTATTCTTTTAAGACATCTTCTTCAATGTGGTATGTATAGCCCTGTTGTTCCTTTTTAGCTTTCATCTTTCAACTTCTCTAAATATTCAATATCAATAAGATCATGTTTACGGCCTGTTCCCTTTTTCATTTCAATAAGATAATTAATAGATAAAACAGGAATTTTTACATTACCAGCATTAAGATTTATTGAATTACTAATAGCATTTTTATAATCCACCGTGGATTCAATAATAACATCTATTTCAGAAATAGCCCAATCGGGATTAATAAACGTAAATACTTTCATATTCTTATTAAGCACTCAGTTTCTCCGTTTGCTTTGATCAGCAAAATCATCAATTGATACCGGAACTCCTGGTTTAAATTTCCACTCTTTCATTAGTTCTAGAAATTGTTGGATATTACTTTCTTCCATATCCAGTAAGATATCGATATCATACGTCATTCTATGAATACCATGAAGGTTTTCTGCCACTCCACCAACAACTATATAGCGCATGCCTTTTTCATTAAAGGCTTTAAATATTTCTAAAAATCCAGCATGTTAAATAACCTTTATCATCGTTAAAAAATCCTTTATCTGTTTTTCATATTCTTTTCTGTTCACTATAATTGACCTGGAATGTGTAGCACCAGGGCAAATCCATATCTTTTTTGCGCCAGTATAGGTGTTGTACAAACGCTGTGCATGTTCAACAGGTATATCAGTATCATCCCCTCCATGAATAAAAAATATGGGTGCTTTAATATTATTAACTATCGTAATTGGCGATATCTCAGTAAAAAACATCGCACCCCTTATTCTGCTCATCAAACTTGCTGAATGTAACAAAGGAAATGCCGGCAAACCAAAATCTTTTTTAAGACGATATGCTAATAATTCATTTAAGTCAGCCATTGCCCCATCAACAATATAAAAACTGCACCGGTTATCAATAGCAGCATATAATAAACAGATTGCCGAACCCATGGATTCACCGTGTAAACCTATAATGCTTTTTTCGCCATTCTTCCTGTTAACCCAATCAACGCACGCCTTTACATCATACTTTTCATATTTACCAAATGTTGTATTATTACCCCCACTCTTACCGTGGAATCTACTATCAAACAACAGCGCATTAAAACCCAGTGAACGAAATATCTCAAGATACTTGATATCGCCCATTAATGTATAGGTATGCCCATGAACAAAAATAATTGTTTTATTGCTACCTTTTGGGATGTACATGGCATGCAGCGTATATCCGTTGGGTGAATTAATAAAGAATTCCTCTTTAGGTAAGTCTTTATAATACTGTTCATTAAATCTTTTGAATTTTAATTCATTACGGTATGTTTCATCATACTGCCATACTTTAGGTGTTATAACCAAACTGGAAAAATAATAGCCTGCAATAGGAAGTAATGTCACTAACACACATATAACAACGATAAGTACAATAATTAGCTTCTTCTTCATAAATTACTCCTCCTATACCGTTTTAATAAAACGTGACAATAAATTGGGAACATTTGCTTTTGTACCATGTAATTTGGCCAGTAGCAACAATTTTACTGATTTAAATGGCGATAAATTAACAAGCTTTAAAGGATTCACCTTCATTAGCTTAAACATAGCAGCTGCAGATGCAGCAAGGTCATTACATTGCCCACTGAGATAAACTTTATGTTTGCCCAATTTTTTTACAAGAATATCATATGTTTCTTCGATTGCACAATGACCTGCAATCAGTACTGGTGTATTTATTTTTTCAATGAACTTTTTATCATGCCCTTTTCCTATGACAAGACTCCACCCACCTTTGCCATCATAATCATGATATAATACCTGCAATAACGTTAATGGATTATTGCGACATCCTTCCTTACAACATAACTCTTTCCCCATAATGGTATTTACATCAGGAGGAAAGCTTTCAAATAAATCCGTAGGATAGCGCTTTTTATAATTTTTAAGGCTACCATCAATTTTTATATCTTTACTACTTTTAATCCCCTTTGCAAAACCCTTTTGTAATGCAATCTGTAAATGTGGCACATCCTTAACATCTATCCCAAATACTTTTGCACCTACTATATCAGTCGCTACAACGTTGTCACCACCTATCAGTAGCTTAAATGGGATAACACATTTATCTGCTAATTTAGTTACAGGATAATGTCCATAGATGGTCCCTTCTATGCCTTCTATAAGTGTAAAATCCGGCTGCACATACCCAAGGATATCTACAAGCTTATAGTGAAGATTATAGTTGTGGTCATATCGCCTGTCATTATGACGGGGGAAAGCCCATTGATTTTTTACACCCAGTGTCACAATAGCCATTGAGTGCGTCTTGAGTTTTGGAACATTAATATATAAATTTTCATCTTTGCCATTGATAAGCTTTTCCACAACGGTAACAGGCATTTCAAATTTTGTTAAATCATAGCCATCGGGATTGTTCTGCGATGAGGATTTTCCGTTGAATTGGCATATCACTGATTTATCTTCATCAAGGTAGATTGGCTTTGCACCTGTTTTTCGGCATATATCAGCATAGCCAGTAATTTCAAATACAAGTCGTGTAAAATTACACTGAGTGGAATTTTCCATTATATAGACATTTCGTGCACCCGCTTCAAACCAGTACTGTACGATTACATCCACAACTTCTGGACGTGTAAAACAATATGGCTTGCCATCAATTCCATTTGGCTTTATATACACATCTTTACTGCTTTTAAGTAATTTTGCTCCACCAGCTTTATCAAAGATTTCTTTTACCGTTGTATTAATTTCTTTGAACAGCTCACTATTTAGTGGCTTGAAAACAGTAAAGCTTTCATTCTGATGTGGTGATGTAAGTTTGCGGATATATACTGTTGCCATTTCATTCTCCTTGTAACAATAAGATTTATTCTACAACCTGACCCCAGCACCTGCTTAAATGTCCACAGACCATGTATCCATGAAGATAAAACTTCTCAACTTTTAAATTTTTAACTTTTCATTTCGTCTGTCTGGATAATATTGTATAGAAAGATTTTATATGATAATCACTGTCGATTTTTTAAACTAAATTTTTCTTTTACTATAAAAATATTTTCAACTTCTATAATTCTTCTTCCATAAGGGGAAAGGGTTTTATTTTGGCAATCTCATTTGTCTTGCCAGCTTTTTTCCTCACTCATTTGAATCGAAACATCAGTCCCCACGTTCAAATCTTTCGTTGGCGGTATCTCTGCGTGATTAATCATTGGATACATTGTAATCTTTGATTTATTATCCGGTAACTATCGCACAAAACTAAAATCTTTAATTGACGGATTCATATAATGAAAATTAATACATTGACACTTTTATATTTTTAATGTATAATTAGTGAAACAATATTGAAAAGTGATACGGCAATGCATACAAACATTTATACACTGGAAGAGATATATAAAACCTATGAAAACATTGATGACCATCTTTCTACCAGGCAGATAATACGACGCTTCTCTGACAATAAAACTGATATCCGAGTACTCACATTAGAACACTGTGATCTTTTGCACTGTAAAAATATTCTTGATCTGGGATGTGGCTATGGATTTTTTACCGAGGCTTTAAGTAACAGAATTGCTCCGGAAGCACACATCACAGGAATTGATGTGATTGGTGGTGACAACAAAAAGATGTTTCTTTCAACCTGCACGCAAAGTGGATATACGGCAACTTTTATTGAAGACAACGCACACATCATTACTACATTCCCTGATGCATCGTATGACTGTGTGATTGCAAGCTACTCACTCTATTTTTTTCCTAATCTTATAGAACATATCGCTCGCATATTACAACCTGATGGTATTTTTATTGCACTCACACATAGCGAAAATACACTCTCACAGATTACAACGCTATTTACAGAAAGCATACAACACATTTTATCAATGGGCGATAGTTCATTACATATAATCAAACTTTTTCAGGCATTCTCTGCTGAAAACGGATTTTCCAGATTACAACCATACTTTGATTACATCACGTACATACGATATCCCAATAACCTTATATTCAAGCCGCAAGACATTGACCATTGCATTAGTTACATACATAAAAAACAATATCTGTTTTTTAAAGATATTGCAACTCTTGACAGAGATGAATACAATGCCTTGATTAACGATTTTTATAATCGATTACGCTGGCATGCATCATCATATAGCACGTTCATTGTTAATAAAGACGATGCGATATTCATAGCACAAAAGCCAGCATGCAAGGATGCGGCATCATGAAAAAAAAGCGTATATATTGTAGCTTCTGCGGCGCTCCCGTTACCGTGCGCTTCATTGATGAAAAATACCGCGATTACTGTGAAAACTGTAACACCACATTTTATGAAAACCCGCTTCCGGTAGCATCATGTATTGTGATTAATGAACAACGTGAAGTGTTACTTGTGCAAAGAAAAAATGATCCTTATAAAAATATGTGGTGCCTCCCAATAGGTTTTGCTGAAACCGGCGAGTCAATTGAACAGGCAGCATTACGCGAATTGAAAGAAGAAGCAGGAATGGATGGTCAAATTGTGCGTATCATAGATGTGGATACTGTGACAAATTATTTTTACGGCGACCTGGCAATCATTACATTTGAAGTGAAACAACTATCTCCCACAATAAAAGCAGGTGATGACGCACTGGATGCAAAGTTTTTTCCCATTACCAATTACCCGCCACTGGCATGGGAGTCAAATGAAAAAGCCTTACAGAAATTCATAGAAACATATAAAGATGTATGGGCAATGATTGATTCATTAAAAGTAATACAACCTGCTATCACAACGCATCACGATATACCAAAAGAAAAGTCAAAACAATATCAATTAATAGCATCTATCATTGCCAGCATGATTGAATCAGACATTGAAGTATTCAATTTGCACTGGCACAGTGAAATCCCAAAATATGATGATAGTAACTATACAATTCTGCTATCCATTCACCAGAAAGCATTACAAACCATAAAATTATGGTTAACAGGAAACAGGGTATGGAAGAATCTCAGGGAATTTGCCGTTTTGGGAATGCAATTGAAAAAAGAAGGCGTATCGTTAAAAGACATTTTGAGTGCAATAGCCATAAGCAGAAAATCAATATGGGTACAGGTAATTGAAAAAAATATTTTGCATTCGCCACTTGAAATTTACACAGCTCTGGAAATCAATAACAGGATTATACTGTTTTATGATAAGATTACATATTTTTTAATGAAAGGATATGAGCATCCCTTATAATAACACAAAGGGCACTTTTTTAGTGCCCTTTATTATTTACGCTGATTGTTTGCGTTTCTTCTCTTTTATTTTTGCAAGAACTTTTTCTTGCATCTCACGTGGTAGTGGAACATACTTATCAAATTCCATGGCATAGTTGGCCCTTCCACTTGAAAGGCTTCGTAATGTTGTTGCATATCCAAACATTTCCATAAGTGGCACAGAACCATTAACCTTCTGTGCTCCCTTTCTAAATCGGCGCATTGATTCAACTTTCCCACGTCGTTTATTTAAATCACCAATAACATCGCCAATATATTCATCGGGAGTATTGACTTCTATCTTCATCTGCGGTTCCAGCAAAATTGGCTTTGCCTTCATAAAGGCATCCTTGAAACATATCGATGCACAGGTTCTGAACGCCATATCTGAAGAGTCAACAGGATGGAAACTACCATCAAGAAGAACCACCCTCACATCCACCACAGGGAAACCAGCTAAAATACCTTCTTCCATAGCAGCATGTATCCCTTTCTGTATAGAAGGTATATATTCATTAGGGATAGCCCCACCTTTGATATGATCTACAAACTCAAAACCTCTGGCCGGATTTGGTTCAATTCGGATAACACAATGCGCATACTGACCTTTACCACCTGTCTGCTTAACAAATTTAGTTTCCTGCTGTGCTTCAGTAGTAATGGTTTCTCTGAATGCTACAGATGGTTCCCCCACCTGTACATTAAGGCCAAACTCCTCTTTTAATCTGTCTACCATAATTTCCAGGTGAAGTTCACCCATTCCGGAAATTATAGTTTCGCCTGTTTCTTCATCAACCCGCACATTGAATGACGGGTCCTCAGATGCAAGTTTGTGCAGTGCTATGCCTAACTTTTCCTCTTCTTTTTTAGAGGTAGGCATTATCTGCAAATCGATGACTGAAGGAGGCACAAAAATTGATTCAAGCAATAACGGATGATTGGGATCACACAATGTATCGCCTGTTTTGGTATATTTCATCCCTATTAATGCCACTATATCACCAGGACCAGCTTCTGAAATCTCTTCCCTGTCTTTGGCGCGGATTCGCATAATTCTACCAATGCGTTCATATTTCCCTTTTGTTGAGTTAAATACTTGCATTCCGCTTTCAAGCTTTCCAGAATATATACGTATAAACGTCTGCTGCCCCACATACAGATCGTTAATTAATTTAAACGCTAACGCAGCAAACGGTTCATTTGCCGAAGGATGACGAGTATGAGTTTTTTCAGGATCATTAAGATCTGTACCAACAACAGCACCAATATCAACAGGTGATGGGAGATAATCAACCACCGCATCCAGTAACAGTTGTATACCTTTATTTTTATATGCAGCACCACATAATACGGGGGTTATCAGCATCTTTAATGTTGCTTCACGCCCGGCCTTTTTTATAAGCTCTGCCGGCACTTCCTGTTCACTCAGGTATAGTTCCATTATTTCATCATCAAAATCAGCCAGCTTTTCAATAATGTGCTTTCGCGCTTCCTTAGCTTTGTCTTTATACTCATCAGGGATATCAACAACAAGCCGTTCATTCTCTTTGAATACTATTGCTTTCTGTTCAACCAGGTCTATACAGCCTTCAAAATTGTCTTCTGCACCAATAGGAATCTGAAATGGTACCGGGTTAGCATCTAAATATTTATCCATCTGCCCAACAACGTCGTAAAAATCAGCACCCACACGGTCCATCTTATTAATAAATGCAATGCGGGGAACCTTGTACCTGTCTGCCTGATTCCACACTGTTTCACTCTGCGGCTCAACACCACCAACTGCACAAAATACAGCAATCAATCCATCGATAACACGCAATGAACGCTCAACCTCAACAGTAAAGTCAACGTGGCCCGGTGTATCAATAATATTAATGCTATGGTCTTTCCACTGGCATGAGATAGCAGCCGAGGAAATAGTTATTCCTCTTTCCTGCTCCTGTTTCATGAAATCCATCACAGCCTGTCCGTCATGAACCTCGCCCAATTTCCTGGTAACGCCGGTAAAATATAAAATACGTTCGGTAACAGTTGTTTTTCCTGCATCTATATGTGCAGCTATACCAATATTTCTGAGTTTACGTAATGGCATAGTATTTTACTCCTTATAATACAATAATATTAGTATCAGCAAAAATGCTAATGACCGCTTTCTACAATAGTGGAATAAATGTTAGCTTTCTTTTTTAGAGTAGAGGAAGAAAACCACTAAACATGGTCGGTCATAGTGATAAAGATAGCAAACATGTCAACAATTTAAAAAAATTTTTTACATTTTTGAATTAAAACTTGCAATATTTTATTGTTTCCGATGAATTAATTTACAGTAACTATCGCCCAAAAAAACATGTGCGATAGTTACTATGTAGTGGTTTTATGTCAGTAAATAGCCTGCTACATAGGTGTTGCAGATGATGCAAGTGTACAAACTTACTGGTTTCTGTAATTTTTTTATGGCGTGACACTATGGTGTTGTGACCAACGCATTTAGTTGATTAATGTATATTCTTTGAGGAGGTAGATAATGAGCGATAAATCCCAATCCATTTTTGGTAATAAGATTCCAAAACGTGTATATGACAAAGCAGTAAAGCAGAAAGAACGTTTTGCAAAACAATTTGGCTATAATCCACAGGATAGATATGAGCTTTCTGCACAACCAAATCCAGTGTTAAAAAAATATTTCAATCTATACACGATTTCTCAGGAAAAAGGTGCCCGGATAGCAACATCAAAGTCAATTATCATTGGTACCATACGCATGGGCTATGGGCATTACCGTATTGCCATGGCAGTTGCATCAGCTGCACATTCCATGGGGTTAACACCATACTGGTTTGATCTGCTGTCGTTTGATACTACTGGCGCTCGCATCATCAAGCATCTGGAAAAGCTGTATTCGCTGGGTTCACGCCTTTCTCAGCAATTCTATCTTTTTAACAAACTGTACTGGGAACATCTTACTGCTATTGGTTTTAAACGATTATCGTATAACGCAAGCGATCAGAAAATGACCGAGCTTTTTGCTAATATATACGAAAATCTTCCACATTCTGTGCCCTTTGTTGCCACTCATGCCTGGGCATCTCAGGCCGCCATTCATGCTGGCATGAAAAGGGTTGTTAATATGATACCTGATAACTGGCCTCTGGCACTGCATCTTTCTGAAGGTGCCTTACATACAGTACAGACACCATCCGCCTATTATGGTTACAGGACATTGAAAAATATGGGCACACGAAATGAAATCTTAAATCCCATGCCAAAGGATAGTTTGTATTATACCGGTCATTATATTGACCACGAACTTGTTGCCAACATTGAAAAAGACTGCAATGCGCGTCTGAACAGGATCAAAGCTAAAAAACCGCGCCGATTTTTGTTAAGTATTGGAGGAGCCGGTGCACAGCAAAAACTTTGCATGGATATAATAAAACATTGCATACCTCTGCTTGAAAATGAAAAACTCACGTTGATCATCAATACCGGAGATCACAAAAGCATTTATGATAAGATAGTCAATACGCCATTAAGCCCCAAAATTCAATGTACAACATATACGCAATGGGCTGATACTGAAAAATTTGTCACTGCGCTTGGCACAAAGGATATTCCCGGGCTTCATATTGTCTATAATGAAAACATTTTTTCTGCAGTGTATGCTTCAAACCTTTTAATGAGAGTGTCCGACTGCCTGATAACAAAGCCAAGCGAACTTGCATTTTATCCAATACCAAAGCTTTTTGTTGCACGTGTTGGTGGGCACGAAATGTGGGGCGCAATACGAGGTGCAGAGGTTGGCGACAGCACAGTGGAATGCGAAACAACCGAACATACATTACAGGCACTGGATCTGCTTATATATGATGATGATCTGCTTTCATTGTACTGCCAGAATATTATAAAAGCAAAAAGTATTGGTATATACAATGGAGCCTACGAGGTTATAAAGTTAGCATTGGGGAAATAATCTATAGTGGATTTTTACAATAAAGAATCATAAAACAAATTTTAATCTATATAAGTATCCATAAAGTATCCATACAATTTCAAATCTCTTTAATGTATGGAAGGGGTTGAATTGTTATTGTTTCAACCCCTTTCGATTCTCCTCAGTTTAATACTCCCCTTCTTCAACCTTGACAGGGATGGGTGGTTGGGGTTCTACAGGTAAAAACTTTTTCTGGAATTCTATTGCAATAAACCCAGCAGGATACATTAGTATCCCAAACATTGCTGAAGTAAAAAACATTGAAGCATAAAAATCGCCCATATAATCCTGAATCAGAATACTTAACGCCATAGCTAATGATGCATTGCGCAAACCTGTTTCCAGTGAAATAGCTCTTGTTTGATAATTATTTACACCCAGCATTTTGGGAACAGCTGCACCTATAAACATACCGAACATGGTTAGTAAAAATACTGTTAAATAAAATTTAACTCCGTAGCGTTCCGTATCAGTGAAAACTTCTAAATTACCTAAAATTCCAGCAATGATAAGGAACAACAATGCAATGACACCTAATATTGAAAAAAAGCCAGTTGATTTTTCAGCAAATACCGGCCATCGATTCCGAACAAACATTCCAATGCTCAGTGGAATAATAACCAGAATTATTATGGTTTGCACAACAAGCTTTACCGGTATGGTAACCTCCGGTACATTGGCACACAATAATGTTAACAAAAATGGGGTAAAGAATAATGATAGAACTGTTGAAAATGAAGTTAGTGAGATAGATAACGCTAAATCACCTTTAGCATAATATGTCATCAAATTTGAAGTAACCCCACCAGGGCTCACAGTTATTAAAACAATCCCAACGTAAATATAGGGGAAAGCCTCGAAAAACCCCAGCATTTTACCCAAAGCAGCTGCAATAAATGGCATGACCGCCCATTGTAAAATAGCACCTGTCAGTATACCCTTAGGCTTTTGAAATACAATTTTAAAGTCGTTAATAGTAAGTGTAAGGCCCATACCCAGCATAACAAAAAATAACATCAAAACAATTGATGTCTTGAATATTTTATCCAGTGCCAATTGGGTAGGTGCTTCCAGAAACCGTGCGTAATTATATGTTGCCCCATTTATATTTTTTTGGGCAACAAGTAATTTAAAATTCATTTTATACTCTAACATTTTTTCAAGGTTACCATATGCATTTTTTAAACCTTGCTCCACTAATTCATTTTCTTCTGGAATTGACAATATGTAAATTTCGCCACTGATGTTTCTTACAAAATATAGTTTTGTCACATCATCGTTGCCTTTAATAATATCGGTTTTTAAAACTCTTAAATGACCATGACATACCAATTCATTGGCTTTGCTCCAATCAATCTGTCTGCCAGCATCATTCAATTTTTTAATTTGTTGCACTTCCTGCTGTGATTTGGTCATTCGCGAAAGCGAATAATATAAATCTTCATCTGCAAACACATAAGCATTTGAAGCAAAAGAAGAAACTGCCAGTACCGCTAAAGTGGTAACAAATATCTTACTAAAATACGTAAATAACCTCATCCGAACCCCCCTGTTAATTTTTTCATGTAATAGTGAAATTTCAATATTACATGTTTGATTGTATTACATTCTTATAATAAAATATATATTTTGTCAATTAATATTTATTGTTAACATTCCATTCTTTGTATATTTCTGAATAGATTATCATATATAATCATACTTCATTAAATATCAAACTTCACTTAAGTTAGAGTAGCTAATAAATATTATCTTCATAAAAAATTCTCAAGCCACCAAAGAGTGACTTTATTTTTGAAAATGGAATTTTGTAATATATTCTGACCCCAGGTGTGATTGTTAATTTTAGTTAATGTAAAAATGCATCGAAAATATTAAATTAAAGAAAAAAATGTTAATAATTTTATGTCCACATGTTACATGTGTCGTAACATAACCACACTAAAAAAAGGTAATATTGCACAAAGGGAATACGCTGGATATGATACACGGGAGTATAATTGCAGGAATCCATGATGCAAGTATTACAAGAAATAAGGCAAAGGTAATATGGTGCTATCACATTTTAATGGTAAGGATAAGGACATAATCTATTTGCGGTGTACGGTGTGTGAAAATAGATTTTCAGAGCATAAGGGGACAATATTTTATCGTAAGAAGAAGAAGAAGAAGAAGAAAAAGGATACGATAGTCACCCCGCTTTGTATCATATTTAGAACATTTTTTCCTTGACATTTAATCAAATTATTCAATCCCATTCTAATCTCGCTTTTTACCCTTTGCTTTGTGATTATTGTTTAATTTAAATAATATAATTCATATTTATTTAAATATTCGAATCTACAAAATGATGTAATCAAGCTTTAAATCCATCTATGTTATAAATTTGTAAAACGAAAAAAGGAAACCTCTATCTTGAAGAGGTTTCCTTTTAGATGTAGCATTAAAATAGTTACATGCCTGGAATGCTTGTAAATACTCCACGCGGATCAACTTCATTGCGGATTATTTCAAGAATTTCCTTTGATGGTACTTCAGTTACAGGAATTTCTCCTTCTGGCTTCAGCAGTTCAAATCCACACGCAAGCTGGCAAAGATCAAATGATACTCCCGGATGAAGTGACTTTACTCGCATACGCTTGGTTTCAGGCTCAAAATCAAATACAGCTGCCTGAGTTATGACGCATATAGGCCCATTGCCAAGAAGCCCTGCTTTCTTTCTACTATCGCCACCATCAAGAAATCCCGGGGATGTAATAAAATCAACCTTTGGTACAAACTTTTGAGCCGACTGCAATCCAACAAGTATCATACTTTCTGCAAGCGAAGAGAGGTCATTATTGCCGCCCGAACCTGTTAACCGGTGATCAGGTTTAAGAAAATCCTTACCAATCATATGTGTGTTAACATTCCCATACATATCAATCTGTGCAAAACCCAAAAAAGCTTTGTCAACATAGCCATTGTATAGCTGGCCAAATGAATAAGCCATTTCCATTATTAATGGTGATTTTCGCCATGTAGCAGGGCCACCCACTGACCATGGCAATGCACCTTCCATTGGGTCCTGTCCACCAGATTCATATACCAACACTATATTTGGAGCATGTGTCTTTCGCGCAAGAATGCCTGCAATCATTGGCAATCCGGTACCTATATATACAACTTCATGGTCTTTAATCTGTTTTGAAAGTATATACGCTAACATTTCTAATGGATTCATTGGTTTATCAGATCTATTTCCCATAAGTCCTCCTTAACTTTTCAATAATTGTAATAATAAATTTTAATAGAATCTCATTGTGCTCATGTCTTCAGGCCACTGTCCACTGGTGTATTCTTCATAATTAAAATCAACACCAATGTCTTCATTATCATATTCTTCAGCTTTTGTGAGCCTGCGTGACTCTGCTATCCATTTTGCACCACCTAATTTTTCTACGAATTCGTACTGATCCTTAACACCATATACCCAGTATTCAAGGAAGTGCTGGAAGTTTTCATCTGACTTCATAGCGTATCTGAAAGCCATTTCCCACCACTGGCGTGACCAGTAATAGCATCCGGGCATCTGTCCTGGTACTGCGCCAAAAGGCAACTCTACTACTGCATCAACGTACATGGCAGGTATATATACGCCTTTGTTATTATAACGTATGTCACTTTCAGGAACTATCTCCTCAGCTGTAATTATGAGTTTACGTGTTGCCGCTGCCATTGCGATATCATTAACAGCCGGGCCAAAGAACCGTGCATTCCCTTTTTTATCAGCAGCATGAACGTGAATAATAGATACATCCGGATATAGTGCAGGTATAAATACCACAGGATCAGGGTCGCTGCGCATTGGATTCTGCATAACCTTAACATACGGATTATACTTAATCATGTCAGAACCAAGAAGCTGCTTGCTGAAAACACCCGGCATTCCCAACTGGGCAGCTTTAAACCCTTGAGCCATTGAGCCATGACTCCACTCTGAAAGAATGTTCACTTTCCCGGCCTTTAATTGACGGGCATAGTTACGGTCAATACCGCGCATCTCAGCTCCCATGTATGAGTTATGTGAGTAGCGACAGCAGCCGGCATTAATCATATACGAATGATTGGTATTTGGCGAGCTGCAAAATTGAAGATTTTTCTTTTGCTGACGGATTATCTCAAAATATGATTGAATAGAAGTCCGTACATAGCAAAAGCCGCCATCTGTCATGATGTCACCATCTTGCACGTATTCTGCAACAGCTTCCTTTAACGACATCCTTTTATCTTTACGCGATCTGTCCTTGCTTAAATGCCACTTACGGGCATGCTCAAAATCCACCAACCTCTCAAGTATTGAGGTATCAGTGATCTTGAGATTTTTTAGTGCTTCTTCATTAAAGCTGAATTTTCCCATTTACATCCTCCTGAGTTATTAAGTATTTCAAAAATTATTCAGAATTATTAATAATTATAACATACAATTTTATATATTACAAATTATATATTCAATTACCAGCTGTTTGGTATTAAATATAATTTATAATATATTAATTTGTACTATTTATTTTATATATAAATTTGTCAATATTTTTGTGTATAAAATATTAGCATATATTTGTAATATGTATGTCATAAATATTTGTATAACATTTGAAGAATGTGTTGTTTTATTAATTTCTAAATTATATATATTTTGTTGATTATTTATAATAAACAATTCAGCAATTTATCGGTAAGGCTCACTATTACTCTGCGCTATTCCTTAACTCTTTCGCGACGGGATAGTATGGTATCGGGGTCAATTTCGCCAACATCTTCAAAAATATAATCGGGCTGATACGGGAATCTATCAACCATTGCAAGCGTGGTCACACCTGAAAGCACCAGAATACATGTCATTCCGGCTTCAGAACCACCTAATATATCAGTATCCATTCTGTCGCCAATCATAAAACAGTTTGCTGAGTGCACATTCAGCTTTTTACGCGCCCAGTACATCATCGCAGGATTGGGTTTACCTAAAAAATAAGGCTTAACGCCAGTAACCCTCTCAATTGGTGCTACCAGTGCACCACAGGCAGGCACAGGACCACGTTGTGTTGGCCCTGTCAAATCAGGATTGGTTGCAATAAACCTTGCACCCTCCTGTATAAGGTATGTTGCTTCAATAATGCGGGCATAGTCATATTCTTCAGTTTCTCCAATTATCACATAATCAGGGTTTTTATACGTGATCACAATTCCATTTTTTTCCAGTTCCTGAATTAAGCCTTTTCCCCCTATCACATAAGCAGAACATCCGGGCTTTTGATACACAAGAAAACTAGCTGTTGCCATTGCCGAAGTGTAAAACCTGTCTTCACTCACGTCAAGACCTAATGCAAAAAACCTTTCCGAAAGCTCTTTAGGTGTATAATACGAATTATTTGTCAAAAATAAAAAAGGATAGTTGCCTTTCTTGAGCCTATCAATAAAATCTTTTGCACCGGTAATTAGCGAGCTTCCTCGCACTATAACACCATCTATATCTATCAGGAATGACTTTTGATAGCCCCTGTCAACTTTCATACATTATCGCACCTTTTTAAGAAATTGTTGTGCCAATGCAACCGGTATAGGCTTGCCATCACCATAGTACCCAATAGCTTCATTTTTATCTCCATGAAAATCACTTCCACCTGAAATAAGTAAAGAATATTTTTTGGCAATATTTAAAAGATGATGAATATCTTCATCACTATGCATAGCGGAATACACTTCAATCCCTTCAACACCAGCATCAGCAAAATCTTTGATTAAGTGTTCACATTCATCCCATGAGGAAAAACCAAGTGACACAGGATGTGCAACAATTGCTATTCCGCCACTTGCCTTGACAAGTTCTATAGCGCGGTGAAAATTTATTTTCTCTTTCCTGACATACCCTGGTTTACCTTTCACCATAAAATTTGTAAACACATCACTGACGCTTGGAGCATAACCTTTCTTTACCAGCACGCGTGCTACATGTGGCCTGCCAAAAGAATTGCCTGAGGCTTCGCTTTCAACCTCTTCATCTGTAACATCAATCCCGTGCAGTTGCAAATCTTTGATAATTTTATATATCCTTTCCTTTCGTAACATTTGCAGATGCTCCAACTCAGAGCATAAATCTTTATTGGTATAATCAATACCCATTCCCACCAGATGAAATGAACCATGAGGAAAATCTATGCTAAATTCAATACCAGGTATCATTGTAAATGATTTTTGTTTTGCATACAGCATTGCTTCCGCCAGTCCATCGATAGCATCATGGTCCGTAATGGCAATCACACCAACATTGTGTGCAATGGCATAATCAATAAGCCCTGCTGGCGAATATATCCCATCAGATGCTGTAGTATGGCAATGTAAATCAATTAACCCCATAATAGTAAACCTATAAAAGTAATATATTACAATAGCACAACCGTAAAAAAATACAACCTTAAAGCTATGTATTGACAAAATTTATTATATATAAATGCTACATGGCGAAGGCATGGAAAGCATTAATAATTTTTTTAACGATATGGCATTATATACTGCATACGCATTGAAGTCATTATCAAAATAACAATATATTGTTTTATCCCACCCTACTATCTTTTCTGCCCAACCAGACAACTCATTATCTGAATAATTTGATGCATACAATCGTGTGGAACCATGCAATCGTATATACACAAAATCGGCAGTGATCGCTTCATAGTATGGATATCGACCTGCAGTATCTGATATACACCATGCAATATTATACTTCTGCAATAATGAAAAGGAACTATCGCACACCCATGAATTATGCCGTGCTTCTATTGCATAGCGATAGTTACCAGGAAGTAGTGATAAAAATGTAGCAACACGCACAGCATCAAACGTAAGTGATGGCGGCAGTTGAATGAGAATGACACCTAACCTGTCTTTTAATATGGACGCAGAAGTAATGAAACGCTGCACCTCATCAGTAACATCCGTAAGGCGTTTAATGTGAGTTATAAATTTTGACATTTTGACACTGTAACAAAAATCCTGAGGAACTTTATTGTACCAGTTTATATATGTGGAATCCTTAAATTGCCTGTAAAATGTTGCATTAATCTCCACGGTATTAAAGATAGTAGCATAAAATTGTAACCACTTTTTCTTTGGCACATCTTCTGGATAGAATACTCCTTGCCAGTGACTGTAATTCCATCCGGAACATCCTATGTAGATTTTTTGTTGTTCCATTACCTGTAAATATCTTCTAACATTAATTTTATTGTTACAGTTTTTATAATATAGTACTGCAATATAGTTGTTTTATCAAGTACTTTAGAGTGTCAGAGCATAGGTAATTGCTTTTATATTTTAACGAGTAATTCATTATTTTTTCATTGAGAATTTATTTCGGTCAAGTCCAAAATAGTGTGAAATCCTACCAGCAACATAAAAACAACTTACTACTCCAATGGCTTTTATTGTTCCACCGATAGTTCTGTTCTTGAAATATTCTGGTCATAACCGCTCTGCCTCCAATCGTGTTTCACAAATCCATGATGGCTGTAATTTTGCTTTCATTTCAGCCTTCAGTTCTTTGGGACACTTCTTCAGTATATTTTCTGTCTTATGTACCGTACAACGCTGTAATTTCTCCTCTCCAAATAACGTTATTATCGAATTGATTGGTCCTCATGTTCCATCGGTAGTTACTAATTTCACTGCATACACATCCAGACCCCACCGTATCAGATTCTAAAACACCTCATCACTATGTATCGTTTTCTCTGTCCCTTTTGCCATCTGCTTTTGTCACGTACGTTACTATCTTACCCCCTATGAATTCTTCAATATATATTTCAAGACTTCTGCATACTATTGCTTTTATTGGATCATCATACTGCTGTAAAATTTTTTTGAATTTGCCGCTTCATAGTGACTTACTAATAAATCGTTGGTGCAATAATTTGCTGCAGTATTATACTTTGGTTGTAGCATTGTGCTCCTCCGTATAATATTTTTTTTGGTTAATTAAAATTTAATATTATCTGGTAGGATTATAATGCTTTTTTCAAGTATCTTTTACACACTGTTTGGGACATTACCTCATAATATATATTTATAAGGGCAGAGAATACTGCCCTTTTTGTTATATTTGTTATATCAAAAGAATAAAAGGCAAGTTGATAATTAGAAAAATGAAATGTGTATATTACACCCACCCTGCAATAGAATACCGCGTGCGGTACACTTCATCATACCACAAGAATTGCTTTACCCTTTGGGCAAAATCCTTACCCAGCTGCATAAAATACTCATGATGGTCTATGGGTACGCCTACGTCTGCTTCTTGCTCTAAATACGCACGTATGCTGCTGTAGTGATATGTGGT
>CALEUQ010000037.1 GCA_937920495.1 uncultured bacterium | reverse complement strand
ATCACGCGAAAACTGCACAATGCTATCCTTATAGCGCTCATTCCAGAATGGGCCAGTTCTACCGGTTATTTTGTTATACATTTCAGCAAACCGTGCCTTTATGTACTGCACTATTCGCGATATGGGTGCACCATCGTCTGTGGTGTGGATAACTAAATGGATGTGATTGTCCATAATGCAGTAGGCAATAAGCTTAAACCGGTATTTTTCTTTTGCTTTGCGCAAAACTTCCACAAAGCAGGCTTTGAAGTAATCTTCCTGTAGCATCCCTCTCCATTCAATACATCGGGATGTGATGTGATAGGTAAGATTGGGCATTTGTACACGCAATTTCCTGGCCATAGTATTCCTCCATGTGTTACGTTTTTGTAATAGATTCTATGTATATACAACGCATCTGGTGGGAAAATTGTAAAAGGATGTGGGAATTTTTTAAAAAATTTTGGGAAAAAATGGGGTCAGAGCATTAGCATTAACTCATTCACAACGCGTGGGAATTGTTCTAATGGGGTCAGAGCCTCAAAAAATGAATATGGAGGAGTGCATATTGTACCAAAGGGGTCAGAGCCTGATGACTCAAGGGTTGCAAAGGGTAAAAATAGCAAGATTTACAAGGAAAATAAACCATAAAATCTTTGCTTTCATTGCTTCAAACCTGCGCCAATTGCGTAAAAAGGGGTCAGAGCAAATATTAAAGCAAAGAATAATATAGCTGGATAATATCTTCCCCATATACTATCGCGATAATAAATCCCAGCGTTAAAAACGGTCCAAATGGTATGTGTGTTTTCAGCGTTTTGCTTTTATACACTGCGTATACAATACCATACAAGGCACCGGTGACAAGAGCTATCTCCAGAGCAACTATGGTGACATGCAATCCAAGAAAAAATCCTATCGCTCCTGCAAACTTCACATCTCCGCCGCCAAACCCGCCTTTAACAAATATAAGTGGCACAACAAACACAACCAGCATGAGCACCAATCCCTGAATATGCAAAAACCAATAGCCTTCTACTAAACAAAGTATTACGCCCAGTAAAAAAATTATTGCCGGTAAAAGGTCAGGTATTTCCATAGTGCGATAATCAATTATGGCAATGCAGATGCTTGTTGTTATAGCTAAAAAATACACTGGAACCAGTGGCCAATTAAAAATATATATGGTGGCAATAGCTATGCATCCACAGGTGATCTCAGATACAGGGTACAAAAAAGAAATTGGATGTCCGCAAGCACTGCATTTACCTTTTGACAAAAGATACCCTAAAACAGGTATAAGGTACACAGGTTGTATTTTCTCTTTACAATGGGGGCAATGTGATGGATAGGTGAGTGCGTGAAACGCATTGTTGCCATACATACCGCTCATATAACGGATAATAAATGTGTATAAAAAGCTACCCCAGCTTGCACCAAAAATAAAGGCAAACAAAGTCACAATAAGCTTCATGTCCATAGATTACATTGCAATGTAGTAGTTAACACCAAAAAGAAGGAAATCACCTTTGACTGAAATGGTCTGTTTTATGGTTCCACCAATTTCATCTTTAATGGGGATGGAGCGGCCTTCCTGATGCATCCATTCAACTGATAGTGTGATTTTTGGCGTAAGTGGTGCTTCGGCTCCCATCATGAAATGGAATCCGGGTATAGAATCAGCATAACGGTATTTGTTAGCAGGTGCTGTTTCTTCCCATTCCAGATACGCATAGTTATACGTTATACCTGCACCAATGAAAAAGTATGTGCGCTGCTTGAGTGGCATGATAAGTCCCACTGTTGCAGGCAGACCAAACTGATATGTTGAAATAGTGACCTTGTTTGCATCGGCTTTGCCGTTGATACTGTACGGGGTGGTAAAATGCGTGCCAATCCTGAATAGAAAATAATTGAACTGATAGCGCATATTAAAGCCCCAGGTAAATGAATACGGAATGCTAATCTGTGTAACTGAAGTGGCTGTGGTTTTAGCATTGGTATTCCATTGGGTTATAGCTGATTCTAAATGATTAGGATCATACGTTATTCCGGTATTTAATCCCAATGAAAACTCTCCAATAGCATAGACACCTTGCACCATCACACCTAAACATAGGACTATAATGACTGCTATTGATGTTATGTAGTATCTTCTTTTCATTGTGTTAATAGCTATATTGGTTTAAAGTAATATGATACACCTAAAAGAAAACGGTAACCAGAAAAATCAATTGGTGCATAATCGATACTGCCATCGCCTGTTTTTGAATCTTTAATTACATTTGTGGTTCCACGGTAATACATCAATGAAGTAGATATGGCAAACTTATCATTAACAAAATATTCGCCTTCGGTATTAATGACCAATGGATAGGCACTTCCTTTAAATGCGCCTTTATATGATAATGGTGCATCCGACTCAAATTTATTTTTGTACCGTCCCCACGCGTATGCTACACCGCATGAAAATGTTATCTTCATGTCTTTATAAAATGGTATGATGATACCAAAAGTTACCGGTATGTCAAATCCATCAAAGCTGTAATTGCATTCAAGTAATCTATCAGTGCCAGCATCGTTATAAACCGTCTTACCTTTGCCGCCCCACACGTTTTTAAAGTAATTTGCACCCACGCGCGCTGTAAAAAAATCGCTTATAACTAATTTAAAATTTATACCTGCAGTTGCACCTAACAGTCGGTGGATGGTTGCAGTGGAAAATCCGGGCAGGGATTTATTTATTCCATCAATTCCTGTTGCGGAGCCAAAGGTATTGTCCTGCTGGTACGAATACAGGTTGCCTCCTACAGATGGAATATACCCTGCATACAGGCTTATAGCCTGGTTAAATGGTACAGCCGGTGAAGATATTGGTACAGTAACTATCGCACAACAACATAATAATATTAATAGTTTATAATACATAGTACATGACACCTAACAAGATTCTGTGGCCACTATAATCAATAAAAAGGTCTTTATAATTACTGGCATTATACGTCCCCGTGGTTGTAATAACAGGCTTTGAGCGAGCCTCAACATACACCCATTCCATGTACAGTGAAAAAGAGCTGGTGACATAGAGCTGCATGCCAGCAAGAAAACCTGCACCAAAAGCCGTTGCGTTAATATCTTCACTTACACCGCTTGATAATTTCACTGAACCTGTCCCGTAGAAATATGATACCCCGCCACCTAAATAGAATGCACCCCTGTCTCGCAGCGGGAATTGCAGGCCAGCGTAAAGGGGAAGCATTGTGTATTGTACATTATATGCATCAACTCCCACAGTAGCCTGGTTATCTAAAACCTTACCTTTATTGATAGTAAAGGATGCATCGCCACCGGTGCGGATGAAAAAGAAAGGGATAGACAGGCGTATAGCAACACCAAACAAAACACTGTTTTGCGGATCGGTCTGTGCATCGGGATAAAAGGAAGTGAGATCACCAACATCGTGCTGCCCGCCAACGTGAATGCCCACGCCAAAGTAACGCTGGGCAAATACGGATACAGGCAGGCCAATAAGAAAAATCAATAACAGGATATAAGTAATAGCTTTTTTACACATCCATGAACCTTCTGTATGGTAATACCATCGACAATAGATACTACAATCAAAAGAAAAAATGTCAAGACAGATTTTTACATGCTACATATTTTTAAACAAATCTGCTGCCTTGTGTTTGCTTGAGAGCCTTTCATAATCATCATAGTCAACAAATAGTAAGTGTGGCAGTTTTTTCTTTAACCGCATAACAACCTCAGCACTTTTACTGCCTCGAGCGTCTTTGCTGGTTACATATTTAAATTCCCTGCTACAGTGCGGGCATGTATGTAAATCCTGTAGTTTTAACCCCGGCGTTTTACAACCCGGGCAAAACCCAAAAAGGTCATCAGCCATCAGTAAGTGTTCCTGCACATCCTTTATATCAGCTTCCTGCCATATCCTGAGTAAGTCCATGCTGTACACCTCATTCATTTTTTACTATTGTGCGATAGTTACCGGGAAAAATCAAATGTTTTTTAGTTGCAATAATAATATTTAGTAGAGGAAGTGTATATACTGTATATGTGAAAATTAAAGTAACAGGGATTATCTATGGAAACTATCTCACAAAAAAATGAAAGGATGATGTTATTATTACTATTGTTGTTTATTGTTATATACAAGTTTTTCACGTTCAGGATGTTTGACATTGGCGGTGATGCCATCAATTACTGGTTTGCAGCCAAACATATTTATTTTAATATACCGTATATTGAGCTTGATCACCAGACAGCCCGATTTGGGCTCATTATACCTGTGTGGATAAGCCAGCTGTTTTTTGGCGTTCATCCAGCAGTGTCACTTATAATACCAAATTTATTTTTTATGATTCATATAATTCTTATATACAAAATTGGATTATATATCAAGAATCAAAATGTAGGATTTTTAGCAGCTGTACTTTATATGTTGTGCCCATATATCATACGATTTGGCACTCAGGTAGTTCCTGAAGCCGTTGGCGGACCATTGGTTACAGCATCATTTTATCTATTGCTAAAATATAAAGATGACAATAAAAAGGAGCTTTTTTACCTCACCTTATCGGCTTTTTTGTTATTCTGGGCATATTGCGCTCATGAACTGGATATCTTTTTTATGCCAGGTTTTTTGCTGGTCATTCTTCTATTTAAAAAAAATATGAAACATGCACTATTGTATAGTGCAGTGTTGTTTTTATTATTCCTTTTTGAAACAGCAGTATTTTATTACTTTACTGGTGATATTATGGCTCGTTATCACGCCATAACCGGACATCACTTTACACTTGAAAAATTTGTTCCCATATCTTTCTGGCAACTTTTTGAAAGATATACCAAAACACAGCTATGGTGGCGAATACCATTTTATATTTACCTTATTTTATTATTTCCAATCTGGAAAAAATCAGATATAAAAATAAAATCTGTTATTATTCCGGGCTTTGTTTTCTTCTTATGTATGCTGTTTGCGGTGAAAAGTATACATCCTATCGTTCCTGCTCTGGCATATAAAGAGGTTCATCTGCTTTTTGCCTTGCCATTTATGCTGTTTGTGATTGCTATTTTCATTGATGATGCTATACAATTTGCATACAAAAGGAGTAATTTTCTTCAAAGATGTATAAAACCTGCTACTGCTCCCATGAAAGTATGGAGTGGAATAATTGCATTGTTTACAATTATAACATTAGTTGTTTGTTCAACTGATTTGTTGCCCCAGAATGCATCACCATACTATAATAATCCATTAATATTAAAAGAACATAAGTTTTTACGATTTTTTACATATTATACCATATTCAACGATGCATATGAAAAGGGGATACCTATAGTATCTGATTATATGTATTATGTAAAGGATAAAGAAATATATGATAGTGTACAGAAACTTCGTTCTCAGGGTAAAAATCTTACCGAAGCATTGCAAATGGTTGGTGTAGATTTAAAATACTATACTTCTATCAGGCCTAATATGCCAGTTAAAAGTTTAAATGCGGTAAGAAAAATATTCCTTAATGTTAATCCTTTATATATTCCACCAATACAAACTATACAGATTAAGGATAGAATTCTTCATTATATAATAAAAGACGATGTTGTAATGAATAAAAATAATTTGTTTACTACCAGTTCTCCGGTAGTGTATGCAACTTCCAGACATTTAAACGCAGTTGCAGGTATATTTCAAAAATAATAAAAGAACTTTTAAAAACTAATTATAAGGATATTCCCCACATAAAATTTGTGAACATCTTAAACATAGTGAACACCCCTGCCGCCTTGGGCAGTGGGGGTGTTCACTTTAATATTTCTATAAATACATGCTACAATAACATAATTAACTAAAAGACTGGCCATGCTGTGTAATTACATAGCATTGTGTCAACTCAGTTGTGTGTAGCTGACATTTTTGAAAATATACTTAATGAATTATCAGCTGCTTCACTGTGTATTGAAGCAGCATCAAGGATGCTATGAAAAATTACATAATTGGGCAGCTGTTTGTTTTTATTTCTCAAAAGATTATTATATTTTTCAGGATTTTTCTTTTTATATTCATCTGACATCCATACAAACATTGCAGGATTTGTAATTTCTTTTCTTTGTATTCCGGGGATATGTCCATAATATCCATCTTCGCCAAGAAATTCACCGTGGTCTGAACAATATATTACTATTGCATTTTTATTAATTAACCGTTTGATAACCTGTGATATGAAATAATCAGCATATAGGATGGAGTTATCATAATTATTAACCAGCTCATCTAATTTGCAACGTGATACATTGCTTGTTGTGCATATTGGAGTAAACATTTTGAATGTATCTGGATAATGTTTATGGAATTCCCAGTGGCTGCCCATACAGTGTAAAATGATCAATTTCCTGTTATCAATTGTAAGAAGGTTATCCAGTTCGGGCAGCATGTTTTCATCTAAAATATTAGAATGTGTTACACTGAAATCTTTTTTATCAGTTTTATTCCATATAATTTGCTTTTTGATTGATGCCTCATTGGCAAATGAAGCAATATTAGAATAGCTATTATCTATTAGATCCTGATTTGATATCCATGCTGTTGTAAAGCCATGCTTATTGAATATTGATACAAATGATGTTTCTTTAAATGTAATATCTTCATTTTCTATTGTTGCCCGTGTAAGCATTAATGGAACCACTTTGTTCGTAACACCATAAATGGAGTTGATGTTTGGCAAACTTATAACCTGTAGTTTTTCAATGTGTGGTGATGTCTTTCGTGGATATCCATTTATTGAAAAATGATCAGCCCGTGCTGCTTCACCAATTATAAATACTACAGTTAGATCTTTGTTTTTTTCTTCATTGAATGATGATGGTAGTCTTGATATATCAGTTCGTGGCTGATTGATAATGGTCTGGTATTTATTATACATATTAATGGCGTAAAAAAATGCATACGGCATTACAGGCCTTGAGAAATATAACATAAAAAGCATGGGGCTAAGAAACAGTATGAACGTAATTTTATAGCGGTTATATGTTGCATTATTGTAGTGCTTATTATAAAAATATAGGAATACCACAGTTATAATTGTAATAGATAAAACCATAAGTACAAGGTCAAAACTTATAACGCCTTTTGCCTCATGAGGATTTGTCTGGAGAAGTAAAATAAAGGTATCTAACAGATAGATCCTGATTTTATACACTATGATGAAATATAGTAATACTGAGCTTAAAAAGGTTGTTACTATCGTAACAATTGTAAAGAGTATTTTATTTATAGAAGCTGCCAGAAAAAAGTAAAAGACCAGTGGAATTGACAGTATAAATAATAAAATGGTATTTACAAATGTATTACCATACTTGACGGGATATCGTATGAAATCAATGGCATTAAAGACTAACGAATAAATAACAGAAAAAACGAGTATGATAATGATATCACCATATTTTGAATTTTGAAGCGATTTAAATGTTTTGAATAATCTTTTAAAAGTAGGTGTTAACATTTTTCTGCCATAACAAGCTGTTTAAATTCAATAAGTTGTATATAGTGTGAACGTTTACGTTATGCAATTCAAATTGCAATTATAGCGCGTAATTATTTCATATCAATAATATAATGCTGATTTTATTTCCTGATCATCTTGATTATCTCATCATATTCCTTGTTATAATCGACAACGTTAAATTTGGAGTTCTTACGGTAAGGTTTAATCAGATAGCCACTACATCCAATTTTTCTGGCAAATTCTATCTCTGCCGGGTCATCATCTATAAGAAGTTGTCCTCCAATTTTTTGAATGTCTTTATGTATTCCTCTGTCAAGCGGATCATAATCTTCACGATATGTGTAAGTATCAAAATAATGATGGAGCTTGTGATATCGCAAAATTTCTTGTGCCCTTAGTTTTGTTGAGTTGGTCCACAGATGCAGGTGGAATTTTTTATTCTTTAATGTTTTCAGGAAATCCACCATGCCAGGTCGTATAGTTGAACCAAACTCATCAACAAGTGTATTATCCATGTCAAATACAATGTGTGTAATCATAATAAAGGCTCCCGTGTATTATATTTCAATATACACAAAACTATAAATGTGAGTATACTATAAACAACAAAAAATAGAAATAATAAAAAAATATTCTGGCGATAGTTTTAAAAAATTATTGCACTTTTGGAAATATAAAAAAATATATATTATAATCCATATTTGGTCTGATTGTAAATAGATAATCATTGCATATAAAATCCCGCCTCAATTTGCAAACAGGCTAATAATGGTGATTGGTGTATAGTGGTTGGTGTATAGTGATTGGTGGATGGTGTCATTGCGAATCCCGAGAAGTCGGGATGAAGCAATCTCGTCGGAAGCGCGGTGGCCCCTGGAAGCGCGATGGCCCCTGGAAGCGCGATGGCCCCTGGAAGCGCGGTGGCCCCTGGAAGCGCGATGGCCCCTGGAAGCGCGATTGGCCCCGGGAAGCGCGGTGGCCC
>CALEUQ010000036.1 GCA_937920495.1 uncultured bacterium | reverse complement strand
AATGCTTGTTGTTGCCTGGTTTCTTCCGTATGATTTTATTATTAAAGGTGCACCCAACAGAAAGCGCTGGAGGGATTTGCGAATATGGGCAACACTACTCACTGTAGTGCAGTGTGTTATTTATTATATTTTTTAATTTTTCTGCGATATAATTTAATCTGGTAATTATTATAAATAAGTTGAGTGCTGTATACTCACCTTTTATATTTTCATAAATAGAATATTGTAGGCAGGTACAATTCTTAAAAAAAGAAGGTGAGGCATTACATGCGGATAAAGCGGGCTTTGTAGATATTGCCTTGTAAAAACAATAACATCACAGCAAGCGCTTAAAATTATCATGTCGTGAATGTATATCCTTATATAAGTGCAGGAAGGAAGCCTATCCGAGTATATTGCACATCTGGTTCAGGCACTTCTTTTAGGCAACAACGTACACTTTTACTTTTTAAAATGCAGGTGTGCATAGTACTAGTGGTATATGCAGGCAGGTTGCGCATATGGATATGTGGGGCCATTGTCCATTGGTCTTTTATCAATGCTGTTTATGATTGTCTATGTGTTTGTCTCAATTCCCGCATCATACATCATTGATACGTATGGAATTAAACCGGGTATTGGCACTGGCGCGGTGCTCATCGGTATCTTTGGAATCATCAAAGGCCTTAATGCAACATCGTTTACTGTAATAATAATGACACAAATAGCTTTAGCAATAGCTCAGCCATTCATCCTCAATGCATATACACGTCTTTCTGCAAAATGGTTCCCAATAGAAGAAAGAGCGACAGCAACCGGCATCGCATCGCTTGCACAATACTTAGGGATAATATGTGGTCTTGCCGCAACACCATTTCTTGTACACTCATACAGCATACCACAGACAATGTATATGTATGGGATCATCAGTGCTGCCATTGCAGTATTGTTTATTATTTTTATGAAGGAAGAGCCACCCACTCCACCATGCGAAAAAGGCAATGAAGAGCGCTTCAGGGTAAAAGAAGGATTGCAACATATATTCAGTTTAAAGCAGATGTGTCTTGTGATACTTCTTTTCTTTATTGGACTGGGGATGTTCAATGCAGTGACCACATGGATAGAACAGATACTCCAGCCACGCGGCTTTACTAGCGAACAGGCAGGCATAACCGGTGCCTGTATGATGGCAGGAGGCATTCTTGGTGCAATTATTCTACCGCTGTTATCGGACCATTTTAAAAAGCGCAAAGTATTCTTAACAATCTGTATGGCATTTGTTGTGCCGGGGCTTGCCGGGTTAACATTTGCAAATGATTTTACTCTGCTTCTTGTGTCAAGTTTTATCCTTGGTTTTTTCATGATGAGTGCTGGACCAATTGGATTTCAATATGCAGCAGAGATTTCATACCCTGCGCCTGAATCAAGCTCACAGGGATTACTTTTGTTATCAGGACAGATCTCAGGTATAATCTTTATATGTGCAATGGATGCGTTTAGAACCAGCACAGGTTCAATGACATCATTTATGATTGCATTTATAGTGCTGATGCTGGTAAATGCATTATTAACATTAAAATTGAAAGAATCAATTTTGATAGGATCATGATATCATATTGTGTAGAGACACATTGCCATGCGTCTCTACACATTCAATTATATATACATTATTTAAGGAGTTATCCCATGTCACATTACACACAATACAAAGATCAAATCTTGTACTGGTGCAAATGGTTAAATGAGCACGGCTTTTTTGGAACAAAATTAGGCAGTGGTGGCAACGTTTCGTGCAGGATAGAAAACGAAGATACAATCGCTGTTACGCCATCAAGTCTTCCCTATAAGGATATGGTCACAGACGATATATGCATAGTAGATTACAATCAGCAAGTTATCGAAGGCAAAAAACCCACCATGGAGTTGTCACTACACCTTGCTATCTATAAGGAAAGGAGTGATGTGAATGCGGTGGTACACACCCATCAGATGTATGCAAGCATACTATCGGTCATGAATATTCAAAAGCCAATACCTGCACTGTTTGACGAGATTGCATTTGCCATTGGCCATGAGGTGGCTTTTGTCCCGTATGCACTATCAGGTACACCTGAACTTGCCGCAAACGTTGCTGCCACAGTTACCAATAAATGCAAATGTTACATCATACAAAATCATGGGGCGATAGCTCTTGGTAAAGATTTACAGCAGGCATGTCTGCACGCCGAGATGCTTGAAAAAATATCAATGGTATATTATCATTCACTTGCTGCCAGAAATGAAGTCCATACACTACCTGAACCCATACTGCAACTTGTGCAACAGTTATTTGGGAAAGGATAATATTTTTTTGAATGATAAAGTATATTTCTTTGCCACCATAGGCGGTGATATAATACATCACTATATAACTATATAATATTTGATTAATAAAAATTTCTTTATGAATAAATATTATAATTTTTTTCTAAAATTTTTGTTAATATTATATAAATTTTATTGACAGGAGTAAATTCATTTTTTACCCTGCTTATAGATATTAAAATAAAAAATATTCAAACACAAATATAAATATATTTTTTGGCGCTTAAAAAATATTACATTAAAAAAATTTGTAAAAATTATGTCATCAACGAGAGCGAAAGGTTTTTGCTGGGTTTATTAACGTTAGGGAAATATAAAAAGTTATAATTTTTTATTTCCCTTGTAATCTAAAAATTAAATCAAGCAAAAAGTTATTGGTAAGGGTAGGCAATTTTTCAACTGTTTACCTTTTCCGGTAATGAAAAATAATTAACAATTCTATTTAAAGGAGGATGTTTTTTATGTCTAAAAAGATTTTTATTAGTCTATCGTTTTTACTCATGTTCTGTTTTCTTACTGGTTCAAATGTTTTTTCAGAAGAACAATACAGAGATGTTGTGTATTTAAAAAATGGCGGGGTAGTAAAGGGGCAGATTATTGAAAATATTATTAATGACAAGATTAAAATTCAAACATCTGATGGAAGTGTATTTGTATATAAATACACTGAAATTGATAAAATTACAAAAGAAAAATATATAGATGAGACAAAATCAACCAAGAGCGCGCTCAATCGTGCACAATACGAAGCTGAAAAAAAATCACAATCTACTGGTTGCTTATGGGGATTTTTTATACCAGGTGGTCAACATTATTATGTTGGAAATTATGCAACGGGTGTAATATACACAGCTTCGTTCGCAGGTCTTTATGTAGGCATGTTACTTGTTTCTAACGCTGATACTGCTGGAACATTGGGTTTAATAGCTCTGATTATAAGAGCTGCCGATATTATTCATGGTATTTACTCTATAGATGCCTACAATACAGAATTACAGAAGAAATACCTCTTAAGCAACAACGCTAATAATGTTGAATTTAATTTCTATACAGCCCCAATCTATAATTTGTCACACAATACCCTTTACGACACAACGTATAATGTTGCTCTGACTTACAAATTCTAATTAACACCAATAATAATGTTTTAAATCATCAACCTCATAGGAAGCCGCATTCCTATGAGGTTGTATAATAAATACCCCACGATTTTGCATCAGTGATATTTGTGCCAGAGCGCAATGCATTAATTATCCATTGTAAAATTACCCGCTTACAACAGATTCAGTAACATTATGATTTACTCTATTGCTTCTGCCAGTAACGAAATGGGATGTACCACCCTGTATTTAGTATTCATTTCTATCTGCCATTTACAGGTTTCGCAGTCGGTTACCACAAAATCAGGGTTGGCTTCTTCAATAATTTTAAAAAGCTCATTCCCCACTGCCTGAGAGATAGCATAATATTCATTTTTAAAGCCGTATGTACCAGAGATACCGCAACATTCCGAATGTAATATCTTAACAGTCAGTCCTGGTATTTTACGCAAAAGCTCTATTGTGAATGCAACATTTCCCATACGCTCCAGGTGGCATGGCGAATGATATGCTACAGTATATGTGAGTGGTTTTAATTTAGGAATGTTGCCATTTTCAAATTCTTCAAGCACATACTGGGTAATATACGCTATATTGTGTGCAATAGGGCTGTTATCAAGTTCAAGCAAATTGGCATATTCATGCTTCAAGGCTAATGAACAGCTTGAAGATGCCGACACAATCTTTGTTTTTTCATCTGGAAGTGCTTTTGACAACACTTTAATATTATGCCTGCCATGTTCTTGAGCTTTTTTTATATATCCGTTAGCAATCAGTGGAACCCCGCAACATTTTTCTTTAGTAATAATAACCCCTTTACCCAATGCATTGAGTACTTTTACTACATCTTTGCCCAACTGTGGATAGTTATAATTAACGTAACAACCATGAAAATACACAACCTTTTCAAGATATTTATTTTGATATTTACGTGTTTCTTTGAACCATTTTTTAAAAGTCATTGATGCATAGTTTGGAAATGTTCTGCCTTTTGGAATTTTAAAAACGAGATCAAGAAAATACTTAACAATTCCAAGATGTGTAAAAAAATTGACTACAGGTGCAAACAGGGTTCCAAATGTTCCCATTAAATCAGTACGGCTGAGTAAAAAATCACGAATTCGGAATTCCTTTTTTGAATAACGCCACTTTGCCGTCTGTATAATATCCGCTATCTTTACATCTGAAGGACATGCAATTTCACACCGCTTGCAGTTGGAACAATATTTTAATGATATATCCAGAAGTTCGGGGTTTTTTATTCGCAATCGCTCAGTATCAGGGCCCGATTGCTTGGGACCAGGATACAGATGTGTCACACGCGCCACCGGACAATAAATAGTACATACGGTACACTTAATACAATGGTCAAAACTTATGTTCTCTAACTTTATCATGGTACTATCTCATAAGCTTATATAAAGATACAATCTGATTTGCAGCCTTATATGCGGTGCTTATCGCCACACCACTTCCGCAGCCTTCTCTGATTGGGTTGTAATGAGCCAGTATTGCTCCGCTGCAATATAGATTCTGAATAATATTATTTTTGCTGTCATACGGCCGCAGGTTTTCATCAGTAACCACACCATACTCAAGAAAAGGATGCGAATGGCTATAAAAGAATTGCGGGCTATACCACTTATTACGTTGGGGCTCAAAATGAAGTTTAAGCTTAAATACAGGTTCATACATATTATCAAATTCACTTACCATACCGCCGCTGAAAAAACTTCCCGTTGATAAAATATAAAATTTTGCCTCAAGCGGATTTTCAGGATGATTGGCAGTATATACAGCCTGCACCACATCGTCTTTAATTTCAGCACGTACAACTTTATCACCAGCCACAAAAACTCCACCTAATTGGGCAAACCGTGATTTCAATGCATTGTCAATTCTTAGTCCAAGAATGGATGGCGGCAGTGTGGGCACTTCATACACAAGCAAGCGTGTACGGCTCTGTATTATATTATGTATCTGATTGAAATTGTGAATGCCCATAAACGCAGGTATAACAACAAAATCAGCACCATCGGCTGCAAGTCGTATGGCATCAGCAATTTTATACACGTATTCTTCATCTTCAAATATGCGCGCAATATCAATGGAACGGAATTCATGGGGATGCCTGCTTAAATTCTGGATCTGCGGCATCTCAATACTTTTAGCTACTATCTCACAGTTTGCAAATAACGCATGCTTTGATAGCTGTGCTGCTGCAAGTTGCGGATGAAAATCCCTGTAACCTTCAAAATTAATAATTACAATTTTTTTCATCCTTTTAAAACGGTTGTACACATCCTCATTAAATACACTGCGTTGTGAAAAGTACGTGGGCTTAAGAGTGCCCAATGCGGTTACATGAAAATGGTTAAGGTTTTCATTATCAAAAAGGTATACATTTTGCGTTTCGCATTCCTGTTTAAAAAATTGCAATGCTTCAATAATTAATGGCTTGCCGCATTTTGTATACGGATGTTGTGCGATAGTTCCTGTTAAAGTATCCAATGCCTCAAAAGGTTTATACACCACTGTATTGTCAAGATACCCCAGCACATCAATAGAACCAGACGAGAAGTGAAGTGCACTCATACCTGAAGATATGATTGCAGTATGCAAACCTTCCTTGGCACATCGTATACCAGCAGTTAAACCTGAAATTCCGCCACCAATTATTATGCAATCAAATTTCATTTTTCTTCTTCCTCAACCAGTCCCAAGCCAAATAATCCCTGATAAATCCAGTAAGTAAATTCAAATTCTCTTAAACCGTCACCCCACAGTACCGGCTTCATGCCTTTAAAACGTTCTTCAAGGAAATCCTTTAATAGCTTTGTGGATGTATCCGGCGTAAATTCACCAAATTCAGTAAAAAGCCCTGCAGCACGATATGCACACAATTCCCCCTGGCAGGGACCCATGCCAATCCGTGTCCTGCGGCGCAAATCCACTAAATCTTTCACTTTAAGATTTTTAATAGCATATTCAACTTCGCCTAATGTCACCATCTCGCATTCACAGATGAGCCCGTAATTACGCTTCTGCAAACTAAGTATATTATGTACTCGCTCGCCGTGGCGGTAATGGGTGGAACCAACTACTGAATTTGGGATACCTGAAAAATATTTTATTTTTTTTGTATAGCCAACTCTTTTCTCAGAACCGGGTAATGGTATTTTGTGAGTAACGCAACTTTTAGTGTTACCAATCTTTTTTGCAACAAGATCAGTTGCCATCTGGGCCATGAGACGATACGTCATAAGTTTTCCACCAGCAATCGTAATCAAACCCTGTACATTATCTCGCTCTTTATGATCAATGAGAACAATACCACGGCTAATTTCCCTGCCATCCAATTCACCGGAAACTGCAACAAGTGGTCTTACACCACAATATGCACGCAATACACGTGTTTTTGAAACGTTGGGTATTAATTTTTCACCATCAGCTAACAGTATGTCTATCTCATCATCATCAACCACAAGTTCATCAATACTGTCATAGGAAACTTTTCGGGAAGTTGTGCCTATTAATGATACCGTATCACCGGGAACAATGATATCACCATCTGAAGGGACACGGCATCTGTTAACTACCACATTATTTATTCTGTAATCAATAATAACCATGGAACCTTTTGAAGGAAACATCTTAAGATCAATACCAGCAGTGGCACATATATGCTGTCCCCACACACCACTGGCATTAACAATAACCGGAGCATACACCTCAAAATATTCTCTGGATACATTATCAAAGCACTGTACCCCAACAACCTGATTCTGTTTCAGCATGATGCGCTGCACTTCAGTATGTGTAAAAACCAGAGCACCTTGCTCTACTGAATCTAAAATATTTGCTGAGGCAAGCCTGAATGGATCGATAGTACCATCAGGTACCCAGATGGCGGATAATATAGCGGGGTTAAGGTTTGGTTCTATTGCCAGGGCTTTCTTTACACTTATTTCCTTAGCATCAATACCTGCAAATTTGCATGATTCAAGCAGCCTGTTATGGTAGGTTGGGTCATCCTCCGGCAGGGTTACAAACAATCCACCGGTTGGCTCTATGCAATGCCATGCTATTTTTTTTAGAATTCGGTTTTCTTTTATACATTCAGTTGCAGATTCCAGGTCTTTAACTGCATACCGGGCACCTGAATGAAGAAGGCCATGATTACGTCCTGTTGTACCAGAGGCAATGTCATTCTTCTCTATTAAAACAGCCTTCATACCACGGAGAGTACAATCACGCAAAACCCCGCAGCCTGTTGCCCCGCCTCCTATTATAATTACTTCAGTTTCTAATGTTTTCACAGAAGGTCCTTACAATCTTGCTTTATTTATGAAACAACTTATCTCAAGTTTCATTATATCAATAATTACATCTATTAAAATATTTTTTGTGATACTGCATTATAAACAATTTAAATAATATAGAGTACATACCAGTAACAAACTATGGTCATGTATATAGGGCATTATTATTGTTTTGTCCATAAATCTGTGTTCGTAATAAATTGTGAAATCAAATAAAATTATTTATCATATTGATCTATAATTTCAGGTTTAAACATACCTTTTATAAAGATTTTCATAAATTTATCAGTAAGATCATCAATCTCCATTTCATTTAAGTTGGGAACTGTCAAGATAGCATGATATGCTATCATTAAAATACCACCTATCAATATACTTGTTGTCATTTGTAAATCTATATCATTACGAAGAATATTTAGACGTTTTCCAAGGCGTAAATCGTATAATATATGTGTTCGTAAATTTTTCTCAAATTCACCTATGAGCTTTTGTATATGAGGATTAAATCCAAATCCAGTTTTCAACAATATTGACGTCAACTGTCTATCATTATTTAAAAATATTATTGTTCGTTTAATCCGGTAGCGAAAATATGAAATTGGATCCAAAGATTTAATATCTTGATGACTTATACTAACTGTTCGTTTCCATTCTTCCAAAGAACGAATCAATAGAGATAAAAAAAGGTCTTCTTTGTTACGGAAATATTCATATATAGTACCTTTACCGATATGTGCAACTTTGATTACATCCTCTACATACGCCTCATAATATCCTTTTTCAGCAAATACTTGTTTGGCACAATCAAGAATATGTTGCCTGCGCAATTCTGCTTTCATTTCAACCCCTATTATGTTTATATTTTTTTCAGATTTACTATAAGTATTTACCTTAATGCATATTTATATCAACACATGCAACAATGCGTTTAGTATTTTAAAAATACGCTTAGTATGTAGTTCCTAATAATATCTAAAATTTATTGTATCAGGTCAATAATTTTTTATAGATAACAAATAAAATAAATAATTATGTGTATATTTTTTTGAATCATCTACAGATTTACAAACTCTTTTGTTTATATGTTAGTTTTAATTACAAAAAAGCTTATTACGTAATTTTTTGAAAATTGAACAAAAAAAAGAAAAGTGATATAAAAATCCCATTTTCCCATAACGATGGAATTTGCATAGCACCATCGTAAAAGGGAAGATGTAAGATGGGAATCAACGACCTTAAACAAATAGTAGATTTACCACCAGTAAAATTATTTTAAACAATCTTTATCAATGCTTCTTTCAAATCATTTATTGTAAAAGGTTTTTGTAAAAATAATGCATTTTTAACACCACCAATTAATTCTTTATAGGTATCATCAGAATATCCTGAAATAAAAATTACTTTTAGTAGTGGTATAACTGATTTTAATTTATTATACAGTTCAACACCGTTCATTTGTGGCATGACTATATCTGCAATTAAAACATTCACAGTATCTTTAAAATTCTCTACGGAATTTAACGCCTCCACTGGATCTTTGAAAGCAACAACATCCTGATCAAGGAACAAAAGCATCTTTTGTAACATTTCTAAAATATTAACATCATCTTCAACTAATAAAACTTTGTTCTTTGGTAATATGGTTTTTTGTTGTTTAGTTTCTTCCTGTAATATGATACCTGATGTCCCTTCCACATATTCAGGGAAAAAAATATTAATCACCGTACCTTTCCCCTGTTCACTATATATATTAATATACCCATTAAACTGCTTTACTATCCCATACACTGTTGAAAGTCCCAGCCCTGTTCCTTTACTAACTTCTTTAGTGGTAAAAAATGGTTCAAAAACTCTATCTATAGTCTCTCTATCCATACCAGAACCATTGTCAATAAATTGAAACTGGACATAGTTTCCAGGTTTACAACCCTGATGTGATTGACAGAACGCTTCATCCAGAAATTTATTTTGTGTAATTATTTTGATAGTACCCACATTTTTAATAGCATCTCTGGAGTTTGAAGCTAAATTTGTAAGAATTTGAACAAATGCTGTGCTATCAATCCAGATATCATGTACATCTTCACTCAAATTCAGTTGTAAGTTTATATTCTCGCCAATCATTGCAGCCAGCATCTTCTCGTTAGTCTTTATAATATAATTTGGATTAATTCTGGTGGGATTTACTTTTTGCTGACGTGAAAACGTAAGAAGTTGACGGACTATCTCTGCGCTACGTTTTGTTGCATGCAATATCTCTTCCAAATCAGAATATATGGGATTATCTTTTTCTATTTTGATTCTCATTAACTCTGCATATCCTGAGATAATGCTCAAGATATTATTAAAATCATGAGCTATACCACCAACAAGCCTTCCTATGGCTTCTAATTTTTGTGCCTGACGAAGTTGCTCCTGCAGTTTTTGTTTTTGTTCTTCGGCTTCAATTTGATTTGTCAAATCTTCAACAATTGCAAGCCCACCAATTACTTTATCTTCAATTAAAAGAGGTGAAAAGAGTGCTCTCACCGGTGTAATCTTATTAGCAGTAACTGATTTATACAAATCTCTATATTCGGATTGTTTTCCTCCCAGACATTCTTTAACGGCTGCAACAAACTTTTTGTCCGGCAAATTTAAAGTGTTCATCCCTATTAACACTTCACGTGACGAACCAATAATCTTTACAAAATTATCATTACACGCAGTTATTACTCCGTTTTCATCAAATGCATAGATTCCCATCGGCGCATTATTAAAAATCAGCCTGAATAATTCCTCACTCTTCTTCAATGCTTCTTCTGCTTTTCGTTTTGCTGTTACATCATGTATAATTGAAAACAAGTACTGTTTATTCCCAATCATCACTGCACTGCTGTATAACTGTTCATCACTAATAGTGCCATCTTTTTTTCTGTGTTTAAATTCAAAATATACTCGTTTGTAACTACGAGCTTCTTCCATTTTGTTTTTGATTTCTTCAGCTGGTAATGTATTAATCTGTTGAATCTTCATTGATTTAAGTTCTTTTCGCGACCATCCATAAAACTTTTCAGCTGCTTCATTTGCATCAACAATATTCCCTGTATCTGGATCAATTATTAACATGACAGCTTTACTGTTAAGAAAAATTGACCTGTATCGTTCCTCGCTTTCTTTTAATTCAATCTCTATCTTTTTACGAGAGGTTATATCACTAATAGATCCAAAGAGCATAATGATTGTGCCATTATCATCTCGTAAAGCCCGTATATTTATTTCTACCCACAAAATTGCTCTATATAGTGTTATAACCCTGCACTCGCCCGATGAATAATTCTTATCTTTTAATCCTTCAAAAATAGAATTAAATATATTAAGATCATCTCTGTACACAATGTTCTGCAACAAATTTGTATTAATTATTTCATCGGGTCTATATCCAAGAACAATCTCAACATTTGGGCTAATCCAGGCAATCGATTTTGTCTTGGGGTCCATGCTAAAAACTATTGACGGGTTAACACTAAGGACATCCTGCAAAAGCTCAGCATCTGCTTTTAAATTTTGCAGTGCTAATGTTCTATTTTCAATGGATGTAAATATGAGAGCTATCGCACATAACCCAAAAGATAAAATAACAAGATACTGAAAACCTATTGTAGCAATTACCGTTAAACCTCGTGGCCAGGGTAATAACAACTGACATAATAAAACCAGAACATGCGTTATAATCGCAAAAATGATAATTCCGTATAAAGGTATATTAGTGGGATCATTTTTATACATACGACGTACAATCAGTCCCGATAATGCTGACACAATAACTGATGCAACTCCTGCATACACTCCCGGCCCACCCAGAAATATCCGGTATGCACCAGCAACAAGCGATGCAACAAGTGATGCGATACCTCCACCATATAAACCAGATAGTGCAATAACAACTGAACGACCATCATATATAATACCTTCTTCAAATACAAGTGGAGTTGCCATTGCAGCAATAGCTGAAAAACCAAATAGCAATCCTGAAAGTATTCTGTATGTATTTGGATAATTCTTTCTGAGCGTGAGGATAGGACCCCAAATTACACTTAAAGCGATAAGCAATGTCACATTATGAACAAGGGTTAGCAGCATGTTTCTTTTACCATAATATTTGTTTAATAAAAATTATAAATTATAGTTTATAGTATTTTCAAAAAAGCAAGCATTATTCATAACGTAGCTTTATATTTAAATTGCAATATTCATTTCTATATCAATCATATAGCAACACCAACATCCCAACGCAAAGTATTGAATGCAACTAAGTGCGCTATACTACCACCAAAACTAATTGACATAGTACATAATGTATGCATTCTTTTATTGCATATATAGATTGTAATATAAACTTCTGGAGGAAATTATGGATTTTGAAACTACTACCTGTATTTCATACATTTCCTGGTAACAGTCTCCAGCAGTAAATCCATAATTGCATGCATACTTTTGCAGTGATCAATACCTGCGATGATATCCTCTTTTTTTTGAATATGACCATTTTCTAAAAGCTCATCACCACAATACCTCACTAAATCACAAACACCCTGTGCTGTAATTTCCAGATGAAACTGTAACCCTACTACCCTATCATCAATTGCAAACGCCTGATTCCTGCATACTCCAGTAGATGCGATATGGGTAGCAGCCAGTGGTAAATCGAATGTTTCTCCATGCCAGTGAAATGCCATAAATTTATCCGGCAAAATATTTCCAACAGGATTCTCAGTATCAACCTTTGCAACCTCATACCAGCCAATCTCTTTAGTATGATTTTTATACACACGTGCACCACATACATCAGCTATAAGCTGCGAACCCAGACAAATACCAATCACACCTTTGCCATTATCCATAACCTTCTCAACAAAACGTTTTTCTGCAACAAGCCATGCATATTTTTTCTCTTCAAGGACACTCATTGGTCCACCCATAATTACCAGAAAATCCACACACGCGGGGTCCGGAAAGCCATTGTCCTGATATGCATGAACTATCGCCACATCCCGGTGATGTGCAATTGCCCAATCCAGTATATAACCAGGCGTTTCAAATGGCACATGTTGAATACAGGTTACCATACTTATCCTTTTATCATGACAAGAAGCATCTTTGAAGGCTTGTCTGCATTCAACGCATGTGGAACATTTGCAGGCATAATAATTGCCTCACCAGCGTTCACACTATTTTCCTTACCACCAATAGAAATAGCCAGCACCCCATCCAGCACCATAACAAATGCATCATACGGCGCTGTATGTTCACTTAAGCTCTGACCCTTATCAAACGCAAAAAGCGTGATACTGCCACTGGCTTTCTGAATTATGGTTTTACTTACAATGGCGTTGCTCTGATATTCAATTGCATCAACATAATTCCGGGGATTACTGAATAGATTACTCATAGTATTGCTCCTGCACATTTTATACCTTACAATTCCTGCCGCGTCGTAAACAACCATCAGCACGGGGGTCATTGCAACATCGTGGCAAAATAAGCCGCACACTCTTTTCAAAGAAGATATAGCTCCACACCCAGTTAATCATTACAAAAATCTTATTTTTAAAGCCAATCAAATATAGGATATGTATGAATATCCATATCATCCATGCAATATATCCTTTTAAATGTAATCCGGCTATCTGTGCAATTGCCTTATTACGTCCAATTGCAACCATACCGCCCTTATCAATATACCTGAATGGTCGGGGTGTTTTACCTTTAAGTATTTGTAAAAGATGTTTCCCCACATATCTTCCCTGTTGCATTGCAACCGGTGCAATCATTGGAAGTGGTTTGCCATCATGAACACAATACGCCAGATCACCAATAACAAACACATCATCATATCCCGGCACCCTGCAATATTCGTCCACCACCACACGCCCATTAGGCATGATCTGCACTTTTAAATCATTTTTTATCAGTTCCCCTTTTACTCCGGCTGTCCATATAACAGTCTCAGTATGCAAAACTGTTCCATCTTTCAGGTACACACCTGTAGCGTCAATTTTGTTCACTGCTGCATTGAGTAATACTTTAACATCTTTTTTCTTTAATTGCTTGCAAGTATATTCCCCTAATTTTTTTGGAAACATCCCAATAAGCCTGTCACTTGCTTCTACAAGATACACATGTATATTTTCATTTTTTAGCTCAGGAAAATCTTTTTTCAATGGACCGGCAATCAACTCTGCCAGTGCACCGGCAAATTCAACACCTGTTGGTCCACCACCCACAATCACAATCGTAAGTAGCCGTTGCCGTTGCGTGTGATCATTAATAAATGACGCGCGCTCAAAACAGGTGAGTATATGATTTCGTAACACCATGGCATCATCAAGTGTTTTCAACGGGAATGCAAATTCAGCCGTCCCCGGTATATTAAAATAATGATTCACGCTCCCTGCAGATACTACCAGATAATCAAAAGCAATTTTCTGACCCAAGCACATCACATATTTTAGAGCATAATTTATTTCACTTACCTGACCATGCATAAATTGAATATTTTTGTTTTTACGTACAATACTTCGCACCGGTGATGCAATCTGCTCAGGTGAAATTTCAGCAGCACTCACCTGATACAATAGCGGCAGGAATGTGTGATAGTTATTTTTATCAATAACTATCACTTCATAATTTGTTTTTGCCAAAACCTTTGCCACCCACAAACCGCCAAAGCCAGCACCAATGACAACTACTCGTTTTTGTGTGATATGACTCACGTGCTACCTCCACCTGTCAATCCCATATTCTTTATAGGGCCTGCTTGATTCAGAATCTATTATTATCCTAACTAAAAATTTAATCCAGCAATCGCTTCTGCCCTGTAATCTTCTGAATATCGGTAATATCCTGCGTCACTTCAAGGCATCCAATATATTCACCATTCTTACGTACTGCATAATATGTGATATAAATCAAACGGCCATTCAATGTAATCCAGAACTCAGCTTTATCACGTTTTCCCTGCTTCATTTCATCAAGAAGGCGGTTTACCACATGAATGCTTTTATCCGGATGGCAGTTCTGTACAGTGCGGCCAATCACAGCCTTAGAGCGCACAAAGATGCGGTCAGGCGCATTGTTAAAATAGCGTACCACATCATCTTTATCAATAAACGTGAAATCAACCGGCAAGGTATCAAGCATGCTTGAAAGCTGCTGCAATGTCAGGTTACCCGTTTCAAATTCAATTGTGTCAGCGTCCAATCGTGCTTCTGCAGATTTAAGTTTTTCTTTTTGTGTTACAGGGCTGTACGACATATAGCCAATATCATCAAATTCCTGTTTTACCAGCTTCCAGTCATCCTCATTAAAGAATTTGTATGATGTTGGGAATAATATATTATTCTCTTTATAAAAGTGGTCAGCCAGAGTTTCGGAAAGCCGTATCGCAAGTGTTTGTAATGTGTGCGATAGTTCCTTTGTAATGTTTTTTGCCAGTGCATCAGCTGTTGTATATATTTGTTTTTCAATTTCCCGTATATTGTCATGCTCCATCCACATAATCTTTGGAGGTTGTGTTACACCGTATTTTTCCAGGATCGGGAAAAGCACATTCTCCTCACGTACATAGTGCACCGATGATTCCTTGAAAAATTCCACAAGTTGCTGAACACGTGCAAATAAAGCACTATCATGTGTATCCATTAGTTTTGTTGCATTTTCAACCAATTGCTGTGCAAACTCCAGTATCCTGCTGTGTTCAGTATACAGAATATATAATGGATGCCCATCGGGCACATCAACCTTGCCTGCATCAATAGATTCCCTGAAAAGATCAATATGAAGCTGACATAATCTGTGCACCTCTTCTGCCGGCATACCTTCTTTTATAAGCTCTTCTTCCAGCATGCTTATCTGATGCGGCATCACATTGCCAAATTCCTTTTTAAATATTTGCTTCATTTCATTAACATCCGCACCATCATGAAGAAGCTTTATCATTTTTTTTAACTGATCCTTCTTTTGACCCATGTCACTTAAAAATTCACTCATGGTAATATCCTCCATTGTATATTATAAAAATTTCTTAATGTATGAAATACTTCCCTTGAAAATCATCCGCATGCCTGAATAACGCATGACCTGACGTATTTTACTTCTGTTGGGTTCGGCATAGCAATGGGTGGCGCAATCTTTGCAGGCAGGCTTTGGATGGTATGGACATATAATACGCTTGCTTGCCGCATAAAGCAATAATTTTTTACAATCGTCACACAGCTCAATGTCAAGCGAGTTAACATATTGAGCAACCTTCCCATTGCCTTTTACCCTGGATTTTGACATTCCTTGATGTTTGCCGCTACAATATATGTGTATAAATTTCCCCAATATGCCTATATCATGTATAATTGCATTGTCGTTGTTTTCCATGTACTGCCCCAAAAATATATTTACTTACCAGGCTCTGACCCCATATACCTACACAGCTTTTTTATCAGAGTAATTACAGCAACCAACTTTCATGTCGTCATAATCAAATACTCTTCCTGTTAATGTGCACCGGAATGCATGCGGTTTTATCTTTCTACAATGTTCACAGTGTACACATAGTGCCGCGTAATCAATAATGCCGTTATTGTGCATGAGTGTAACCAGTGTGGTTAAAACGCTAAATGTAGCCTTTTTATCCCTGATCGGGAAGATCGTGAGAAACTGTATGACATCCCGTTTTGATTGCTCTATCTGTTTTAAAAGACTTTCTGCCTTTCTGGTTAACGCAATAGAGTAACTGCGGCTGTCATCTTCATCTTTATACGTTTTTATCATATCCTTCATACGCAAGGTTTTTAATGCACTGCTTGCAGTTGCCTTGCTGATATACAAATCTCTTACGATATCTGATGGGGATACATTCTGCTTGCTGCACGATTTGACACACCGCAATATCTGAATCTGCAGTGGGGTAAGATTATACTTTTCAGATATCTTCCAGAGCATTGCTCGCCGGATATCAGCAAGTTTATCAAGTATTGCAACAATGTTTTCATCAAGTGTTGACGTGCTCATGTATGGCACCAAATATAGTTAGTAGTACTAACTATATATCATATACATAAAATGTCAAATTAATTTTTAATTTTATTTTTCTTCTTTATGTTTTTCCAGAATTTCCTGAGCCAGCATTTTTAATTTTGGGGACACTTTCAATGGCGGGAGTTTAACTCTGTAAGGGCTTTCTTTAACCTTATCATTGCCAAGCCATTTACCTAAGGCAAATATCATCCGTTCCATTATTTCATCTATCTTTTTCTGGCTTCCGCTCATCCTGTAAAATCTAAGCGCAACAAGCGGGAGCTTTTTATCGTAGTAGTAATAATCGCCTATGCGCTGCAACCCGTCCTTGTAACCGGTTTTAACAAATATCTCAATGGCTTCCTTAATCTTACCCTGATTAAAGCATTCATTGCCTTTGCGTATTAATGCTATTCGTTCTTTGCTATCCATCAATCACCTTTTTTTACAGTTACTATCGCCCATAATAACTATCATTACAAATTTATGCACATCACAATTTTATAAAGCATTGCTACTTTTTGTTGACATATATTTCAAATAGCGATAGATTTGTTTATTGAATCTTGAGTTTAATAACCTGGTGTGTTGTATATAGTATTATCGTACAAAGTGCAAGCTTTTTTTATGAAGTTATTATGACAGTTAACGTAAACTGTAAGTTTTGGCGATAGTTACTGTCAAATATTACTTTTGAAGAGATGAGCCCATGGCGCACATAGTCATTGATACCAACCGTTGCAAGGGATGTTACTTCTGTGTTAAGTACTGCCCAAAGCAGATAATCACCATTTCAAAGCAATATAACGCAATAGGCTATTTCCCCGCTGAACTTAATGATGATAAAAAAGACCAGTGTACCGGCTGCAAAACCTGCGCACTGATGTGCCCTGATACTGCCATAGAGGTGTACAAATGAGAGTCCTGACTAAAGGAAATATTGCACTGGCCGAAGGCGCAATACAGGCTGGATGCCGTTTTTACTTTGGCTATCCTATCACACCGCAAAATGATATCCCTGAATATCTGGCAAAAAATTTGCCTAAAGTTGGCGGAACATTCATCCCCGCCGAAAGTGAGATTGCATCAATCAACATGATACTTGGCGCTTCTGCTGCAGGTGCCCGAGCAATGACTTCATCATCCGGCCCCGGTATTTCACTGATGCAGGAAGGATTTTCATACTTAGCGGGGTCAGAGCTTCCGGCGGTTATCGTTAACATTATGCGCATTGGCCCTGGTCTTGGAGGCATAGCCCCCACACAGGGCGACTATAATCAGGCTGTGCACGGTGGCGGCCATGGCGACTATCACAATATTGTGCTGGCACCCGCGTCATGTCAGGAGATGTTTGATTTAACCATCAAAGCGTTTGAATTGGCCGACAAATATCGTAACCCCGCCATGATACTTGCCGATGCCATGGTGGGACAGTTTCAGGAGCCATGCCGATTAACCCCCAAAGAGCCTGTAGTAATTCCTGAAAAACCCTGGGCACTTACCGGTGCAAACGGACGCCCAGCACAGCTTATTAAATCACTTTTCCTTGGCCCTGGCGAGATGGAAATACACAACCTGGACTTAAAGAAAAAATATGATGCCATGGAACAAAACGAAGTGATGTACGAAACTCGCCATCTTGACGATGCTGAAATTATGATTATTGCATTTGGCACGCCATCGCGTATTGCAAAAACCGCAATACAGTTTCTACGGCAGGAAGGGGTCAGAGCAGGGCTGCTCAGGCCTATCACTTTATTTCCATTCCCATCAAAAGCCATACATGAATATTCACAGAAAATTCATAAAGTGCTGGTGGTAGAAATGAACACCGGCCAGATGCTGCGCGATGTAGAGCTATCATGCCACAATGGCACACAGGTATATTTTTACGGAAGACCAGGTGGTGGTATTCCCTACCCTGACGATATTATTGCTCAGGTAAAAAAAATTGTGTAAGAGGCTACCATGCAGGCAGTATTTACACGACCAAAGACATTAAAAGATACCCCAACTCATTTCTGCCCGGGTTGCACACATGGAATTGCACACCGCATTGTGGCTGAAGTTATTGATGAGTTAGGAATTCGTGAAAAAACCATTGGCATTCCCGGTGTTGGCTGCTGTGTATTTCTGTATAAATATTTAGATATAGATGTGCTTGAAGCGCCACACGGAAGGGCTCCCGCATGTGCTACCGGCATGAAGCGTGTATTGCCTGATCGCATCATCTTTGCGTATCAGGGTGATGGAGATATGGCAGCCATTGGCACTTCTGAAGTAATACATGCAGCCAACCGTGGCGAAAATATCACTGTCATATACATCAACAATTCTGTGTACGGCATGACCGGCGGGCAGATGGCACCAACTACATTGCTTGGCCAGCAAACAACAACCACTCCCTATGGTCGCAATTTCCGTAGCGAAGGATATCCCATCCGTATGGCAGAGATGTTAGCTACACTGGAGGGAGTGGCATATTCAGCACGTGTTGCACTACACAAGCCTAAATATGTACTACAGGCAAAAAAAGCAGTTGAAAAAGCTTTTATGATGCAGATAAACGAAATGGGATTTTCCGTTGTTGAGATGCTTTCTACATGTAATACCAACTGGCGTGTATCTCCAACGGAGGCAATTGACAGACTTGAAAATGAGATGATACCATACTTTCCGTTAGGCGTATTTAAGGAGCGAACAGGGAAAGATTTTCTATAAATTATCTGCTATTAAGTAAAGATTCCTGGGCAGGCCCGGAATGACATAAATGGAGAGGTTATCCATAACCTGATTCAGGATCTTTCATACATAGTTATTCTGAACTTGTTTTAGGATTCCTTATACTTAGTCATCCTGAACTTGATTCAGGATATTACTATACATTAACCTGTTGTTGAGTATAACGGAGCATCTGTGATGCAAGTCCAAGTTATGAATAATCACACATGTTGTAAGGGAAAACTTGAGAAAGGATCACGGATTAACGTTATGAATATGCTGAGTAAAGCTCGGAATGACGGTATTTGAGCGTTTTACATGCCATACGCATAATTACATTGATAAAACTCTATATAATTGTCAAGGAGTATTACATGTACTATGATATCATAATGGCTGGTTTTGGTGGACAGGGTATTCAGATTATAAGCCAGCTTGTTGCCGTTGCTGCTATACATAAAGGCTATGAGGTAACATACCTTCCCTCGTATGGTGTTGAAAAGCGTGGTGGCCGCACCAATGTTTTTGTTGTAATTTCTGATGAAGAGATAGGCTCTCCCATTACCAACCATCCGTATGCACTGCTTGTTATGGATCAGATTGCGTATGATACATATATACATATATTAAGACCTGATGGCTTGCTTGTTGCAAACCAAAGTCTCATTGATACATCCACACACAGGCGCAATGATATTGTGTCATGCTGTGTGTTCTGTAATGAAGAAGCTTATAAATTGGGCAATCCAAAACTTGCAAATATGATTGCACTTGGCGCATTATTAAAAAACAGCTTTGCACTCACAGTTGAGGATATTGAAAAAGTGATTGATCAGGTTATCCCTGAACGTCTGGCACATACTATTCCTGCCAATATGCAGGCAATACGCCACGGATATGAACTAGCCTGAACTTAGCTTAAACATTTTTCATGACGGGCTTAAAAAATTTTTCTTTGTATAGCAGGTTGTTAATTTCTTTGTTTTTTTTGCTGCAGCTTATTTTGATACATTCTTTTATCGGCTACTGCAAGCACTTCTTCTAAATTTATAGAGCTATCACCAATATAAATGCTTCCAATGCTCAATGACAGTGTATATGGACGCACTTTTTTTTCATTAAAGTCATTGATATTATCAATTATGCGATTTTGCATTACATCAACATACTGTTTTTCACAATCTATGGCAAACACGGCAAACTCATCGCCACCAAGCCTTCCAACAATGTCCGAATCCCTGAAACTTAACCGCAAAATTCCGGCAACATCTATCAGCGCTTTATCGCCTTCATGGTGACCCAGGGTGTCGTTGATTACCTTCATATTATCCATATCTACATAAAAAAGCGCTATCCCCTTACCACTACGTTTGCTCAATTTAAGCTGCTGCTCGGCTAACATGGTAAAACCGCGTCTGTTATACAAGCCTGTCAGTTCATCTTTGATTGCCATTTCCTTAAGTTTATCACGAAGCACAACAATAGGAGTGATATCAGCTGCAATACATACAATGCGCTCTAACTTGCCAACCACATTATAGACATTAGAAGTGGTGATGGTAAGATGTGTATCGTAACCATCTTTATTTATAATCATAATTTCATAATTGTTGACGTCACCGTTTTGTATCATTTCAAAAAACTGCCTGATTTTCCGTTTGTCTTCATGTGGATGCAGAATATTTCTGAACCAATGAGTACCTTTGAGATTTTCCAGTGTGTAACCTGTCAATTTTTGGAAATATTCATTCACAAAAATAATATCACCGTTCACATTCATTTCAACTACTGCTGCAGGGATGCGATTTACAAGATGTCTGTAGCGCCGTTCAGATTCGGCAAGCGCCAGCTCCATCTCTTTACGCTTAGTGACATCACGGATCACTGCCATTACCCTATCCTTAAGCATTGGTACCAGGCGAGCCTCGCGCCAATGAGTTTCCCCTTCTATTTCAATTGGGTACTCTATGCCTACTACAGTATTTTTAGTAAATACTTCATCAACCGCATTCCTGTATAACTCTGCAATATGCTCAGGTAACAGATTATAAAACTGCTTTCCTACTACCTGTTCACGCGTTGCATACAATTTCATCTCCTCGCCAAACTGATAATCATATATAGTGCCATCTCTGCCGGCAATTACATATAAATCTGGAAATGCCTGGACTATTGCTTTTAAATTGGTTGTGCTTTTTAAAAGCTCAATCTCCATCTGTTTTTTATGGGTAATATCTTCCCCTGAACTCATAGTCCCGATAATCGTACCTTCTGAATTTGTTAATATTGTATTGTGCCAGGCAATTAAACGCAAACTCCCATCTTTTGTTACAACCGGATTTTCATAAAACTCTACCGGTTTTACCTGTCCTTGCATAAGCTTAAAATACACTTCTCGTACCTGATCCTGCATATCTTTTGGAACGCACAGTGCAAACCAGTCCCTGCCTATTAGTTCGTTATACTCATATCCCAATATTTCGCATGCTTTTTTGTTTACTAAATGTATAGTTCCTTGTTCATTTAATATAACTATCATATACGGTGATATATCCAAGTACTTCTGGAACATATCGCGCTGTTGTTGTATCTGGTCCTGATATTCTTTTTGCCGGGTAATATCGTTAAACATCATCATACAATACGTTGAGCCATTTAACGTATATCGTGAAATATTAACCCGGAACCAGTGAGCTTTTCCGCTAATGTAGAGGATATTTTCCAGGCTTATATATTCAGACTCGTTATTAAAGATTTTCTCAATTGAACTATGAAGCAATGAATGAAAAGTATCATCAAAACATTCCATTCGGTTACAAAAATCAAAAAAATTACTTTGTACGTATTCTGCACGTTCATAATTAGTTTTTAGAATTGAGTTAATAAATTCAACCCACATTTTATTGGTCAGAATTATGTTGCCATGTGCATCAATTACTATAATCTGTCTTGGAATTGCATCAATAATGCTTTGAAACAGGTTTAAGTAATGTTCTCCGGGTGGAAGCTTTTCACCAATAAAGCATACATAATCATGATTAATTAAAGCGATAGTTCCCGATAATATCTGCTTATTTTGGGAAAGCACCAATCCATCAATGTGTGCCGATGTATTTTCGCCTGAAAGTTGTTGCAGCTTTTCATATAGCATTGCTGGATTTTTAAACACAGTACTAACCGAAGCAGCAGGATCTTCTTTTAACCGGGGTGCAATATTCTCCATAGATGTATTCCAGGTAACTATCGCCCCCGATTTAGAAAAAATAAGCACCGGCTGATGTATATGTGTTATAAATACAAATTGTTGCGTGTGGGATTTCATAATTCAACAACCTTATACCTTACGTGTATATGACTAACCTACAATATTTTGGGATATATGTAAAGATTTTTTTAATCATTTAAAAATGGTCATTTGATAAAGCATATAACTAAAAAATAAAGTTGTACTCATTATAACATTATAATAAAAACATTAAAGAAATCAAATAACAAGGCTGGGCATTTGTCAACAAAAAAAAAGGCGCATCATTATCTTGATGCGCCTTGATCTGGTCTATGGTAATGTTTGCGTTATTCTAATGGTGCGCCGGTAAAAATATGTTCACTGGCTTTTACCACTGCAGCTTCACCATCAAGTATATAGTCAACCATGCCAAAGAACTTTTTAAATTCTGCACCAAGGAAAAACTGTGATGACAATACCTTTCCAGTATAATATGCTGCTTCGCTGTTATCGGCAAGCAGTGCATTGAGGTCATCACCTTTCTTGTCGCCTACTATCTCTTTCATCTTAGGCTGAGTAATGGAAAGCATCCATAAATGCAGCCACGCTAATGTAAACATTGACATAGCCTGCTGTAATGGCGTTGCATTTGCAAAGATATGCAGGAACTTGCCGGCAGCCATCTGGTCTTTAAGATAGCTGATTACCGTATCAACTTTTTCTAATCCCTTCTGGACAACTGCAACATATTTATCATCCACCACACCTTTAGCTTTGTCGATAGTTTCCTGTACACGCTTCTTGAATACAGTATAATTATACTGTTCAGGGTTCATTAAAATCTTGCGCATAGTCAGGTCCATAGACTGGATACCGTTGGTACCTTCATATATTGAAAGTATTTTGGCATCCCGTGCAAATTGCTCAACAGGATAATCAGAACAGAAACCATACCCTCCATATACCTGTATGGCTTCAGCTGTAACTTTCCATGCGTTATCAGTATTTCCAGCTTTTGTTATTGGAATTAAGAACTCAATCATGGCCTGCGCTTCTTTTTTGGCTTCACCATCAAGCACATGTACAAGGTCTTCCTGATAGCCAACATAGTATGTCAAAAGCCTCATGCCCTCAACATAGGACTTCATCCACAGTAACATTCGCTTAACATCTGGATGCTGTATGATAGTTACCTTTGGAGCATCTGGATTAAGCATCTGTGTTACGTGTACACCCTGAATTCGGTTGCGTGCATATTTGATTGCGTGCATATATGCAGCACTTGACACTGCCAGACCCTGCAATCCAACATACAGACGGGCTTCATTCATCATCTGGAACATGATCTTCATACCCTGGCGTTCCTGTCCCAGCAACCAGCCTATACAATCACCATTATCCCCAAAGTTGAGCGTGCAGGTAGCAGAAGCTTTGATGCCCATCTTGTGCTCAATACCTGAACATATTACATCATTAAATTCCAGTGATCCATCTGATTTCACTCTATATTTGGGTACAATAAAGATAGATATTCCTTTTGTTCCAGGTGGGTCCCCTTCAATGCGGGCAAGTACAGGATGAATAATGTTTTCTGGCATATCATAATCACCACCACTTATGAATATCTTCTGCCCTGTAATCTTATAAGTTCCATCACTAAGTTTTACTGCCTTTGTTTTAAGATTACCTACATCACTTCCTGCATCAGGTTCTGTTAAACACATGGTACCTGTCCACTGGCCCGTAATCATCTTTGGTATGTACAGATCTTTCATTTCCTGAGTACCAAAGTTTTTAATAAGGTTGAGTGCACCTATAGTGAGTGCGGGATACATTGAAAATGCTACACTTGCTGCTGTGAAAAACTCTGTACAACACTGGCCTATTGCCTGAGGCATTCCCATTCCGCCAATTTCAGGATCATTTGCCAATCCAATAAACCCTGCATCATATATTGCTTGCAGTGCAGGCTTATAACATTCTGGTAATATTACTTTTTTTGTATCGGGCTCATATTTAACACCAATTTTATCTCCTTCCATATTTGCCGGATACACCTGCTCAACTGCTATTGTTTCTGCCAGGTTTAATACATCTTCAAATGTATCTTTATCAAAATCAGCAAATCGTGGATATTGTGTTAATGTATCAACACCCAATACTTCAAACAAAACAAATCGCGTATCCCGTGTGTCCACCAATGGGTTTAGCGACATTACTCCAGTTGCCATAAAAAGACCTCCTGTATTACAATTTTAATATATATTTGGTGGTATTATGTTAAATACCATAATTCCTGATTTCACAATATTTTTTTTATTTATTTTGTCAATAATTTGTTAACATATAATTATTGTTATTTAACGATAAAATTTGTGAACATACTAACCATATTGTTCACCCCTGACACCTTCGGCGGCGTGGGTGTCCAATATTTTATTAACAAAAACAAGCATTAAACAATGAACCCTTGAGGTTCCAGTGATCTATTAAAAAACTATTAAAAAAGGCAGGTATTGAAACCTGCCTTTTTTAAGCAAATCTATATATCGTATATCTTATTCATTTAACGCACCGGTGAATATTTCTTCACTGGCCTTAATAACAGCAGATTCACCACTTAAGAGCGCTTCAATTTTACCAAAGTATTTTGGAAATTCTGCACCAAGATAGAACTGTGAAGACAATACTTTACCGCTGTAGTATGCAGCCTCAGCATTATCTTTGAGCAGTGCTGCTCTTTCTTCACCTTTCCTGTCACCAACAAGCTCTTTCATCTTTGGTAATGAGATAGTTAAACTCCAAAGATGCATCCATGCAATAACCAGCATATACATAGCCTGCTGCAGTGGAGTTGCATTTGCAAATAGATGTAAAAACTGTCCAGAAGCCATCTGCTGCTTCATCATTTCAATAACTTCATCAAGCTTCTGTACACCACGTTCAACTATTGCAACATACTTGTCTTCAACAACACCTTTTGCCTTGTCAATGGTCTGTTGTATGCGTTTCTTGAGTACCGTATAATTGTACTGCTCGGGGTTCATCAAAATTTTACGCATGGTAAGGTCCATTGACTGTATCCCGTTTGTTCCTTCATATATTGCAGTAATTTTTGAATTTCTCATCATCTGTTCAATTGGATAGTCGGCCACAAATCCATAGCCACCATAGCACTGCATGGCTTCGGATGTAATTAATACTGACATATCTGAACAACCAGCTTTTTCTATAGGTGTTATGATCTCAACAAGCGCCTGTGCTTCTTTTGCTGCTTCACCTTCTAACAGCTGAGCCAGCTCATAATTTAGGTACAGATAGTAAATCATTGCTCTCTGGCCTTCTAGATATGACTTCATCCAGAGAAGCATTCTCTTGACATCCGGATGGTTAATAATGGTTACACCTTTTGCTTCAGGATTAAGCATTTGGGTGACATGCACACCCTGGACTCGATTCTTACAATATGTCACAGCATGCATGTATGCTGCTGAAGCACATCCATGAGCCTGAAGACCAACACCCATACGTGCATAGTTCATCATCTTAAACATGATCTTCATACCCTGGCGTTCCTGTCCAAGCAACCAGCCAATACAGTTATTATTATCACCAAAACTCAATGTACATGTAGCTGAACCTTTAATACCCATCTTGTGCTCAATACCGGCACATGTAACGTCATTGAATTCACCCAATGAACCATCAGGATTTACTCTGTATTTTGGAACTATAAAAATTGAAATTCCTTTTGTCCCGGGTGGGTCTCCTTCGATTCGAGCCAGGACAGGGTGTATCATATTTTCATAATAGTCATTATCACCGGAGGAAATGAATATTTTTTGCCCATAGATCTTGAATGTACCATCAGGCTGGCGAACTGCTTTAGTCTTCAATGCTCCAACATCAGAACCGGCATCAGGCTCTGTTAAGCACATCGTTCCGCCCCATTTTCCTGAATACATATTTGCCAGATACATATGTTTCTGTTCTTCTGTACCAAATGCCTCAATAAGCTCTGCAGCACCATGGGTTAAGCCAGGATACATCAACAATGGATAATTGGCAGCACAAAAATATTCATTACATGCCCATGAAATAACCTGAGGAATACCCATGCCACCCCATTCTTCTGATACATCCATTCCACCAAAACCTGCTTCATAAAATGCATCCAATGCTGCATGATAGCATTTGGGAATAGATACCTTTTTGGTTGCACCGTCATAATGGCAACCTTCCTTGTCCCCCTCTGCAAATGTAGGATAAATCTGCTCAACTGCCATAGTTTCTGCAAGATTGAGCATGTCCTCAAACATATCCTTGTCAAATGAAGAATACTTTGGAAGCTTTGTCAGCTGCAATACATCCATCATTTCATAGAGGACAAAGCGCACATCCCTTGAATCAACCAGTGGATTTAACGCCATAAAAAACCTCCTGCTTTTAGATTATAACAAATGTTAAAATATTACACATTTAGGTGTATGTTAAGATTTTATACACATACACACAAATTCATAGTAACGCTATAATACAGTATTTTTCTGTCAATAATGAAAATATATTTTTTTGTATAATTTATTTCAAACATACGAAAAAATATATTTTATCGGGCTATAACTGATATGTACACAATCACTAAATTGTCATAGCGCCTTTTTTCATAAGGCTCTGACCCCTTTTTTACACCCACCCCGCAATAGAATACCGCGTGCGGTACACTTCATCATACCACAAGAATTGCTTTACCCTTTGGGCAAAATCCTTACCCAGCTGCATAAAATACTCATGATGGTCTATGGGTACGCCTACATCTGCTTCTTGCTCTAAATACGCACGTATGCTGCTGTAGT
>CALEUQ010000035.1 GCA_937920495.1 uncultured bacterium | reverse complement strand
ATACCAGAGAAAGATTGATCGTATTCCAGAATTAAGGGAGAGAATAGAACAATTACTGGCACAGCATTATTCGCCTGAACTTATTGCCTATATGCTGAAGCAAGAAGGAAAGTATCAGTGTTCACATGAAACAATTTACATATGGTGCTATGAGCAAATACACCTGCACAAAAGACATGATTTAGTTGAGAAGATGTTTTTTAAGTTAAAAAAACGACAAAAGCGGCGCGATGTGTATAAAAACAGGTATGCAGAGATAGGGAAAAAGCGGATCCCACAACGCAAATCACGAAACTGGAAAACACCTTGATAGTTATTGTATCAGCAACTAAATGTTGCATTTCAAACTTGAACTTGCATAGAAAAAGATTTTCATTATTTTATAATTATTGACATTAATGAATCCATACTCACAATTGGTAAACGTGTAATGCTAAAACATAATTTAAAAACCCTGGATGCAATTCAATGTGCTACTGTGACAGCAATTAAATATTCTATTAATTATTTTGTATGCTGCGATAACAAACTTATTGAAGCAGCAAAAAAAGAAAAAGTTAAAGTTATTAACCCTGTAAAATAACTTACAAATATTTAATTAATATTTTTTACGATAGCTTCTTTTCCACATCCTGCACTTCAACTGTAGTTTTTAGCAATGTCAAATACGGTACCACCGCATCGTTTTTAAAGCTGCCTGTACCATCATAGGTAATACTTACCACGGGTACGCCGGTAACCTCATATATCCTGTGAGCCATTGCCTCAGTAATAAGTGATGGGCAGCAGAATGCAGGACTTGTCTGCACAAACAGCTTAATATCAGGATAATGCTGCAATAGCGAGAATATCTTAATAAGATTGTCAAACGATTCACCGGTATGATACATCGTGACACCAAACTGCGACAACACTTTTTCAAAATCTATTGCATATACCGGGTTAGGTTCATTAAGCAGTGATTCAAAATAACTGTAGTATTTCTTTTCCATAAGCTCAGCTGCTGTCAGCAATGTTTTACCGGTAACTATCGCCCCATACTTACCTTCCCTGAACCATTTCTTAAAGTAAGGATTTGCAATCATTTTTGCATAATAATTATACGGTGTGGTGATAACCTCACCACCATGCTGTTCAATAAAATTAATAAGGTTCTGATTCATACAATCGTTGTCGCGAACATACAAATCACCAAAGATTGCAACTTTAGGGCGATTGGTTCGCTTTACTTTTATTGCGGCAAATCGTTTCACCATGTTTCCCAGTGCTTCCGACCATTCCATATCATCTTTAAACGCGCGTTCAAATTCCTGCATGGTGTGCTCAATGGCTTTATCAGTGGAACCGGGGATACACTCATACGGCCTGTAGTGACAACCTGCTCTTCGCAATAGTCCGCTGAACATGAATGCAAAGTAGGCATAAATTGCTGCTTTAACCGAAACCTCTCTGAATGAGATATCGCCAACAAATACCTGTGTGCGTTCAAATCCTTTACCGTAACTATCAAAAATACTTTTAATAAAATACGGATACATGCGTATATTACATGCAATTTCTGAATCCGCCATCCACAGAATTGTGTGTGCAGGATCTAAGTTATGCTTTTCAACATAATCAATATATTCATAGGCAATGATATTAAGTGGAATACACTGCCCTGTGTTGGTACGTGTACCCTTTGCAATAAGCGCATCATCTTCATACAATATATGTGCATCAATACCTTCACGCTGAAGGTTTGCCTTAAGCAGGCGTGCCGCCATCATATCCCAGTTGGGAAGAAGGACTGTTTTGCCATGTAATGAATCCCGTGTAATGGTTGGAACAACACGAAGCGATACAGCAGGTTCTGAGGAAGATGTGTAATGATTTTTAAACGAACGTATTGCTGCTTCTATACGCGTTTCATAACCTACTGTTGAGTCATGTTCATCAAGCTGTAAAATTAAATAAGGTTTCCCCGCTTTGTCCATAATGCGTTTGAAATATTCCATCACAAATGAATCAGGTGCGCATTTAAATGAAGTGAGTAACACAGGATACAGACCTTCTTTTTTAGAAATGACATGCGCAGTTTCAATAATCTTTGACGCGTAGTGCCAGTGAAACGCTTTCAGCAAGTCTTCAATTTCTTTTACATCTTCCTGGTTATAGTCAATCATATCCTGATACAGCACCGGAATTCCCAGATTGACAAAAATTGAAGGAATTGATTTATTCATCGATTGTGGCAGTACATTATAAGGCCTGCCAAGAAGTACCACTGCCATCCCATTGTGTGATTTGATAAACTGATCACCTGCCTTCAAAAGCTTTTTTTGCTTTTCCTTATACGTGGCAAGTGCCTGTTCAAACGCTATCATAACATCAAGATAGTTTACATCTGGCTTTATCGCTTTACATGCTTTATATAATGCTATCCTGCTCTGTAATGGTTGTATTTCATAATTGAGTACGGGCGATAGAACCTTTTTACCAGCCTCAGGCAACAACCTCCCTAATGAAGGAGCAAACTGTGTGTAATAACAGTACTGTCGACGTGAGTCTTCAGGTGCAGATTTTTCTATAAATACTGGTGCGAATATATGCGTACATTTATCACTTAAATATGCAATATGCCCGTGAAACGCAGACATAGGCGCACAGAATTCTGCCTGAGCCAGGCGTTTGCCAGTAGTTACTGGATCACCATACTCAGCACTTGTGGTAACACTGATATTCAAACGTGAGAAGAAATCAACCCACAGGTCAAGTTCATCAACTAAATGCAATGCAGCTGGTATGCCAACAGTTGCAGATTCATTTTTAGTTTTTAGGGATATAATTTTTGCTCTTTCCTTTGTAAAATCGTAGATTCCTTTAGTCTTATTCACAAATCGTTTATAGTGATAGTCTCTGCCACACAAAAATCCATAGGCAACAATCTCATTATCAATAGTTGCAACCTTGAGCTTGCAGTGATTGGTACACAGATTACATACTTCATTTTTAATGGGTATATCTTTTTTATACAGGTCTATTCCACGGAATTGTGTTTTACCTGAATATGCTTCCATTACTTCACGTGCACATCCCAGCGCACCGGTTAAATGACAAAACTTTGAAACATAAATTGGTCTTTGCAACCGCTGTTCAAACGCTGCCACCAGTGCCTTATTCTTTGCTGTAGCACCCTGAAAGCATATCACGTTGCCGATCTTTGCCTCACCAGAAACTTTTGAAAGATAATTTTCCACCACTGAATGAAGTACCGTAGCAAGCAGCTCTTCTGTTGAATATCCCTTACTCATAAGGTAATTAATATCGCGTTCCATAAATACAGTACATCTGTCACTTGCAACAGGTGACTGTTTACCCAATGCCCTATCAGCATACTGGTGTAACGCACACCCCAACTTATACGCCTGCTCTTCAATAAAACTTCCTGTTCCTGCTGCACACACATTATTCATCTGCGAAAACACAACATTGCCGTTTTTCAGCATGGTAAATTTTGAATCCTGTCCGCCTATCTCTATGATGGTATCTACTTCAGGGTTCAATGCTACTGCAGCCTTTGCATGTGCTGAAATCTCATCAAGGATTACGTCAGCACCAATGAGTGTTCCTATAAACTTTCGCCCCGAACCTGTTGTTGCAGCACCTTTGATCGACAATCGTATACTATTTTCCCGTGTATATGCATCCAGTGCTTCAAACAATGATTGTACCGCTTCTAGTGGTCTTCCGGAAGTGCGTGTATAAAAACCTGCCAGCATATTACCATAACTATCGATAACAGCCATCTTGGTGCTGGTTGAGCCTATATCTATACCAATAAATGCCTCTGTGTGCTGCTCAAATGGCAGATAGATATCCACTTCAACATCATGCTTTGATGAAAAAATGTATGATTCAATACCAGCAAAATCCGGATACTGACTCAATGCAATATCAAGTTTTTTATAGTGATATTCTTTTGTATCATGATCATCAGAAAATGATAGCCTGTGTTCTTCTCCAGTGGATCCTGTTACAGCCCATAGTGCCGCACCCAGACTACCATATAGGTGCGATAATTCCGGTACAAAAACTTCTGTATCAAGAATAGATTCAAGATGTTTAATAACCGCTTTATTTAACGACACTCCTCCAACCACTGCAACCGGTGGAACAGGCTTTTTGCTTGCAAACAGAGTATCAGCAATATTGCGCGCAAGGCCAAAACACAGCCCATCACATATTTCATAGATGTTGTACCCTTCCTGCTGTACATGGATAAGGTCAGTCTTGGCAAAAACAGCACAACGCGATGCTATTTTAGGCATATCACCGTAATTTTTGAGCGCAAGTTCAGAAAGCTCTTGCGATCCTTGTAGTTGCAATCGCCGTGCCTGCTGATCTAAAAATCCACCAGTGCCAGCAGCACAGCTCGTGTTGCTACGGTACTGCGAATAATTGCCATATTCATCAAATTCAATAACACCATATTTTTCACCACCAATGATAATCAGAGTGCGTATATGCGGCATATATTCCTTAGCTGCCTGAACATACGCTACCTGAGTATTCACTGTTGGTGCATTTATAATGTGTGCCGTTGATGTGATAGCAATACCGCCAAGCATTGTAATTTTTTTTGTGGTAAAATACTGTTCTATAGTATCTTTTATTTTCCCGTGATGATAAGTATAATATGTATCAATAATATTTTTATTTTCATCCAAAAGAACTATTGAAAGAGTTGTTGAACCTGCATCAACGCCTGCAAAATATCTAACATCAGAGTCAGAATTGGTATTCATACTATTCACCTCTATTTGTATTACAATATTAAATATGACATATATGTGTATTATGTTTATTTCTATAATTATACACTGCTCTATAAAATAGTCAATAAAAAATTAAATCTCTTCACTAATAATTCCTTAAAAAATATTATGTTAATAAAACGCTGTACCCCCTGGCTGCTAAAGGCGGGCAGGGGGTACAATAATTTTATTATTTTCACAAATTTTATTTAAGGATTGTGCCTCTGAGTTAATTCCGTCTACAAAACTTTATGTATAATTCTCTCACAACCCATTGCTTATGTGTCATCCTGAATCCCGATTTGGGATCTATCATACTTGTATCTTCCTTTCCTATTGTCATTAAGCTATACTCGATTCAAAAAAATGTCATTAATTCTAAACCAGGTAGGGAATAAATAAATAAATATCAAAAAAAAAGATTCTGATTCAAGCTCAGAATGACTATGTGATATAATACTTACCAAACTGCAATCGTCTAAGTAGTGGTGCAACTATCGCTCCTAGATACCGTAAGGCAATATAATTAAATTTTAAATCAATAAGTTCAATAAGATTCCCATCTAAATCCTGCATAAAAACCCATTCATTGGGACCTGTTTTTTGCGGTTCACATAGAAACATTACACCCTTTTCTTTTAGCTTTTTATACCATTTCTTTACATTACTCACATCAAGAGTTATGTGCGTTAATCCTATTTTGTTCCAGCACACTTTGTCAGAAGTAACTGTCGGTGTAAATTCAAATATCTCAAGCACCGCTCCACCTGGAGTGCGCAAAAAACCAAGCCGTAACTTTGTATTTTTTAATCCATAAAGGCTGTACAACGCCTCCACCTGTTTTTCATCCATTGTTTCTTCAGCAACCAGTGGGAACCTGAACATATCCCAGTACCACTTTACAGCTTTTTCAAAATTGCTTACTGTGATTCCAACATGGCTTAATGATTTAACTTTCATGATACCTCCGTTGATTATATATGTATTATTTTATGACGCCAGTTGCCCCACAATATTCATAAAAGAACCCATCTCTTTACCATATTCTGGCGAACCTTCAATAACCAGAATGCGATTGATTGAAGCTTCTATCATATCGGTTGTCTGCAATAAAATGCCTAATGCACCATCTACACTGTCAAATTTAAATTCTACAAATGGTTTTGAACGGGTATATTTGCCCCGCCCTGCTTTAGAATTGCCCGCTTTCATGCGCAAATATGAAGCTATATCAGTACCATTAACCGACCACGCAAATGTCCTGTCGGGACTCTTCTGGCAAAATTTTGATATTTCAGGATGACCAGCTTTGTTGAGCTGACTTATGCCTAAAGGCAGCAAATACAGCATAAGCCTTACCATAAGCTCACGATCTTCTGGTTTCTTTGGTGGAGTTTTGCGCCCAATAATTTTAAGAGCCAGCAATACATTCACAGCTTTTAAAAGAAGCTTTAGTTTGGTTAATCCTTTGATAGAAGGCACTGCCGGTTTACCAGCAAAAAATGCATTCATTGTTTTTACATCTTTAAATGTAAACACAATATCAGGCTTTTCGTGAATGCCATATTTTACATCAAGAGCACCATCGGTAAATTGCAAATACGCACCAATATCGCCTGCCTCATCCTTTGCAACAAACTGTACCACGCCATTAAGCCCTTTATACTTTGCAGCCATTTGTGGCCTGTACTCCAATATAACTTTTGTAAGTGGCAATGCGGCTTTTAGAAAAATTGTTGATGCAAACAATTCGTTCTGGGTTGCCATATTACACCTCGTCTTCCCAGTCTTCAGTTTGTTCAAAATCTTTGCCCATTATCTGTCGTACTTTTTCTATAATCTTATTCTGGTCAAAGCCGTAATAATTTTGTAGATCCTCCGGCAGGCCTATGATGGCATATTCATCAGGTATTCCAACCGACTCAAATGCACAGGCTTTCCCGCTCTTTACTATCACCTCTGCCACTGCGCTACCTAAGCCACCATAAATATTATGGTCTTCAAATGTTACAATACGCCGTGTTTCCATAACCGCTTTACGTATAGCCTCTTCATCTATTGGCTTGATTGTATGCATGTTAAGTACACGTACACTCAATCCATCCTCTTTTTCAAGAATACCCGCAGCATGATAAGCATTATACGCAGCAGCACCACAGGCAATGATCGTAATATCAGTGCCATCTTTAAGCTGCACAGCCTTCCCTATCTGGAATCCGTAATCTGATTTTTCGTACAGGAAGGGGTCAAAGCCACGGTTTATACGTATGTACACCGGACCTTTGTGTTCATACGCAGCAATAACTGCATTTGCAGTTTCAATTCCATCTGCCGGAGCTATCACCACCATATTAGCAAAAGAACGCATGATAGCCAGATCCTCTGTGCAGTGATGCGTGGTACCAGCCTGTCCAAATGAAGTACCAGCATGTGTTGCTATTATCTTCACATTCAGTTTTGGATAGCATATATCAGTGCGTACCTGCTCAGCAGCACGCAACGACGCAAACACAGCAAATGTTGAAACAAATGGCGTAAGCCCCGATTTTGCCAGCCCCGCAGCCATACCAAACATATTTTGTTCAGCAATACCGGCATTGAAAAACCTTTGTGGAAATTTTGCTGCAAATTGACCAATTTTTGTAGACTTGGCCAGATCAGCTGAAAGTCCCACAATGTCATTGTGCTTTTCAGCTAAATCACATAAAACTTTTCCATAAATTTCAGCCGTTGACATATTGGCAGTATCAACGATAGTATATGTTAATCCATCAGCAGCCATTGTATCCTCCTTGTTTACATTTCACAGTAATGTTTGTCTATACATGCTTTGGCAAGCTCAACCTTTTCACTGTCAAGGCCACCATAGTGCCATTCATACTTATCTTCCATAAAGTCCACACATTTCCCTTTGATTGTGTGCGCAATAATGACAACCGGAGCACTATCTTCTTTCTGTGCATATTCAATAGCATCAGCCAGCTGGTTAAAATCATGTCCATCAACTTCCTTCACAATCCAGCCAAATGCTTTCCATTTGTCAGCAAACGGCTCAAGGCGCATTACTTCTTCGGTTGGCCCATCTATCATCATCCTGTTGCGGTCAACGATAGTTATCAAATTAGTAACCTTATAGTGGGAAGCAGCCATTGCAGCTTCCCACACCGAGCCTTCATCACATTCGCCATCACCTAAAATACAATATGTAAGCCAGGATTTATTCTGTAACCGAGCTCCCAGTGCCAATCCCACCGCAATAGGCAACCCATGCCCCAACGAACCAGTGGATACATCAACACCAGGCACCTTATTGCCATCCAGATGCATACCTAATATTGAACCAGTGTGATTATACTCTTTCAGCAATTCTTTTGGGAAATATCCTTTGTCGGCAAGGATTGGTGCATAACCAACGCCCGCGTGGCCTTTGCTTAGAACAACCCTATCCCGGTCAGGCCATTGCGGATTTTTGGGATCAATACGCAAATACTTATAATATAAAATGACCATAATTTCGGTAAAACTCAGCGAGCCTCCTACATGCCCACCACCTGCCCAGTACACAGTATCAATGGTATCTTTTCTAATCTGGCAGGCTTTGCTGTTTAGCTGCTGAAATTCTTCTTGTGTTAATGGCATATATATCCTCCTTATTCTTGAGTAAATTTTCAATTTATTTTTTAAGCGATAGTTACTAAATACTGCACTCCACACTACACAATTGCAAGAATATTAATATTTACCACCATACTTCTTCTTCAACAGCTTGCACACATCATCAACGATATCCCAGGTCTTCTGAATATCTTTTTCAGTATGTGCTGTTGACACAAACCAGTTGTGATGCGACGTAAAATATGCACCACGCTCCGTACACATGGCACACCATTCCTGATGCAGCATATTGCTTGGATCATTGGTGATACGAACATACGGCATGGAATACGCACCGGTGACTTTTAGATCAAATCCATAACCTGCACATATTCTTGTCATTCCATCAAAAAGTTTCTTTCCTATTTTATTCATCAACGCAGGTCCATTGATACGTTTTAACTCTTTCAGTGTGGCAAGTGCAGCTGCCATTGGAACAGCCTGATACCAGTAACTTCCTGTATAAAATACCTTTGCTGCAACAGTCTTCAATGCATCAACACCAACCAGTGCGGATATTGGATACCCATTGGCTATGGCTTTGCAATAGCACGCCAGATCAGGTGTAAAGCCAAAATACGCCCCGGACCCCTTCATGTCCAATCTGAAACCACAGCGCACATCATCAATAATAAGAACAATGCCATGCTTTGTACACAACTGGCGGATACGCTGCCAGTAACCTGGAGCAGGCATTTCACTATCGGCAAAAGTTGGATGATGGTATGGTGTGGCAATGAATCCTGCAATTCCATCAGGATTAGCAGCAATTGCTTCTTCAAATTGCCCAACATTATTCCATTCAATACCAATGATGTTGGCAACATCTTCTTCTATGACACCATAATGGCCATACCCCTGCATCCACGGAGCAACGCCATGGTATCCGCCTTTTATCATCACAATCTTTTTTCTGCCAGTTGCAGCACGAGCAATCATAATAGCTAAATTGGTGACATCACCACCATTCTTTGCAAAGAATGCCCAGTGCGCACCTGCAATAGTACTGCACAACATTTCAGCAAGCTCTACCATGATTTTGCCGGGCGCCGGCATGCAATCGCCTTTTTGACGTTGCTCACCTGCTGCTTTTTCAACTTTTGGATGATTATATCCCAGGACCATTGGACCGTATGCGCACATATAATCAATGAACTCATTGCCATCAATATCCCAGAACTTAGCGCCTTTTGCCCTTGCAGCATAAAATGGATACATCGTTGGCGGAACAAGAGGTGCGGGACTAAAATGCCCTGGAATACCACATGGAATCACTTTCAGAGCCCGCTGGAATAATTTTTGCGAGTTAGTATATGTATACGTTTTGCTTTTTATTTTTGATACTGTACTTCGTGTTGCACCTTTAGCTTCTAATTTCATAATGGCACCTCATCTATAAAAAAATTTATGTTAAATATAACGCAATCCTGTCCAGAACAGGACTTACTGCATCCAGCCACTCAATATGTCCTTTAGTAGCCACAGCCCCAGAAGCTATGGCACTGAATGCATCCATCTTGCCATTTAAAAAGTCATTGGCTATTTTCATTGATTTAAATTGCAACACTGCCAGTGGATTGTTATGGTAGCCTTTATGTACCTCAAAACTATTACCCTTTTGTTCCAGATACGCTGCCGGTCCTTTATCAACATTCATCATGAGCACACTTCCCTTTATTTTTTTTGCTATGTGCTTTCCAATAGGATCAAAAAGAAGCAGCTCTTTCAGTGCAAATAACGCTGTGTGTAATGTCATTACTGTATTGATCGTTACAAACCTGTTATCTTTTAATTTCTGATCATCTGGCTTTAGATAGTATTCCAGGCGTTTTGTAAGTTTTGGAAATTCCCTGGTTAAAAAGCTTAGTTTTGTTATGCCTTTGAGCGGGATAGGATTTGCTTTGCCATCAAACATCTTATTCAGATGGGCTGGTGAAGTAAAATATAACACAATATTTGCTTTTCCAGGGCTGGTTTCCGAAACTATGCATTTCCCATTTTCAAAGATAAGATACACATCACCACTTTTTCTTACGCTGAACTTTATTACAACATTCCAGTCTTTAATTAGTTTTTTTGCCTCATCATCATATTGCACAAGATCTTCAATATTTTGCAACACTGCATATAAATGTAATCGTGACTTTATGAAATTATAATCCATCTTCTTCCTCCTTTATTTCTTTGTTAGATAATTATCAGTATTACGCATTAAAATGAGTGAGTACTTACTCACATATATAATATACATAAAATCTGTCAACAAAAAAATTTTTCTAAATATCTTTACCGCAGCATTTTTTGTATTTTTTACCACTTCCGCATGGGCATGGATCATTACGTCCAGTTTTTAAGTTGTAGTTGATTTATCATCTGTCAATAGATCATTTGTGATGGTATATCCATGAAATAAAATTGTTTGATAAACTTTATAGAAAAATTCTAACAAGTATTTCTTTAAATATTTTTCATCTATCTTAACATTCGTAGTTTTATTATTTTTAATATGTTGATAAATCATGACTCGCATACAATTGTCTTTATGCTCATCAAAATCCATTATAATCTGTAATGCCATAACATCCAGAAGAACATATGTTTCATACTCAATTTCATCTATACTCGGAATATTGTCCTTCTCAGGGATTTCAACACTACCATCCATATACCATAGTTCTGGATGAAAACGTATCGATTCATAAAAACCCTTACACCATTCACTTACTTTGTTGAAGTATTTTAGATTTGGTTTTTCGATATTATAATTATATGGAAAATATAATTTTTCTTTTTCAAACGCAGTAATAAATTTATGTAATGCATCATATAATATATCATATACCATGTCACGCTGTTCCAATGAATCAAAAGTTGGCATTTTTCCCCCAAATATAGGTGGGACCCAATCTTCCGGGTCATAATCAATTGGAACAACAGCCAACCCAAAAAGATACCCTTTTAACGCATCTATACTCATCGGTACTCGGTTTTTGGGAGTTAGACCATTGATTAAAACTTTTAATGATTTCTCAAATTCTTTTGGCAGTACTTCTTTCATAATTGAAATACATATTATATTTATAAATATAAAATTAATCAAGTTTCTCTTATACATGATTTATTTTCAATATCTTTTTTTGGAAAAATCAAGTTGCCCATAAATTCTATGCACAATATATATATTTATATTGTACACCCTTGCCGCAGCAGACAGCAGGGATGTACTTTTACCCTCTTTCCGGATTTTTGGGAAATAGGGTTATCCATCAAAAAGGTATTTCATATTTTCGTTAATACCTTATGCATAAAAAATGTTACTTAAGAATGATAGTATTGCATAAAATAATGTTTCATTAAAAACCCGCAGTGCGTGTGTATGATTTTCCCAAAATTAAGGGATGAGCCGTGTTTTTCATACAATAGTGCAGAGTGGAAAATATTTTTTTTCTGAAAGGTTAAATTCTATTGACTGTCGCTTTCCATGTTCATCTATATATTGTGCCTTAAACACATCACTTATTTCAGCACCATTTTTTAATTCTATGTATCCATATTCAATTAATTGCAACAAAAATGTTCTGATAATGCCAAACGACATCTTCTGTATATTAAGATCACCATGATGTTCATGGTCATATAAGCCTAAATTAACATCAGCAATTTTATAATTACTTAATACTGCATCAATATTAATCCCCGTTTCAACACCATACATCTGCCAGAAGCTCACTTTTGTAAAGAAGGAAAGCGTGCCGGCAACCTCACCGCTTAAGGGATATGCAAATTTGCGCAGTGGTTCCAGATTACCATGAACTATCGCCGAAAATAAAGGCTGAGCTACATATTTTTTTACCCTGCCCATTTCCCGCCAGAAACTTGCCTTGGCAAAATCATACCCCTGCATCACTGCACCTGCAAGCCCCAGCACAAAATGATTACCAAAATATTGCGGAAGTACATCGGCATCAAGAAAAACCACGACTGTATTGTTAATATCAGCCTTATATCCAGTGATAAGATAATATAGTGCCCGACGCATGTCAGCGCCCTTACCTTTCTCAAGGCCCATATCAGGCACATCAATGGCATTGCACAGTATTACCTTTGCTTTGCTGCTGGCTTCTTTAGCGTTTTGTTCCGTCAATTCTTCTTTATCATCATCAACACGCCGATGTGACAAAAATATTCCGTCAACACATTGCAATGTATCAATAATCCTTATTTTTTGATATATCAGCCCAGCTTCACGCTCACCAATAGTGGAAAATATTACATAGAGCTTTTTATTACCTTTAATGTTCATTACATCTTCATCATTAAAATCAGTTGCTTCTAAATAGTCGATTGAGTTCATAATTTTTTTCCTTGAAAATACAAATTTGTATTACCGTGATATCCTTCTTTTTATTGACCTACTTTTCACATGGTCATTCTGAGCTTGACTCAGAATTTTAGATCCTGAATTAAGCCTTTCCCGACGCAAGTCGGGGCCTGTCCCGATATAAATCGGGGCCTGTCCCGATGTAAATCGGGGCCTGTCCCGATGTAAATCGGGATCCAGGATGATTTCAGCATCTTATGTATTATACAAAATATTTAAGCATTTAATAAAATATGTGTAACATTTTTACATTTCTATTGTATATTATAGAAAGGATAGTTCAAGTATTAATTTTTTACATTCAAGGAGTTAACGATGAAAGCTACAAAAAGAACATATACAATACATTGTACAAAACCATTGAACGAAAAGCAAATAATTAACATAAAAAGCTTTTTAGGTGTTGATGCTATAGAATATCATCATCCTAAGTTTACTATTCATTATGATTTGCAATTTATTGACCGGCAGATTATTTTACGACACCTGCACCAAGAAAAGATTGAATTTAAATATTCACTTTTTCATAAAGTTTCAAATGCGCTTGAGATTTTTTCTGAGAAGAATATAATAAGGAACAACAGGCTATTGCCGTTTTATAATTAATAGTATATTTGCGTATGAAAATCACACTCAAGAAAGAAATAATGTTTCTTTTATCATTATCGATTCTATTTTCCTGTTCATCATCTAATAAGCAGTTCTCTGAGGAAAACTGGCATAGTCAGGTTTTGCATACTGATAGATCGTTACTGTACGCTCCACATTTTAAAGATGGTAAATTTTTTAACCCATGGATGCCTATGAAAAATAGGAGCTTTGCTAGCTTTTTAGAATGGAAATTCACAAGAGATGACAATTCCTATACAGAAGAAGAAAAAAGGTATTTACCAAAAGTTATTCCCAACCCGGTTGAACGAATACGCGCTCTTGGTAATTCCGATTTCATTATGTGGGTTGGCCACAATACTTTCCTGATCAGAATCGATGGAACCTACTTTATAATTGACCCAATTTTTTCTGACAGAGCATTGCTCCCAAAGCGCGTAACCCCACCAGGAATTCTGCCAGATGAACTTAAACAATTAACCAGCACTATTAATGTTATAATAACCCACAACCATTACGACCACTTAGATGAAAATAGTATACAGCAATTACCTCAAGATGCATCGTTCTATTTTCCACTGGGACTAAAAAAGTATTTTATCTCCCTGGGGCGTACTAATCTGGTAGAGCTTGACTGGTGGCAGGAATATTCTGTAGATAAAAAATTCAAAATTGTCTCTCTCCCAAAACAACACTGGTCAAAACGAATTTCTCAATATACTAATACTACATTATGGGCCAGTTATATGCTAATAACTCCTGGACTGACTATTTATATTGCAGGTGATAGTGGTTATTTTATTGGCTACCGTGAATTTGGCAAACGTTTCCCTAAAATAGATTATGCATTACTGCCAACAACTGCATACCATCCACGCTGGTTTATGCACTATGCGCATATGGATATCAACGAAGCGCTTATGGCATTTGAGGATTTAGGTGCACGGTATTTCATCCCCACACAGTGGGGAACCTTTGCACTTGGCGAAGAACCTCCAGGTTTTCCGGCTCTTGAACTTAAAAGAAAAATAGCTGAAAAAGGGCTTGACCCAAAACAATTTTTGATAATGGATATTGGAGGAATTGAAGTACTGAAAAAAAATTATGGTACAAAATAGCCAGCCCATTCGGTGCCCTTCTGGCCTTTATATGACACATTAACAGTAAGATCCGACCACCACCCTTTCAACGATTTCATTTTAAAAGTTGAATAAATGAGCACATACCTATAATCATTTGCTTTTTTTATTGCGTCATATACTGTACGTAATCCATCCAGTTCACTACCCTTATAGATTGCCCCGCCTGTTTCCTGTGCTATTCGCATTAATAATGGCGATTTAGTTTTTAATGTAAGAATATAGACTGGAATAAAATGTGATTTTGCATAATCAATAATAATGTTTGCAGAATATGCCTTGAAATCATTTTCTGTAGCTTCTCCATCAGTAATCAGTATTACCCCTCTACGTGACATCTCAGGCAGTACATCACTTATTGCTGTATAGAGCGCTTTTCCTATATCACGCCCTTTTCCATAATCAAATGTCTTCAGCGCTTTTAATGCCCTGCGTCTGCTCCAGTCATAAGGATTTGCTACCCAGGTATCATCAGCAAAGTTTATTATTTTCAATTTATCATTTTTGCGCATTTTCTGTAATATGAATTCTGCAAGCCAGGGCACATCATTATGATAGTTCTTTAATGAACCCGAACGGTCTACACACATAACCATTGAAGCAGCCGGCACCATATTTTTTAAATAATCAGCACTTAGATTGGTGATAGTAGCCCCATCCTCAACGATTGTAAAGTTTTCCTGTGTTAATCCATAGATTGGCCTCCCATAGCGGTCACGGATATTACAATACACTGCCACAGTAGGGAATTTTTTTGCATCAACATTGGTTACTTCTACTTCAATATTACTAATTTGTTGTTCTAATGGCGAGAAAACGTATACAGCTTCATTTTTATTGCTGCAGGCATACACAAAACCATTATCATCCATAACTGCTGAAGTTAAATGATAAAATTTCTTTTTTCCTTCCCAGCTTACAAACCATTGATTCTGACCTGTTTCAAAGTTGTACATAAAAAGTCCTTTCTTTTCATCACTCACCGCCATCAGGTTTCCCTGTATATAGATGCCTCGTGGTACGGCAAACTCTGTCGGAGTAAGGTTCTCAACAAAATTGCCTGAATCATCAAACACAGCTATTCTTTTGTTATTTGTATCAGTAACATATACGTTTTGATGCCGCACAGCTACATCGGTGGGCTTATTCATCTGGCCTTCATATTCACCATATTGTCCAAATGTCAGTATGAAATGTCCATCCAGACCAAACTTCTGCACACGGTGATTACCGGAATCCACTATATACAGGGAACTATCGCCACCAAAACAAACACCTTCAGGTCCATTAAACTGGCCCTCAGAATTCCCCGTGCTACCAATTGTTTTAATTATTTTACCATCAGTATTAATAACATAAACCTTATTGTTTGCAAAATCACTTACCGCTAAAAGCCCATATCCATAATCTATGCCATACAACTTACCTTCAAGGCTGTACGTGCGTGTAAAAATACCCTGCCCATTTGGATCAAGCTTTACAAGCTTACCATTTGAAAAAGATGTGATATACATATTCTTGTCGTTGTCTATGGCTATATCAATTGGCAATGAAAACCGGAATCTTCCTAAATCAACAGGAAAATATGCAGCAGTTTCAATGAGCTCAAACGGTTTTTCAAGTGAGCGGTATAGTGAGCCACGGAAATTAATCATATCAATTTTATTTTGAATAAGTGGATTTTCTTTAGCCATTTCCAGCAAAATCTGCCACTGTTGCAAAGCCAGGTTGGTATATCCTGCTAATTTATATGAACGTGCCAGATACTCATTTGCAGTGTAATAATCAGGATACACTTCAAGAGCCTTACGGAAAAATTCGATAGCAGCAAGGTAATGCATCTCATTAAAGTGATACATTCCTTTGACCACTTCAGTTTTTGCTTTCTGGAAAATAGCAACCTGTTTATCTAAGGAAAAACCGCATATCGGTATGAATGTAAATATTATAATTACAACAAGTATTATTTTTCTTTGCACAATATAGCCCCTACAGTTAGTAACAAAATTTTTTTAATCTTTTCTTTTAATTTAATTAATCTAATTCATTCAAACACTAATCGTTATTAAACAATGTTTTAGAAAACTAATCTATTTACTATATCGGAATTAGTAGCATATTACGTACATAATAGAAATAATTGCAATTAATTTACATCTTTTGTATCTAAAAATTCCTGACTGATATTTTTTATATAACCAAAAAGCGTGTATCAATCTCTTGTTAGTAGATTGTCAAAAATCACGATTTATTCTTCAAATAAAATTTATGAACATAATAAACATATTGTACACCCCCGCCACCTTCGGCGGCAGGGGTGTACACCGTTTTATTAACAAAATATTTTTAAGGAATTATTAGTGGTCAAAAATTAGTTTTTATGGGTTCCTTCATAATTACGTGACAATATTGTCTTTAAAAATTGTCCTGTATATGATTCTTTAATCTTTGCTATATCTTCCGGTGTGCCCTGCGCAACAACCTGCCCACCGGCATCGCCGCCTTCCGGTCCCAGATCAATTATCCAATCTGCACATTTGATGACATCTAAGTTGTGTTCAATAACAATAACGGTATTACCTTTATCTACTAAACTTTGCAACACATCAATAAGCTTTTCCACATCAGCAAAGTGTAAACCGGTCGTTGGCTCGTCAAGGATATACAGCGTGTTGCCTGTGGCTCGTTTTGATAGTTCTGTTGATAATTTTACCCGTTGCGCCTCGCCACCAGAAAGCGTGGTTGCGGGCTGTCCCAACTTAATATAGCCAAGACCAACACGTTTTAACGTTTCCAATTTAGACTTTATTGATGGAATATTTGCAAAAAACTCATAGGCTTCATCAACCGTCATTTCCAGAACTTCGTATATATTTTTTCCTTTATAGCGTACTTCCAGTGTTTCATGATTGTATCGCTTGCCCTTACATACCTCACAGGTAATATATACATCAGGCAAAAAATGCATTTCTATCTTTTTTATGCCATCACCCCAGCACGCTTCACACCTACCACCCGACACATTGAACGAAAATCGTCCCGGTTTATATCCTCGTATTTTAGATTCAGGTAAATTTGCAAAAAGCTCGCGTATTGGTGTGAAAGCACCAGTATATGTTGCAGGATTTGACCGTGGAGTCCTGCCAATGGGTGATTGATCCACGTCAATAACCTTATCTATATATTCTATCCCTTCTATCTTTTTAAATTTTCCGGGGTAATCCTTGCTGTGCATCTTCAATGAAGCTAATGCCTTATATAAAATATCAATGATCAAAGTGGATTTACCTGAACCTGAAACACCGGTGACACAGGTGAACACCCCTAAAGGAAATGACACATCTATTGATTTAAGATTGTTTTCTGCCGCACCTCTGATGGTTAGATATTTTGTAGCTACGCGGCGTTTAGACGGTGCTTTGATATACCGTTTACCGCTTAAATATAAACCTGTAATTGATTGTTCGTTTAGTTCTATTTCACGGGGAGTACCTCTGGCTACCACATAGCCACCATCAAGCCCGGCACCAGGCCCTAAATCAACAACATAATCTGATTCACGTATTGTCTCCTCATCATGCTCAACCACTATTACAGTGTTGCCAATATCCCTCAACTCTTTTAAGGTATCCAGAAGCTTTTTATTATCGCGCTGATGCAGGCCAATACTTGGCTCATCCAGAATATACAGTACACCCGTTAAACCAGAGCCAATCTGTGTGGCAAGTCGTATGCGCTGTGCCTCACCACCAGACAGCGTTCCTGCCGCGCGGTCAAGTGTAAGGTAATCAATGCCTACATTGGAAAGAAATTGTAGCCGCGCTTTTATTTCTTTAAGTATCTGTCGTGCTATTGTCATCTGTGTTTCTGAAAGCGATAGCTCATTGAAAAATTTCACTGCTTCCTTAATAGAGAGTGCACTGACATCAGCAATATTTTTACCTGCAACTTTTACTGCTAAACTCTCAGGCCTGAGTCTTTTACCCCCGCAAGCATCACACACGCGGTTGCGCATAAACCCTTCCATCCATTCGCGCATCTCATCTGATTGTGTTTCTTTGTAGCGGCGCATTAGATTTGGTATTACACCTTCAAACTCCTTTGTAAAACGATACTGTGCTTCAAACCGTTCAATAGAATAATCAAACTTCTTGCCATTAGAACCATACAACACAATATTCTGAATGTGCTTTGGCAGTTTCTTCCACGGTGTGTCAGGATCAAATTTAAGATGGCGTGCCAGTGTCAGCACCTGCTCCTGATACCAGTAACTTGTTGTTTTGCCCCATACTGCCAATGCTCCATCCAGTAACGATTTATCAGGGTTAGCAATAATAAGCTCGGGATCAAATTGCATGATGAAACCCAGACCATCACACGCAGGACATGCACCATAGGGGCTGTTAAAGGAAAACATGCGTGGCGATAGCTCCGGCAATGAAACGTCACAATCAGGACATGTCATTTTGGTGGAGATCATATGCTCGTTTTCATCTATGATTAAAATCACCTGGCCGTCAGCCAATTCAATTGCTGTCTCAACTGAGTCCGATAATCGAGACCGTATATTCTCTTTAAGTACTATCCTGTCAATGATGACCTCAATTGAATGCTTTTTATTTTTATCAATTTTTATGGTATCATCCAGTGAGTAAACACCCCCATCAACTCTAACACGCGAATACCCTTGCTGTTTGAATTTTTCAAACATGTCCTGATACATACCTTTGCGGCCACGCACTACCGGTGCAAGCACCTGTATTTTGGTTCCGGGAGAATATGTAAGTATATTCTCCACAATCTGGTCAATAGTTTGGGAAGTTATAGGTTTCCCACATTTATAACAATACGGTACACCAACACGAGCAAAGAGCAAACGCAGGTAATCGTGGATTTCGGTTACGGTGCCAACGGTGGAACGGGGATTGCGGTGAGTAGTTTTCTGTTCAATGGATATTGCAGGGGAAAGTCCTTCAATAAGGTCTACATCAGGTTTTTCCATCTGACCCAAAAACTGCCTGGCATACGCCGACAATGACTCCACGTAACGCCGTTGCCCTTCAGCATATATGGTATCAAAAGCCAGAGATGACTTCCCCGAACCGGAAAGTCCCGTGATAACAACCAGCTTTTCTCTTGGAATGTCAATTGATATATTTTTTAAATTGTGCTCGCGGGCACCTTTGATGCGAATATATTGCTGACTCATATCTGTGTGATGTTGGTTGAACCGCACATTGGACAGATAATTTCAAGATCTTCAATATCCTCATCCTTACGTTTTACTATCACATCTTCCCATCTGTAATCGCAATCATCACAGGCTAGAATTACAGCTATGTGTTTCTCATCTTCTTCAACTTCATCTTCTTCAATTAAATCATCTTCAAGGATTTCTTCTTCAAGCATTTCCTCATCATCTAATGTCTCTTCGTAAAAATCATCTTCATAAACTTCGTCATCAAATTCTTTTTCAAAATCATTTGGCATAATCTACACCCTCTTATACAGATATTATTATGCAAAACACTACTATCAATATATGAATACTTTGAAAACTATCTAACAAAATTTTAAAAAAATTTAAAAATTTACTGTGATTTTTGATTACATATTTAGTAGCATACAATACAAATGTATTGCAAAATACACGTTTAAACCTTATAAACGCACTAATAATTCCTTAAAAATATTTTGCTAATAAAACGGTATACACCCTCAGTTCGTTATGTTCACAAATTTCATTTAAGAATAAATCGTGTTATTAAAGCACGATCCTTTTTGTCAAAAAAGTTAGTATATATGAAATGGTCAATAAAAAAAGTTATTTTTTTACAGATTTTGGTTTTACCAGTTTTACAGGTAGTTGTTTCATAGTTTCTTGTTGTGGTTCTTTGATTTTCATTTCGATAGTATCAGGCAATGTATCCAGTGTGCTCAGTATAACATCCCATACACCAAAAAAACCACCTGCTGAAGAGTACTCTTTAAATTCTACTGTCAATGTTTTGTTCACAATAAATTCACGAGTAATTTCCAGCACAATAGTACTGTTTTTTATGGTCATATCTCTGAATGCAAGTTGTTTTACTGGTTTATTATTACAGTAAATGACACACAAAGCATCAATGTTCGTTTGTTCAGGATAGTCAAACGTTACAAAATTTATATGCAGGTAGTATGTAGTTGCGCCTAAATTTTCAAAGATAAGGCGTGATCCATATTTTGAAACAAACCACGCACAGTTATCTATGACAGGCTTATCATCGTAGTTAACGTAACAATAATATACTTTACCCCAATTAGAAATTTTTTTATAATCTAATGCTGTTATCCAGTTCCAATTGATTAAAAGCCTATCCTGTGGGGCAAATTGATATATTTTAATAATGGGCGATAGTTCCTCTGAATAAGCTTTGCACGTTAAAAAAAATATTGCCGTAAAAATTATGTTTAGAATCCTGCATTTCATTGTCACAATATGTTCAGAAATATAAGGCAATTGCAAGAATTTTTTTATTCTATGCATTATCATCACGGTTTTTAGATGTATTGCCTAATTAACTACCATCGTATCATCATATGCTGTTTCTTCATCAGGCACTCTGGTAAAATGTTTTACACACAGCACCTGATTTCCCTTTTCGTTATATTTGATTTCATCAAATATCTGTTTAGCCAGTGATATTCCTCTACCATGTTGCAAAAACATTTCATTATCCTGAGCATGAGTTTTTTCAAGATAACTTTTATGATCAAATCCATTTCCCTGATCAGTAATTTTTACTACTAATTTTTCACTGCTAACCAGGAACTCAACTTTAACCTTTTTATCTTTATTTGATTTTTCATTAATTTTTTGTGATAGATACTCAAAGTAATCATCATTGTGCATTCGTAACAATTTATCCTGATATGTTATTTCAAGGTTACCATGTTCAATTGCATTAATAAGTATTTCACTAAGTGCCAATCGAATTTGCGAAACAACATTCTGTGGAAGAAACTTTTTTACATTAAGCAAGATCCTGTGTGTTATTTCATCAGCCATTAGCAATGAATTAGTTATTTCGTATTTTGCATGTTCATACACAAAAGATGAAACAAGCTCATTTTCTATCATTTTTGTGGCTTTTCCAATTATCTCCCTGCCGCCGTTATGCGTAACACTCTCAAGTGATATTACCATGTCTATTGGTTCAATCATCCGTGGCGTTTTTATTTCAGCATAAAATTTTACTTTTTTCTTTTCATTTAATGTCTGTTCGATATTTTTTAACAGTATTTGTTTTTTAAATAATCTATTATCGTTGTTATCATCTTCAAAATATATATAATCAAAAATATTGCGCCCTATTGCATCGCCCGGTTTAATTTTAAGTTCTTTTTTAATGGCATTATTTATCGATAAAATAGTACCATGTGAATCAATAGTGAAAATTATATCATCTGTAGATTCAATCAAAAATCGGTACTTTTGTTCAGATAAAGATATTTTATCGTTTGCTCTTTGTAGCTGTTGAGTTCTTTTTTCAACTTTGAATTCTAGTTTTCGCTTAAACCTGTCAATGATTTGTGTTGAATACCAGCTGAATATCAGTGTAAACGTAATCAAAAGACCTAAATAAATGCTTCCACTGATAAGATAATATTTGTTTAGTTGGTTAATTCGTTCATTTGATGTTTTTTCTATATCCGCTACAATAACCTCCATCATTTCCAATAATTTTTCTTCATTACTTACTGAATTCTTAATTATACCTTCATATTCATTCGTACTTATATCATTATAATTCACTATAAATGATAATAACTCATCATTCAATTCTATGTATAATCTTGTAAAATTGAGTATCTTTTGATGAACATTCTTCATTTCTTTGCACATCAGCCTGAGATTAAACAGACTGTTTTGAATATGCTGGGCATTATATGAATATTCATGGACTTTTTGCTTATAGACATCAAACGAATGCCCTTCAACAATTATGCTTTTCAAGCTGTTGAACTGTTTTTGTAATTCAATCTGTATATCCTTAGCCGTACCTACGGAATCAATTATATTATACATAGTCTTATTATATTTATATGCAGCAGAAAAACTTGCTATTCCTGAAATAACTGTAAGAAGTATAAAAGGAATAAAAAGGTGTTTAACAGAAAAATATTTGATAAATAAACGTTTAAAACTAATCATGTTTTAGCTACCTTCTGACTTTCTGGTATATTTGTATAAATACTAAAAATAAAACAAAATTAAGAAATTATGATTAAAATATAAATTAACCGTATAGTTAGCTAAACTGTGTTTAATTACTAAATAGACCGTAATTAAAAAAATGATCAATAAGGTAATACAGAAAATAACTGTAGAAAAATTTATTTAGAATTTGAAAAAATTGAAGAGAATGACCCCCAGTTATGGTTCTGGCTGCCAATCCAGTCACTTATATTAATTGTCTCCCCATTTACAACAATGTTGCCATTAAAGATTGCATTTGGCAAGCCTACCAGTGATTTTGCTTTTGGCAATTTTGTTGAGTAGAGTTTTGGTGGAAATAAAAATAATGGCTCCTCATTATCCATAAAATTACTTTTTTTATTGATTTTATGTGCTATTACTTTTTTATTGATATTCTTAACCTTAACTACTAATTCATAAAAAAAGGATAAACCATGTTACCACGAACACCAATTTTAGGTATGTTTTTTGCTTTGATCATTGCAGTATTAATTGTTCTTATTTTTGAAATACCCCAAAGGCCATTTACCATACGGCTTGCAATCTGGTTGTATACTCTTTCACTGCTTCCTGGCCTTGGTATTGCGATGTTATTTGATCCTGCACCACGTGAAGCAAGAGAACGCTTTTTACAGATTAACTTTTATGAGGAGAAAAAATCATAAAAGCATTACTATTTGACATAGACGGAACGCTTCTACGAACACATGGTGCCGGTAAACTGGCAATGACGCAAGCTGCTATTGAAGTGTATGGCACAATTGGCGTTATGGAAACAGTCAATTTTCAGGGACGTACCGACCCTTTAATTTTAATGCAATCGCTGTTGCCACATGGAATTAAAGAGGAAACCATTTTTGCTCACATAGAAGATTTTAAAAAGCGATACTTTTTATACTTAAAAGAAGCAATGCCACATTCTGAAGCAGTTCTTTTACCCGGTGTACGCCAGCTATTACAGACACTTACTCAATATGACAATATTATTGTTGGCCTTTTAACCGGCAACTTTTATCAGGGCGCTTTAATTAAATTGCAACATTTTGATATTTTCAAATATTTCAGAATGGGTGTGTTTGCCGACGACACTCACATCCGTAATGAAATGCCATTTATTGCACTTAAACGATTATACTCTTTAACCGGGCATACTTTTGCACCTGCAGACCTTATCATAATTGGCGATACTATCTACGATATAGAATGCGGAAAAACGTCAGGTGCCGTGACTGTTGCGGTTGCAACTGGATGGACTGATGCAGCACTACTGTTACAGCACAAGCCAGATTATTTTTTCCATGATTTAAGTGATACAAATTTATTTTTACACACAATAAAGGAACTGAGTGATAGCATAAAAGTAAAAGTACAATAATACTATCAATTTTTTTATCACACCCCTTTTATTTATATGGGGCATATTAACATGCTTAACCGGAGGTAACAATGCAATTAGGTCATGTTGCGGTTTCATTCATCATATCATCATACGCACCACAGATAACCGGTGGTGCAATGCAGGCATTTTCACTTGAAAGCATACTTGTTGCGTTTGCTGCTCACTGGCTTCCCAATCTTGATGTTATTCCAATCAAATTGGGCTGGGCAAAAGACTCATTCCACTGTACGTGGTCGCATTCGCTTGTGTTTGCATTTGCTGTTGCCCTGATACTGCTTCCCTTTAATAGCGCATGGGCATTACTTGCGCTTGTAAGCCTTATTGTGCACTACCTTGCTGACATGCCAAGCAGTGTTGGCCTGCCACTACTTATGCCATTTACAAACAAGCGTTTTACCATAAACTTGTGGGCTGATACAGGGCACTCGGGCTGGGACGCTCTTATTGGCACATACGTGCAGGCATGGACATGGATTCTTGAAGGTGGTGCATTTGTATTTCTTTTTGTGCGCATGTACCAGCTGGGCGTATGGCCTTTTATTTCTTAGGGCGATAGTTACCGTAAAACTAATCCATTATGAAAACAATTAAATCTTCGTATGAATATGTAATTATTGGCAGCGGTTTTGGCGGTGCATTTACCGCATACACGTTAGCAAAAGCTGGTAAGGAGGTATGCATTATTGAACGCGGTGTGTGGGTAAAACGCGATGATACCTGCTGGGATGAATACGCTCTTCATCTACAAAAAAAACCGTTATATCAGGGAAAAACACCATATCTGGTTGACCAGCAAGGTAAATTTGAAATTGACTGGCCGTATGATACCGTTGGTGGCATGTCAACATTTTATGGTGCAGCAGCGTTCAGACTACGCCTGCAGGATTTTGAAGGCCCCCCAATACCTGATTCTGATGCACGCAACGCAGAGCTTTCATGGCCTTTTGACTATACTACACTTGCACCGTATTATGACAAAGCAGAAGAACTTCAATGTGTTGCTGGCATACGCGGGCAGGACATAACCGAACCACCATGTAAAAAAAACTATCCGCAAAAACCACCGCTACAATTATCCAAACCATCGCAAAAGATATGGGATGCAGCAACAAAATTGGGGCTTCATCCGTTTTACATACCAATGGCAATTAACTTTACAGGAAAATGCAACAACACTCAGTGCATTCTGTGTAACACCTGCGACCATTACCTGTGCAAATTGCAGGCAAAGAATGACCTTGCTGTTTCGGTTTTACCAAAAGCTATTGGCCATGGCGCAATAGTGCTTGATAATCACCGTGCAATAAAAATTAATTTTTCAAAGAACAAAGCACAATCGGTTGATATCATTAATCAGGAAACCGGACAACGTCACACCATAAAGTGCAAATATCTGATACTGGCTGCAGGGCCTATCGCTACACCACACCTGCTTTTATCTTCAGGAATTGAAAGCGCAAGTTCTGCAACACAGCATATCGGTCACAACCTGATGCGCCATATTAATGGCGTGGTAAGTGGTGTGGTCCCTTACATAGCAAATCCTGATAACAGCCTGGCAAAGCGGGTTGCTATCGCCGATTATTATTTTGGCGATAGTTCCGGCAAAAATTCCCCTAAAGGAAACTGGGGCATCATACAGGATATAGCCACACCTGGCAAAGGCGTTATCAAAGCTAATGCCCCGTTTGGACTGAAAAATATTGCAGCAACATTTTCACAGTTTCTTATTAACCAGCTTGTTATTGCTGAAGACATTCCGCAATATACTAATCGTGTGTATTGCGCTGATTCCAGAGATATCTTTGGCATGCCCAATATTGCTATTTTCCACCGTTACCATCCACGTGATATTGCCGCACGCAATGCGCTGTACAAAGTGGCAAAAAGGATACTGATGCAGGCAGGTGCAAAGATATTTTACTATATGCCTATTGTAACATTTTCACATGCTCTGGGTACATGCAGGATGGGAAAGAATAAAAATCTTTCAGCAGTAAATCCTGAATGCCGTTTATGGGATATCACCAATTGCTATATAACTGATGCAAGCGTATTGCCAACAGGCGGTTCGGTAAATCCAAGTTTGACAATTGCTGCAAATGCGTTGCGCGTTGCGGATATAATGCTACACAAAAGGTGAATATATGAAACGCGATAATCCTTTTATATGTTTTTTTGGATGTGGATATATTGCACGGCGCCATGCAAAGATTATACAAAAGATGTACCCTGATATCAGGCTTGGTTTTGCAAGCCTTTATGAAAAAGATGCAAAGGAATATGCAGCACAATTCAATGGCGTGTCTTTCAAAAGCTATGAAGAAGCAGCACAATCTGACTGCGATATTGCATTTATCACTACTCCGCATGCCTATCACAAAGACTTAGCTATTTTAGCTGCCAGCAATAAAAAACATGTCATAGTAGAAAAACCTGCAACTCGTACTCTTAAGGAATTTGATGCAATAATAAACGCTGTTACCAAAAATAATGTCAGGTTTACCGTTGCAGAAAATTATTATTTTAAGCCATTCATAAGCATTATACAAAAGCATATTGCTAATGGTGCTATTGGATTGCCGCTCTATATCAGGTTAACAAAACATAACCACGATACCATTACTGGCTGGCGCACCGATGCAACGCTTATGGGTGGCGGTGCTTTGCTTGAAGGTGGATGTCACTGGGTTAACCAGCTGGTTTCGCTTTCTGGTGCAACACCTGTAGCCGTACAGGCAGTAAAAGCAGAAGTTGTGTACAAGAGCAATGTTCCCTATGAAGATACTATCCATATTACAGTAAAATTTGACAATGGGACTTTTGGCACACTATTTCATTCCTGGTATGTGCCAAATACATTCAAAGGAATGGCTCTTTCAAAAATATACGGCACACAAGGAAATATCACTTTTGAAAGCAATGGGCTTTTTACCATAGTAAGGGGAAATGGATTTTCATTAAAATTTTCTTTCAGGGATTTTTTAGGTTTTAGCGCCATGCACAGGTCTTTTATAGAAAACTATCGCACACAAAAACCATGGGAACCTGATTACATGCGCATTCGTAAAGAATTAGCATTGATTGAAGCAGCGTATCGTTCATTAAAGACTAATCGATTTGAAGAGATATAACGCATTAGCAATGCATCGTAACATTCACTTCACTCATTATCCTTTTGCAGCGCTCATATTCTTCGTGAGGCATCCATTGTGTTAACGTTTTATCAATTATAGTATTATTTCCTACTTTCACGCATTTCTCAGGCCATAGAGGGTTATACCGTAAAAGCTCAACATTATGCATACCACATTCCTGTAAAAATGCAGCAATTCCAGTAAGATTTTGTTCTTTGGCAGTAATACCCGGCACAAGTGGTATGCGGGGTACAACCTTTATGCCGCTCATTTTCGACAGCCCTACCAGCTTTTTGAAATTTGATAGTATTTTTTCATTTGAAACACCACAATACTTTTTGTGTTCTTCTTCATCAATGAGCTTAATATCATAATATACCATATCACAATACGGTGCTATACAAGTTTCAAACTCATTCCAGTTGAAGTATCCGCTTGTTTCTACAAGGGTATGGATTGCATTATTTTTGCATTGCTGCAGTAATTCCGATGCAAAAGAGATGTTCATTAAAGGCTCGCCACCGGAAAGTGTCACACCACCACCAGATATATCAAAAAACGGTTTATCTTTCAACAACTGCTGCAGTATATCTTCAACAGTCATTTCCGTACCTACTTTGCTCATTGCACCTGAAGGACATACTTCAACACATTTAAAACAAAGGGTGCACTTTATTCTATCCACAAAGTTTACATTATGAATATCAATTGCATTTTCAGGGCATATCTTTGCACAGGCAAGACAGCCAATGCATTCCTTTTTATCCCAGGATAATTCCATCACTGCCTTCTTGCTTTCGGGATTGTGGCACCATACACAATTGAGCGGACATCCTTTGAAAAACACCACCGTGCGTATACCGGGGCCATCGTCAAGCGAGTTTCCCTTTATTTCCAGTATCAAAGATTTCATATTCCGTATTCTGCCCTCTCTATAAGTTCTAACTGCATCTGGCGGTTTAATGTTACAAAGTATGCATTATATCCGGATATACGTACAATAAGGTTGCGATAATTTTCTGGATGAGCCATTGCATCGCGAAGCACTGCAGAAGTAACCACATTCATCTGCATCTGCATACCACCTAATGTAAAATATGTCTTTACATACGAAAACATATCATTGACTGTTTTTTCCCGAGATTCAATAGCTGAAGGAACAACTTTTACATTAAAAGCAATATTATTGGTAAGATTTACAGGATCAAGTTTTGCCACATCACGAATATTATCTAAAAGATTTCTGGATGCAAATGGCTGTGGGGTTAAACCCGGTGTAAAGGGTTTGCCTGCCAACCGGCCTGATGGCAGGGCACCGGTAAGTGTACCAAAAGCAACATGATTTGACATTGACCAGAAACCAGTAGTATACGTACCACCTCTGTAATGTGGGATGTGTGCAAAATAATCGTGAGCCCACTTTGCAATTCGGTTTGCCATTGCCACAGCTTCTTCATTGCCACTACCAAACAAAGGCACTTTTTTGTGCACAATTGACAGAAGTACAGGATCATTCTGAAAATTGCTTGTAATTGCTTTCTTAATATCTGCAAATGTATATCGCTTTTCATCGTAAACAAGCTTTTTAATAACCATCATGGAATCGGTAACATCAGCAAGACCAATAATTGCTGTACCAGAGCTATTATACCTGGCACCACCTTTTGTTACATCCTTGCCCTTTTCAAGACATCCTTCAATAAAGGCTGAAAGTAACGGTGTGGGACGCAAATACTGATGAGCTTCAGCTAACATATTATTATATTCAATTGACTGGTCAATAAGAAATGCAAACTGTTTTGTAAATGCATCAAAGAAATCATCAAAGGTTACAAACACGCCATCTTCTGGATTCCCAGTTTTTGGCCCAATATCAAGCCGTGTCAGCGGGTGATATCCATTATTGAGTGCCATCTCCAGCGCAGCTACCATATTCATCATCTGCATATTAGTGTGACCAAAGTGTTTATGCGATAGCGTAGGTTCAACGCAGCCCGTTGCGGACCAGTCCCGTATATCTTTGATATCATATCCCAGTGGGGTCAGAGCTTTTATCATTGCAGCATCATTGTGCATTGATGGTGTGGCAGCAGTAATCAGATTAACCTCACATAGCCGTTTTAAATATGTATCGCTGTTTACACCCGGCATGTAGCGCGCATTGACATTGGGATCGCGTATTGATAGCATCTCGGTCACTTTTAAGAATATGTACGTCATATCGTTCACAGCATCAGTGCCGTCAGGCGTAACACCACCAAGCGTAATTGCCTGATCTGATGAACTGCCACCAAAATAGAAGTTTGCTAAATCAGGTGTTAGCGGAAAATGATCGGTACAACGCATATAAAAATCAGCAACAAGCTCTATGGCATTCTTTATGTATTCTTCACGTTTTTCCGGTGGTGCGGCTTTCATATCATTCTCAAAATATGGCTGCAGCCACTGATCAAGCCTTCCAAGCGACAATCCCGCATTCAGGCTCTCATTGTGCAAAGCAATCCAGGTAATCCACATCGCGGTGAGAGCCTCGTGCAGTGTAGTAGAAGGATTCATGGGGATTCGGCTGCATATATCGGCTATATTCAGCAATTCCTGTTTACGAACTGGATTGGTTTCACGGTTACTATCGCCCAAAGCTTGCTTTGAAAGATTTTTTGCATATGCATTAACCCCTTCAAGGCATGCAATCATTGCTGTTAATAGATTGCGTTTTTCATTATCACAATTTTTTTTGAGCTGCTCATTAATTTCTTCAATCATTCCCAGCGTCCCTATTGCCATCACTTTTGGAAAATCTGGAATAGTATGCGAGATAGTTGCCTGTTTCCAATCAAAATATAGTGCAAAGCGCTCATCTAATTGCTGACACAAAGGGTTATTGTATTTCTGTCGGACATACTCCTTGAAATTGCGATGCAGCCAGTAAGGGAAGATATCAAAATGCAATATTTCACGGGTCTCATTGTCAATATCAAAAGGATTATAGGTACGGTGTGATATCGTGAGTAATTCATTCCATATCATCACACCTGTGCTATCAGGAAAAATGGGACTGCCTATAGATTTGCTTGTTGTTGAGCCGGGTAATAGCGCATTGTATTGTATAACTGGTTTTTTATTTTCCATCATATATTTGTACGCATACGCATTGCGTAATACCGGATCCCAGTCTTTACCACTATTATCTTTTTCAAAACCGTTTTGCCTGTACCATTGTGTTAAAAGGACCGCACGCTCGGCACATATTGCAGGCTTTTTTGTAAGGTGATCATCAAGAAATTTTTTGATTCGCGGAAAATCATCAAGAGAATATTGCGGCAAATATGGATCATCCAGAAACAACACATTGGGATCATCTTTCTTTCCTTTAAGACGTTCTTTTTTTCTTTTTGCAATTTCATCACTTAATTGTTTTTGTGGTTTTGGATGTTCTTTTTTTATTTTCTTTTCATCTATCTCTCGTTCTTTTTTCATAGCTCGCTTCTGTACATTGTTAAACAAAAGCGAAATAAAAAACGAAAAAATATTAGAATAGGTAATGCTTCCTTCAATGCGTACGTCGCTTTTTAATAACATATAGATGATATCAGTAGGTGTACCAAGTAACAACTTTAGTGCTGCTTCATCGTTTTTGAAAATTAAAACAGCTTCAGAATTTTGTGCGATAGTTTTTGAAACAGAAACCCTGCCATTTATAAAGTCGATGCTGTAAGCAAATTTGCTGTCTTCCGTGCGCAAACCTATAGTGAAGTTAAGAAAACCTTCATTTGTTTTAAGATATCGATTGAGCGATTTTCGCCTATTGAAATTAACCGCAATGAATTTTAAAAATAAATACACAATAAGGCTGGTACTCAACGTATTGAATCTGCTTTGAGATGTGAATAGCAACATAATGACCTCCTGAAAAAAATTTTAACAAAGTTTAAACTTTATTCCAAAATCACTCTAACGGTACGTACCGCCGTGTTAAAATTTCCACATAACTATCGACAAAATATTTAGGGTTATCATGCACTTCCCGTAAGAGCCTGCTATTATATAAACTTACAACACCATTGCATTCAACCCACAATTGCAGTGCGGTATTATATGCCTCATCAGGTACAAGCTCTAAATGGTATTGCAGCTTTTCTACAACATATGCAAAAGGTTTTAACGCTATTTCCTTTTCTCTGGCACCTACCTCTTCCAGTGAAGTCCCTATACAATCTAAGAATTTTGGAACATTACGGTTTATAAACATCACCTCGTAATAATCAGGATACTGTATCCCAAACTCAATGTATGCGTGTATTAGCGCTTTTATCTTATCTCTGTTAGTGCCGGAAATTGTATATGCATTCTCAAAGAACTTTTGCAGTAATTGAAATCCCCGTATACGAATATAAAAATACATTTCATCTTTATTTTTGTAGTAATTATATAAAGTAGTTGCAGTCACACCCAGTGCAGCAGCAATTTTACGCATGCTGAGATTATTAAATCCCTCCTGTATTACAATTTTTGCAGCAACATCCAGTATCTGTTGTTTGAAACTATCAACTTCTTCTAAAGTACGCGGAGTTCGCGGCATAATCTTTGCCTCAGATTTCAAAATTATAGATAATCTGATGATTATCAAAATAACATTGTTAATTTAACAATGTTAACTTTATTTGTCAAGTAATAAATAATTTATTTGCTTTTTTTATATAAGTATAGTATTTACAGAGTAAGCGTTTTTCAATTATTTCTATGTCCAATACATAAGCATATAAACGGAGGTTTTTCCCTGAAATACTCACGAAAAGAATTTATCCAGAATACTGGCTATGCTTCAGTAGCCGGATTATTAACACTTGCTGGGTGTGGCTATAAGGAAAAAGTTAAAACTCTTGAAACACCATCTGATAAAAAAATTCTTACTGATAGTAATTTAAAAATCTTTCTAAAGCAGAGTGGAACCAAATACAATCACTTTTTACTTTTGGCACCAAACCGCCTTTGAATGCAGCAAACCTGTGTCCCGCATTTGACCATGTCAATATGCTATTGTGGAAATTAACAAATCTTATAAACTCTGATGTAAGTTTTATTAATAGACTGGATATTGTGAAACAGTACATCGTACAATCCAAAAAGAAAATGTGCACAATGCTTGGTATTAAGAATACTATATAAAAGCTTTTTTGCAACAGCTTTCACCTAAAACCAAAATTGTAACATTTTCACACATATCCAATATTTCCGGTCTAAGGCTTCCTGCTGAAGAAATCTGTAACGCAATCAAGAGATATAATAAAAATATCTTTATACATATTGATGGAGCTCAATCATTAGGCAGCGTTGTAATTGATTTTGGCAAATTGCAATGCGATAGTTTTTCTGCAAGTACCCACAAATGGCTGTGCGGACCACATCTATTTTTTCATACAGTTCTGTCCATAATTAATATATTTTTTTTAAAATCACCATTCTACCATATTTTTTGCTTTACAACATTAAAATCATTTTTATTTTGTTAATTTTAATCGATATAATTTATATAGTCCTTTTTAAATTTTTTATGCTCACGAGAGGAAATGCAACCATCTAAACGACGAAAAGATATTCCTGTTCTTTTGCTTCATGACATTGACCCTGGATGGGAATTGCATGAACAGGAATCAGCAAGGCAATCAGCACAAATACTTATAAATGAATTACAGAATGAAGGCCATACTGTCATTGATGTTCCGGTTATCAATCATTCCTTAGATGAATTGTTAAAATCCTACAATCCTGATGAGTATATCCTTTTTAACTGGTGCGAAGGATTGCCTGGAGTTGACCAAAGTGAGCATACAGTTGCCCAAATACTTGAAGAAAAGAATTTTGTATATACTGGATCTCCACCAAATGTTTTGTTTTTTTCCTGGAATAAATTTTTCGTAAAAAAATTATTACAACATAAAAACATTCCCACACCTTCAGGAATTGTAACACATAGCACCAACGATTGCACATGGGATACATTCCCTGCAATTGTGAAACCTGCTTTTGAACATTGCAGCATAGGAATCACTGAAGATTCAGTTGTCACCAATAGAAAAGAGCTTTTTGATAGAATAGATTTTATTTGCCGCACATTCCATCAACCTGCAATTGTTGAGGATTTCATCGATGGCAGGGAATTCCATGTAACATTATGGGGCAATGGCTTTATCTATACGCTTCCTCCTGCGGAGATGGATTTCAGTGCATTTGATGATATCAAAGACAGGGTATGTACATATAATTCAAAATTCAAGCCAGGCACATCGCATTATGAAAATATTATATTAAAAATCCCCGCACAGCTAGACACTAATGAGCTTACAATACTTAATGAAACAGCATTACAAGCTTACAGAGCACTGGGGTGCCGTGATTATGCTCGCATTGATATACGTTTAAAAGATGGCATTTTCTATATTCTTGACATAAACCCTAACCCTGATTTCAGCCCTGATACTTCAACAGTATACACGGCTGAGCATGCAGGTCTTTCTTATGGAGCATTTGCAAGCTGCCTTATTAATCTGGCAGCATTACGCCATCCCGTGTACAGCCAACTGCTGGTTACGGGGTAATTGTTATTATATATAAAGCTTTCCCGCCTGTTACTTTTGCACACAATACCGTGCGTATGCTTCTTCTATTGCCGCAAGCCATTGCTGGCGTATATCGCCCGGGCTTACTATCTCAGCATATTTGCCATACCTCAGAACCTTGCCCATAAGCTCCTGCGGATGATGCACAGGTAGAAGCATTTCCACATAAGCGCCAAATTGTGGATGATTCCCTTCCTTTATCCTTTGTTCCCTGTGCCATACTTGTTTTTTCACAATATTGTTCACGGGTTCATAAAAGCGTATGCACACTGCCTGCCCTGTCTTTCCTTTATAAATTCCATAGGTTGACTGTATGTATTTTTGAATCTCTTCAGCTGAAAGTCTTTTGCTGCTTTTTTTTGCATCTAACTGCGCTTTTTTAATACGCGAAAGTAAAAAAGTTCGTATTCCTTTTTTATTTTCATCATAGGCTATGCAATACCACCTGCCTTCATAATGGATGAAATGTTCTGGTGCGATAGTTCGTGTGCTATGCTCCCCTTTTACATCATCATATTGTATGATAACAATAATACCATCCCGCATCGCTGCAAAAAGTTTGCTGAACAATTCAATGTTCAATTCCTCCCACTCTTCTATCTCATATGTTATTCGTGAGATTAACGGCAGGAAGCTAGTTTTAATAGACTTTTTTATACTATCAATTACAGCTCTATCAATAAATGGAAAATGTGTGGGGCTTTCAATAAGGCGGGTTAAGAATATATAAAACAACAGCATACGCTCATTACGGTAGGTAAAATAATCAAAAGGCAACGAATAGCAATATCCTTTTTTGTGTGGAATATACTGTATGGGCGCATGCATCCTTTCTCTGAGATATTCAATATCACGTTTGACTGTGCGTGGTGTCACCTCAAATTTAGTAGCCACCTCCTGTAGTGTAACTACTCCTTTTTCACGAATTGCGGTATCTATATAGTGCAACCGTTCATTCTGGCTCAAGGCAAACCTCTGTTTGAAGTGCTACTTAATTAATTTTAGTTATTATAACAAATTAATTTATTATGTCAATTAAATTTTTCTATCGTTCTTGCCTGATTTTGGTTCAAGTTCAAGTTTGAACTTCAACATGTAGCTTCACATTTGAAGTGCCATATTCATCATAATCTATAACTACCCTTTTACCCCCAGAATATTTGCTGTATTCATCATTCCACTGTGCGTTCTTGAAAAATATCACTCAGGGATTCCTGTGCTGATCTAAGCAAAACCACGGTTGCTGAACTTGTAGAACTACCCCACATCCCAACACGCTGCACTACGCCAGGAAACACATATTCCGTAATAAGCGGTATCGATTACAATTTGTATCTGGAAAGGCTCGATTCAAGATTCCTGATAAGAATAGTTTCCAAATCAAGTTTGGAATGACTTTGCGTGTATATTCCTAATCAAGCCCGTAATGCTTCCTACTTATGTCTGGGATTTGGATCGGTACTGGATCTATTCTGGATCTGAAGGAACACGGTTCTTTAGCAAAAAATGACTGTGCAGCGCTAAATTATTCAACAGTTACTATCGCCGCAAAATAGTATTATTGGACATCGTATAAACAATGGCTATATATTATTAAATGTTTATATTATATTTTATATATTTATTTATATTTTTTGATGTTTAATAAAAAATTATGTTGCAATAAAAATAGCTGGTATATTTAGATATACATCTATATACTAATTTGTGCGAGGTGTTATTGGTGAAACTGACAGGTGCACAGATAATTGTTGAATCGCTTGTTAAAGAAAAAGTTGAAATCATGTTTGGCTATCCCGGCGGGGTAGTCATTCCAATCTTCCATCATCTGTTTAACGCACCTATTAAATTTATTTTAACTCGCCATGAGCAGGGTGCAATACATGCTGCCGATGGGTATGCACGTGCAACTGGTAAACCTGGTGTTGTTATTGCCACGTCAGGTCCCGGAGCCACCAATCTTGTAACGGGCATTGCCACAGCCAATATGGATTCAATACCTTTAGTTATCTTTACCGGTCAGGTATCTACTGCAGTTATTGGCAATGACGCGTTCCAGGAAGCAGATATTACCGGTATAACCAGACCAATTACCAAACATAATTATCTTGTCAAAGATGTGAAAGACCTTGCAAGAATCATTAAAGAGGCATTTTATATTGCTACAACCGGAAGACCTGGACCCGTGTTGATTGATGTACCGGTAAACATTTCAAATTCTGAAACAGAGTTTCACTATCCCGAGACAGTACATTTACGAAGCTATAAACCGGTTATTCATGGGCACACCGGACAGATTCAGAAAGCATGTAAACTCATTGAACAGTCAAAACGCCCTGTGGTGTATGCCGGTGGAGGAGTTATTTCTTCCAATGCGTCCGAAGAATTGCGGACATTCATAAAAAAAACCGGTATACCCATTACCACAACATTATTGGGACAGGGAGCATATCCTGAAACCGACAGGCTCTCGCTTAAGATGTTAGGGATGCATGGTACTTACTATGCTAATCATGCAATGCACCAGTCAGACCTTGTTATAGCAATTGGTGCCCGCTTTGATGACAGGGTTACAGGCAAAATTGATGAGTTTATACCCCATGCCAAGGTTATACATATTGATATTGACCCTTCATCGGTAAGTAAAAGTGTGGCAGTTGATGTGCCGATAGTTGGTGATGCAAAGCATGTACTTGCCGAAATGAACAAGATAGTGAAAGCACCAAAGATTGATGAATGGGTTGCCTATGTCATGAAGATGAAAGAGGAAAATCCATTAACATATAAAGATAGTGACGTCAAAATCAAACCTCAGTATGTAGTTGAAAAAATCTATGAACTTACCAAAGGCGATGCTATCATCTGCACTGAAGTTGGGCAAAACCAGATGTGGGCATCACAGTTTTATAATTTTTCTAAACCGCGGACGTTTATTTCCTCCGGAGGACTGGGAACTATGGGGTTTGGCTTCCCGGCTGCCATTGGCGCTCAATTGGGTGTGCCAAACAAACGTGTTATAGATATCGCAGGAGACGGTTCAATACAGATGAATATTCAGGAACTTATTGTTGCTGTCCAGCACCGATTGCCCATAATCGTTGCAATACTCAATAATGGATTTCTGGGTATGGTGCGACAATGGCAACAACTCTTCTACAACAAAAGATATTCATATACCTGTATTAACTTTCAACCTGATTTTGTTAAACTGGCCGACGCATACGGTGCAGTTGGTATCCGTATTGAAAAAAAGGCAGATGTCATACCCGCAATAGAGAAAGCGTTATCCATAACTGATAAACCTATCATCCTGGATTTCCATGTGGACCGGGAAGAGAATGTGTACCCGATGATACCTGCCGGTAAATCAGTAAAAGATATGATGATGAGGGAATTAGCATGAGCCAGCATGTAATTTCAGTTAAAGTAGAAAATAAATTTGGTGTACTTGCACGCGTTGCAGGACTTTTCTCTGCTCGCGGTTACAATATTGATTCACTTGCCGTAAGTGAAACCGAATCTCCGGATGTATCGGTCATGACAATAGTGGTACGCGGTGACGATAGGATTATTGAACAGGTGAAAAAACAGCTCAATAAGCTCATTGATGTCATCAAAGTTACTGACCACAATCCTGACAATGCCGTACAGCGGGAGATAGTGTTAGCAAAACTTAATGTTACACCATCCAAACGCAATGAGGTATATCAGCTGGCCCAAATATTTGGTGCACGCATAGCAGGCGTATCAAATAAAACCATTATATTAGAAATGGTCAATGATCCGGAAACAATTGATAACTTTATTGAATTATTGCGTCCTTACTCCATCAAAGAATTAATCAGAACCGGAAGGGTTTCAATATTAAAAGAATAAAAAATTATGTAATACACATTTTACTTAGTGTAGATGAATCAATAGCGTGAATTATGTTGTTTTTTAAGCTTTCCAAATTCACTACTTTCTATTTTTGTAATCTTTAATATATTCTTATCATTATTGCCGCTTCTAAGCATTTTACGAGCAATGTTTAAACGCTCTTTTGATACACCAAGCATCAACCCCTCTTTTTTCCCTCTAGTTATACCCTTTTGTAAACCTTTCTGTATACCTTTCTGTAAGCCTTTTTGTAATCCTTGTTGCAATCCTTGTTGAAAGCCGTCATCTTTTCCTAATTTAAAACCTTAAAGGTACCCTTCTTTTCTCAAATCTTCTTTCAATGTTTCCAATGTTTTTGATAACATGGTGTATGTCTCCTTTGGATGTAAATTTTCCTGAATACATGGTTCAATATCGCTAATTATGCTATGTGTTTTACGATAATGCAACCAGATCAATAATGTGCATATAATAAAACTATCCTTTGAATAAATTTGCATTAATTTTTGTATTCTGCCAATAGTTTTTAAAATATTTCTTTATCGCTGCTTTCAAAAAGAAATATTGTTGAAACAATATTCATTAATATAACTTTTGTTTACGGTGTGGGCTTTTGAATAATCAATCTCTTTTACCCAATCCATATTAACAAATGATTCTAATAGCTCTTTCAATATTAATGGATCTGAAAAGAGATATTTATATGCATTATCATTAATAGTGAATTTAGACATAACTATCATCCTCTATGTTTTATTATTGTCATTATATAAATACGCATACGATTGCAAAATTTAAGATGATGATAAAAATTTTTTGTGATTTTTTAGAAAAATTTTTATGTCGCAGCAGAATTAAACAAAAAAAAATAAATTTTTATTGCATATTTCAAATATAGAAACACATTATGGTGTAGTATCAACTTCTTTGAAGTGTACTTCATTTACTCTATACATATATTTTAAATACGAGGTAATATTATGGCAAAGATGTATTACGATAATGATGCTGATTTATCGGTGATTTCAGGCAAAACTATTGCCGTCATAGGTTATGGCAGCCAGGGCCACGCTCAGGCACAAAATCTGCGCGATAGTGGCTGTAAAGTAATTGTTGCCGAACTACCAGGCACACCTAATTATGATTTAGCAGTTTCCCATAATTTCAAACCAGTTAGTGCAAAAGAAGCTGCAGAAAAGGGCGATATTATTCAGATTCTTGCACAGGATCATGTTCAGGCAAAATTATATGAAACCGAAGTGAAGCCTCACCTTAAAAGAGGCAAAACACTGGTATTTTCTCATGGATTCAACATTCATTTTGGACAGATAGTCCCTCCAGCAGATGTTGATGTCATCATGGTAGCACCAAAAGGTCCTGGTCATCTTGTACGCAGTGAATATGAAAAAGGTGGCGGAGTGCCATGCCTTATTGCTATCCATAATGATGCCAGCGGCAAAGCAAAGGAAACAGCTCTTGCATATGCAAAAGGTATTGGAGCAACACGTGCGGGTGTTATTGAAACAACGTTTAAAGAAGAAACCGAAACCGATCTTTTTGGCGAGCAGTGTGTATTGTGTGGCGGTGTTTCAGAGCTGGTAAAAGCTGGTTTTGATACACTTGTTGAAGCTGGTTACCAGCCTGAGATTGCATACTTTGAATGTCTGCATGAATTAAAGCTTATTGTAGATTTGTTCTATCAGGGTGGTATTAACTACATGCGCTATTCAGTATCCGATACTGCTGAATATGGTGATTATATGGTTGGCAAGCGGATAATAACAACAGAAACACGAAAAGAAATGAAAAAGGTTCTTGAAGAAATTCAGTCAGGTCAATTTGCACGTCAGTGGATACTGGAAAACCTGGCAGGTCGTCCACAGTTTAACGCTATAAAGAAACGTGAACGTGAACATTTGATTGAACGTGTTGGTCGTGAACTAAGAAAAATGATGAAATGGATAGATAGTAAAGAAGCATAAACAGACAAATAAAGAAGCATAAACAGACAAAGAGCTGTCTTACTAAAAGACAGCTCTTTTTTAAATTTTTTTGCAACCCTAACCTCACCATTCCTGTCTTTATAGTAACTACCTATTATACTACCACACATAAACAGAGAGGTTGTTATGATAAAAAGAGTATTATTAATATATCCTGAAATCCCTATTACTTACTGGAGTTTTAAATATTCATTGGAATTTATTGGCAAAAAGGCAGTCTTTCCACCGCTGGGATTATTAACAGTTGCTGCAATGCTGCCTAAAGACTGGGAAGTTAATGTAATTGATTTGAATATTTCAGCACTTGACCCTGAAATTTTGCCTGAGTACGATATGGTGTTTATTTCTGCTATGCTTGTCCAGCAGGAATCATTTAATTATGTAACTTCTCTATGTAAAAAATATAATATACCTGTAGTTGCAGGTGGCCCCTATCCAACATCATTATGGCACTCCATACCAAATGTAGATTATTTTGTCCTTAATGAAGCTGAAGTAACCTTGCCTAAATTTCTTCATGATCTGGAATATGGAATACCACACCATGTATATGCTTCCAAAGAAAAACCACCACTGGATATAACACCTATCCCTCGGTTTGATATTATTGATTTAACACCTTATTCCAGTGTGCCTTTACAATTTTCACGTGGATGTCCCTATAACTGCGAATTTTGCGATATAATATCTTTATTTGGAAGAGTACCTCGTACTAAATCACCACAGCAGTTTTTAGCTGAATTAGATGCCGTGTATGCTACAGGCTTCAGGGAATCAATTTTTATTGTAGACGATAATTTTATTGGAAACAAAGCTAAAGCAAAAGAACTATTAAAAGCTATTATTGAATGGCAGATTGACCATTCATATCCATTTTCATTCCAGACCGAAGCAAGCGTAAACCTGGCACATGATGAAGAACTCATGCAACTCATGTATGAAGCTGGATTTGATATGGTATTTTTAGGGATTGAAACACCAGTTATAGCATCCCTTAAAAGCGCCGGGAAAACACAGAACACTAAAGAAGATCTTCTGGAAAACATCAGTTTAATACAACAACATGGGATGGAAGTAAGCGGTGGTTTTATTGTAGGTTTTGATGATGACCCTGAAGATGTCTTTGATTTACAAAAAGAATTTATACAATCATCAGGGATCCCTATTGCTATGGTTGGCATATTAGATGCTCTTCCTAATACACGCCTTTATCAACGGTTGGTTAATGAAGGCAGACTATTATGTGAATCAAACGGAAATAATACACATAAACTAGCACCTAATTTTATCCCCAAAATGCCCGTCAATAAGCTTATTGATGGGTATATACAACTTTTGAAAACAATCTATACACCAAAATATTATTTTGAGCGCTGTCTTACATTAATTAAAAGAATCCCTGAAGAACGTAAAGTTTACAGACAATTTACTTTTAAAGAATTTAAAGCGCTCATGCTATCGTTCATTAAACAGGGATTTTCTGGTTATAGTATTCACTATTTTAAATTTTTACTCAATACATTACGCGTGCGTCCAAAACTATTTTCAGAAGCAATAGCACTGGCAATTAAAGGGTATCATCTTTTTAAAATTACAGAATTACTGCTGGATAATTATAATAAATCCTTGAAAGAAAATGAACATGCTGATACTTTTGCACAATCATTTACTGCCACAATGCCGGTGACTACTACTGGAACCGGTATAGTGCATACTGATAATCAACAAGGAGGTATTTAATTATGTCAACTCCTTCAGAAGCTGTTCAGATATTGGTGACTGTAATCCCGATTGTTGGTATTGTTGCAGGAGCTATAGTCCTTTTCTTTTTTATGTATTTCAATCATAAACAAAAATTACTACTAATTGAAAAAGGGTTGTATCAGAAAATATCATTTGATTTTGACGAGTTTAGCCTTTTTAGCGGATTTCTTCTTGCCGGGGTTGGAGCAGCCTTGACACTTTTTTTTGTTCTTAAAGATGGCATATCGTATGCTCTTATTGGTGGGCTGGTTCCTTTAGGGCTGGGCATCAGTTTAGTTATGTATTACTTTACCAAAATGAAAACACTAGCAAAATGACAGCACAGAATGATGAGTACATTGTACAACAGATTATTAAGGGCAATCAAGAACTATTTGCAATTATCGTCCAGCGATATCAAAACCATATGTTTACAATGGGAATGCGATTTTTTAAAAATTATGATGATGCAGCCGATTTTACTCAGGAGGTATTTGTAAAAGTGTATAACAGTCTTGCTTCGTTTAAAGGGCTTGCATCATTTAAAAGCTGGCTAATGAAAATTGGGTACAATCATGCTGTTAACAAACTTAACACTGCAAAAAATAACCATCCTGATGAATATAATGATAGTATTGATAACAGTCCCAATCCCGAAACACAGGTTATGCACAGTGAACTACATTCTATCCTTGAACATGCAATCAATAGCCTGCCAGATGCTTATAAAGTCTGTATTGATTTATATTTTTTCGTTGGATTGCCATTTAAGGAAATTTCCCATATAACGGGTTTCCCTGTGAACACCATAAAGTCATATGTCTTCAGAGCAAAACAGCAATTGCGACATGCATTAAAAGGCACAATAGCGGAGGAATACCATGAGATGTGATAAAGCCATTGAAAAGTATTTAAGCCTGGACAATAATCAATCCATGCCATTGTCATTATTAATTCATATTTTTGTATGTAAACAATGCAATAAAGAGATTCAACAGTTGCACAACACTTTTTCTGAACTGCAAAAACCACCTTACGCTATATCGCTGGAAAGCAAAATCATGGCACAAATTATGCTACACAAATCATACTACCAAAGAGTATCCAGTTTCAACTGGGTTGCTGCCGGCATTATTATTGTATTGAGTATTGTGAGCTTATCATATAGCGATACGCTGCAATGGTTAAGCCTTCATTTTGGCAATAAACTACTTGTGCCACTGTATCTAGTCATGGGTTGCATAGTATCAGGCTATATTGGCAGTTACGTTGCAACACATCTAAAAAAATTACAGGCAATAGCTCATAATATTAAGTCATTGCTTTAATGAGCCTGTGCCCAGTTTTTGCCCCAACCAACATCCACAACCACAGGCACATCAAGCGTGATGGCATTTTTCATTGCACCAACAACAATATCTTCAACAATTGCCTTTTCATCTTTGGGAACCTCAAATACCAGTTCATCGTGTACCTGAAGTATCATTTTGCTTTTTAAATTTTTATTAGCAAAGGTTTTGTGAATAGCAATCATTGCAACTTTTATCATATCAGCTGATGTACCCTGAATTGGCGTGTTTATGGCAATACGTTCTGCACCTTCACGCCTGAATTGATTTGATGAAGTAATCTCAGGGATGTATCGTTTCCTGCCAAGCAAAGTCTGCACATAGCCATTTTTACGAGCAAACGCAATGGTGGTATCAATGTATTCTTTAATCTTTGGGTACGCGGTAAAATATTTTTCAATAAATTGTGTAGCTTCATCAAATGATATATCAGCCTGCTGTGAAAGCCCGTATGGTGACACACCATAGATGGTAGCAAAATTGATAATCTTTGCCTGTCTTCGCATTGCATCAGTTACCTGTTCCAGTGGTACATTAAACACTGCTGAAGCTGTCTGAGCATGAATATCTATTCCCTTATGAAACGCTTCAATCATGGTGGGGTCCTTTGATAAGTGCGCAGCAAGGCGAAGCTCAATCTGCGAATAATCAGCAGACAACATCTCACATCCTTCCTCTACTACAAATCCTGCTCTGATATTTTTCCCAAATTCATCACGCACAGGTATATTCTGTAAATTGGGATCGGATGACGAAAGTCTGCCTGTGGCAGTTACCGTCTGATTAAACGATGTGTGAATTCTACCCGTTTTAGGATTCACCAGTTGGGGTAATGTGTCAACATACGTAGTTTGCAACTTGTTTAATGTGCGATACTCAATCAAATAATCAATAATATCGTGCTGCCCTTTTAGCGCTTCTAACACCTGAATATCGGTAGAAAAACCTGTTTTTGTCTTTTTAACCGGTTTAAGCCCAATCTTTTCAAACAATATGTGCGATAGCTCCCGCGTTGAGTTGATATTAAAAGAAATACCTGCCAGCAAGTAAATTTTTTCTTCGGTTTCTTTTATTTTATGCGATAGTTCCCTGGACAATGTTTCAAAGTGTGAACGATCAATCTTCACCCCGTAGTATTCCATATATGCCAGCACAGTAACAAGCGGCATCTCAACGTTAAAAAACAATTCAAGTAGATTTTCCTGTTCAAGTTTTTTGTATAGAATCTGGTATAAACGCAATGCGATATCTGCATCCTCTATTGCATAGTGCGATAGTTTTTGTAATGGTACCCGGGTTATCTGCTGCACTTTTTTTCCATCTTTTATAAGTTCATCAAACGTTATCTTGGTATAATTAAGATATTCTAAAGCCAGATCATCTAAATTATGGCGGCGCAACCCAGGATTAAGCAAATACGAGGCAACCATGGTATCAAAATAAATGCCTCTAACTGTAATGCCGCAGTTTAACATAACAAGCATATCATATTTAATGTTCTGACCAACCTTTCGTATATTCTCATCTTCAAGTACAGTACTGATAATGTGTAGCATTTGATCTTTTGGTATTGCATTATAGCCCCATAATGAACTATCGCCCACAGGAATAAACCATCCAGATTGTGGAGCAATGGAAAATGACACACCCACAAGCTCTGCTTCCATTGGACGTGATGATGTTGTCTCGGTATCAAATGACACAATTTTTGCGTTTTTGATTGCTGCAACCACGTTGCCAAGCATCTCACTATCCGTTACCGTGAAATATCCTGCCATCTCTTTGACCGAGATTGATTTTTCTGTATCGCCTAACTCTCGAGCAATAGAATCCATTTCCAGATTTTTGAAAAGCTGGCGTACTTTTTCATTGTGCAGATGTGGGGTCAGAGCCTTTTCAATGGGAAATGGCAATGGTATATCAGTTTTTATGGTCACAAGCTGACGTGAAAGGTATGCTGAGTCTTTCTGTGATTCAATCTGTTCCTTGATTTTTCCGGTAAGCTCATGTAAATGCGTGTAAATATTATCAAGTGTTTCATACTGCTGCAAAAGCTTTGATGCTGTTTTCTCGCCAATACCTTTTACTCCGGGTATATTATCAACTGCATCACCGGTGAGTGCCATATAGTCAATTATCTGCTCTGGCTTCACACCTAATTTCTGTACGACAGCATCAGCATCAATACTTTCAAATTCAGTAATGCCTTTTTTGCCAGCATAGATTGAGACATTCTTATCGCCCAGAAGCTGATAGGCATCCTTATCACCAGTAACCAGCACCACCTTATATGAATCCGAATACTGCCTGGCTACAGATCCAAGAACATCATCAGCTTCATAGTCATCCATAATGATAACAGCAAAACCCATTTCCTGCAACATTGCTTTGATCTCTTCAATCTGGCTTTTAAGTTCATCAGGCATTTTTGCACGTTGTGCCTTATACTCCGGATACAATGAAAATCTGAATGATTTTTTTGGTGGATCAAACGCAATGATGGTGTAATCAGGCTTTTGAGTCAGCAATAAACGAAGAAGCATCCTGAAAAATCCATAAATAGCCGAAACATTCTGCCCTTTGCTGTTAATCAAAGGATTGCGTTGTAATGCAAAATATGCCCTGTAGCATAATGCATGGCCGTCAACGACAAATATTGTTTTTTCTGCCATAGTTGTGTAACACACCTTTTACCTTATGGACTATTTCGTGAACATCATACATCTTTTGCCATACCTGGCAGGCACCCATACTGGCTAATTGCACCTTCATTGCATCATCATAATATCCACTCATCATAACAACAGGGATATCAGGATAATGCGTTTTTATATAATTCAAAACGTCTTCACCGGAAAGCACCGGCATTCGTACATCACTTATCACAAGATCCACTGTATCAGCGTAGTTATCAATAAACGATATTCCTTCCTTTGGATTTGTAAATGTAACCGCATGCAATCCACCCAATTTCAATGCTTCCTTATACAACTGGCAGATATTATCATCATCGTCAATAATAATTATGGTGCCTTGCATTGCCTGCAATGCGGAGTTGTTTTTTCTTTCAATGACTTTTGTTGATTTTTGAGCAGGTAGATAAATAAAAAAGCGTGTACCAGAGCCAGGCTCTGATACTACATCAATAAATCCCTTGTGCTGTTTAACAATACCGTATACTATCGCAAGCCCCAACCCGCTTCCCTTTTCCTTTGTTGTGTATAGCGGCTCAAAAATATGTTCCAGATGTTCAGGTTGTATACCGGTTCCAGTATCATGTATTGTCAACAATACATATTCACCGGCAGGTATAGTTTCAACCATACCTGTTTTATCATTAACAACTGTTGTATCTTCAGTTTGTATGGTAATTGTTCCACCATGCGGCATTGCTTCGGCAGCATTTATTATAAGATTCATTATTACCTGCTGCATCTGCGTGGCATCACCGAATATCACATAATTGTGAGCCTGCAATAGTAATTTGACATCACAATTTTTTGATAATGCAGTATGTAATAGGGAAACAGCATTCTGAATTATTGTATGCACATCAATTTCAACAGCTTGAAATGCCTTTTTACGGGCAAATGTCATAAGCTTTGATACAATGTCTTTGGCATGATTTCCTGCTTGAATAATCTTTTCAACTGCATTTTTATTCTTTTCATCAATTGTTTTTTCAAGTAAATTGGCATATCCCAGTATCACGGTTAGAATATTATTAAAATCATGAGCTATCCCACCGGCAATCTGGCCAATTATTTCCAATTTTTGCGATTGTAACAGCTGCCCTTTTAATTGTTCCTGTTGTACAACCAGGTGTGTAAGTTCGGTTGTATCACTCACAACACATTCCACAGCCGGTTGCCCCATCCAGGCAACAGACCTTACTCTCAATAACGCACTTACGGTTACCCCGTCCTTTCGTTTTAATATTGCCTTATACACATGCTGGCGTAATCTTAACGTTTTATCTAAATCAGCAAATGTTGAATATTGTGAAATTCCTTCGCTATCTACAACATATTCAGTAAAAAAATCATCCAGTGTTTTTCCTATAATGTCGTCAAAAGATGTTCCAGCCAGCCGAGCAGCTTCAAAGTTTGCAAGAACTATCCTGTTTTTTTGTATTATGTACACACCCACATTTAAATCATAAACCAGATTCCTGAAATGTGATTCCAGTATCTGAAGCTCTTGTATTCGTTTTCGCCTGATGTATAATTGAAATACAAGTAGTGACACAAGCAATGTTATCAAGATTCCGCCAGTATAATACATTATGCGTTTTGGTATATCAGGCGGAGGCATTATAGCAAACCATTTCCAGTATAGCATATCAATATAATTCTGAGATTTCAATTCCTGGATACTATCGCTCACAATTTGTAATAATTCTTTATTCCGTGCTGATACGGGGAAAGCTATTTTTTTTCGGTCATATACAATATCGCCCCATGTGCCTTTTGTTATCCTGATGCTTCCGGAAAAATATTTGTTAAGTAAATACACAGAGTTCAGATAATCGTTTAAAACTGCATCAAGCTTTCCATTTACAAGTGCATTAAATGATTCAACAGTATCCTGAAAGAGTACTATATTAATATCATACCCTTGCGAAATGAGCTTAGTGGCATACTTATCGCCTGAAGCATCTTTTTTAACACCAACGGTTTTATTCCCAAGGTCATATACAGTGCGCACATTACTAGCTGCAGGAACAACAAGCACCAGGCCACCTTCCAGGTAACTATCTGAAAAATTAAACCAGTGTTCACGTTCATCAGTAACATAGATGCAGCCAACAGCCATATCCGCTTTACCTTCTTTAACTTGAGCCAGCATATCCTGAAACGTGGTGACAGTGATGGTATACGTAATGTTTTTGTTTTTACAAATTTCATTCAATAGATCTATATCAAAACCAGTAAGTTTTCCATCTTTGTACATAACAAATGGTTCATAAATTGCAGTAACAACACGTATATGCAAAGGGTTTGTATTGTTAACTTTTTGAGCTAACGCATAACCTACCAAAGTCAGGGCGATAGTTACCGTTAAAGTGATTTTTGCTGATAGCAGTTTCATGGTATAAATAGTACGATATGCGCAGAGATTTGTCAATGTCAAATGTTATTGGGCAAATTCAAGAATGATATGCAACACAAAATAAAAAAAATGTAGCCTCATAAGGAGCGCATAAAGTCAACGTGATTGTATCATCACCACAACACGTAAGGAGGCTCTTATGAGGCAATTTACACATTTACAGCACTATGAGAGAGAAGTCATCCAAAAAATGATGTATACAAAAGAAAAATATTCGCTAAGAGAAATTGCACGAAAG